>NZ_SJPP01000001.1:628750-1257500 GCF_007860075.1 Symmachiella macrocystis
TTAACATAACCAAACAGGCCTGGATTTGCGGGTAACCTATCCTGAAGAGAATATGGGGAACCTAGTCTTTATGAGGCTGGCATACGTTCATCAGCTATCTGCTGTCAGGTAATCGCACGTTGGCCGAAGTCCGCGCGGAGGTGGGTCATGCGAGTCTATTTACTACCATCGCGTGTCTGCATGTAGCCATCGACGATGAAGGGAGGCCGGGGGATTTGATTGGGTTTGCGTAATCCGCTCGATCTGATTGGGTAGAAGGGTTTACAGCCTCTTGATCCGAGCAAGGGCACTATCAAATCTGAAACGCGACGGGTGTTCGGCACGTAACCTCGATCTACTGCTCTCGCAGCATTGAGTACGCGATAACGGCTGCCATGACGATCAGAAACCCAATGAATACCCCCCACCCTGTCTTCGCGGGTAGTGCCTCTCCGGCGACTGACTCCGACGAGTTCTTCCTGAACACCGAAGGCAAGAGAGCAAGGCCGACGAGGCCCAATAAGCCAGCGATAATACCGGCCGTACTTTTGGGATACCCCATACTTGGCGATGTGAAATAGTAGAACACGCCTGCAGAAACGGTGAGTAGGAAGATAACCAGTATGGCTAAGTTTACCCAGCGACTCACGATGATCCCCTGCTTGATTACCGAGGCAAATTGTCCACCTGTAGTTTGGGTGAGAAACTTATAAGACGCAAGTAGAAACCGAACATGCGTAAGGTTTCTTCACGCGGCTGAACGTCGCCTACAATTTTACCCGCATCGTGAGGGCTAGGCCACTGGTCGGCCCGTTTGGCTGCAGGCTCTTTCGTGGCCGGTTTCGTTGCGGCCTTTTTCCCTGCTACCGGTTTCCGCTTCGTAGTCTTCTTGGTCGTTCGCTTCGTGGTCATATCTGTGTCCCTTCGTGAATCGGGTGTCATGCCAGTCCGGCGGCCAACATCTCCGCCGGGATTAGGGCAGTCAGTTAACTCGTTTGGCGACGGACCTCCAGCGCTGTATGGCAGGTATTTCCACAAAATCGGGTTCACGCGAGAACCGTATGAAGCAGTCGCTGTTTGGTCCGTGGTGAAGAGCGCGGATTTCGCCCAGACGTTAATGCTGCGGTTGGCGGGCGCTGCCACATCGGCCGATCCTTGTCGCGTACGGCCCCCGACCTATTTTTTTCTCTGAAGCTCGACAGGCCTTATCACGGCAAAGGGTTAAGGACGGGTTCGAAAGACGTGAAATGGTGGGTGCGGTTTTGTGGCGTTGGCTTGTATTTGCATCGGCAGTTCTCAAACACTTTCGCGGCTCTATTGCACAACGTATGCAAATGCACTTAAATGACACCACAGGGCTGCCCTGCTGGAGGTCCATGCCGAGCGTTTAAACTTGGCCGGGTCTTCACTGGTAACGACAGACGTCGGTTAAGCAGCGCGTCACTCAATTTCAGATTTCGATATTGGCTCATCGCACACACGCAAATCACTCTTTGAATTCAACGAATCATGACAGAAATACCAAACACAGCATCCCTTCCACGTCTCCCGGTCACCGTGTTGAGCGGGTTCCTTGGTGCTGGAAAGACGACTTTGCTCAACCACATCCTGGCAAACCGCGACGGCATTAAAGTCGCCGTGATCGTCAATGACATGAGCGAAGTCAATATTGACGCGACTCTGGTTCGCGACGGGGGGGCCAACCTGTCGCGAACCGATGAGCGACTTGTGGAAATGACCAATGGCTGCATCTGCTGCACGTTGCGCGAGGACTTGTTGATCGAGGTGTCTCGCTTGGCCCGGGAGAATCGCTTTGATTATCTGCTGATCGAATCGACGGGGATCAGCGAGCCGATGCCCGTGGCAGAGACGTTTACTTTCGAAGATGAAGAGGGGCATAGCCTGTCGCAGGTTGCGGATCTCGACACAATGGTGACCGTGGTCGACGCTGGCAGTTTCATGGACGATTTTGGCTCGTGGGATGATCTCGCCGCTCGACGTATCGGCCTTGACGAAAACGACCAACGGAACATCGTTGACTTGCTCGTCGATCAAATTGAATTTGCCAATGTGATTGTGATCAACAAAAGCGACTTGGTATCACCTTACGCTCAGGAGCAACTCAGCAGATTGATCGGCCGGCTCAATCCGTCGGCGAAAATACTTGTCACGAGCGAAGCGCGGGTTGAATTGACTGAGATCTTAGGAACCGGTTTGTTTTCGATCGCGGACGCTGAGGCCGCTCCGGGATGGCTGAGCGTTCCTCGAGGCCAGGAAGAGACCGAGACGGAAGAGTATGGGATTGCCAGTTTTGTCTATCAATCGCAACGTCCGTTCCATGCTCAGCGTCTCTCGGATGCGCTGAGTGCCGGTTCAGAGTTTGGAATGTTCGATGGAGTGCTCCGCAGCAAGGGAATGGCATGGATCGCTTCTAGGTACGATTGGGCTTACAGCTGGTCGCAGGCTGGATGCTCGATTCGTTTGGACCCGGTGGGCTACTGGTGGTTTACTGCGCCCGATGACGAATGGCCCGAGGAACCCGAGGAAATCGAAGCGATTCGACGAAATTTCGTGGGGACTTACGGCGACTGCCACCAGGAGCTTGTTTTTATCGGCAACGAAATGAATGAAGCGCGAATTCGCGAAACCCTTGATCGCTGTCTTCTGGATGACCAGGAGTTCAATTCAGGACCGGACGTTTGGGCGCAGTTCGAGGATCCATTTCCTGCCATTGAGTTGGAGCCAATGGAGGACGATGAAGGAGAGTTGATTGGGGAGGTTGAGCAATGACGGAAGAAGACGTGCATTTGTTTGATGTACTTGTCATTGGAGCCGGTGCGGCTGGGGTCGGAGTCGGGGTGGCCTTAAAGCATGCCGGTATCGATAACTTTCTGATCCTTGATCGCTACCAAGTCGGCGCTTCGTTTGAACGCTGGCCGGAAGAGACCCAATTCATCACCCCGTCATTTCCTACAAATTCGATCGGGATGTTAGACTTGAACTCGGTCGCGATCGGCGTATCGCCGGCCTACAGTTTGGGAGTGGAACATCCGACAGGAAAAGAGTTCGCAGCGCATTTGTGCTCGGTCGCTGCGGTTTTCGAACTCCCTGTTTGCAAAGACGCGGAGGTGCTGCAGGTAAAGCGTTTCGACGATTGCTTTCTGGTTGAAACAGCCGAGCATACGCTGCGTTCGAAACTTGTAATCTGGGCCGCGGGCGAATTTCAATATCCTCAAGCGAAACCTTTTCCCGGAGCAGAACTGTGTAGGCACACAGCGACGATCCCGAGCTACGAAGATCTAGACGGAGATGACTTTATCGTCATCGGAGGCTACGAGTCTGGAGTCGACGCCGCGTATCATTTGTCCTGTTATGACAAACGCGTTCGACTGATCGACGCCGGGTGTCCCTGGGAAGATGAAACCTCGGAACCGAGCGTTGCCCTTTCCACCTTTTCGCTTGAGCGAATGCAGGCAGAGTGGTTCGAAGCGCAAACGGAACTCATTCCGCACTGCCCAGTCAGCAAAGTCTTGCGAGACGGCGACAAATACCAGGTCCATGCTGCGGGGGGGCTATTATTTGAGTCTCGCTCCGCCCCCTTGCTGGCGATTGGCTTTGAGGGAAGTTTGCGCCTCGTGTCGGATTTGTTTGAAAAGCGCGAGGATGGATATCCGCTGTTGAGTGAACAAGACGAGTCGACAGTCACACCCGGACTCTTTTTGTGTGGACCCGCGGTGCGACATGATCATCACGTGTTTTGCTACATCTACAAGTACCGCCAACGTTTTGCTGTGGTGGCCAAGGCGATTGCCACGCAGTTGGGATTACCGGCAGAAGAACTCGAAAACTATCGCAAGTGGGGCATGTATCTAGATGATTTATCGTGCTGCGGAGAAGAATGCGTATGTTAGAAGTCGTATCAAAACCGCCAGTCAAATCTGTCGTCGTGATCGGGAGTGAAAGCGTCGGCAAATCGCAGCTGATATCGTCAATGACCGGTTGCTTGGCGGGTGAGTCGAATTTTCGCGGGTCCACTGTGTCGGTCCAACGTTACCAGTCCGATGGAGTGGAATACATTGACACCCCGGGCATTCTTCGCAAATCAGACACGGATACCACGTGCCGGGCACTGGCAGAGCTTGGACAAAACGACCTGGTCATGCTTGTCGTTCGGGCGACACACCTTGATGACGAATTGCTGGAGATGTTACCGCTGGTCCAAGGCAAGCAGGGCATAGTCGTCGTAACGTTCTGGGACAAAGTCCAGTTGGGCGAAGCCGCGATGGAAGCCATAGAGCGGTTGTCGCGCGATGCGGGGGTCGCCTTTGTGACCGTCGATGCGCGCGAATTGAAGTTGAAAAACTGTGAGAGACTCAAACAGGAGTTGTGCAGTCCGCGGCTGTTTACAAAGAGCGCACTGGCGTCGCGCGCGGGTTGGCGCATCGAGCCTAAGCCTGGATGGATGGAGTCTCCTGGGGTGGGACCGATCCTCGCGATGGCTCTGCTGTTCTTGCCGGCATTGGCAACGATCTTTGTTGCGAACCGATTTGCGGATTGGCTTCATCCCGTGGTTGAAGGATGGATGGAGCCGCTGAACGCGTCTATCAACACGAACGCTCCCGCATGGGTGCGACAGGTGCTGATTGCAGAGCACGCAAACGTTGGCTATGGCTTGCTGAACATGGGGCCTTTTTTATTGGTCTGGGCCTTGCCGACAGTTCTCATGTTTTCCTTGATTCTCGCACTGTATAAATCGAGCGGATTGATTGAACGGATGAATGTCGCCATCCATCCTCTGGTTCGCCCCTTTGGCCTGAGCGGACGGGATGTTGTGCGAGTTATGATGGGCTTCGGCTGCAATGTGCCGGCCGTCATTAGTACGCGTTCGTGTTCCGGTTGTTCGCGTGGTGCGGCGATTTCCGCAATCGCGTTTGGGGCTGCCTGCAGTTATCAACTTCCCGCAACCATCGCCGTTCTCGGGGCGGCGGCGCAGCAAAACGGAACAAGTTCCCTCCTGCTCTGCAGCATTTTCCTGGGGTACTTATTAGCGACAACCTTGATTTATCTGCGTTGTACCTCCGGTGCCCAAGCGCGCAACTCGTTGAACGTTTTAATGACACCCAGTCGTCCGTTCATGCAATTCCCGACTGTGGCAGCCTTATGGCGAGAAGCGCGGGCAACGATACAACAGTTTTTCCTGCAGGCTTTGCCGGTGTTCGCGCTAATTTGTGTGATCGCCTCACTCTTTGTGAATATTGGGGTCCTGGACGCGCTGTCCAGTTGTATTGGCCCGGTGATGGCCGTTTTTAACTTGCCTGCTGATGCTTCACTCCCGGTTGTCCTGGCCTCAATTCGCAAGGACGGAATCTTTTTGTTTGCCGGCGACCAAGGATTGGCCATGCCGTTGACTTCCGCCCAGACTCTCACAGCTGTCTATCTCGCGGGCGTTTTACTTCCCTGTCTTGTGACCGCGTTGACCATCGCCAGAGAAACCAACTGGCGACGCGCTGGTCTGCTCTTATTACGCCAAGCAAGTTTTGCCGTCATTTTCGCATTGGTGCTTGCTTGGGGAGGGCCGTGGGTACTGTGATTGCCAAACAAAATCAAGGACTCTCCTCAAATGTTGCGCGAACGGATTTCCCGAACAACAACCTCGCGCTGGGGCAGAATACATCGAGGCTCCCGCACTTTCTAAATACGAGTTCCAGTGAAATTCCGCGGCAACTCCGCACCCACGCAGCAGATCTGCTTAGCCAACAGTGCTGGTGCTGGGGGCAGGATATTCTGAGAGCGGAAGGGAACTGGTTGCTGGAATTGGGCTTCAAACGCATCAGACCGCCGAAGAAACGGAAAGACTGCTCAAGCGTCTATCAGCTTGAGCTTAGTGGCGGACAGTCTGTAGTCCTGCGCGGATTTGGTGTTTTCTTCGGTGATCGTGCGCGGGGAGGCGTCTTTCTGCCGCGATACGAATTCACGCCCCGTTTCACGTCTCAGTTTCCCTTGGTTTCCCCCCCTTGGTCGACCTCGGACTTGCCAGCGCTCTGGACACCTACTGGCGATGATCTCAGCCTCTGTGCCAAACTGACACTCGATCTGATCGATTGGATTCGCAGTTATGAGGTCAACGTGATCCGTTGCCTGGGCTTGGAGTACCGCCAAGCCACACTGTCAGAATGGCAAGACGACAAGCGAAAGTTTTTTCCCGCCGAGCAATTCGCCTCAGCCTGGCGCGAGCTTTCGCTGCAGATTGCAGGACACTCGGAATCCTTGATTTCAGCGAAGACCGAATCAGCAACGCCCCCATGATCGCGGTACCGAATTGCGGACTTCTACGCTCGCTCCGTCGCGGATAAATCCTTCGAGATCACCCGCGTCCGCTGCATTCGGTGAAGTGCGTTCCACGGTCCGGAACTCCAGCCGCAATTTGCGCGGCCCCGTATTGCATACGTTATGCATGTCAGCTATATTTGCATATGTACTCCGAACATACTTATCTAAGCAGTTTATGCGTAAAGGAAATCTTGGAGACAAAGCCGACATGGATTCATTCCGTATCAATCTCGACGCACTCGGCGGACGGCTTTCTACCGTAGATTCTGGCACAGCGGCGACATCGCGGAGACAAGACAGTGACGATCAACGAAAACTATCGCACAACCTCGTGCCTCGATAGGCATCGATGTCTCTTGCATCGCTACCTGCTGGGCCAATACCTGGCAATGGTATTGATGGTCTCTGCGAGCTTTGTAGCGGCCGTTTGGGCCACGTGGGACTGGCAATCCCCGGTGGGCACGATCGCACCATTGGTCAGCGTGTGGATCATCTGCCGCGCTGCTGGCCTATTTTCCGGCCAGTGGTTTGCTCCGCTAATCACTGCAGCAAGTGCATTTGCCGTTTTAGCTGTGCGAGATGTCCACGTGGTCGAACCGCTTGCCGAACCGATCGTTTTCGCGCCAATCGCCTTGCTTGTGATGCTTGCATTGATCTTTGCCATCGACGTGGTCGAAAGCGCGCAATCATTGTCTTGGATTCATGTGGCGAGTCGCCTGAGAAGGCAGAACTGGCTGCGACTGGCGGTTTGGGGGCTCGGGGCTGGGATTGTTCTCTATGTCGTCGCGATGCCGGTCGGAGACTGGATTATCGATCAAATTTATCCCCCGAAATCCGGTCGCATTCTCGAAGACATGACGCTCGGACAACAAGTGCGGTTTCGCGGTTTCGAAGTTTTCTGCGCGCTGGTTTTTTGTGTTTTCGGCGCGACGATTGGGAGCTTCCTCAATGTCGTCGCATATCGGTTGCCGCGCAGGGAGTCGGTTGTATTCAAAAGTTCTCATTGCCCGAAATGTGGGGTTAAGATCGAAAGTCGCGACAATGTACCGATCATCGGCTGGCTTCGCCTAGGCGGACGCTGCCGCGCATGTCAATCGTTGATTTCAATGCGGTACCCAATCGTCGAGTCAATTTCCGCCGCGTTCTTCCTGGTGATGTACTTTGTCGAGCTCATTTCGGGGGGTGCGAATATCCCCGTTCGACATCCAAACATCTATCATGGCCCCTTGTGGATCATTTTCTATCCGAAATGGGATTTGATTGGGTTGTATCTGTATCATTGTTTCGCTTTCTGCATTCTGTTGGTGTACGCACTCATCGACATCGACCGTCAGCGACTATCGACACGCGTTAAATGCTGTATTGCATCTGCACTGATTCTTCCGCCGATGATCTGGCAGCACTTGTTGCCGACTCTTAGTCTCTCCTTCGCCTCGAGTTTGTTCCAAAACGCGTCGCTACAGGCGGGCGTCACTTGCTTGACGGGCTGTCTCGTTGGAATGGCTTTGGGCTGGCTGACGGCATGGGGAATTTATTCGACCGCGGAGGAGGATGAATACTCTTCTTCGCGAGCCCAATTCGCAGGTTGCCTGTCTGTTGTTGGAATTTCACTCGGCTGGCAGGCAGTCGTCGCGGTCACTCTCTGTACGCTGTTGTTAATGTTCGGTGCCACTTTGTTCGCTCGATGGCAACATTGGCCACTGCCACAACTAAGCCCCTTGTTACTAGCGGCGTTTGTTCTCCAACTTTGCTTGTGGAGATGGACCACCCAGCATCCGTCCAATTGGTGGCCCAGCGATAGGATGCTCGCAAGCGGATGGGCTGCCATAGCCGTCGGTTATGTCGTACTGCTGTTGGCCAACCGCTTGGCAGTTCGGCAACGGCAACAGCAATGGGTTGGGCACGGACTTTGAGGGGCGCGCGGTCCAAAAACTAATGAGGAACGGTAGTCGAACACCAAAAGAGGTTCGCGAGACAAACAGGTGGAAGAACTGTTGTCGGCAGTGAGCGTAATTGGCGACGAAAATGATTTCGATTCGGACGGATTTCAGGCAATAGGCTCACGGCGTTCGCGGCGGATGATTCTTCGAGTACTGTGGTGTTGTTCTCGGGTGGCGAGTCGGCGCGCGACTGATCGACGAACGTGCCGCCATTTTGTCTTGTTGGCTCTTGGCCATCGTTCCTACGAACACGGAAACGTCCCGTTGTCTTCTGGTCGTCCATGACGGCACCTCGCCTGTTTCTCTCAAGTGAAAGAACCCCGGATAAATTCCCAGTCTCTCCTATTACAAATATCGCGCCAATCGAAAAACAGAAAATGCACTCTCTATTTATTTGTATTAGACATGGAATAGCAATTCGTATGCATATGTGGTAGAATGGGAAGACTGAGATGTCTGCAAGAAACCACCCTGGCGCGCAGCTTGCTCTGCCAAAAACTGCATGTTGGTCCAATTTCCGACTTTCGAAGCCTTGATTGTGACGTTTCTCGTCACTGCTGCCCGAACGATTCTTGAAGCGTCGCCAACCATTCTCGGGGGTGTCGTAGTAGCGGCCTGGTTGCGGACGCTGGCGACACCGGAGCGCATGAAGGTCATTTTTCGTGGCGAGGGCTATCAGGGTGTGCTGCGGACGGTGTTGGTTGCCATGACCCTGCCTGTCTGCTCGATCGGAGTCCTGCCTGTCTTACGGGAATTGCGTCGGTTGGGGCTTCCGAACAGCAAGCTGATCATTATCGCACTCGTCGCTCCTCTGCTTAACCCGATCTCTGTGTTATATGGACTGGCTGTGCTGAGCGCGGCACAGGTTGTATTGATCGCTGTCTCATCCGGTATTCTGGCGATCACCCTGGGCGACGTCAGTTCTCGTTTCGCCATCAGCAGCCGAATCGCCGCCGCGGACTTGCCCGCAGGCCTGACTGGCGCGACTCGATTACGAAACCTATTGATTGCGGCGGGGCGGATCGTGACGAGTTGGACCGCACTGGACTTGATGATTGTCATCGTGGTTTCGGGATTGGTGGCCTCTCTGATTCCTAATGGAACCTTCCGTGATGTCTGCGATCCAGCTAACCGCGGGGGCCCTTTCATCGCTTCTCTGTTAACGCTTCCTCAATATGTGGGACCGGCGCGCGGGATCATACAGTTTTCGGCCATTGACAGGATCAACCAATCCATTCCAACGGGATTGGTCATCTATGTCTTTGGAGTGAGCGTCAGTGCCGGGATGGTTCTCTTGTTAAACCGGTGGTATGGCTTGCGACGCATGATGGCCTTGGCAGTGGCTATATTTCTGGTCGTGTATGCAGCTGCGTACACATCAAGTGTCCTTATTCACACACCAAATGGAAGCGTCGATGAGACAGACGCTCTGGATGGTCTGACGAGGCCTACGAAATTGACATTCGCACAACTCGGAGGGGCGATCACGGAATCCATTACGTTCAATGATCCATTGATTCTGTTAGGGACTGTATCGCTTTTGTTACTCACCCCGGCTGGAGTGTTCATTCGAATGGCAAAGGTCGGCTACCGTGATGACGACCCTGAGGCGGTAATCCGAGCGGGCGCCGGGCGAATGTCGAAAGCCGTTCCTGCGTCTCAACTCGGAGCCATGGCAGTTTGCGGCATGGCAGTTTTCTTCTGTTTTGCAACTTA
This sequence comes from Symmachiella macrocystis, assembly GCF_007860075.1. NCBI lineage: Bacteria > Pseudomonadati > Planctomycetota > Planctomycetia > Planctomycetales > Planctomycetaceae > Symmachiella > Symmachiella macrocystis. Next base: position 638,716 of record NZ_SJPP01000001.1, read on the forward strand.
TATCTTCCTTCCCAGTCCGAGCGAATGCTTGAAAGAGATGCAGGCGATTGAGATGGATGCAAATCTTGCGATTCGTGGTAGGAAGGCCAGCTTGGCGATAGAGCTAATCAATGCCTGGGATTCCATGGCAGCGAAATTGCCGATCAGTTCAGCTGTATACTTGTCTTTTCCAACCCGGTCGCAAAGGCAGGCGACTCGCGATTTACGAATGGCACTGCACAACATGGGAGTCTTTCTAAGGGATGGCGATATGGTTTCGGCGCGAAAGAAGTTTCCCGATCTTTCGCGACTGCTTACCGAAACAGAAGACAGCTTTAAGGGGACATTGCCATGACCAATCAGCTTCCGGGCGAACCGGAACCTCGGTTGAATCAGGTCCCGCATCGGGAATTGGATACCGAATCGAGCGAACCTTCAGACGTCTCCATGCTGCAAAAAGTATTTTGGTGCGTGTTGTTTGCGGCCGGAGCTTCTTTCTTCTACGCATTGAAGATCGAGTCAAGTCTGTTTCGTGCCGCTGCTCTCCAACTGTGCCTGTGTGGTGTGGCCGTTTGGGCAGCGATGGACGCCGCGAAAATTCGCCGCAGATTAGGCGCCTCCCGCGACGAAGATGCCGTGGCATTGAATCGCGAAGCCGCAGCGATACATTACCTGTACGTCGCCGCGCCTCTGGTGGCGATTCTCGTGTTGGCCGGACTCTCGATGATCGGACAACTCGTAGAAGTTTCCCTGCCTCGGTCGCAACAGCAGGTCATTGGTGGTGCGATCATTGCCGTGCTGGCAGCGAGCTTATGGACGGTTTTCGCGCGCGCCTTAAAACTGCATGTCCATCCGACAACACAGCAAGGCTCGCCGAGGCTGCCGGAACTTTTGGCGGTTCGAGCGGCACTTTCTGAGTCACGTCTCGCCGCGTTGCTGACCGGCGGAACCCTGATGGCGGCCACCGTCTATCCACCAATCGAAGGCTGGTTTGCGTGGGGATTGAGTCTATGGGTGATCGCCGTCGCAAGTGAGCAATTGATCTACGTGTTCGCCGGTTGGTTTCGACCGATCAAAGCGCATGAGACGTTTACCTCCCCGGTTAATTCAATTCTGCTCGAGATATTTCTTTCGAGTACCAACCCGGTGGGGAAACTGTTCGATATTGCCGAAGCGCGTTTCGGACTGAGCCTGCGTTCGTCTTGGACAATCCGGTTTTTTCGGCGGTCGGTGTTCCCGATTGCGGCGGGCTGCCTGTTGGTCGTTTGGCTTTCGACCTGTTTTGTCGTCATCGAACCCCAACAGGCCGGACTGGAAGAACGCTTCGGCAGACCACAGCCGGTACGACTGCAACCGGGCCTGCACACCAAGCTGCCGTGGCCGTTTGGAGTCATACGCAGATACCCGGCGGGCATTGTGCAGACGATGCAGATTGGATTCGAAGAAAAAGAAGCCGAGGCCGTCGTCTCGGAAGATTCGGGACGGACGCTACTGTGGACCCAACCTCATGCGCAAGAGTTTTCGCTCGTGCTGGGATCAGAAACTGAGTTGGTTGCAGTGAACGCGATTGTGTATTTCAAGATTGCCGAGAATACCAAGGGATTTCTTGATTATGCCCTCTACTCGGCAAACCCTGAAGTGGCATTGGAGTCGCTGGCGTATCGCGTCCTCATGGAACAAACGCGCGTTGCGACACTGGCAGATTTGCTGTCTCGTGGGAGGGATCAATTTGCCGAGGAGGTCCGTGAGAAACTGAGCGAATACTCGGTAACTGAGCGATTGGGCTTGGACGTGATCGATGTCGCTTTAATCAATCTCCATCCACCGGTCGAAGTCGCGAGCAGCTACCTGGACGTCATCAATGCGGGGCTGGACAGCAACCGCGCCATTACCGAGGCCAAGGGCGAAGCGGCCAAGCAGATCCTCGAAGCGGAACAGGAAAGCAATGGACGTCTCGCCGCTGCCAAAATCGAAGCGGCCAAACGGGTCTCGCTTGCCGGACAGGAGTCCGCAGAATTTATCGCAGTTGGCGAAGCGTTCACCGCAACACCTGACACGTATCGACTCCGAATCTGGTTTGAAGCAATTGAGCAAGTGCTGTTTGGGCGACGCTTGTTTATTGTGGACTCGGAACTTCCCGATGTCATTCTTGATGAGCGTTCCCGTTCGATCAACCCCGTATTGATCGAATCCACAAAACCACCGACTCCCTGAACAGAAATAGAATCAGTGAACGACAAACAACATTCCGATGCGAGCAGCAAGCCTCCAAGTCGCATGTTAGCCGTCCTTTTCAATTTAGGATTTGCACTGATTTTGGTGACGATTCTAATCGGCTATGCCTGTTATTTGCAGGTGCGGGAAGGGACTGCTGTCGTGGTGACGCGTTTCGGCGAGCCTGTGCGGTCCATCACGGAGCCTGGCCCCTACTTCAAACTTCCCTGGCCGATCGAAGACACGCGGAAATTCGACATGCGAAAGCGAGTCTTCAACACGCCCTATACAGCCACGCTGACTCGTGACCGGCGCAATGTCGTGTTGCTGACGTATGTGGTCTGGCGTATCGCTGATCCTCAGTTGTTTCTGCAGTCGGTCGGCGATGAAACAGCGGCATCCGCCAAGCTGGACGGGATGGTTACAGCGGCCAAGAATACGCTCATGGGTCGCTATGATCTTTCGGCACTTGTCTCGACCGCCCCGGAGCAGATTCAAACTCCCGAGATTGAATCTGCGATTGTCGGGGAAGTGCAGGGTATTGCTGCGGAGAAATTCGGCATCGACATCGAACAGGTTGGATTCAAGCGGATTGCATACGAGCAAGCCAACGTCGCCGCTGTGTTGGCACAGATGCGAGCTGAGCGTGTCGCCGAGGCCAAGCAACTCCGCGCCGTGGGTGACAAAGAATCACGACGGATCCGCGACGACGCGGCAGTCAAGAGTGAAGAGACTCTGCGCGAAGGTCGGCTGATTGCCGGTCAAATACGCGGCGAAGCCGAACGCGCGGCCGCCGAAATTTATGCCAAAGCGCATCGCACCGATCCGGAGTTTTACCGCTACTGGCGCTCGCTTGAGGCGCTCAAGAAAACACTCAGCCAAGACGCGACCGTTGTGCTCCGCACGAACCAGGGCTTCTTTGACTTACTGACCGATCCTCCCGAGACGCCCAGACCAACCGGCCGGAAGCGACCGGCGGCCAAGAAAACCACACGCAAGACCGGTCGCGTTTCCGATTTAGACGACTCGAACAGCTCACGCGGCCCTCGACGTGGAGCCGGCGATGAGTGAGCGACCTCCGAGAATGACTGACGATGATGCGAGCGATGATGGCTTCGTTCCGCCGCACGTGCCCCTACGACCGCGGCGTGAGGACCGTTTCTCGATGGCTGAGGGGGTTCGTGCCGGATCGAAAATGATCGGCTGGCTGGCACTTGGACTCTTCGCCCTGTTCTGGTGTTCGGGAATCACAACTATCGGGCCGGGCGAAGTGGGGCTGGTGCTGCGATGTGGCCGCCTGACCGGATCATCACCGGTTGATCAAGTACAGCAGTCGGGATTGTTACTCGCTTTGCCGTATCCGATAGACGAAGTGATTCGGGTGCCGGTCAAACAGGAGCGTGAAATTGTAATCAACGCACTCCGCAGCGAACTGAACAATCCAGGCGCGATGACAGGACAAGGTTTACCTGGGTACGCCCTTTCCGGAAACCAAAACATCGTCGAAGCCGACATCACACTGAAGTATCGAATTAGCGATCCGATTGCCTACACGTTTTCCAATCGTGAGCCAGAGCGAATTCTCCGCGATGCTGTCATCGGAGCCGCCGCCGAATTGATTGCTCAATGGAAGGTTGATGATGTCTTGCGGTTGCAGCGTCAGACAGAGCTTGGACCGGAAAAGCTGGCGCACGTCGTGCTTGTCGATGCGCAGGCGCTCATTGATTCCATGAACCTGGGAGTCGAACTGACGGCGGTTGAGTTTCGAGAGATTCAACCGCCCGCCGAGGTGGCCGACGCTTTTCAAGCAGTGCAAAGCGAACGGATTGCGATTGAAACGAAAAAACGCGATGCGGAAGGCTACGCGGCTCGCATCGTTCCGGCAGCAGAAGCCGAAAGCAATTCGCTGATCCAACAGGCCACACGCCGGGCGACGGACCAGCGGACTCGAGCAGAGGAAGAAGTCGAATTGTTTAATCGAGTGCACGGGGAATATGTTCGTAATCCGGGACTGGTTTGGAACCGGCTACACCTGGAGACGATCGAAGGCCTGATGAGGGATGGCGGGCAGTTCCAATTCGTCGATTCCGGAACCCGGCTCGTGCTCACTTCTGGCAGTCGCGGCGAAAAAACACCCGGAACACAGACCGAGCCAACCCAGCCCACCGGCGGTGACTCTGGCGCGTTGGAGGTTCAGCCATGAGCACCGTTTCCACTCCGGTTGCCCGACGAATTCAAGAGGATCTTGATGCAGGGATGACACGTGGCGAACGAATTCGCCTCGGTCTTCGCATCGGAACCGCAATGGCAGCTGGCGTCTTACTCGCGTCGGCAACTGCCGTCGATTCTCTGTTTCCCATTGAACAAAGGCCAATTTCTGAATGCTTAAAAGCCGCCGCCGCGATACTCGTGCTGCTGCCAATTCTTAGGGAGGCAGCCCAGGGTTTGCTCACCGGCTCGACAGACGCCTACAGCGCTCAGCTGGTCGCGATCGCTTCGCTTGCCGCACTCGCAATTGGCGACTTTGTGACCGCCGCAATCATTCCGATCATCCTCAGCGTGGCTTTCTTTTTAGAAGAACGGAGCGTGCTTGGTGCCCAGGCAGCCATCGAAGGTTTGAAATCATTGCAGGCCAGAAAAGCCCGTCGTGTTGATGGCCAGGGAGTCGAGCACGAAGTCGACACAGAAGATTTGTTGCCCGGCGATCTCATCGTCATTCGTCCTGGGGAAACAATTCCTGCCGACGGAGAGGTCGCCGAGGGCTATTCGGCCATTGACCAATCGACCATAACCGGTGAATCCACTCCGCAAGACGTGGGGCCTGGAGCGAAACTGTTCGCCGGAACCGTGAATCATAACGGTCTCTTACAAGTAACAGTCAGCAGTGCGGGGGATAACTCGACCCTGGGAAAAATTCTTGAACTTCTCCATGAAGCGGAACAATCCAAGACCGAGGTTCTCCGCTTAATTGAGGATTATGCCAAATATTTTGTGCTCGGCGTTTTGCTGATTGCGGGAATTAGTCTTTTCCTCAGCCGGGATGTCTCTCGTGCAATCGCCGTCCTTGTGGTCGGCTGCCCCGGTCCTTTTATCCTCGCAGGCCCAGCCGCCATGGTCGCCGCCCTGGCAGCAGCGACGCGGAAAGGAATTTTGATCAAGAACGCAAAGTTCCTTGAGACTCTGACGGAAGTCGATGCGGTGATCTTCGACAAGACCGGGACGGTCACGCTCGGTCAGTTGAAAGTGCTTTCGGTCGCTACCCACGACTCGACTGAATCGGAATTGCTCGAGGCTGCCGCGACGTGTGCAAACGTATCACAGCACCCCGTTTCGAGAGCAATAATCACTTTTGCTCAAGCCAAAGATGTGCCCGCGATGTCCAACCAGATCAAGGCTCAAGAGATGCCCGGTCGAGGGGTCATTGTTGATACCGAGCAGGGACAACTCCTGCTGGGACGTCGTGCGTGGATTGGTGAATCGGGATTCGATTTGCCTGATGAACCCGAGCATGCGGGGCCGATCGTTTGGGTCGCCACTCGCAATGAATCACAAACTCGGTGCTTAGGTGCCATTCTTCTTGCGGACCAAGCCCGTGAGGATGCCAAGCAGGTCATTGAGGACCTGCGGCAGATGGGGGTCATGCGAACGACGCTGCTGACGGGAGACCGACTAGCGGTTGCCGAGAAAATCGCTGCCGATGTTGGGCTGGATCATGTCGTTGCAGAAGTTTTGCCGGGACACAAGCGTGAAATCGTCCAAGCCGAACGTCAGGCTGGCTATCAGGTGATGGTGGTCGGTGACGGTGTCAATGATGCTCCCGCTTTGGCTGGCAGTGACATTGGCGTGGCGATGGGAGCTTCTGGTGCGGAAATCGCCTTGCGAAGCGCCGACGTTGTGTTGATGACCGAGCGACTCGATCGTTTGACTTATGCCATCGACCTTGCCCGACGCACGCGACGGACAATTCACCGCAATGTGATCGTCGGTGTGGGGCTGACAGTCGTCATGCTGGCGCTCGCTTCCACCGGAGTGATTTCACCGATCGCTGGAGCAGTCTTACAAAATATTGGTGAATTGTTTGTCATCGGAAACAGTGCCGCATTGCTTCGTGACCGCCAACTCCAGGCGTCTAATGAGGCGCGTAGAATGCCTTGACCCGCGCGGTTCAAGAAGAGTGAGCGAACATATGTTGAACCCTGACAGGGACAACACCCAAGAATCGCCGACCAGAACTGACCGCGAACATTCACAAAAGACGATCAATCTCAACACAATGCGAGAACTTGTTATCGACAGGGCGCGTCGGAGCAGGAGGGCGGCAGGGAGTCTCTCGAATCGTGCGCCCGGTTTTCGTTGTAATAGCGGACTTACCCTCGGACGAGATCGCTGAGGTGCTTCTCACCGAATATTTGGATGTGGAGCAAGCATTCAAAATTTAAACTTTGCATGACCCGCTCACGTCTGGAATTCAATTTGGGACTTTGAATGAGTAGGCGGAGTGGTTTGACGCATTCCGATATAAAGGCGCTGTCGAATTCGGCGATGAACTTCGTGTCGCGGACATGCAATAGATTCCGCACGTTTCCAGGTGGATAAAGACGAGCACGAAATATTTGAGAAGCCACGTCGGGTCAGCACCTTCGCATTAGAAAATTCAAAAGCCCAGAGCGTCACGGCATGCATCGCGATGAATTGATCCCGGGTCCTACGGAAACGCTGGCGCGACGGTTCGATGCTCTCTTCCTTGAGAATGTTGCGGACCGTTTGCCGACAGATCCGCTTGATGTCCTAGCGTCGCAGTTCGCCGAAAATTCGGATGTGGCCGGCGCCGGTTTCGCGGGCGATAACGTGTAGTTGGATCGAGAGAGAGCATTGTTTTGGGACTCAGCTAAAGGTGCCTGGACAACGCTTCGGTACCCTAAGAGACAAAATGATTTTTGCAGGTCTCTTTGAAAAAGTTCAAACCGCGTCCCGACCGCTCCACTTAACCCATCACTGCCATGTTCAAACGCGGGGCGGTGTGACCTTGGGAGCGGAGTCACAGCGTCCAGCTCAAACGTGCGGATCGAAGTTGTGGTGTCGCCAAATCCGAAAGTGCGGAAGAAATTCTTGCACGTCCTCAACTTACAGTTGGAAGATGGGCGATGCGAATGAGACGGGTGCTGTCTTCTCCGCGCTCTAGAGTGTCGATCCAATTCATTTGCTGCCAGTGATATCGGATTTGTATGCGAGGAATCGTTCCTGAAAGGAGCGATTCTAATGCCTTGCGAAGTTGTTCTGCGATCGTTGCCCGTGAAGCCGAAGCACGCTGTGAACCTGGCGCGCGCTGCATAAGTAGAATGTCAGAAGCAAGGACTTCGATGTCATTGAACAGCTGCCGCACCTGTTCTTCAGACAAGAAAGCTTCGCGCATCGGAGGCAGTTCGGACAGGTCCATGCCGTCATGGTTGACCGGCTGTGGAACGGGCTGCAGGTTGTGCGATTGGTCACCCATTGAGTGTTCGTCGCGCTCGTCAATTTTTTCCGGATCCGCGCGGTAAGGTCGCAACCGAAACCAGTCTCGGCGCGACATCTTGTTATCGTTTGCCATGTGGGCCTTTGTCTTCGATATTCGGGCCTTGGAGGAATTGTGGCTTCGTGACCAGAAATGTTTGATCCGAATCTGCTGATGGAGCATGACACTGCAGGCAGTTGTTTCTCCAGGGATGTGTTGTGCGAATTCCCTGCAATCCCACGTAGCCATGACAACTCTTGCAGTTGGAACGCATCCAGGTTGTGTGCGGGATTTGTGGCGGAGCACCCGGGAAGGAGCGGGGTCCTTGTTGGGGAGCTTTTACACCATCAAAGCGATTCTCGCGAAAGTGGATCGGGTTTGCATGTCGAGAACTGCTTTCGACATGGCACTGCGTGCAGTTGCTTAAAAGCTGATGGGACATGGATGGGATTCGTAGCGATTGCGTTTTTGCGCCGACGCTATGACAGGCCACACAGGAAGCGTCTGAAATCTGGTCTATCGAATGCGGAATCGTCGGTGGTGCACCATTAAATGCGCGATTCGCATCACGTTGCCGAAGTGCAACGAGTTTGTCTTCCGGTTTAATTGTGATCTTCTCCGCAGGATCAACCGATGACTTGAGGCCGGAGAGTAACGTCTGGCTTCGTCGTTTGAAAGTTGCTTGCGCCATTTCTGCGTAATGCGTTGCGGGTATCACTCCCGGTTCGGCCGTGGAAAGTGATTCGATGCTACCGTCGTTAACGCGTAATGGTGGTGGGGTTTCTGGTGCGTTCATTGGAGATTGAAGTCCGGTGAAGTAACCGGCGACAGCCAAGGAAATCACCACAAGAGCAATGAGCATGACCGTGTTGGACTTTGGATCAACGTTCATCATGACACCTTTTTGATCCGCACGGCAGACTTCTTGTAATCCGGCTGTTTTGAAAACGGGTCAATCGCATCGAGTGTCAGGTCGTTGACCAGCAGCGTTTCATCGAAGAAGGGAATAAAGACTGTCCCGCGTGGCGGTTGCCCGCGCCCATCAATCCACGCAGGAATCACTATCGAGCCGCGACGCGACTCGACTTGTACTTTATCACCATTGCGAATTCCATAAACGTCAGCGTCTTCCGCACTGATCTCCAGATATCCTCCCGGCATGGCGCTGCTCAGTTCCGGAATGCGACGTGTCATCGATCCCGTATGCCAATGTTCCAAAACGCGTCCTGTGCATAGCATCAGCGGATATTCATTATCGGGAACTTCCGCAGGGGCGATCCAGGGATGAAACCATATCTGGGCGCGGTCATCGTGGGTCGAGGAGTGGTAGAACTGAATCTCTTCACCCGATTTCACATAGGGGTCGTAGCCTTCAGAAAATCGCCAGCGTGTCTCGTGCCATTCACCATTTTGTTCAACGACAGGCCAGCGGAGACCGTGAGCTTTGACATACTCATCGTATGGTGCAAGATCCTTGTGTTTCAGTCGACTGAACTGCCGGTATTCGTCGAATAGATGTTTGTCAACGTTCACGTCATAGTAGTGCTCCCAATCCCAGATGGGGACTGGCTTATCGTCGTTATTTTTGACTTCAAATAGGAAGCGATCATCGCGATCCTGCATGCCTTCGTTGCCGCGATCAAATAACTCATGAGCGACGGCAATCGTCTGCCAGCAGTCATCGCGAGCATCCCCAGGGGGATCGACCATTTTGAACCATTGCTGGGTGCGGCGTTCGGAATTCCCGACAACACCGTTTTTCTCGACCCACATCGCGGACGGCAGAATCAAGTCCGCTAGCCGTGTCGTCGCGGTTGGATAGACGTCGCTAACAATCAAAAATTTATCTTTGAGGTTGGTTTTGTTATTCCCCTTGGGATTGAACAATTTATTGAGGTTTGGAAGCGTTTGGCCGGGGTTGGTTACCTGGACCCAGATCGTGCTGATATCGCCGCCTTGATCGGTTGGTGTGCAAAAACTCTCCCACATTTTGACGGTATGATATCCGGGAGTCGACTGGACGCGGCCTGCTGGGATGTTCCATAAATCTTCCGTCTGTTTGCGATGCTCTTCATTGGTAACAACTCTCCCTCCGGGTAGGGCATGCGACAGCGTGCCGACTTCTCGCACGGTTCCACATGCTGATGGTTGACCGGTAAGGCTGGTGGGTGCGTTTCCCGGAGTGCCGAAGTGACCGCTCAAGAGATGGACGCCATGCACCATCGAGTTGATAGCGGTTCCGCGGGTATGCTGATTCATCCCCATGCACCACAGCGATGTGATCTTGAGTTCAGGATTCCCGAACAGATCGCCCAACATACGAATTTTTTCAGCAGGGACACCTGATAGCTGTTCGACATGCTCAGGGGTGTACGGCTCGAGAAACGACCTGTAGTCGTCAAACGAAATTGCTTTGCCGTGCAGATTGGGGTTCTCGTCGTCGGGCGCTTTGAAGTTGCAGAAGGAGTCAATGAACTTGCGGTCGTACGTTCCATTCTTGATCAGAAGGTGAGCAATGCCGTTGGCAATGGCCAAGTCGCCGTGGCCTTTCATCTCCAGATAGTGCTGACAGGCATCGGTTGTGCGAGTGCGTCGTGTCCCTATATCAATTAGCTGGACATTTTCGCCTCGGCTACGTCGATCCGTGACACGAGAGAATAGTACAGGGTGCATTTCCGCAGGATTGTTTCCCCACATGATTAGGACATCGCAGACGTCGAGGTCGTCATAACAACCAGCCGGTTCGTCGACCCCGTACGTAGCTAGAAATCCGGTGACAGCTGACGCCATACAGAGACGCGCATTGGGGTCGATATGATTATTGGCCAGTCCACCTTTCATAAATTTCTGAGCGGCGTAGCCTTCTGGAATAGTCCACTGTCCGGAACCATAGAATGCGAACCGTTCTGGAGCTGCTTCGATTCGATCAGCAATTGTCTCGATCGCTTTGTTCCAGGAAATCTCTTGATAGTCATCGCCGACTCGCAACAGTGGCTTGGTCAGACGATCTTTCCCATAGAGCGCAGAACCGACATGATAACCTTTAACGCAGAGTAAACCTTTGTTGACATCGGCGTTCCTGTCACCGGCCACGGCGACGACTTTGCTATCCTGGACGCCAACTTGGACATGACAGCCGGTCCCACAAAATCGGCACGGGGCTTTGTTCCACTGAATTCCCGATTTCGGTTCCTCTGCAAGGATGGGAAGTGAGTAATTCGTGCCGCCGGCAACGGCAGTTGCTGCAGCCATCGCGGATACTTTGATGAATTGCCGCCGCTGGAGAGATTCGTTTGTCTGTGGCCTGTCACTGTTCATAGTTCGTTTCTTTCCGATGTGACTGTGGCGACACGTTCTGGCTTGTCTTCAAAATGGACAAAAACGATATCAACAAACGCCACTCCAGGGCAATCTTGAATAAGTCGCGTTGTTTCTTCGAGTGTATTCGGACACGGTGAATCGATCGTCATCGGAATCCGATGCGCGTCACCAGTAAAATCGCCAATTTCCACATTTGGTATTTTGGCGATGCCTGCGATGATATGTGGCAGTTGTCCATCGTGTTCTTCCAGCGAGGCGACAATACCGGCGATCATGATTGGCCTTCGTCATTTCGGGGAGTCGTCTACAATCTCGGACGAGAAGGCAGTTTTCGGTGGGCAGACCACTATTCTAGACACAGAAGTCTACATTTGTTACTCTGTTTTCGTCAACAGCCAAGAATGCACTTAGAGCCTTAACCTATTAGGTGCTGCAGGCGAATCGATACGTCAACCAAGCAGATCTATCCCAAGAGACGCTTGTGTCTCCGGCAGAACTGCTGAAGGTCTTGAATCAACTTGATTATACGGTGCTTATCGTGTCACGGCGTGGTCCAGGAGGCGGTTATTGATTGTGATTGCCCACAGAGAGGAACTGAAAGCACTTCATGTGTTGCCGGCTGTCGACACACTCCCCGAAATCAATGAGTTATCGCTGGGCCTGAGTAGTTGTCTCCTTTGTGTTAATTTCTGAACGAAGCGATTCGACTTGTCGATGAGGCATTCACTCAGACAAGAAATTCAGACCCGATTCCACGAAAGTGTCCACGACAGTGCGACTTGCCCCACAACAATCTAGCACTAAAACTGCCGGTCAAAGTAAACATTTGTTGCGGCGAGTTGTCTTTGTGTTTGGTCTTCTGTGCATCGTGATTGCAGGGTTTGGGGTCACAGCGACGTTTCTCAACACTGGTAACGCAGAGGCTGGGGCCGATTCGGCCACGGAGCTTGGCACAGAACCTGATCACGAATCCGCTTCGCGCATTGATGATGCAAGTCGCTCGAAAACAAAGTTTCCCGTTTCAATCAGAAAACCAGTCGGACCACCTCGTGTTGAGACTGGCTTGATCGATTTGCATGGAAAACCAGTCATGGCGGCCTGCTCCACCTGCCACAGCACTCGTCCGCCAAACCCTCTAAATAGGAATGGCAAAGATCTGGATGAATTCCATGGTGGGATGGCGTTCTCGCACGGCGCGGTTAGTTGCCTATCGTGTCACAATGATCGAGACTATGACACGTTGAAATTGGCGGACGGTCGCCGAGTTGAGTTCACTGACGTAATGACGCTTTGTGCCCAATGTCACGGACCGCAGATGACTGCCTACCAGCATGGGGCCCACGGTGGGATGTCGGGCCACTGGGATTTGACACGTGGACCGCAATTCAAGAACAACTGCATCGATTGCCACGATCCCCATGCGCCGCAGTTTCCAAAGATGCGGCCCACTTTCAAACCGCGCGATCGCTTTCTCGATCAGCCGAGGACAAACCATTGAGTGTCGACGACCAACCTTCCCCAGAGCAACAAACGGGGGACTTCTACGAGGCACTTCTGCCGATACTGAACCAGCCACCGACGCGTCGTACCGCATTAAAAGCTGCCGGCGCCGCGCTCGGTTTGGCCGCATTTGGGAAAGCGATTTCGCCCCTCTGGAGTATTCCTGAAAATGTCTCGACGGATGAGTTTCTTCAACAACATTACAAGGAACTAACGGACGAGGATAAGAGAAAAGTTTTTGAGCGACTCGAGGCAGAAACAAAAGAGTTGCACGGCGCGAGCGTCACGATTTCCGACCCGAAGCCGATTCCCGGAGTTCGCTATGGCTACGCAATCAATCTCAGCAAGTGCAACGGCAATGGGGCATGCATGGAAGCTTGCAACAAAGAAAACAATCACCATCGAGGCGTCGATCAGTCCTATATTCGTGTGCTAGAAATGTCCAAAGGTTCGATGGACATGGAAGAAGGCAACACGACTTACGACCATACCGTGCCACAAGATGATAAGTATTACATGCCTGTGCAGTGCCAGCAATGTGATAACCCACCTTGTGTGACTGTCTGTCCCGTTGAAGCAACTTGGAAAGAGGATGACGGCATCGTTGTGGTCGATTACAACTGGTGTATCGGCTGCCGTTACTGCGAAGCTGCTTGCCCGTATCATGCTCGACGATTCAATTGGGAAGAGCCAGAGATACCCTCTGATGAGGTCAACCCGGATCAAGGGTATCTGTCAAACCGGATCCGACCGCAGGGGACGATGGAAAAATGCCACTTCTGCCTGCACCGAACGCGCGAAGGTCGATTGCCTGCATGTCTTGAAGCTTGTCCAACAGGTGCGCGAATGTTCGGTGATTTGAACGACCCGGACTCAGATATCAATTGGGTTCTCAAGAACAAGCGGGTGTTTGTTTTGAAAGAAGATCTCGGAACTCAACCTAGTTTTTTTTACTTTTTTGATTCTTAAACATGTCCTCCGCCATCGCTCCTAAATTGTCCGGCGCCGCCGCTCACCCGATTCGTAGCTACCCTAAGTTTCTCTGGTGGGGACTGGGCCAAGCTACAAACGGTGGACTGCTGTTCTACCTCTGGATGTTCGTTCTGACGGCGATCGCTCTTGTCGGGGCCAACGCATGGGCTGTTCAGGTTGCCAATGGCATGATCGTTACGAACATGACCGATCATGTCAGTTGGGGACTCTATATCGCCAATTTCACATTCATGGTCGGAGTCGCGGCAGGCGGCGTTATGATGGTCATCCCGGCGTATTTATATCACGACAAGAAGATGCACGATGTCGTGATTATTGGCGAGATGCTTGCCATCGCAGCCATCGTGATGTGCCTCTTATTTGTTGTGGCTGACCTTGGTCGTCCTGAACGATTCTGGCATCTGATTCCCGGAATCGGGCGTTTTAATTGGCCAATGTCAATGCTGACTTGGGATGTCATTGTGCTGAACGGCTACCTGTTATTGAATCTCCATATCTGTGGCTACTTACTCTACATGAGATTCCTTGACCGTCAGCCAAACAATTGGTGGTATGTCCCGTTTGTGTGGGCTTCCGTGTTTTGGGCCATTTCAATTCACACTGTCACTGCATTTCTGTACTGCGGGCTAGGCGGACGGCCATTCTGGAACACAGCATTGCTCGCACCTCGATTTTTGGCGAGCGCATTTGTTGCCGGCCCAGCTTTTATTCTAATCTTGTTTGCCATCATCCAACGCGTGACGGGTGAGAAGATTGATGATGGACCGAGACGGTTGCTCATCAACATTATCCGAGTCACCGTTGTTGTGAATCTGCTGATGGTCGTATCGGAAGTCTTCACTGAGTTTTACACAGGAGGCGGACATACCGCTTCGGCACGATATCTTTTTCTCGGTCTGCATGGCCACAACGCGCTCGTGCCGTGGATTTGGACGGCAATGGCCTTCAACGTCGTGTCCGCAGGATTGTTTCTGTCGCCGCTGGTTATGCGATACTCGACAGTATTGATTGTTGCCTGTGTACTTGCCTTCATCGGAGCATGGATCGAAAAGGGGATGGGGCTAATCGTCCCCGGCTTTATTCCCAGCACGCTTCATGAGATTGTTGAATATACTCCCAGTCTCGCGGAATGGAAAATCAGTGCAGGCATTTGGGCACTCGGTTTGATGGTGCTGACCATCTTGCTCAAGATGTCGATGGCCGTCATTTCAACAAGTTCGAAACCAGCCATGCCAGAGAATCTATAGGCTCACGCGGTTCAAAAATAATGACGGACGTAAGTTGAACCCGCAAAGAAAGTACAATCCAAAAGTCTTGGCCAGTACTGACTGAAGAAATAGGCTACAGATGATCGATTCGCAGATCGTCTAGGCCAATCTCGTTAATCGGCGGTGATGGGCAGGTTTAGCTTCTCCGTTATTGCTTGACCGACACTTGTCGAGAATACAGCGGACGTGAACTGAGTCGCGCGCGACTGTGCGAATCCCGAATTCGCCTTGGCCACTCCGTTGCCATTGTAATGTCAGGGCATTGTTTACTTGTTTGCCATATTGATCGAGCAATTTCAACTTGATCTTCAGCACTCAGGATTGCAGACAATTCATCCTCATTCAAGTCGGTGAACTTCGGACGGTTCATCGGTGTTTTGTGTCACACCATAGCGACGAGCCATTCGCCAGATAACGATCGAATTGTATTTGAATCGTGGGTTTGCCGCCGGACTAAAACAACAGCCTTTGATCGCTGGAATAAGCGTCCTTACGGACGACCATGCCAATTCTGACGCTCACCATGCTTTTCCCATCAGCGATTCCGCTGATGCCTTATCCGACTAACGACAACGACGGCGGCAATTGCTAGCACCGCACCGCTCAAGGAGCACCACGTCAAAAGCTGATAGAGAAACCCAACTCCGGCCATCGGATCGCCATGGCCAACAGCGCCTTGTGGGTCGAATATCACGCCGTAGAGAAAAATCGATCCTACTACCAAACACACCATTGCCACACCGCCAACGATCCCCACAATTAGCAGGCCGAGAGCATTTAACGCCAGCTTTGAACAGGAAGCCCGCTTATGACTCATCATTCGCCCTTCGGTTTCACTCTCGTGTCTGGTCGGCTCCTCTTCCGCCTGATGATTTCAACAGCCTTCACATGATCCCTCGAACCCACAATTGCCGTCAACTCTTCTTCCGTCAGTTTAATAGACCAAGACGTATCTGATGGACCGTCTGAAAGCCAGATTGTCGGTTCCACACCTTCAACCCACTCGACGGTCTTATTATCGGGCATCAGGAGGAATCTCCCACCGACTGTCAAATAAAACTCATCTCCGAACCGTCTCCATAGATACACATTGCCTTCAAGGTGGTAGGGTTTTCGTGAAATACCGAACTGAGTATCAGGGATGTCGCCAAGATCAAAGTCGATTCCTGCATCTGCAAGAACCGCCTCAACGTCGTCGCCTTCCATAATTCGTTCGAATTGTGCTTCGTTGAGTTCCGCACGTTTTTCATCACCGGAAACGATGCGAAAATCAGGATCAAAAGAGCTTCCCTCCAAGTCATCGCCGCTGCGTTTGATTTCGACTTGTTGTTGAATCCAGAGGCGATGACCACTTGCTAGTTCCGCCTGGGCCCCCAAGTAGCAATATCGACTGGGAAATGACATCGGAACATTGATCTCTGTAACCGTTGTCTTCGCATCAGGAAAACGGTCTTGAAAACGAGCGAACAGCTCTTCGCTGCTGATATGACTGGAGATGATCTTAGACTCATCAATCTCACCTTTACACCCAACAATCAGCAGCACCAGAAGACAGGGCGACAAGCGAAGTAATGGCGTGGACATGGCGTTCCCCTCTGTGTTTTTTTGGTGTTTGTCAGGCGAGCAATGCGTTTTGAACAATTCAAAGTCCAAGTTTGGAGAATATCGGATTCCACGGTCCTGTTGGTCGCTCTTGGCGGCTTGTTCGTGATTAACCTCGCCTGCTAGGTCGAGTATCCTTTACCGCATATTCGCCCACACAAGAAACACCCGTGCATAAAGAAAGACAACGCCCGCAAATATCACAAAAGAGGCCCCTAGGATAAGTTTCCAGCCAAACGGCACTTCGCCATCTTTCGATGATGTTTTCAAAACATAAGCCAACACGAAAGACAATCCAATCGTGCTGCCAATCCACGGTAATCCGTAGAAAAGTACTCCGGGGTCTATTGGGAATGTTTGCCGCAACTGCCTTCCGATATTAGTGTGGTCAATGAATCTAAGACTATCGGCCACGCTGCCTCCCAACCAACAAGCAATAGGCAAGACCAGCACCAGCCGTTTGATGAGTGAAAGCCCTTTCTCAGGAGAGGCAAATGGCGATGCCCCGCAATGCGGGCACTTCTTCGTATTGTTTTCAATTTCTGTTCCGCAGGTTCGACACAGTGGCATTTGCGAATTCCTTAGTCGTGAGTGAAGGATGCGATGAACAACCTGCCCCTAACCTTCTGCCTGTTTGCTCGATGGCTTCAGCTCCTCAGCCAATCTGTCGTCGACTAAAACCTACGCCCTCATGACTCATTAATGTCTATCTTCCGCCGTCTCCTTCTTCGGCGTATGACAACAACTGCGGCAATGGCTAACACCGCACCGATTGAGAAGCTCCATCCCAACATGTGAAGTGTTGCCGTGATTCCCGTCATTGGACCACCGCCACCTCCTCCTGTCGGGTCAAAAACACTGATAAAGAGCAGTATCGATCCAATGACCAGAAACACATTTACGACACCGCCAACGATCCCCACGACGAGCAGGCCGAGAGTCTTCAACAACACATCCGGCCAGCGACTTGGATTGTGCTCATGCGTAGGTGTCATTGCATCCACATTTATTGCGTTGTGGTGGCGATAATTTATTGAATGACGTTCGGTTCACCCTCTTTGACAATGATTCCTTTGATCGGATTTTGAAGATTTGAGGAGAACTGCTACCCATCATGCGTTCCAATGGCAATTTTCTTTCCGAATTCAATGCGAGTCACCTAGCATTCAACTGCCAGATCTGAGCTAGAGAAAAGCCGAATAAGACCGCCCAGACACATGCCCCTTAAACACAGCGATGCCTGCTCGCCTCCAATTGATGATGTGAATAGCAACTCCTTCCGGATTTCACGATTTGTGCGGATTGTCTGATTGGCAATTTCGATCAAGCCGTGACATGACGGCTGATGCGACAAGCAAGAACGGAATCGCACAGGCGAGAAAGCCCGTGTAGACGATAACGTGCACTGAATGACCAAATCCATCGATATCATACATTGCTAAATCGGCCATCAGTGCCAACCACATCAAAGCGATCATCAGACCGGTTGCTATGGCAGCGATCCAATGCCTTCGCTTTCCTGCTTCCCAGCGGATAGGAGGGTGCTCTGTCACCAACCGAATACCTGAAAAACACAACCATAGGCCGTAGCCGATAACGAGAACTCCAACTGCTCCGTCTGGAATCGAGCGGAAGGCGTCTCCCCCCGTGTTAATACCGATCAAGACAAAAAGTGATGTTCCGAACATCACAGCGACGCCGAGCGAAGTGAGGCATATCCCGCACACAAGATCTAAGCCGGTTACAATCCAGCGGAATCCTTTCACAGCCCAGTGACGATGTTTCAATTGCGACATTTTCCGATCTTTACCGTTTCACCTGAGCATGGCATTTTCGAAAGCACGATGTGGATTGTTTCAGCCCAGTTCAAAAGGACCAAGCAAACACTTGGTTCAGAAGAATCCAGCACGGAATCAAACCGCCATACAAGAAACCGAACAAGAACGTGCCCCAGGCCACTCGGCGTTGGTGGTTGATGCGAAACACGGCATATCCAATGCCGCATAGTGGCACAATCCACCAAGCGAATAGCAATGGAAGAATGGAGAACACTCCCGTCATTTGACCGGTATTGACACCAAGCGTTTCCATGACGAAGAGAGAAATATACATGATTGGAACGGGGACGAGCACTCCTGGCAAACAATCGCCAATCCCAGCGAAAAACGCCTTAAATCGGGAAATGTTCCTGGGGGTTTCTGAAGAGTCTTTGACCATATTGGTTTTCCCCACGGCAAGAGATGATGCTAAACCCCTATCTGTCTTGGCGACATTGCTGGATCAATATCACGTACGAACTGGTCATTTTCTTTAGATTGCCGCTGGTTGTGTCGAATGCCGCCAGACCGGTATTTCCCTCAAGGCCCCCCAGTCGACCGAAGTCCGGCTGCTGATCGTCCATTATATGGCATACCGGAAGCCGCCTGAACGTTGCGTACACGCCCGTCAGCTTAAACCAGCCGGAGAATGAAATCGTTGACGAATCAAACATCTCGTGGGGAAGTCTGCCCATTCTTCTGATTCTTGACTTCTATTGGCACGGCGGATTACTGGCTAGTGATCTCAACTATCGGTTCGAGTTTGCGATAGAAAAGGGCATGGTCCAATGAATGATCAAGTCGCAATACAATTCGACCACTTTTCAGCGGCGAGTCGCACCGATATCGTCGTTGACGCGAATGCGGGTTATCTAAAACTCACGCAGCGCGTTCCTCCTTGGTGGTGTGAATCTCATTGGGAAGCCGGGCACGGAGGATGGGTCAGTTCCACGGAGAGATATTGGACGTGCTGTGCCAGCCGGTGTTCTGTGGAATTGGTAATGAGCAACAAGAGCGGGTGAAACAGTCGAGACATCATGTTTCTGCGAGCGCGGGGGATAACCTGTCGTCGGATCGAGAGATAGCTTTGTTTTTGCACCTCGCTGAAATCGGTGTCGCAGCGCTTCGCCGCCCCAAAAGACAAAATGCTTTTTGCAGGTCTCTTTGTTGTCTTTTTGAGAAGTTCGAAGTACGTATCGTTCGAGCCGCCGAGTCTTTCGCGGCGAACAATCTGATCGAGTGCGATCACATTTTTATCGGGCGACAAGTCAATGCCTGAATCACCGCTGCTCCACAGAAATTCAGCAAACCATTGCTTCCCTTTTCAACCGACCGAAAAGTACACCGAACTCGTAACACATTGCCGATTCAGCAGTTCATAAAATTGGCACAAGGAGCATGGTTATGAAGCGGGTTTGCCTCAAAGAGGCCTACACGATCTGGATGAGCTGGAATCAGCTTGAGGTACTGATAGAAGTTGCGTTGAACGCATATCTGCCGCTGTTACGTTGCGGCGTGGTCGCTCTTTTCCATTTTTTTAAGTTTATTGGCCGCCGACCATCGACAAAGGTGATCTCTCAATAACCAAGGAATGTAAAACAATCACCAAAACAACAAATCGAATGGAGAATTAGCGATGGCGACGTTTACTAAGATTTCAAAAATCGTAATGGTTACTGCAGTGCTTGCTTTGGCAGCCGGTCCGGCAATGGTAGAGGCGGGCCAGAGAGGGAATCACCGCGGCGGCGGACACCGCAACGGCGGAAATCACCGCGGCGGCGGAAATCACCGAGGCGGTGGGAATCATCGCGGCGGTGGGCATCACCGGGGTGGCGGACATCACCGGGGTGGCGGACATCACCGGGGTGGCGGACATCACTGGGGTGGCGGGCATCACCGGGGCGGCGGGCATCACCGGGGCGGCGGGCATCACCGGGGCGGCGGGCATCACCGGGGCGGTGGGCATCACTGGGGCGGTGGGCATCACCGCGGCGGCGGGCATCACTGGGGTGGCGGACATCACCGGGGTGGTGGGAATCATTGGGGATACCCCAAATCCCCGTCTCAAAGCCCACCCAACGGCAAGATCACCTATTGGAGGAATGCCAAATGATACGAGTCGGAGGTTTCTCGATCACCGAGAGCCTAAAATCGAGATCTGTGATATGAGGTAGGGCATACGAAACACGGCCGGGCGAACCGCATTGGGGATCCGCCGGCCGTTCTTTTATGATAGGACGTCGGCAGTCGAACGTAATCCCTAGACGTAAGCATTGATCGTACAATCCCGAAGGTTTTCGGAAAACTTGCTGATTTCGCGTGGTTCCTCTGTTTACAATCGACCGTAATCGGGCCTGCGCCACGACAAGCAGATGAGTGAACAATCAAATCTCCAAGGCGCCGGACGACAAGGAACTGACCATGACTGATCAACCTGCATCTGCACGACCGCTCCGCCAATGGCTCATCCTTCCGCCTCTAATCCTTGGTGTGGGCGTCGCAATCTATATGGTTGCAGGACGGACGCAGCTCAAGCACAATCCGGTCACCGAGGTCTCGCGGACGCTGCGGGTGATTCCGGCCCCGCAAGTCGACGTGGTACCCCGTGTGTGGGGCTATGGCACGGCCGAACCGGGCCGCACCTGGAAGGCCGTCGCCGAGGTGCAGGGACGTGTCATCGAAACAGATCCCCACCTGAAAGCAGGGAGCATTATTGCCAAGGGGCTAACGCTGCTTAAGATTGACCCATACGAACTGGAGTTGGTAGCAGCCCAACTCAAAGCGGACATCGACCGCGTCAAGGCGCAACAGTCGGAATTGGAGACTAACGAAGCCAATTACCGAGCATCGCTGACAATCGAGGATGCCGCATTGGCGCTGGCAGAGCAGGAGTTGCGCCGGCTTCGCCAACTTTCGCAAACAAACGCCATATCCCCTGCCGACGTAGATGCCAAGGAACGCGAGGTTTTAGCGCAACGGCAAAACGTGCAGTCACAGCGCAATCTTCTGAACGTACTCCCCTCTAAGTTGCAGGCCCTCAATGCGGAGTTGACCGTTAAACAGTCGAGTCTGAAGCAGGCCGAGATTGACGTCACAAAATGCGTTATCAAAGCACCCTTCAGCTGCCGCTTGGCGGACGTTGACATTCAAGCGGGGCAGTTTCTCGCTCGCGGCGAAGTCCTCTTCGAGGCTTATAGCACGGCGATCACGGAAGTCGATGCGCAGGTTCCCATGGATCAAGCCCGCAAGTTGATGGGCGCTGACGCGGCGCCCATCGCGCCCTTGAGCATCGACTTGGATGAACTCGCCAATTTGCTGGGCATCCAGGCGACTGTGCGCATACGTGCCGGAGACCTGACTGTGCACTGGGACGCTCGCGTCACCGGCATCCGCGAACAACTCGATCCCACCACGCGCAGCATTGCCGTCGTGGTGGCAGTCGACGATCCGTATAAGAATGTGATTCCCGGCAAACGCCCACCGTTGGTCAAAGGCATGTTTTGTGAAATTGAGTTGTGGGCGAAACCTCGCGCCGGAAAAATCGTGATTCCGCGCAGCGCCATGCATGATGGTGCGGTGTATATCGTCAATGATGAGCGCCGCTTGGAGAAAAGGGCCGTCGTCGTCGATTTTCTTCAGAGCGATTTCGTTTGCGTTAGTACCGGGTTGCACGCCGGGGAAGTTGTCGTCGTCTCCGATCCGACCCCCGCCATTTTGGGGATGTTGGTCGATCCGGTCGAAGACGACGCTTTGCTGAACGTAATCAAGGCGCAGGCGACCGGCGAAGGGAGCCTTAAATGATACGCTTCTTCGCCACGCACCCCACCGCGGCCAATTTATTGATGCTGGTTTTCGTGGTGATCGGCATCATGACCGCGGGGACTTTGCGCCGAGAAACATTCCCCGATTTCACAGTCCCGGAAGTGGAGATTCGAGTCCCCTACCCTGGCGCGACGGCCCAGGAAGTCGAGGACGTTGTCAGTCGCCGAGTGGAAGACGCGCTGGACGGCATCAAATACGTCAAGGAAATCCGTTCCGATGCGCGAGAGAATATCGCCATCATTACAATCGAGATGGATGATTCCGGCGACTTTGTCGTGTTTAAAGACGACATCGAAACCGAAATCGCCGCCATCGATGATTTTCCCGACGACGTCGAAGACCCGGTGATTAAACAGCTCGGGACGACGGAATTGGTTTTGTCGCTGATCGTCAGCGGCCCCATGTCACCGCGCGATCTGAAAGCGTACTGTGAGGACCTTAAGGAGCGGCTACAGCGAGATCCTCAGGTGTCTACCGTCAATATCCGCGGGTTTTCGGACAACCAACTGCGGATCGAACTTTCTGCCAGCGCCCTCATGCAATACGACCTCAGTGTTGCCGACGTGGCCGATTTCGTGAGCCGGCAAAATGTCGACTTGCCAGCCGGCGCTATTGAAACCGGTGAACATGAGATTCTGGTCCGTTTCGTCGAGGAGCGCCGCTCACCCGAAGACTTGGAAACGCTGGTGATTGTCGGCGGCCACGGCGGCGGCGAAATCCGGTTGGGGGATCTGGGCACTGTCACCGACACCTTTGAGCTCGAAGAGGACAAGGTGATCGCCGACGGCCGACGCGCGGGGATTTTAGTCGTCGAGAAGACAAAAACTGAGGACACGATCCGTGCGGCCAATGTTGTTAAGTCAATTGTCGAGGATGAGCGAGCCCGGCATCCACAGATAACGATCGATATCACTCAGGACATGTCGACGCTCGTCAACAGCCGACTGAATTTGATTCTTAAAAATGCCTGGCAAGGAGGACTGCTGGTTTTTCTGGCCATGTGGCTATTTTTTAATGTGCGGCTATCGTTTTGGGTAGTCATGAGCTTGCCCGTTTCGTTTCTGGGCGCGCTGTGGTTCGCCGAGCAAATTGGATTGACGATCAACATGATCACGATGATCGGCATCCTCATGGCTTTGGGATTGCTGATGGACGACGGCATCGTGATCGCCGAGAATATTGCCACACATGCCGCCCGCGGGAAACCGGCAATCCAGGCTGCAATCGACGGCGTGAATGAAGTCAAGGCAGGCGTGTTTTCCTCTTTTATCACCACGGTTTGCGTCCTAGGACCGTTGGCGACGATTGGCGGTAATATCGGCAAAGTTCTGCGAGTGATGCCGATCATTTTGATTCTCGTATTGGCGGTCAGTTTGGTGGAAGCTTTCCTGATCTTACCATCGCACTTAGCGCATTCGCTGACGGACGAGCATGACAAAAAAGCGAACGCGGTACGCCGATTCATCGATGGCATGATTGACTACTGCCGCGAACACATTCTCGGCCGCGCCGTCGACATCCTGTTGCGGTGGCGATATCTATGGGTCGGTTGTGTGATTGCCATGTTGATCGGCACGCTGGCAATGTTTGCTGGAGGGAACGTCAAATTCCAAGCGTTTCCGGACCTTGACGGGGACGTCATCGACGCGCGGCTGATGATGTCCCAAGGCACCCCGCTTAAACGGACCGAAGAGGTTGTTCAACAATTTACCGACGCACTGGTCGAAGTTAACCGCGAATTTAAATCACGGCAACCGGACGAACAAAACCTGATCAAGTCGGTCAACGTACAATTCAACAAGAATACCGACGCCTTCGAGACCGGCCCGCACGTCGCCACAGTTTCGGTCAATCTTCTCGATGCTGAGATTCGTGACGGGCGCATCGATGAGATTGTCGATTCCTGGCGGGACAAAATCGTGCCGCCAACCGACGTTGATATGATGAACTTTACGGAACCGGTCATCGGCCCCCAAGGCCGCGCCATTGAAATTCGTTTACAAGGGGACGACCTTGAACAACTGGAAGTGGCGGCGACGCACTTTCGCGCTTGGCTAGCGCGTTTTGACGGTGTATTGAACCTCACCGACGATCTCCGCCGCGGCAAACCGGAAATCCGCATTCACCTCCGCGAGGGAACGGCCGGATTGGGCCTCGACGCCGCCACTGTGGCCCGGCAGGTGCGGGCTGGGTTTTATGGAATGACGGCCGATGAAATCCAAATCGGTCGTGAGGCCTACGAAGTCGATGTGCGGCTGCGGCCCGACGACCAAGACAGCGTCGCCGACCTGGAGTATTTCCATTTCGCCGTCCCCGGCGGCAAACTGGTGCCGCTCGGCTCAATTGCAATTGCTGACCGCACCCGCGGTTGGTCGCGCATTGCTCGGGTCGACGGTCGCCGCACAGTGACCCTGCTGGGGGACGTCGATCAACGTCGGATCAACACGGCACAATTATTCAATGAAATCGAGCGAGACTATTTGCCGGAATTCCACGCAGAATTTCCGGAAATCGACGTTTCATTTGCCGGCGAGGTCGAACAATCGGCCACGACTCAGGAATCGATGATGGGGGCCATGGTCATCGGTGTGATTGGCGTGTTTGTATTGTTGAGTTTTCAGTTTCGTAGTTACACCGAACCGCTGATCGTGATGACGGCGATCCCGTTTGCGTTGATCGGAGTGATCTGGGGACATTGGCTAATGGGCATCGATCTGAGTATGCCCAGCGGCGTAGGATTCATTTCCTTAGCGGGGATCGTCGTCAACGATTCGATTCTGCTGGTACTGTTTTTGAAAATGCGCCGCGAAGAAGGCGCCGACATCGTCATGGCGGCGGGACAGGCGAGCCGGCAACGCTTTCGGGCAATTGTGATCACGTCTCTGACAACGATCGCCGGCTTGCTTCCGCTGCTATTCGAGCGCAGCCTGCAGGCGCAGGTGTTGATCCCACTGGCAGCCAGCATCGCTTTTGGCTTGTTGGCATCCACGGTATTGGTCTTGTTGGTGATCCCCTGTCTTTACACGATTCTCGGCGATTTTGGACTCACCGCAGATATTGCCACCAAGGGTCAGCACGATACGTAATTTTGGGACGTGAGGGCGCTACACGATATACATCAGTAGTTTTCACATCACACCAATCAATCCGGGAGATCCGATGCCCCAAGAACAAACATTTCGCATTCTGTTGGATCAATTACGGACCGGTGACGAAGCAGCGGCAGTGAAAATTGTCCAAGATCATACGGCCGGTTTGGTAGCAGTCGCCCGCAAGCAAATGGGAAGCGGTCTGGCGCGGCGAGTTGATCCCGAGGACATCCTGCAGTCGGTCTACCGCAGCCTGTTCGTCCGCGTGCAACAAGGCGAGTTTGACCTCGGTGCCGGGCGGGATTTGTGGCAGCTGTTAGTCACAATGACGCTCAACAAAGTCCGCCGTAGCGCCAAATTCCACGGCGCAGGCAAACGGGACATGTCCAAAGACCAATCGGTCCGTGCAGATGCCGATCCGTTGGACCACATCCCCGGCAGCGGCGAACCGGGACCCGAGGAGGCTGCGATTCTCGTAGACGAAACGGAAGCCTTCCTGAAAACGCTCAAGCCGCAAGACCGCCCGATTGTTGAGTTGCGGCTGCAGGGCTACAACAGCATCGAAATCGCCGAACAAACCGGTCGCGCCGAACGTAGCATCCGGCGTATTCTCAAACAAATCCAAGAACGCCTGACCGAAGCGACCCGAACAGACGCATAGCGCTTCGACGACTGTGATAGGATGCGTCGAAATGCACTTTTCGAAGTCGTATGTCTGAGCACAACTCGCGCCTTTCGGGAACGCCCACAAACCATTCGCCGGCCGCGTCTATTCTTCCGCCAATTCAACGCGAATGTCATCCAACCACACGTCGCCCACATCGCGGGAGACAATCCGCAACCGAACCTGGTCACCATTGGCAGTGAATTCGCCGGTGACTTGTTGCCAGCCGTATGTACCCGCAGGGAGAGCGACGTGCGGGACGTTGATTGCCGAACCGACGACCACGTATGCCCCATTGACTGCCAAACCATCAGCCTTTGCCCACAATGAGATTCGGTAACGGGCATCCGGCGTGGCGGGCACAATTTGACTTGTCTCAGCAATCACACCTTCGGCGGCCGGTGATGTGTGGTGAATGCGCAACGACAATTCACCGCTGTGCCGGTCGTCACGTGAAACTTCAGCGACGGATCGACATCCGCCTCGATTCCACCAAATCGGTTTCCCTGCTTCGGCTTGTCCCCAATATGCAGACAGTCCCAGCTCAAATCCACCGTTTAAAAAAGGCAGCACCGGAAAACGCCGCCGAGTTGTTTTTTCGCCGAATTTCGAAGCGCGTCGACTGTCGATGATTTCCGTGACGGCAGTCGCCTTGTATTCGGCAGCGAGTTGAGCGACTTTCTCGAGATCGCAACTCGCGTCACTGGCCAGGGCAGCTCGCAGAGCGTGCGCCGCATCAGAGAACCGCGTCATTCGCGTGAACACTTCACATCGGCCCAGTTCGGCTTCGGCGAGTTGCCAGTCCGTTTTTGCGATCGAATTCCCGCGGTCAAATGCCGCGAGCGCGGCCGAGTATTCTTTAGAGGATGCGAGGCTGCGGCCCAGTCCCATCGCCGCTTCATAATTCGTAGGATCAATGTCCAGTGCAGCACGAAAATCCGAAATCGCAGCTTTTCGATTACCCGAGTGCATTGCGGCAGCCCCCCGGATCGCCAGCGCCGCTGCACGATTGGGTTGCTTCGTCAGCACGCTTTCGGCCGCATCCGCCGCGGCAGAATCATTTCCCAATGACCACTCGGCCGTCGCCAGCAACATCCGATAGTCGGCATTATCCGGCTCTACATCCAACAACTGGTTAGCATAGGCCCGCGCTTCTTGGACTGATTCACGATTCTTGTTGAGCACGCGGCTGAGGTCTCGAACGGCCGGTTTGCCGAGTCGTACCGCCTCGATGAATGCGGCAACGGCCTCGGGCGTCTGTTCCATATCACGAAGAACGAGTCCACGGTACCAATGCACATAATGGGTCATTGGGGCGAGATCGCGGGCTTTCTCAGCATCGACCAGTGCCGCATGCCACAATGTGGTTTTGTGCTGTTGGTCCCCGGTATCTGCGGCTTCGGCCAAGTACGTTTCGGCACGGATGCAATACGCGAGACAGTCATCGGGACGCAACACGATGCATTGATTGAAGGCCTGCTGAGCGGCAGCGTAATCCCCAAGTTGCCGACATACAAATCCCAGCGTGAACATCGTCAAAAAACGGTCGGGATCCAATGCGGCCGCCCGAACAAGAAATCCTCGCGCAACCTCCATCAAGTCCCCATCGAAACTCCGCCCGGCAAGGACCAAGTTGCGCATGACGGGATTTTGCGACATACTCCATGTCATGATCCCGACCGCATTGTTATCAGCAGCAGATTCCGGTCTCAGACTCATTACGTCGGGAAAAACCAACCCCCTCCCCAACCGCAAATTCGCACAGGCCTGCAACGCGGTAATCGACTCTGCACGTCGAAAACGTTCCGCCAACTCTGCGATATCCAACAACTGGCGGCTCTCCTCAACCGAGGCCGGTGACAGAATATTCAAAAGGATCGACTTGCCCTTAAGCAGCGCCAGCAATAACAGCTGGTCATAGATTGTCTGGCACAAGCGATCGGCCTGCTGAGCCGAAAGTTCCTCGTCGGGCAGGTGCGCCCACCAATCGGCATGGTCGAAGATCTTCAACGCGTCCAATGCGCTTTGCGATGCGATGGTGGCCGTGGCATCGTTTTCGAAAACGGCCAGTTCTTCAGCTTGTGCGGCGAGCCTATAAAAATCCACGAGTCGTTGAACGTGTTCTCGGCGGTGCTCAATGCGCGAGCGAAGATCCGTCAGTTGTGGCTGGGACTTGAGTTGATCAAGTGCGGTGTCCAAAATCGCGACGGCCGCCGAAAAACGATCGCCGCGCAATTCGGCGATGGCCGATTCGTCGGCTGTGAGGACGGCAGATTGTACCCGGTCGCTCCGGAAACGAGCCTCTTGACGAGCCTGGTCCCATGCGAATAGCCCCGCAATTGTAGTGGTGATCAATAGCACGCCGGCGACTACCCCCGACGAAACAATCGTGCGATGCCGCCGCATCCACCGCCGCGCGCGGTCCTTCCACGGTTCTCGATGTGCGGCGACCGGCTCGTCAGCCAGCCAATTTTCGATATCGGCCGCGATTGCACCGGCCGTTCGGTAGCGGTCTTCAGGTCGCAACGCCATCGCTTTAAGACAGATCGCCTCCAACCCCGCGGGAACGTCATCGCAAACTTCATGCGGTACCCGGAATTCGCCGCGGGTGGCACGGCTTAACACGACAGGTAAATCCAGAGATGTCTGTGGCGATTGGCCAGTCAGCAGATGATAAAGTGTGGCGCCCAAACTAAATATGTCCGTCGCCGGCCCCAGACTGTCGACCTGCCCGGCCGCTTGTTCGGGACTCATGTACGCCGGTGTTCCCACGGCGCTGCCCATTTGTGTCGCCGACGAACCGCTGCCCGATTGCGGGCGCAGCGTGACCTCATCAGTTGAACTACTGGTCTCCACACGGCCGATCGGTTTCGCCAATCCCCAATCCACCACCAACGTCTCGCCGTATTTACCAAGCATGATGTTCGCCGGCTTGATATCGCGATGCACGACGCCTCGGCTGTGGGCATAGTCGATGGCGTGACACACTTCGATGAATCGCGCCAGCAACTTTCGAAGCTTCAACGTGCGTAGACTGTCCAATTCTCGCACGCCGGCGATCTCTTGGTACTGCTCGATCGCCGCTTTGAAACTGCCGCCCCGTACGAACCGCATCGCATAATATGGCCGCCCGTCCCCATACGCCCCCATCCCGTAAACCGGCACGATGCCCGGATGTTCCAACCCGCCGGTAATCTCCGCCTCGCGGAGAAACCGCGCCTGACTATCGGGGTCGTCCGCGAATTGCGACTTGAGTTGCTTCAGCGCCACCTCGCGCGAGACCTCTCCGTCGTGCGCGAGAAACACATCTCCCAGTCCACCGCTAGCATGGTTGCTAATAATGCGATATCGAAATCCACCGCGATTCCCTGACGGGGCATCTTCTGGGTTACCGGCAGCACCGTAAATTTGTGTTTGGTCCCCGTCGTTGCCTGACTGCGAATGTGAGCCCCGTAACGTCTCACCAGCTGCGCAATATGTCGCCGTGAGCCGATCCAACAGCCGGTCCCAAAGCCTGGGAAACCGCCCGCGGTATTCGTCAAGACTGGGCGGCGAATCGTTGCGGGCGCGGAGATCGTATTCGGCCGCAATCAGATCGACAGCGTCGTCCGCATGATCGGCCCATTCGGGGAATTGATCGAAATAGCGCTCGACTCGTATGTCATTGTCCGACTTGAGTCGGAACTCCAAGTCGACATGGACCAATTCCACCAGGACGCCCCACCGGTCGTCAGCCGTTTCCGGCAGAAAATCGTTGATCCCCGGTGGCTCGCCCCCCTGCCAAGCCGTTTCGAAGCGAAATACCAGATTCTCGACCAAATCGGAATGAGGAGTCTGTCCATTATCCACGGGATTGCTCTCACATCGGGCGAAGTACCGGGCCATGCCACCCGATTATCAGCAACAAGTTACAGCACCGCAAGGACTTACTGCGACAACTCAATATTTTGAGCCTTTTTCGGAAGAATTCCCCCGCATTTGGCCGCGGCCCCTGGGGAAAAGTGATCTGAAGGCAGGAACGGAAGATTCAAACAACCAAAACACTGAAACAAGAAAACACAAGGAGCAGACCGATGAACAATCACAAGACACGAACGATGCAATTCGAGAACCTGGAAGATCGCCGCGTAATGACCGCCGGTGTCGACATCGACTTAGACGACGGCGTGCTGGAAGTCGAAGGCTCGGAAAAATCCGAGAAGATCTACATCCAGTACCACGATCACGACGAAGTTGAAGTCAAGATCTACCAGCAAAAGGATGGCAAATGGAAGTTGAAAAAACGCAAGGATTACGATTTGGATAAGGTCGACGAAATCAAAGTATTCGCTGGGGCCGGCAATGACTACGTCGTCAATCGCACAGACATCGTCATGGCAGCATATGGCGAGACTGGAAACGACACGCTGTATGGCGGGGGCGGCAACGATTCGCTGTGGGGCATGGATGGACGTGACAGGTTGGTGGGCCGCGATGGCCACGACCGGATCGATGGCGGCAGCGGAAATGACCGGCTCTACGGGCTAGACGGCAACGATATCATGACCGGGCAGGCCGGCCGCGACTATCTGTCTGGCGGCGACGACCATGACGTGATGAACGGCGGTAGGGACAACGACCGCCTGGGGGGGGGACGTGGTAACGATGCCTTGTATGGAGGGAGCGGCGACGATCACCTGTTCGGCAACAACGACCACGACAAGCTCTACGGTCAAAGCGGCACGGACTACTTGTCCGGTGGTGCCGGAAATGATTGGATCGACGGCGGCAACGACGATACCACAGACACGTTGTACAGCGGTGGGGGCTACGACCACATCGTACAACACCACAATCTGAAACCTGGGATTTTCGGCATCAAGTTTTGGCAAGCTGAGGAGAGTATCAGGGATGCGTCATGGTACGACACGGTAAAGAACGAGTACCACCGCTAGAGAGTGGAAGTATTTGGGGGAAACCGCTGGTGGCGGCGAAGTTGGGGAGGGCATTAATCCTTCCCAACGAGGCCTGCGACCGGCGGTTTTTCATGCACCGCTTTATATGAAATAGCTGTCGTGCCGTACGTTCGTTGCACCTCCCCCATAGATGACGCCAGTCACTTGACTGAGTGTTCAATTGTATCAATGACTGCTCTGTTCAAATCCTGGAGCGTAGCGGAAGCCATCGAACAGAACAGCTTCGGCACCGGCACCGGGGCTCGATAGCCAAGAGAACTGTGAGGCCTGATCGTGTTGTATTCCCTTCGCCTGCTTGAACCACCTGCGGACTTGCTCGGCGGTGAACTCTGAGCCGTTATCACTCCGGATGCAATCGGTTGCTTTTGCTTATCTGGTCCAGCCATCCGAACGCTGAAACTGCAGAAAGTGATTCTCTTCCAATCTTCACCAGCCTGCCTTTGCAGGCAATTCAGTTATTGTACGGGAGCCAGTAATCGTGCGGTTTTCACCAAAAAGCGAAACGGCGCCGAACTCTGTGTGAACTCTTTGGCAGCAACCTGGCGGCTCTTCTTCAAGTCAGCCTCGAGCATCGCCTGAACTTTTGAAGCAACATCAGTATCGTGAAGTAGGATCGTAACTTCGAAGTTCAATCGCATTGAACGATTATCAAAATTGGCCGTCCCGATGGCGGAAAGTCCCTCATCAATAAGCAAGACCTTCTGGTGCATGAATCCCGGTTCGTAGCGATAGAATTTTACGCCAACTTTTCCCAATTCATCCAAGTACGAATAACTAGTCAAATCGACGAGCCAGTCATCGTTGTTCTCGGGAAAAAGCACTCGCACGTCGACTCCACGCAGCGCAGCGAGTTGGAGGGCGGAAACAAACTGTGTGTCGGGGACGAAATAAGGGCTGGCGATCCAAATCCGATCTCGGGCAGTGTTGATTAAGTCGAGCAGGAGCAGTGTACCTGTCTCGAATGGATCGGCAGGACCCGTCGGCAGGCAGAGAGCACGGACATCCCCCTTGGGGGCTCTTTCTGGGACCCATGTCAATTGCAACGTCTCCCCAGTGGCGTACCGCCAATCCTCTACAAATGTCACCTGTGCTTCGAGAACCACTGGGCCGCGGATAGCGACGTGTGTATCCCGCCAAGGCGTCAGTGTGGGGTGCTTCCCCACATATTCATCCCCCACGTTGTGACCACCGACAAAGGCCTCTTTTCCATCGACGAGCACAATCTTCCGATGATTGCGAAAGTTGACCCGGGTGAAATTACCCCAGCCTTTCGTCGTTTTAAATCCAGCCGTTTTGACTCCCGCATCATTGAGTGACTGTAAATACTTGTTTGGTAAGTCCTTGCTGCCGAGTCCGTCATAGAGCACATACACACGGACCCCCTCCTTTGCCTTCGCAATCAAGGCATCTTTGAGCTTGTTGCCCAATTCGTCTGAGCGCATGATGTAAAACTCAATCAGGATATAGTCCTCAGCGGATGCGATACGGTCAAATATTGCCGCAAATGTGGCCTCACCATTGATCAGCAAGTCGGCATCGTTGTAGCGGGTGGTGGGCATCTCGGCGATGCTTTCCAACAGCCGCTGCTGGCTTCGTTCCAGTTCAGTCATTGGGGTGAACAACATCCCCTTCTCGCTCAATTCACGAATTGCGTTCTGTGCCGTTTTGCTGTCTGCTGCAATTTTACTGTGCCGTAAATGGTCGTAGCCATCGAATTGCGAACGTCCAAAGACCCAATACGCGGGCACTGCCAAGTAGGGGCACGTGTTGAGTGAAATCGCCCACGCGGTCGCGCCCTGCGGCGTGCGCGTCGACATGATCGCCTGAATGGAACTCAAGGCCCCGAGGATGTGCATGACAACTACAAAGTAGATTCGCCATCTAACATACCACTGACGAATCGACTTTAGACGTTGGAAACGGGGTTTGCTGGGCAACACTTGCGGATTGGGTTTTTCCTGGTTTTCATTCATCGAATTGGAACTCCAATGCAAGTCTGGGATAGCTCGTCATTCGTGCATGGTGCCCACAATTCAAAGGAGATGCAACTGCGTTTCAGCTCATCTGCGATAACATAGAGGCTGGCCAATCCAACTGCTCTCGCCACTTGCCGCTCCGGTATCGGTAGGAAGTAACGGGAGTCAGCAAAGATCGTTGCGGGGTTTTCCCGTGCATAGCGAAGGAACGTGAATGGAGAAAAGGTCGAAGTTTGGCTGAGAAGTCGGTTAATGAATTTACCGACAATTCCCGAAGAGAACGGATACGCACCATTTTTCGATCTTGTGGACGGATCACCTTATGCCACAGATGCAAATCCTCTCACAGGATGTGCGACATAGGATTGTCTTGATTCCGTGTTTCATCTTGCTAATCGTTCTTCTGGGTAACACGTGCGCATTCGCACAAGACTTCGCCAACCCATTTCAAGACTCGTTTCGTGAGAATCTACAAGAATTTCAGTCAGAAGGTGACGGTGAGGGAGAAGAGCTTCTCGAAACGGACCGAGATTCGTTCACTCCCGCGACGACGCTAGTGGGACGTAACCGGTTCATGATCGAGTCCTCCTACTCTTTTATTGATAACCGAGCCACCGCTGATACGAATAGCTTCCCCGAACTGCTCACCCGCTACGGTCTGAGCGACTGGTTCGAAATTCGTCTCGGTTGGAATTTTGAAGCCGGCGGCGGTGGCGAAATCAGCGGCGTCGAGCTTGGCGCTGAGGAGGAGATCGGTTCATTTGAGAGGGAAACGAATGTGATCTACGGTTTCAAGGTGGCGGTGTCTGAGCAGGAGGAATGGTGGCCGGAGTCCGCAGTGATCATTCATGCCGACACCCCCACTTCCGGTCCCAATACTGCGACACAATTTGTAGCTGGCTACGTCTTCGGCTGGATCTTGCCGAATCAATGGACACTAGACTCTGCTTTACGGTATGTCGCCGCGAACGACGAGGGTGATCACTTTAATCAGTGGGCTCCCTCGGTGGTCCTCAAGGTGCCGGTTTGCGAGCGCTGGGACGTACATGCCGAGTACTTCGGAATCTTTTCGGACAACCGAGCCAATGAGGGAAACCCACAATACTTTAGCCCCGGCATTCACTACTTGATATCACCGGAGTTCGAAATTGGCGTCCGAACCGGCTGGGGCCTTAACCAAGACGCCGCTAATTTCTTCTCCAATGTTGGAGTTGGTGTACGATTCTGATCATTTCTGAATCAAGATGCGATCGGATCACGAAGCACCAATCGTCCAACGGGTGTCGCGAAGTCACTTAAGATTCAAGACATTCGGAACCTATTGATAGCGCGATGGACCGAGCCACTTGGGGCGTCGTGTCAAGCAATCCCGCATGGTCACTCGCTAGTCCACCGACATTCATAGACCATGTTGCGTTCGGCATTGACGACCGACCAACCGATCAACGAACCGTAAGGATGGTCGATCGCATATCTTGAGTTCATCACCTCTGGAGGTTTACTTCGGTCGAGTGGATACCGCACAAGACTATAAGTGCGGTAGGGCCGATCGGCTGGAAAGAGCATCCAAACGGAGATTAAATCTATTTTAGCTCGTGATACGAATGGCGCCCGCGCAGAGAAGTCGCGAGTTTGTAGTAATGCTTCGAGTTCGAGCGTGACCGGTTCCCCCAGCGGAATCCGCGACAGATCATATTCGAATTCAAACAATGTCCGCTCTGCGCCGTATTCTTCAGCCGGTTTTTGCACTCGGGTAATGATGGCCGGAATCTGCGATCCTGATTGGCGAAACTCGATGTCATCGGTTGGAAGCGGGCGGACCATCCTTAAATGGCGATCGCCGACGTAGGAATCGAGCAATTTCAGTGTGTACCGATCGCGGACATAGACATGTCCGCGGTTTGCTTTGGGTTCATGCGGGCGCCAATGCCGCAAGTCAACTATCCGACTGTATGTCAGCACTTCCAATCCTGTGTAATCCGTTGTCGTCGGTTCGACGGTTTCTCGAATTGTCTCGGCCTGCCAGTCCAACGCCGGGTTCTTATCGACCAAGTCGAGTATCTGCCGGATGTCAGGGTCACCGTCCGCGAT
Source organism: Symmachiella macrocystis (assembly GCF_007860075.1). Lineage (NCBI taxonomy): Bacteria > Pseudomonadati > Planctomycetota > Planctomycetia > Planctomycetales > Planctomycetaceae > Symmachiella > Symmachiella macrocystis. Next base: position 673,501 of record NZ_SJPP01000001.1, read on the forward strand.
GGCCTTGATGACCGTCGCCTGTATCTGCGAACGGCGATAGACTTTATACGCCTGCCACGGAAAATAGACCAGCAACATCAGGGCGAGTATTACATAGAGATAGCTGGTCCAATCGCCAGGACTGAAGAGCGTGCTCCAGACACGACGCGCACCTGATTTTCGTAAATCTCGAGACAACTGCGTGGCAGCAGAGGGTTCATCGGAATGGGCGGTTGTCGACACTTGCGTAATCACGTTCGCAGAGGGAATCGGAGCCCAAGGAGCCCCCTGTGAAAGTTCGGCATCGCCCATGTTGTTCTCGCGACAGACTTGACGAGCCACTTCGTAGCCATGCTGCACCAGGACATTAATCTCTTTGTCCGAAAAATGATCCAGATCAGTCCGAATCGACTGCACCTCTGCCTGGACGACGGTCGGCAGTGCTGTGGGATCTTCTGCAGGGGTGACGGACTTCGTGATCGGAAGAAAGAAAAATCCCGGTTGTTCGCCAAAATTCTGCTTTTCCAGTTGCCAGACGCGGTCCCATAGAATGTCGGTCGCGCGGACCGACTGTCCAACAAATCCGAGGGTCGCATCGCCTAGGATTTGAAACGGTTTTCCTGCGTCGCTTACTAAGATCTCGTCAAAAACTGCTTCCTGCTGCTTTAGCCACGAGAATGCGCGAATCCCAAGATTGTCGTAAACCCCCCCGTCTGTGAACCACTCTGTTGTAAATTCGCCTTCGCGAACGCCCAGATCTGTAGAGGTCATTTTTACAGGTGGGAATAAGCCGGGGAACGCCGACGAAGCGCCGACGGCACGCGGAACCGAGGTCATTTCTCCCGGCACGTACTCAAAGGTGGAGGTATCCGATGCACCGCGGCGCTGGATGAACAGTCCCTGCCGGTTAAATACGGACATGCCACCGCTGCTGATATTCGTCGCCAAGATGTGCAGCTTTGGGTGCTCGGGAAGTTCGTAGAGACAGCGGTCGCCGTATAGAAGCTTGCGGTAGCATCGCTCTAGGCTTGCGTTCGGGGTGAACCGATCGCGATCAAATAGCGTGATCCTGGCAAGCCAGCGCATCAGGTGCTGCAGTGGAAGACGGCGGACGACGTGATTTCTCACGTCAAACTGGACAAATTTGATGATCTCCGCAGCAGCTTCATCGAAACGTTCGTCGTCGCCGGTGTAACGATCCCAATTCAGAGTGAGATGCGCAGCCAGAATGCTGCCGCCCGAAACAGACGCAATATCGGTCACGTGTTCGAGTTGCCCCGTGTCCTTCAAGTACCGAATGACGCCCAAGTGGTAGAGAGTGGCGCGAAATCCGCCGCCCGAGAGGGCCAGTCCTAGTCGTGGCATGAAAGCGTCTTTGCAGTTGAAAGTTGCGAAACCTCCCATATTCCCAAACGAACGCACTATTCGGAAAAAGAGAATCCTTAAACAGATTCGGTCGTGAATTTAATTATAGTCTCATCCAAGAGGGCAAAGCTCGACTTTTTTCGTGACTTTGCCGATCAGCGACTTGAGGTGGCGAACATCCGTATAGGATCGGCACCGGCAAGCACTCTTACTTTCTTTTTTACTAGATCAAGTTTAGCCTGATTCATTATTGCCATCGGCGAAGCCATGTCGAGTTGTACTGGTTTTACGGATTGCAGTCGTCGTCGGCCAATGGACCGTAAGGAATCAGGCTGGTTTGAGGATGGAGCAGCGTCCAATGCAGTCGTCCGCTGGTGTCAATTAGTGAATCCTCGTGGTAGCGGCTATCAAACGCAGGTGAAACGTAACAAACATGACTACATGCAAACGTGCCCTCTCTCTGGTTGCGCTGATACTTGGCTTACTCGGCGTTACTTCTTGCTCGGTTGCCGTCATTAGCATCTGGATTCTGGAAACACGCGTCGAGCGCGCTACTGACAAGATCCTTGTGCGCATCGATGACTCTCTGACTGTCACTCAAGCCCGAATTGGAAAAACACAAAAGCGGATAAACGGCTTAAAGATATCGACCGAGGAAATCACAAAGTCCTTAGCAAGTTGGACAAAATCTGCAGCGCAAGAGCGGCTCGCGTCACAGCTCGGAGTGGCCGAGAAGGCCCAGCGGATCGAAGCGGGGCTGCACCAGGCCGACCAGTGGCTGGAACTAACAGAGTCGTCAGTTCAGCTCGTGCAGATATTTCTAGAGATGGTAATCGCATTCGGGGCTCCGCTCCCAAACGATTTGGCTGAGGATTCGCTCGAGGAGTTGGCGTCGCTACGCAAAGAGGTCGCCGAGGCGATCGAGCCGCTGCAGCGTATTAAGGAGCATGTGGGAGGAGAAGGACTTGGCGAGGAACAACTTCATCAAATCCGCGATCTGTCCCTGCGTGTGATTGCGACAATCACCTCGGTAGATTCTCGACTCGGCCGCCTGGAAGACCGCTTGACCAAATTAAAACAAAGGACCATTGAGCTACAAGTCCACGCGCTACGGTGGACCAGGGGCGCGGCGATCAGTGCCACTGTTTTAGCTGCATGGATGGCGGCCGGCCAAGGCGCGTTGTGGTATTTCGGTTGGACAGGGTTGCGGCGAGGACGGTTGGCAACAGTTCAGCGCAGCACCGATTCCCTCAACAATTGAGAGAGAGGCCCAGTCACATCAGTGGCTGAGCATGTAAACGCCATTGGATTCGAGCGATGCATTCGGGCCGTAGACAACAGGGCTCACTGGCAGTATGGATTACGTAGTTTGTCTCTCATCATCTCTTCATTTTTTTAAATGGGCAGAATCGCCAAGGGCAACAAGGGGGTATTTCAAACCCACGGCTTCGTTGCGTCGCTCTTGCTGGATAGGCCGCTCGAAATTTCTTGAGATCCTAAAAACAGTGGCTGCCATCGTGGTTATGGGTTCTAGAAGTCCCGCACGCCGGTCTGCGATTTGAATACGCGTCTGATTCCGATTCAATCAGAATTCGCGTCTGCTTTGTGCAGCGAACTTGATAGTTCCGCAAAATTGTTTGTTGCGGAGAACTAGGCTCTGTGGGAAATGTCAAATTCCCATGATTCTGAAGTAACGTTCGACAAAGGCCATTTTGATGATCAATCGCTTAATGTGGACAGGAAGGTGCTTAGCGTGCACTGGGTTCTGTTTTCGCTTTAGTTTGAGATGCAATGTAGGCAACTAGTAAGATAATTTGGGGTTTACTGCCATGCACCAGTGACCTGCCCCCATGGATGACACCAGTCACATGACTTAGTGTTCAATTGTATCACGGGTTGTTCTGTTCGCCTGCTGGAGCGTAGCGGAAGCCGGCGAACAGAACAGTTTCGTCTCCGGCACCGGGGCTTCCCGGAGCTTGGTAATAATCTGTTCTGACGTATGACGCTTCCTCGGCATGATTGCCTCCTTCTTCTGGAACCAGAAGCCCAAATCCTATATCAAGCTCTGGTTTCGGTTAAAGGGGGCAGGTCACTGCAGTGGAGCAGACAAAAAAACTCTTCCGAATCTACCCACTCTCTGAAAAGGACAATCCGCCGAAGATGACTTTCGTGGACATCTCCGGCAAGTTCGATAACACCATCCACCGCATGGATTACGGATACTGGGAAGAACTCAATGCGACGATCCAGGCAGAACCACTCGAAGGGCTTGACCCGGAAACGCGTGGACTTCTAGCTGCCATTGGCATCAAGAAGGGCCAAGAGTTCAAGCCCGATGCGCGTATGAAGCGAATCCTCACCGATGCGGCTAAGATTGGCTCCGTTACAGCACGTGCCCTAACGGCTCGCCCATCTGACCCACGCCACTACCTTTACCCGGGTGAGCGCGTCTGGACGAACCCATTCATCCAGGGCCGTTATGATTTCCTCTTGGATGGGGAACGCCTACTTGATTCACGCATTTATATGCATTTCTATGCCACTGGGATCACTCCAGCCATGGCAATTAAAAATGTGGGAAAGGGATCACAGTATGCAATTGCCTACCTCGACGAGAAAGGGAACGGTCTCGATGGTGGCAAGACATACAAAATCAATCTACCAAAGAACGTCCCGGCCAAGGACTTTTGGTCCTTCACGCTTTACGACAACCAGACTCGCGCCATGCTCCAGACCGATCAGCAGTTCCCGGGACTCGACAACAATAAAAAGGGGTTGAAGCAAAACGACGACGGTTCCTACGACATCTACTTTAGCCCCAAAGCACCCAAAGGCCAGGAGAACAACTGGATTCAAACCATCCCCGGCAAGGGTTGGAACACGATTCTCCGCCTCTACGGTCCACTCGAGCCGTTTTACGACAAGACGTGGAAACCGGGCGACCCGCAACTGGTCGACTAGGTATGTCAACTACCATAATTTTGTGCCCGACGTTGACACTCTCGACTACTCGCGCCGGTAGTCCACCTCTTGGGGGTAGTGGTTCTGGTCAAGAAATTTCCTAGCCGCTGCAGAGTCTTTGAGAAACGTGTCGAAGAATGCGACGGAATACTCGTTGGTAATTCGCTGGTCTTCCAGCGCGTCGGAAAACGTAAGGTCAGGTTTGCCATCCTTCCCCTTTTCGATGCCAATGCCATCGCCCCAGTTCGTATTGATTTGCGTCATCTCCGTAAAAGTATAATGGCCGGCATCCTTAAAGTTGAGCAGATATTTCGGCTCAGCCGCTTTTTCGAAATAGGCAATGCTGCGGTTGTTTCCTCCTTCTCCCACTGTGCGGTCGGTATTCCCTAAGATTAAGAGCAACGGAATTTTGCAGTCATTATTTTCCGGCATCTCGCGCAAGGCGTCTGTCAGCGTCATGGGAACAATGGCTTTGATGCGTGCATCCAATTCCGCAGCGCGGCAAACGGTAAAGCCGCCAAACGAATGGCCGAAGGCTCCGATTTGACCGTCGGTAATGCGACCTCGCAACCAGTGATCCCCCGAGGTGCTTAGCTCACTCAAATGGGTGATGAGAAATGAGACATCATGGGGACGATCGTCACGCCGCTCCGGTTTGCGCGTCTCCAAGCTATAGGGTACGATCTGGTCCGGCAAAATGGTTGTCGCTGCATTTCCCGTGTGGTCCGCCGCAGCCACAATATAACCGTGCGAGGCGAGATACTCTGCCTGATAGGTATTTTGATGGCGAAAGCCACCGTTGCCGTGCGAAAAAACGAGCAGTGGAAAAGAACCGGCGTCGATTTTTGCGTTGCGATGTGCGATGTTTTTGAATGTCTCTTCGACTTTGTCAAACTGGCCACCGAACCGTCCAATGACCAATTTGCCCGCAGCCACGCCAGCCGGTGTTCCCCAAAAATCGCTGAACTTGTTGAGCGGTTGTTTCTCTGATCCCTGGGCCGCCGGGTACCAAATCTCTGTCACCAAGGTGCGCGGCTTGCCCGTAATAGCGCATTCGCGCTGGTCATCCACAAAAACTTCTGTCCGCACCCCAACGGAGTAGGGTCCCGGCTTTCGAGGGTCAGCGGCATCGCACAGTGAATCTGCGGAGATCGCGAAGATTCCTAGAACAATGGCAAAAATGCGAAGCGACATGCGCATGGCGTTGGACCTCCGACCTTATTGCAACTCCCCCCTATTGGGTTTGGGTCGGGCAATACGATCGTCTTCAAAAGGGAATCAGCTGGAATATGTGAATAAGACAATATTCCAGCGTACCAGAACCAAATGAAGCGACGCAACGATCTGTGGTCTCCTGCCACCTGCTGTTGAGATTTGGCAACTCCTCGAAGTTGATTTCATTAAGCTTGTATTATTCGACCTGGGGAGCCTGTTTCTAATCTGGATCGAAAAAAAGTTGTTGTATGGCACACTGGCTGTGGATAAAGTCATATGGACGTTGGCACCGATGAAATCAGGATCGGTACATTGGAAAAGAAACGAAAGAGATGAAAGAATTCATCGAGAATATTGAAAAAGACGGTGCCGAGTCAGCGGTCCGGCGCGTAATTCCATCTCCCAAGAAGCAGCTTCCCACATCAATTGACATAGCCCGTGAAATTGCCGCCGAATCTGGCACGCATTCAATACTCGACATCGATCACGTCACCGATACACCGGGCTTTGGCATTGCCATTCCACTCAGCAATGAGGAATTGATGACGTTGTTTGGCACCATCGAGCCGTCACTCGAAATGGTCAAGCTCGCCGAGAACAACGAAATACTTATGTCATTTCGCGAGTGCTGGGAGGCGGTATGCTTTCCGATCTACTCTGAAGGAAAACCGCATCAATATGTATTCGCAGGACGCTCAGGAGATTAGGTCCTCATCCTTAGGGACGACCTATTTCAGTACTGGCTCTGCCAGTGGCACCCGAAAACGTCGCTACTCGACAGTGCCATGCTGCCGGGAAGGAGCCGTCGCATTAGCCTCAGGCGGCCCCGTTGTGCCAGCCTCAAAAAATTGCGATTCTTCGACCAGTTCGATGCTCGCCTCCGCTGAGGATTCTTCAATCAACCGTTGGCCGGACTTTACACCGAATGTCCAGAAGAGTGCGGGGCGGACGAAGAATTCTAAGATCGTACTGCTGAGTAAGCCGCCGATGATCACCGTGGCGACGGGATAGAGAATTTCTTTGCCCGGTTCACCGGCGGACATCGCCAACGGTACTAAACCGATACCCGATGTCAGTGCAGTCATTAGCACGGGTGCAAGCCGTTCTTTTCCGGCGCGAATGATCATCTCTTGGGACCAAGTTTCACCTTCGTAACGCACCAAGTGCAAATAGTGATTGAGTAGTAAAATGCCGTTCCGCGAGGCAATGCCGCCCAACGAGATGAAGCCGACCATTGCAGCCACGGTCAAGGTTTGTCCGGTGACGACCAACGCCGTGACCGAGCCGATAAAGGCCATCGGCAGTGCGGCCATAACTTGGATGGAGAAATTCGCCGAGCGGAACATTGTGTAGAGCACCAGGAACACGCCCAACAGCGAGATGCCAAACAGAATGCCAATGGTGCGACTGGCTGCTTGTTGGCTTTCAAATTGTCCGCCGTATTCGATGAAATACCCGGGCGGCAAGGACTCCACAATTTTTTTCTGGCGTTGTTTGATTTCCTCGACCACGTCGACCAATCCGCGACCGCTGACATTGCACTGCACAATAATCCGCCGCAGAACTTGTTCGCGGTTGATCGTGTTCGGCCCGCTGGAGCGATAGATTTTTGCTACGGAGGACAACGGAGTCGTGCCGCCGCTGGGCAGTTCGATCGTGAGGCGGCTTAGGGCTTGCAGGTTTTCGCGGTAATCTTCTTCCATGCGGACCAACAGGTCAAAAGTGCGTTGCCCAAGCAGAACTTGCGAAACGACTTCGCCATTCATCGCCGTTTCGATGTAGTCATTCACGTAGGTGGGAGTTAATCCATAGAGTTCCAGTTTGTCGCGATCCAATTCGATCCGCAATTGCGGGATCTCAACTTGCGGTTCGACCATCGCATCGGTGACGCCGTCAACCCCCTTCATCACCGCCGCCAATTCTTGTGCCTTCGTACGCAGGACACTCAAATCGTCGCCGTAAATCTTGATCCCGACTTGTGCCTTCACTCCGGAAATCATGTGGGAGATTAAGTGCGCCAGCGGTTGCTCGACGGTTGTGACAATCCCGGGGATATCGGCCATTGCTTCGCGAATTTCTTCGAGGACCTCCTCGCGACTCTGTTCTAGGTCCTCGTCGAAACCGATAATCATCTCAGTGATGTTGACCCCTTCGGCATGCTCGTCGAGTTCAGCACGACCGGTTCGTCGCGAGAAGGCAGCCACGCCGTCGATTTTGGTCAAACGTTGCATCACCGTTTCAGCAATGTCATTGGATTTTCGCAACGATGTCCCCGGTGGTAGGACCACGTTGAGTTGCACAACCCCTTCGTTAAAAGGCGGAAGAAAATCGCGTTCCAGTTGTGAAAGGAGCAGCGCGGCAATGGCCACACCCGCAGCGGCCAACAACAACATCAACTTGGAAAACCGCAGACTCATACTGATAGCGCCGCCGGCGGCCCACTTGAGGACGCGCAACAACGGCCCATCTTTCTCGTGGTCCATAAACTTGGCATTGGAGAGCAACCAATACGAAAGCACCGGTGTTAACGTTAATGAGACAGCCAGCGATGAGAGGATCGAAACAATATAAGCGACTCCCAGCGGCGCGAACAAACGGCCTTCCATTCCCGACAGCGCAAAGAGCGGAATGAAGACCAACACAACAATCATCGTACCGAACACGATTGAGTTGCGGATCTCGACGCTGGCTTGAAAGACGATAAGTAGCGGAGGCTTGGGTTCCTGGGCATGGCGGTTTTCACGGAGCCGTCGGAAGATATTCTCGACATCGACAATGGCATCGTCGACCAGTTCGCCGATGGCGACCGCTAAACCGCCGAGCGTCATCGTATTGATCGACAGCCCGAACGCGGCGAACACCAGAATCGTGATGGCGACCGATAGCGGAATCGCCGTCAATGTGATGAACGTTGTGCGAAAGTTCATCAAAAACAAAAACAGGATGATCACAACCAGAATCCCGCCATCACGGAGTGCTTCAACGACGTTGTCGATGGATCGATCTATAAACGATTTTTGCGAATACAATTCTGGTTGAATGCGAATATCCTTGGGGAGTGTATCTCCTAGTTCCGCCAAGGCCTGCATGATGGCATCAGTCACTTGGCGGGTGTCCGCATTGGGTTGTTTGTTGATGGTCAGGATAACCGCCGGCCCGCCGGAGAACGATCCGTCCTCCTCGCGGACAAAAGCGGAACTGTCGCCGCGTTTCACCTGAGCGCCTTCAACCACCCGCGCGACTTGGGACAGCAACACGGGGCGGCCCTCGCGCATGGTGACCACCAGTTGCTCCAAATCCTCGACCTTTTGCACACGCCCCAGCGCGCGCACGAGCAATTCGTTGGGGCCTTGTTCATCCAGATAACCGCCGGTCGCGTTCTCATTACTTTCCTCGACCGCTTTGCGAACCTCCTGCAGCGTGAGGCCGTATTTCAGTAACGCATTGGGGTCGATCAGCACTTGAAACTGTTTGCGTCCGCCTCCCATGGTGAATACCTGCGAGACGCCGGGAATCGTCAGCAGTCGTTGCCGCACAACCCAATCGGCCAGTGTGCGGACCTCCAGCGGCGATGTCTTGCCCCCTTCGCTCCACATGCCCACCATGATGATCTGCCCCATGATTGAGGAGATCGGCGCCAATTGCGGCTGAACGCCCGCCGGCATACGGTCGGCGACCAGTTGCAGTCGCTCCGTCACGATCTGCCGGTCGTTGTAGATGTTGGTTCCCCAATCGAATTCGACATAGATCACCGAGATCCCCACGCCGGAAGAACTCCGCACCGCTTGTACGCCATTGGCTCCATTGAGTGTGGTCTCCAAGGGAATCGTGATTAGCGCTTCGACTTCTTCAGGCGCCATCCCAGGCGCTTCGGTCATCACCACCACTCGGGGGCGGTTCAGATTCGGGAAGACGTCGATGTCGATATTCAGCGCCTGCCAGGTGCCGTAGCCGATTAAAAACATCGAAAACGCAACCACCAGTAGGCGCTGATGCAGGGCAAAGCGAATGACGGCATTTAACATGAAGAGTACTCAAACAGAAATGAAAACGATCCGGCCACGTTCGGCATAACTTGGCTCGCGCACTGGCGCAATCACATGCACGGTCAATGATTGTGCCCGGCATGCGGGTCGACACCGCCGCCGGCTTTATTTTTGAGCGCCATCTGCAGTTGATGCGCCCCGGCAAAGGCGACGACGTCACCGGGAAACAGCGAGCCGTCGTTGGCGATGACCACCGAGTATTGATCCTGATACTCGACATGCACCGGACGGCGGTCGAAATGGTCGCCATTTTGCTGGAAGACAAAATACTCCGCCCCATCTTGCGCAACGGCATCCACCGGCAAGACAATGCGGTCGGTCCATTCCTCCACAGGGACTTGCAATTGCATCCGTTGGCCCGGTTTGAATTTCCAGGAAAGAAAACGGCGGCCATCGTTGGATTTTGTATCTTGAACAACGCGGTTAGGCAGTCCGACATAGAAGTGAAACGCCCGCGAATCGGGTTCGACGCGATTGTCCAAATAGGAGATTTTCAAATTGTCGATCGTCTCTATTTTTTTTCCGTTGCCTTCGACGACTGCCGTCAGCTTTTTGTCTTTCGCGGCAGCTGCGGCCAATTCGATGGCGTCATGTTCAAAGGCACGGCCCTCGATAAACAGCTCGCGATAGTCGACCAGCACGCACAACGTGTCCCCCGCCTGCACAAATCCCCCTTTGCTCACATTCAATTCCTGAACAATCAATGGCGATTGACCTTGATCAACCGTGTTCGCCTCGTCCTTGAGCGAGATCAAAGACACCGGCTGCACTAGAGGTTGGGGTGTGCGGACTTCATTGGAATCGAAGTTCGCCTGCGGCGCATAGACGGCGATTTCACTCACCAAGTGCCGATCTTTTTCAATCTGATCAATCTGTGCTTCAGACAGTCCGTGCAATATCAATGCTTCACGGTTGGCATTCAACACGGCTTCTAATTTTTGTCGGGCATACTCGCGTTCCAGCACCACCTTGCCGGCGACCACGCCTTCGGTGATCTGTTTGAGCCGTTTGATCTCGCGGTTTTCGACATCCAACTCACCCAGTGCTTGCAAGAACGACGTTTGCGCTTGCACCAGATCTTCGTGTGTTAGTCGGATCTTGAACAACTGTTTGCCTTGCGGGATTGCTTCTCCTTCGACCACATAGACGCCGGTGATCACACCGGTCATAGGCGCTACGACCTTGACCTCTGTGCGGCCGGGACGTTCGGTCACGATTGCCGGTACACTGATCTTGCGGGTGAACGTGGTCAGTTGAACCTTGCGAATCTTGTCCGCTGTCAAACCGACATTGCGTTGGGCCTGTTTGGACAGTTCCAACGACGAGGACTCGTCATGTCCCGCGTGATCGTGCCCCGCATGATCGTCTTCGACAGACGCATCAGCATCATCATCCGTTTTGACTGCGGTTTGCTTCTTTCCCGCAGCCACGGTGTAGGCCGCCCACTGTTTCACAGCAGGAATCCACGTGGATTGGAAATACCACGCAACCCCCATGACGACCAGACCGCCCACGACGGCAGCGGATTGGACCGCGATTTTTGGTAGACGATATTTCATGACTGTCTCCATGAGGAACGATACGACAAGACGTGCCGGCGCAAGGCGATCCGCAAACAATCACCAAAGAGCGGATCAGAAGAATGGCTGCCGATAAAGACCGTGCAGCTTACGACGTCAAACTTAGGCCTTGAGACGCAGTCTCATAGCAACCAAGTCTGAGTCCATTGCGGAGCATGCGCACAATCCCACAGCACGCCCCGAAAAGCCTCGGTCGTTCCACGGAATGCGAGGGGCGCTAAACTGAGCGACGTCTCGGCAATTATGACCGGGAGATCCAAAGAGCAGCGCGACTGTGAGTCGGGGACAAACGTCGTTCGCGAGCCGACGACAAACACGCACCCCTCATTCTCGCATTGATGGTGATGCCCATCTTCTTCAGCAGGCGGGGCGGGTTCAGCAAGTTCTGAGGACAAATGGGCGACCGCTTCCTCGCCATGCTGGTGATGACAGCAATGAGCGTCGCTCCGTTTTGACGTGCAGGTTTTGTCGCCCTGAGATTTCGAGCAGTGAGAAACTGCGCCGGCTTCACAGGCATGCACGTGGTGCCAGCAGCACCCCAGTCCGGCATGCAAAACCGAAACGAGCAACGTCAATATTGTGGCGAAATGTTGCAACACAGAATTTTCCCAGTGAAACGACCTCATCAAGAGACGATCATCGCAATTCGTAAGAATCGGGTCAAGACGAGCCGGGCAGACACCGGCATGCCTCGGTTGAATTCTCAAAAATGCTTGCGACCATTAAAATCTTAGGGCGCGCAAATCCTGGAGACAAGCGAAACCGTCCGTCTATCAATTTCTAGCAAGCCTACAACCCATTGCTATGCCCACGCGGGGGCCGAGCACCCTAAACACCATTGGTCAAGAGTGTTACGTCACTCCGCAATATAAAAAAACAGGATAACGCACCCCTCCATCTGCCCGCGATTTGACAACGAATGTTGTCGAATTTGAAAATCCAGCACGAGCAAAGATGTGGCTCCGCTTGGCGGGTGTTGTGGAAGAATGCCGTCGCCAAGTGTGGGTCGATGCAGCGGAAACAAACTTGGACGTCACGCATTTCACTAATCGAGTGGACCTGACTACAATCTCCTGAGAATGCGTTGGGATCTACATTGATAGCTAGAACCTGTTTTAAAACCCGGTTGCGCTTGTTCCGGAAACTTATATTTTAGTGCCAGCGAGATGCGTCAGAGGGTTTTGAAACGACTTGTAGGAGCCTCAGTCCGTGCTACGTCCGCGAAATATTCCTTTCCGAATCGGCAGTCTCATGGCCGCTTGCCTGCTGCTGAACACTTCCGTGCTTTTGGCCTACCAGCAAAACGAGAATCTGATCCAACTGGATCCGCCCGGACAGCGGGAATTCATTCTGGACAAAGCGGGATTGATCGACGAGGCCGATGCCGCACAAATTCGCGAATTGGCGGACAAACTTCTGACCGACAAGGCGGCTCCGCTTGTCGTGGTCACAATCAATTCCATGGCCGACCATGGCGGTCGGGGGATGCGGATTGAAACCTTTGCCCGGTTGTTGTTTGATCAATGGCAAATCGGCCCCGCCAAGTTGGGAGAAAACCAATGGAACAAGGGCATCCTCTTGTTGGTCTCGAAAGACGATCGCAAGGCGCGTATTGAATTGGGAGCCGGGTGGGGCCGCGAGAAGGATGACCTGTGTCTTCAGATCATGGACGAGCAGATCATCCCCCGTTTCAAACAAGGAAACTTCAGTGCGGGAATCCTCGCCGGTGTGCAGTCGCTGGAAAAAATGGCCCGCGATCTCAAGTTGCCGACCGCTCCCAAACCCGCTTGGTTTTATCCGGTTCTCATTGGGGTGATCGGCCTGGGCATATTTACCGTCGTGTCGTTGATCCGACGCGGATCGAGCGGCTGGGCTTGGTTATTGTGGGGCCTTGTCTTCGCAGCAATCGGGGCCATTTTGTACAACGTGCTCTCGAATTCCGGCAGCGGAGGCGGTTACTCCGGAGGCTCGTTCGGAGGCGGAGGTTTTTCCGGCGGGGGTGGCGCCAGCGGCTCTTGGTAGATTTCTCAGCCGATTTTTGTTGATGCCCCAACAGTTTGACCGAATACAAAACCAGAGGCGACGGATTCCAGCCATGACCAAAACCAACGCACAGTTCACCGAACAAGATCACCAACAAATCACCCAGTCGGTCGTTGCCGCCGAGGCAAAAACTTCGGCCGAAATCATGCCTGTCGTTGCCAAGTCTTCGGGCCGCTACGATCGCCCCGAGGATATCGTCGGCCTGTGGTGCGGCGTCCTCGCCTTTTGCGCCGCTTGGTGGCTCATGCCCAGCCCCTCAACCGATGCCAACAGCTGGGGCGGCCCGTCCGCCGCATTTCAACTCTTCGTCTACATTGTTTCGCTAGTAGCGGGCTTCTTCGTCGGCGTGGTGCTGGCCATGCGCGTGCCCTGGCTGCGGGCGCTCTTCACCCCCAAAGCACAAATGGCCGAGGACGTACTTTTACGAGCCCGGTCCGTCTTCTACGACCGCCGAGTACACCACACAGCCGGCGGCACCGGCGTGTTGATCTATGTCTCCCTCTTCGAACACCGCGCCGCCATCATCGCTGACGAATCGGTCCTCAACAAACTAGGCCAATCCGCCCTAGACGAAATCTGCCAGCAACTCACCACCGACCTGGGCTCCGGCACAATCACCAACGCCCTCAGCAACGCCATCGCCACCACCGGCGAAAAACTCTCCACTGTCCTGCCCCGAGACGACAACGACGTTAACGAATTGTCCGACGCCCTGGTGGTTCTGGATTAGTTGCAGTGAGCACGCTACCTGCAGGAGCCATGAGGGAAAAGTGCACTATTCAGAGCTAGGGAGCGGGGGTGGGTCTCAGCGATGACCTTCGGCAGATAGCTCATCCGCAATACGTTTGAGGGTGGTGGTAACCTTGGCGAGCCGATTGGGGTCCGCAACTTGAACTGGTATGCTCGACGTAAGGGCTTCCCAGTTCTTATGGAATAGTTCAACGCGCGAGTGACGCAACTGCGATAAGTCGGCCCCGCTGGCACTGCGGCCATCCGATCCTCCAAGCAGCGCTCCTATGACGCGACCTTGAGCATCGAATACTCCACATCCAGACACCCCTCCCTTGCCTAAAGAAGAACCTTTGGTCCAGAACGTACAATTCCTTTCGTCTTGACTAGGAAGCGTCCAATTTGATTTCGCTATTGTCGTCGCGAAGACCCAGGGCTCTCCTTCTGGTTTACTCCTCGGGTAACCGATAACAACGCAATGTTCGCCCTCACCCAATTCGGCGGAACGGCCCATTTCTGCATAGGGCCAGGTTCCTTCGTCCGTGATCTTCAGCACGCCAATATCGGAGACAAGATTCGTGCCAAGAATAATTGCGTTCGCTGAACGGCCATCTTGAAGGGACACCGTCATTTTCGTTCCTGGCACGCGCCTGTGATGCCCGCAAGTGATGACATATCCGTCGCGTGACACGATGACACCGCTCACACGGTTTTTCTCAAGGCCAATGTCGCTGATTTGAACCGACGCCATCGTCGCCTTCGAAATTACATTTGAAGCTACTTTCTCGGATCGTGGAAGAAATCTTGTGGAGTCCGGCTCTTTTGAAAACAGCCGCACGCGATCAAGGTTACTACCCGCCGCCAGTTCATCCCAGTGTGCTTTAATCAACCCTGCTGCAGCATGTACCGAATCGAGACTCGTGGAGGATCTCCTCTGCAATCCCAAAAGTTCGCCATTCAGGTTGAATATGGGGTGAGCATTGAGCTTAGAACGATCCGACGTGGTAAGCCACTGTCCGGCGAGTACCTGCGTGACGATGCCTAACCCAATGCCTGGAGACGTTTCTGTTCCTGTGGAATTGCGGGGGTAACCCAACGCCACACAGACTTCACCGGCCTCGGCCCGCTTGCTTAGCTTGACGTGTGGCCATTCACCTGGATCGGTAATTTTTAGCATCCCGATCCCAAACTCGTCTGACCAACCCAACGCCTTTCCGCTCACACTTCGCCCATCGGCCAGTTCTAGATCAAGCAAGGCGTCATCGATAACATATTTGACGGGTCCACTAACCGCCACATGGCCGCTTGCTGATACAATCACTCCGCAGCCAAATTGCAGCTTTGGCTTATTGCCATAAGCGAATCTCACGATGGCTGGACTTACAGAGTCAATGACTGCTTTAGCGCGTTCTCGCGTTTTTCTGAAATCGCTCGCGGGAGTAGACTCTTGCGCATGAACCGGATTCAGCAGGAAGGCGAGGATGCCAACACAAATCAGCGTGACTCTTGACGCTTCAGTCCGCATAATTGAATACTCCAAGCGCAGAAGTGAATACTCCCCAAAACAAGTCCACCTGAAAGCCATTGTATCGCGTCCTATCGCCCAAGTCACACAAGTCTGACGTAGACATCACACGAATTGCGTGACTCTACAACAAAGTTGCTATTAGAGTGCTTGCGAAGAAAACTAGCTCCGGCCGAGTGGATGACCTTGCGATGAACCGAAGGCCGCTAACGTGACTTAACTGTAACAAAACGACCGAGAAAACGGACCTAGCTAACACGCCTCGGCTTCATCGTCCGAAGTGGCTTCGCTGTTTCACTCCGACGCAGTTGGAGCCGACGGTCTTCTGCGGGCGATTGATGCGTCCTCGGAACCTAGCGACACTTCCATCACCACGATTCTTACGCTGATGAGGCGAGTCGCAAAGTCACCTATCGAATGAGCTTTAGTTTACACGAGACTACCGTCAAGCTCAGGGTACATGTCGCCACTAACGGACAGAGCGTAGCCAGTTTGCATCGCCGTCTTAGAGACATCTTTAAGTCCGAGTATTTGAGGGTGCGTGTGATTGGCCTGTTCCAAACGTTCTAGCTCGTCGACTAAACATGGGATTTGCTTCGTTGACAGCAGTATTGTCGGGCTCTTGTACCGCAGCAAAGCAACCTGCCTCAAAACAGTGAAGCCCGACCCTTCGCTACGGCAATAGCGAAATATCAACTCGTAGAATCGTTGGTCAAGGTAGATTGCCCCATTCTTGACATGGTCAGACAACGATTTTGAGTAGCAGACAACAAACGCCATCAGACCACCAAGTCAGTCAAAAGTACTTGTTGCAACGAAAGCCAACAATGGTGTCGCCGCCGCATTTTCGTGCTGCGAGGTGACACGCCCGGTAATACAATCTACCCGAAAGTGCATCGGATTCATCGTCCGACGCATCCAAAATGCTCAGGTGGGCGCGTCCGGAGGGATTTGTGCAGCCCCAGAGCCTGGATTCATTGACTGTCAGCCTCAAAACTCGCCAAAGCAGACTCACGCAATCTATCGACCGATTTTGCGCCCCGCCTCAATCCGCGTAAACCTTCACCACCGACCGCTGCCCATCCACCGGAAACGTCTCCACATTCCCGTTCCCATCGATCGCCACAAAGCATCCATAGAATCGCTCGGCCGTATCCACAACCGCAGCGATAAACTCCTTGGAAACCAACCCGTTTTCCGCATCGTCCACCGTCAATCCAATGACCGTCACTAGGTGAAATCCCACGGTGAGGCTCGTCAGGTCTATCGGCGTCGAACCCTGCCCCCGCGTCAATCCGCAGCAGGCCGATGTTGGCGCAATGCCGCCGCATGCATCGGCAGCGGATTGCCTCGCCAGCGTGGCGAAGAAAGAAGAAGTACACCCCAGTGGATTCGAACCACTAACCTTCGGTTTCGTAGACCGATGCTCTATCCAATTGAGCTAGGGGTGCATTTTTGCCGGTTGACTCCGGCGGGTCGCATTATGGCACATTGCCGGCTTTGCTGCAAGAAACGTGAACGCAGTTTACGGCGGTTTCTGTCAGTGCGTTGGCTCTGGGCTTCGCAGGTTGTGATCAATTGGCGAATGATGGCTCACTACGACAGCGGTGATCAGGCTGGGGTGGGGTTTAGGCAGCCCATGACAACCAAGAAATGGCAAAAACTGCCTGCGATCACCAGTAAATGCCACAATGCGTGGAAATAGGGGACTTTCGTGTCGTACGACAAAACGACCGTTCCGACCGTGTAGCAAACTCCCCCAGCGATACACCAGAAGATTCCGCTGGCGGGCAAAGCTCGCATTATCGGGTCGATGGCGATCACCGGTAGCCAACCGAGCGCCAAATAATGCGTGACCGCTGTCGATTCCACGCGGTGCGTCCAAAATACTTTGGAGGCAAACCCGATCGAAGCCCCAATCCACATCAGCGACAGCAGAATCCACAGCATCGACCCGTGCAAATAGGCGATGGCAAAGGGAGTGAAGTTCCCGGCGATAAACAGAAAAATCACACCTTGGTCTAAGCTGCGAAAAAAACTGCGTCGCGCTGGATCGATGAAGGTGTGCGACAACGTCGAAGCTGCGTAGACGGCGATCAGTGCGGCCGCATAAATGTAACACCCCAGCTTCAAAGCCTCATTCGGGCTCTCGGCAACAGCACGCACCAAGACCGCTGCCCCGACCAGGGCAAACAACAGCCCGCCGCCATGGGTGAGAAAGTTGGCAAACTCTTCACCGGCAAGACTTTTTAAGGAATTCCGCATAGTCCATCCTGAGTCAGTTTCTGAATTCCGGCTTGTGCCACCCCTGGCTCCGGATGTCATGTTACTGCAAAATCGAAACAACGCGATGCCCGAGCGGTTTTTTTTCCAATGATCAACAAGTTGATCCATCAACCGCCTTGCGCAGCGTACGGGGCGCTTTAAAAATTGTAGCACGGGCAGGCGAATTGTCGTTGAAAAGGGGCTTGGTCACCAGAATTCCTCAGAAAATCCGTCTCAACTGTCACACCCCTGCGTTACTACTTATAAACGAGCCTGTCATATCATAATTGCGGGCTCAACGGACCCTGAACCCGGGAGGCGCTCGCCCCCGGGAAAGGGTTGGCGACGTAACCTACTGATGGGAGACGACATGCAGCTCACCACTTGCCCGTCCCGCGAACAACTCTCGCACTACCTCAGCGGTAAGCTTTCCGCTCAGGAAATTGATGAAATTTCTTCGCACATCGAGACTTGCGTCGATTGCGACACCACGGTTAACGGATTGGATGACGATTCCGATTCCCTGATGTTTGCTCTACGGCAGCCGCTGGGTGAGGAAATATTTGAGCAGGAACCGGAATTACAACGAGCGGTTGCCGCGATGCGGTTGTCGTTGCCCGAATCCGAGTCACCCGCCTCCTGCACGGTGTTAGGCACTGTGCGCGAATATGATTTGTTGGAAAAAATCGGCCAAGGGGGTATGGGAACCGTTTATAAGGCCCTGCACTCGCGGTTGAAGAGGATAGTGGCACTCAAAGTGCTGGCCGACCACCGATTGGGGGACCCCGCCGCCGTCGATCGGTTTTCGCGGGAAATGCAAGCGGTGGGAAAGTTGGCGCATCCGAATATCGTCCGCGCGCTCGACGCGGGCGAAGCGGACGGCCGACATTATTTAGTCATGGAATACATCGACGGCATCGACCTGTCGCGGTTATCGCGACGCTGTGGTCCGTTGCCGGTCGCCGAGGCAAGTGAGTTAGTGCTGCAGGTATCGCTCGCCCTGCAGCACGCTCACGAGCACGGCCTCGTGCATCGTGACATCAAACCGTCGAACGTGATGCTCACCCGCGACGGAAACGTCAAGTTGCTGGATTTGGGCATCGCTCTGCTGCAACCGGAGGAACCGACGACCAGCGACCTGACCGGCACCGGGCAGGTGATGGGGACGCTGGACTACATGGCCCCGGAGCAACTTGACAATACTCATGCGGTTGACATCCGCGCCGACGTCTACGGCTTGGGAGCAACGCTGTATAAACTACTATGCGGCTCCGCCCCGGCGACCGATTCGCAATCGCGATTCCGGCTGCCGGGCGAATCGATTCCGCCCGTTCCCAACATCCGCACGATCCGCGGCGACATTCCCAAACAAGTCGCAGCAGTGATCGAACGGATGTTAGCACCGAATCCCGATCAACGTTACGCCACACCGGCCGACGTCGCCGAGGCTCTCAAACCGTTCGCCGCGAAAAGCAATCTCAAACAACTCGCCCTCGCCGCCGCCGACGACGCGCCCTCACGGACCATGTCGCCCCCCAAACGTTTCGGCGGCCGCTTGGGCCGTTTCATGATCGCCGCAGCCGCGCTTCTGGGAATGACGCTGGCCGGATTTGCGATCTATGTCGAGACCGACAAAGGGCAAATCGTGATCCACAGCAACGTCGACGACGTGCAGGTCCTCGTCAAACGGACCGGCAAGCTGTACGAAGCATTGGATGAGTTGGAAGTCGACAAAGGCGACAACCAATGGAACTTCCGTAGCGGTAGTTACGAAGTGCAATTGCTGGGCAAGACCGATGGCCTGCGCGTGAAGGACGGCGTGTTTACGCTCACGCGGGATGGGAAAGCGGTGGTGACGATTGAACGTGACCCGGCTCGACCTAAGGCGGTGGTGGCGAGCGGGCCGGTTTATGAGGGGAAATCGCTGGATGAATGGATTGAATTGTTGTTGATGGAAAAAAGCGTGCCGCAACGCTCGAAAGCGATTCCCGGGATCACGGTATTGGGTATCGATGCACCGGACAAGGCAATCGCGGCACTGTTTAAAGTCGGTATCGAAAACGACTCCTCCACCTCCTATTCTCGGAACTTACGCTACCTCCAAAAAGAAACCATTCAGGCAATACAGAAGCTTTCACCTGACCATATTCCTTCAACACTGCTAGAAGCGTTGCAGGACTCCGACGTGAAAAAACGTCGGTACGCCGCGCAGTTTATTCGTCATCACTGGAACAATGACCCTCCGATCACCTTAGTGAGAACGGCGGCAAAGGACCCCGATGAATATGTTCGCAGAAATGCCGTGGGTTGGCTTGCGCAGTACGGATCGGTTGCGATTCCTGATTTGGTCGTAGCATTTAATGACGAGAGCGATAAGGTTCGTCGAGCGGCGGTCTCGGCCGTCGGCCTGATGGCTTCTTATTACAAAACGTTAACTCTCGAAGATGCCCGCGTTCTTGAACCAAAAATTTACGACATGGTAGACGATAAGAGTGCCGAGGTAAGGGAAAGCATATTATGGGCTTTACCAAGTGTTGCGAGCGACGAACAGAAGTTGTTGGCCGTATTAGAAGCCGCACTCCACGACCCGGTACCCGAGGTCCAAGTCGCCTCGATTGACGTGTTGAGAAGGTTAGGCCCCAAAGCGGCAGCAGCCGCTCCGGCCCTGACTGACGCACTAAAATCGCGGAACCGGAAGAAAGTTGCACCGATCATTACGAGCGGGGGCAGCAAAATGAGCTTTACTGAGCCCATAACAGCAGGATTGATAAGAGCTTTGGGATCTATCGGCCCCGACGCCAAGAGTGGCGTTCCGGTGATTAAGGAGTTTTTACAGCACGAACACAAAGATGTCCGCAAAGCTGTCGTCGAGGCGATTCAGCAAATCACCGGCGAAGTTATCGAACTACCCGATGACAACAAAAAGCCGGGCAACAAAACGGCGAAGGGGCCGGTTTACGGGGATAAGACGCTTGATGAATGGATTGCGTTATTAAAGACGCAACGGAGTGCTGCGGCGCGGCATACGGCGGTTGAGCCCATTGAAACTTTGGGGGTGGACGAACCCGAAAAAGCGATCGCTGCGTTAATCGACGCAGGCAGCGATTACGATCCCAGGAACATGGAGCAGTTTGAACCTTGGTTTGAACCCAGGTCAATTTGGATCGCGATTAACAGTGCCATCAAAAGATTGTCACCGTCCCAAATCCCCGTGGGTGTCGTCGAAGCATTAGCGGATGAGGACGTTAAAAAACGTCGATTCGCTACCTCCTTGATCGAGCAATACAAGGACGTGGTTCCTCCAATCGAAGCGGCGAAAAAAGCGGCAGCGGACTCTGATGAGTATGTGCGAAGTCAAACTTTGGAGTGGGTTGATCGCTATGATGGCGAGGCAATTCCAATACTGATTGCTGCTTTCAATGACCAGTCAGAACAAGTTCGTCGTAGGGCGGCGGCGGTAGCTTCACGGTTGGCAACTAGCGGTAACACGAGTCCGGAAGACGCGAAGCTGATTGCGCCGAAATTGTACGAGATGCTGCATGACAAGGACGCACAAATCAGGGCCGATTCTTTAACGGCACTGTCGCGATTCGCATTTGACCAAGACAAACTCCTTACAGAGCTTATTGAGGCAGTCGGCGATTCGGATCCAAAGGTGAAGAGCATTGCCATTCAATCGCTGGGAGCGCTGGGGCCAAAAGCAGAACCAGCGGTGTCCGTGCTCGTCGCATCGCTCAAGCAATGTAGCCGGAAAACCCTAAAACCAAAAGACATTTTGACGATGTATAGCGTGACTCATGCCTTCCGCGATATTGCACCCGAACGACTAATCGTCGCACTGGGTTCAATCGGTCCGAGCGCGCAATCGGCGGTACCGACGATTAAAGAGTTCCTAAAACATGACGACGTGTACGTTCGCAATGCAGTCGTCGAGGCGATTCAACAAATCACAGGCGAGGATGTCGAACTGCCCAAGGAAAACAAAACGGCGGCCGCTGGCCCCGTCTACGATGGGAAAACGTTTGAGGAATGGGTCACGCTACTCAAAACCGATCGATCCGCCCATCGGCAACTCGAGGGAATCAAGGCGCTGGCGTCGCTGCGGAGTGACGAAAACACGCCGCTGGTGGTTTCGACGATCATCAAAATTGCCGGCGATGGTGATCGCATTTCTACGGGAAAGAACGACCCGAACGTGGCAGAATCGGCAGAGGCAATTCTGAGGCAAATCGGCCAGGAAGCAGCTGTGCCGCAATTGCTAACGGCGCTCGAATCCGAGGACGTCTCGATGCGACACTTCGCAGTACGCGCGATTACTCGATTCGCCATTACTGACGAGATGACCCCGGCGATTCTGAAACTGACCAACGATCCCGATGAAGGCATTCGTGGATCCGCCGTCTATCTCTTAGCTGCAGCCGGCGATCCCGGCGTCGAAGCCCTGATCAAGATGTTCAAGTCGGATTCATCATCGATGGTGAAAGTAAGGGCGGCGCGCAAACTTGGTGACCTCAAGGAAAAAGCTCGCACTGCGGAGCCCGTGCTTCTCGACTCGTTGTTAGCCAAAGATGTCCAATTACGAGATGCGGCAATCTACGCACTTAAAGAGCTCAAACCGGATCAAGACGTTCTAAATAGCGTCTTACTAAAGTTTGTTGCTGCTGACTTTCCAATTAGCATCAATAACAGGTCCGTCAACCCATTCATGCTGGTTGACACAAACTCCCCTGCCACCATTCCAGCACTGATCGCAGCGATAACGGACGACGACGAAACATTGCGAAATGAGGCGTGGCAGAGACTCTTAAAATATCATGACGACCTGGAACAAGTGCTCCCGGCATTGATTGCCGCTCTGGAAAATGAAAAACTCGAACACAAAGAGACCATCGTCAGCCTGCTCACAATGTACGCTGAAAGGGCAAAGGCCGCGATTCCGGCATTGATCAAACTCTATAAGACAAGCGACAACAAGGAACGCCGCAAACTATTAACGGCCTATGAAGAAATCGATTTGCAGCACAAAGACGTGCAGCCGTTGTTGCAACAAGCGGCGCAGAGTGAGGATAAAAACCTTTCGCGAGCTGCACAAAAACTCCTGCGGGTCGACGCCGTGGGGGCCGACCAGTCGGCCGTATCGTTGACAATCAAAGTCACCGCCGACGGCAAACTCAGCATCGGCGACAAGCCGTACGACCTGCAGGCACTCAAAACGTTGCTCGCCGAACAAATCAAACAAGCGGGCGAGCGGGGGGTGGCTGTGCGGATCGATGCGGCGGCGGAGGTTCGCTTTGAAGCGGTCAAAACATTAATCGAGATATGCAAAAAGGCCGGCGTGCGGAATGTTTTGTTGGGGACGACTAAGGTTGCCCCAGCGGCTAAGAATGACGGCGCTGCGGTTTATGACGGTAAGACGTTCGATGAGTGGCTCTCGATTCTCAAAACGGAAACGAATCCTGCCAAATTGGCGCCGGTCATCACAGCTGTCGGCGCCACCGGTGCACGCGGACGCGAGCGTGAGGCGACAGACGCGATCCTAAACGTGGCCAAATTGATGATCGCCCCATTCAACGAATCGCTCTATTCCAATGAAGATGAAAAGAAGCTGGCCGAACTCTACTACTCCATAACTATCGCCTTAACCCGCATCGGTGCTCCGCACGCAACCGATGCACTGATCGAGGCGGTCAATGACCCCCATCTTGGCATGCGTCGCCATGCGCAACAGGTGCTTCATGAATGGACAATGAGCGAGGAATACGCAGACCAAATCTTCGCCGCATTGAAACATAAAGACCCAAAATTGCGAGAATGGGCGGTCGCACAATTGGCCAAAATGGCAGATTCCGACGTTCGCAAATTTGATGAAATCATCGCGCAGTTGTTTGAAATCATCTCAAATGACAAATCGTTAGCAATGCGGCGGGCAGCAGCCGAAGAGTTGCGTCGCTTGACTGGCAATACGAATACCGGCGATCGCCGCGCACAAAATGACGGGTCAAAAGCCCGGCGAATGAAAGAAGCTGACGGTGCATTGGCACAATTATATTCTCTGGCGAAAGATCAGGACCCGACGGTTCGTTATTGCGTACTATGGGTACTGACGCGGATTGAAGCGGATCCTGCGACGTTGATTCCTCTATTGGCCGACGCGGCCGGAGACAAGAAATCAGCAACTCAACGATTAGTCATTGATGAGCTGTCCAATTTAGCGCCGCGTTTGCCGGCAGCAATCGCTGCTCTCATCGCCTCCTACCCGCGTTTCGGAGCGGACGAACGCATTCGCGTTGTGCATGCGTTAGGCCACAAAGGCGCGATTGCTGCACCAGCGATTCCGCTGCTGAAAGAGGCCGTAAAATCTGACGACCAACTTCTCCGTGAAGCCGCTGTTGAGGCTCTCAAGAAAATTGAACCTGCAAAACAGTGATCCTTAGTAACGACCTTGCACACGCCGCACACGCAAATTGAGATCGCCGCGTTAAAAGACAAACAGCTATCTCATAGCTATCAGAACCGCCTGTTCGCTTCTCCGCTGATGGGTATAACCCATTAGCAGCACTGCGGTTGTCGCTTATTCACCTCTCCCACCTGCATCGCCCGCAGCAAGCTGGGCGGACTTTGCCGGTTATCCTGATTATCCGGGCGATGCCTTTTATTCATGCCGAAACCGGACCGGCGATCAGCATAGCCGTCAAAATCGATGCAGCCGTTCGACGATAAGAGCGAAAGACATTTTGAACTTTGGCCGGTGCCGACCAAGACACGCCGGACACGATTACGGCACGTTGATTGAGAATGAGATTGCGTTGGAAGCGTTTTGCAGACCGTCGATGGAGACGGAGTTTTCAGGCGGACCAGCCGTCGAATTCCAACCAGCGAAAATTGTCCGGAACTTCAACAAAGTCGAGGAGAGGGTTGGAGATGAAATCACGATTAAGATTCACACTCTGCGTCGCGTTGGCAACAACGGCTGCGGGAGTTTTGTTGAACGCGGATGTAGCCCGCGCTCAGTCGTCCGGAAACGGTTATTCCGTACCGGCCCAGGCCCCGCAAAAGAAAAAATCGGGTTTGCTATACCGACTGTTCTCGCGGAACAAGTCCAAACCGCAGCAACCGGCCGCAGTGTCGCGGCAACAAGGCGGCGCTCGACGTCAATCGGTTCAAGAGCTCTTAGAAGCCAAGTTCCGTGCCGAAGGCCGTGACGTGCCTCCGTTGACGCTGGAACAATTGGCTCAAGAGCAAGGGTTGCCGGAGATGCAAATGCCGCAAACGCAGCAGATGCAACAAATCCAACAGCCCAATCAGCAACAGTACCAAGCGGCGCAACAACCACAACAAAACTATGCGGCCCAGCAAAACACAGCCGGGTACCAAAACTATGGTCAACCGCAACAACCGGTCGCCAACGCGGCTCCGGCTTATGCAGCTGCGCCTCAAAATGTCACCCCGCCGGCCCCGCAAAAGCCGAAACGGGGTGGTTTCCGAGGATTCCTCAGCCGATTGAATCCGTTCCGTCGGAAGGAACGTGAGCAGGTACAACCAGCGACACTGCCGTCGAATGCGCCCGGGCAATACCAAGCTGCGCCGCAACAACAATACGCGCAGCAACCGCAGAACGTTTACCAACCGCCGCAAGCGTATCCTCCGCAGCAGCAACAAGTACCACCAAGTGCGGTGGCGAACCAAATGCCCTTTCAACGGCCGCAATCACAGCAGCAGCTCGTGACGCCGACAACCATCCCCCGTCCGTTCCCAGGAGTGCCGCAGGTCGCCGCACAACTTCAAACAGCCACGGAGGACCTCGAGGAACTGGCGGACGAATCGGAAGAAGAGTTCGACTTTGCCTTCGAAGAAGAGTTGCCGACACTTGCGGAAACGCCCGCCGTCAAAGAGCCGGTTGAGTCGCAGACTGAGTTTGACCCGTTTGCTGAAGACTCACTTCCAGAATTGGCTGAGTCTGAAATCAAAGCGGAAACCACTCCGGCTAGTGATGAGGGATTCCGGCCAACGGAACAACCGAAGTTTCAAGAGCCGATTGTCAAATCCGAAGAAACAGAGGAAACACTGGTCGCCACAGACGAATCCACTTCGCCCTACACCGGCGAGTCCTTGGACGGTGGTGAAACGGAATTGCCCAAGTTGCAACCGGTTCCGACACGGAACGATTACATCCACTTGGACCAACTCAATGCCGGGGTCGACAGTGAAGCCTTACGACGTGAGAAGAGACGCCTGCTGTTGCTCTCTCGCCCCGAACTATCGGGTTTGAAGGGCTTCTGTCCGGTCACATTGAAAAACGACCGCGACCTAGTCGATGCCAAACCGGAATTCGAAGCTATCCATGACACCAAGGTGTATCAACTCAGTTCCGCAGAAGCCAAAGCGGAATTTGAGCGAGCTCCTGAAGAATACGCTCCGTCCAAGGGTGGGATCGACGTCGTGAAATACACTTTGGGCGCCGGCGAAGTGGAAGGCACACTGGAATTCGCGGCTTGGTACCGCGGCCGGTTGTACCTGTTCTCTTCTGCAGTCACCTACGACGCGTTCATGCGTCAGCCCAAGAAGTTTGCGGTTGAGCAGGCCAGTGCCGAATCACCGGAAGCCAAAACACCGGAAACGGTGGAAGAATAACGACCGCTCACCCGGCTTAGAAACGGGTGGCCGATTTTAATAGAGACTTCTCCTCGATAGGCATCTTCGCGGACCACTTGGTTCGCGAAGATGCTTTTTTTTATATCGCGATGTCAACGCGGAGTGATTCCGATTGCCACGTAGACTCGCCAAGTGAAGCGAGAGGGTTTATAATGTGGGCATTCGTTCAGGTAACCGACACGAATCTAACGAGTAGGCTTGCAGGCGCTCGGTTCTAATGGTCATGATAGTGTTGGTCGGACCAGTGTCCGACTAACCTGGCCTGCCGCAACCCAACCCTCCAACGCCTACCCCTTTGTTGACACACCGGGACCCCTCCTCACCGGAGTCGTCCTCGCTCCCGCGGTTCGATCCTCGACAAACTTCCCACGCTGGTACTGTGTTCTGTGTATGACCGTTATCAAAAACGGTCGATGTTCACGGACAATCCCAGCGGATTGGTCAAGGAGTATTATCATGACAGACGATTCCAAATCGACATACCCCTTAGATATGCCCGAACCGAATGATCCACCGCAACCGGTCGCGGCATCTCCGCTCCCGGTCTCGGAAACTCCACAACCGGCCATGGTTGAGCCGCGGCGTAATTTTCTTTCTAAATCGCTGGCCGTCGTGATTGGGGGCATCGTCACGTTGGTTCCCTTTGCCGCAGGTCTGGCCGTCTTTACAGATCCGCTCCGTACGCGTAAGAAGGGCAGCGGCAACGGCGACGACGATGGCTTTATTAAAGTTGCGACATTTGATGAACTTCCCGTGGGCGATCCGCCGCAACGTTTTCAGGTCATCGACGACCGTGTTGACGCCTGGAATATGTTTCCCAAAGAACCGGTGGGAACGGTCTATTTGTCGCGATCGACGGAAGACGAAGTGCTGGCACTGTGCGTCACTTGCCCGCACGTCGGCTGTCCGGTCGATTACGATACTGCTCGACATGTGTTCCAATGCCCCTGTCACAACAGTTCATTCAAACCGACGGGCGAGATTGACAATCAAGACAGCCCGGCGGCGCGGGGAATGGATGCGTTGGAAATTAAAATCAAAAACAAAAACGAAGTCTGGGTGAAATATCAAGAATTTCGCCCCGGCACAGCCGAGAAGATTGCCGAAGCATGAACGCGTTGGCCAATTGGTTTGATGATCGCACCGGATATCGCGCCTATCTCCATGAGACGCTCTACGAGCGGATTCCCGGCGGGGCACGCTGGCGATACGTTTGGGGTAGCACGCTGGTATTCACCTTCACCGTGCAGATGATCACCGGACTCTTTTTGTGGATGTGCTACAGCCCCAGTTCGCAGACAGCCTGGGAAAGTGTGTACTACATTCAGTACGAAATGCAATTCGGCTGGTTTCTCCGCGGACTGCATCATTTCACCGCCCAGGCGATGATCGTGTTGTTAGCGCTGCACTTCATGCAGATCATTATCGACGGCGCCTACAAGGCGCCCCGCGAAGTCAATTTCTGGCTTGGCTTAATTTTAATGCAGATCGTTTTGGGCCTATCGCTGACCGGTTATTTGCTACCGTGGGATCAAAAAGGCTACTGGGCGACGCAGGTCGCCACGAAGTTATCGACAATGGTGCCGGTCGTGGGACCGCAGATCCAGCGACTCATCGTGGGCGGACCAAACTATGGACACCATACGCTCACGCGCTTCTTTGCGCTGCACGCGGGTGTCCTGCCAACGCTGTTGATTGGCCTCTTGGCGTTGCACATCTATGTGTTTCGTCGCCACGGGATCACCGCCAAGGATCCGAATCGCGCTCCGGAAACGACATTTTGGCCCGACCAAGTTCTCAAGGATGCTGTGGCTTGCTTGGGTGTGTTGTTGGTCGTGTTGGTGTTGATTTTTTGGAATGCCCCGCAACACTCCGGCGAGTTGAAGGAGCTGGCCGATTCGGGCCGGCTGGGTGAAGTCTTCGGCGCCGAACTGGGTGCTCCGGCCGACCCCACGGAACAATACTCTGCTGCGCGGCCGGAATGGTATTTTCTATTCCTGTTCCAGTTCTTGAAGTTTTTCAAAGGACAGTACGAAGTCTACGGCGCGATTTACATCCCCGGCGGCGTCATGATGTTTATGTTTCTTATGCCGTTCATCGGCCGCTGGAAACTGGGCCATCGGTTCAACCTCCTCTACATGAGCGCGCTGATCATCGGTGCAATGACACTCACCTGGTTGGCGATCGACGAGGACCGCGATAAGGATTCCTACAAAGCGGCGGTCGCCGATGCTCACATGAAATCCGAGCGGATTCGGGAACTAATCGAAGGTCGGCAAGGAGTCGGCTCCGAAGGGGCAGTCGCGTTATTACGTAGCGATCCCAAAATTCACGGCCCGGAATTATTTGCCCGTCATTGCGCAGCGTGCCATCGATTCAATGCACACGATGGGATGAACGTCGTCCCTGAGGAACCGGCAACGGCTTCGGACCTCGGAAATTTCGGCACACGCGAGTGGATAAGCGGATTCATCACCGATCCCGCCGGTCCCGCTCACTTTGGCGCCACCGTCAATGCCCGTTTTAACGGCGAACCATTGGGAACGCGGTTTACCGAAGGGGATATGGCATTGTGGGCCGACGAAAATGTGGAGAGCATGTCGCAGCGCGAAATCGATTCCGTTGCGGAATTTTTAGTCGCTCAAGGCAAACGCCAGGACATTGCAGCGGTGAATGCCGAATTAGCGACTGAAGGACGCGAGTTCTTCGAAAATTCCAACGACAACGTCCAAGCCTGCGTCGACTGCCACGCGATTCAGCCGGACGGCGAAGACGAAGAACTCGGTTCGATCGGGATGGCTCCGCGATTAACGGGGTACGGTTCCGAAGCCTGGTTGCGTGATTTCCTGAGCAACCCGGGTGCGGAACACAACTATGGCGAACGCAACGCCATGCCCGAATTCGGAAAACAATTATCGGACCAACAGATGGAAATCCTCGTACGATTTCTCTCGCGCAATTGGTACGAACGCCCCGACAACGATGCCAATTTCGAAGCCGTCACCGCGGAATAAGCCGCTTTCGCGGGCGACTAATTTGGAGAGTCCGATCGGGGCGTGGGGTTGAGTATGCGGCGAGCATAATTCCGAACCCGTTCTTGCGCGCTGTCAAGCAACGATTTTTCTAATTCCGCATCACCAGCTTCGCCATAGAGATCTCGAGTCTTGGATTTCAAATCCTTCTCAAACGATGGCGACAACTTGTAATCGTTTTCAACTCTGACAATCATTTCCCTGACAATGGAAGTCGATTCCGCAGCCCCGCGCAAGGACTTCAATGTCCAAGGAACCAAAGTCGACTCGGTTGGATCGCACATCAAATCGGAATAGGCCGCTTTTTCTAAAAGCCGGTCGATGTGCGCAGCTGTCCATGGCTTTTTTCTACCGTTGGCGCGGTCTTGAATTTGTTGCCGAGAGCGATTGAATAACTCCGTCTCCGCAGCGGTTAGTTTGGATTCGTCGATCTCCTCAAGTATGGTCAAGGTAAACCCATCGCCGACCGTAGCAAGTCGCGCCACGGCATCGGACCATTCTGGATTCCCTTGTCGAGCAGCGTTGTTATGCAGTTCCAGGTATTCCGATGGTTGGATTTGATCGGCACGCGAAACCTCAACTTGCTTCCCGGCCGGTGCAAGCATGTCTTGATACTTCAACTGGCCATCTGCATATTGGGCTAGCCACACTTCACCGGACATAAATCCGATGGCCAGCAGTTTGCCGTCGGGCGAAAAGTCTGCTGCCGTAACATCGGAGTCGAATTGGAATTCATCTGCAATCTCGCCAGTCTTCAGATTCCACAGAATTCCAACTTCGTCGCCGGCTCCTGAGAACAGATACGAACTATCGGGAGTTATGGCCACACAAAAGACCCAGTCCTTGTGGCCATTCAGAACCCGCAACGAGGAACCTTTTTCGACATCCCACAGGCGAACAGTATTGTCATAGCTGGCTGACGCAAGCGTCTTACCATCCGGGCTGTAAGTGATGGCCAGGACATCAGCGTCGTGCTCCGCCAAAGTTTCCGCTTCGTTTCCTTCAGGCAGGGACCACAGGCGAATTGTGCCGTCGCGACTGGCCGAGGCAAACTGCCGCCCGTCGGGCCGCATGGCGATGGCGGTGATTTGCTTCTCATGCCCCTCCAACAATCGACGTTTATCCGAAGTCGGTTTCCAGATCATCACCAGTGTATCGTCGGATCCGGAAATGATAGATTGTCCGTCTGGTGAGAAAGCAACGCCATGAATATCGTCTTCTTGGCGAGCGGTTTCGGTCCGCTGCTTGCCGGTTTCCGCATCCCACAATTTGATTAAATCATCGCCGCCTCCGCTGACTAGAATTTTACCATCGGGACTGAAATTCAAATCGAACGCCCAATTGTCGTGGGCGGCAATCGTGTGGAGAATTGTCCGTTGAGCGACATCCCATACCCGCACGACACCATCACCACTGCCAACCGCCAAACGGCTACCCTCGGGATTGAATCGCACACTTTTGACCGCTGATAAGCCCACAGGTTTCCCACGCAGTGCGGTTGCCACCGGATCGATCACCGGCGGAGCGTCTTCCGGGGGATCCACAGCCTCTTTCGCAGGATCTGCAGCGTCTGTTGCGGGATCGACAGTAGCAAATTTCTCAGCTTTCGTCCCCGCCAATGGTTCTGGTGGAGACGACGGCTTTGGTGGCTTCGATTCTGCACACCCAACAACCAACGAGACCGCGACAAACCAACCGATGCGCGCCAGCATGGTTTTCTCCTCTCGAATTCGCGAATACGTAATTGTAGTTATCACCGCAGAGCAGAGACTCGGCAAAGTATACGCTGACTGCAACTGATTCGTGAGAGGAGTTAACGGAATTCAACAAAAACGTTGTTGAATTTCTAACTTGGTGTCATAAGGTGTGACATTTTATTGACGGATGTCACATCTTTGTGACAAGTGCGTCCAGCGCCGCTTTAAAATCGCTGCTGCCTCGGACGGGCGCAGCGCACGTACCTTGCTGACAGAGAAACACTATTGCGTTGTTCTCGATTGCCGTCTTCCCTTCAACCAACGGCCCAAGAAGAGCGGAGGGTGAGGTAGTGGCGGATGTTCGGACAATGACTTTGTTTGGTAGGAACCGCGATTCGAGTTCATGTAAAACCGCGTCCCCTTCCTCTTTGTCGCTGCCGACGACCAATACGATTTCATGCGTGGGGCCGATGAGAAAATCGACGGCCAGCAAGGCTTGTCCTGCCGCCGAGGGATGTTTTTCCACCACGCCCGAAAGCATCCGTAGCGTGCCGAGTGCAATCTCTTCGAGATCGCGACGCCCCGTTAGCCGTGCCAGCTTCAATAAACCTGTCGCTGCCATGCTGTTGCCCGACGGGGTGGCCGAGTCTTGCAGATCTTTTTGCCGCGTAATCAACTCCTCGTGGTCGTGGCTGGTGTAGTAGAATCCCCCCTGCTCTGGTTCGTGAAACTGGTCGATCATCGTCGTCGCCAATTCCGCCGCCGCTTCGAGATACTTTTCCTCAAAAGTCGCTTGATACAACTCCACCAGTCCATCGACAAAGCAAGCATAGTCGTCGAGATAGGCATTGAATCGCGCGCGGCCATCTTTGTAGCTATGCAACAACCGGCCGGTTTCGTTTCGCATTTGTCCCAATACAAACTCAGCAGCGTCCACTGCGGCGGTGAGGTATCGTTCGTCGCCCAAAACGCGGCCGGCCTGCGCCATGGCGGCGATCATCAGGCCATTCCAAGCAACCAGCACCTTGTCATCGCGCTGTGGCGCAATGCGTTTCGCACGAACAGCGAATAACGTTTCGCGACAGGCTGTCAGTTTCTCGCGCAATTCCTGCGGGTCAATTCCCAACGCAGCGGCGGCTTCGTCGTGGGGGCGGGGGCGGTTGAGAATCGTGTGCCCTTCCCAATTGCCGCGGGGGGTGACGTCGTAGTAGCTATTGAACAAACGCGCATCCTCTTCGCCAAATAGCTCGACGATCTCCTGCTCCGACCAGACGAAGAATTTCCCCTCCACGCCTTCGCTATCGGCGTCCTGCGTGCTGTAAAACCCGCCCTGCGGCTGCGTCATTTCATTGAGCGTATAGTCGAGTGTTTCGCGGACGATGCGGGCATAATCCGCGTCGCCGGTCGCCTGATAGGCCTCCACATAACTGCTGGTCAGCAGCGCATTGTCGTAGAGCATTTTTTCGAAGTGCGGCACCAGCCAGCGGTGATCGGTGGAATAACGATGAAACCCGCCGCCCAGTTGATCATAGATTCCGCCGGCCGCCATTTTGTCGAGCGCTAATTTCACAACGTCCAACGCTTCTTCATTTTGAAAACGTTGCCAACAACGCAGCAGCAAACGAATATCCATAGGGTGCGGAAATTTGGGAGCGGATCCGAACCCACCATGCGTGCCGTCGCTACTGCGCAGCAAGGCCTGCATGGCACTCCGCAACGTCTCTTCACCGGGAGTCGCATCCGCCGCAGCGGTCGGGACCATGTCGCTGATCGCCGCCGTTAATTTCTCCGCGCTTTCCAGCAGTTCCTCACGCCGCTCTTGCCAGACTTCACTCACGCGGACAAGAATATCGGGAAAGCCGGGCATCCCCATCCGCGCTTCGGGTGGAAAATAAGTGCCGCCATAAAACGGTTTGAGCTCAGGAGTCAGAAACACCGACATCGGCCAACCGCCGCGACCGGTCATCAATTGCACGGCGTTCATATAAATCTGATCCAAGTCGGGCCGTTCTTCGCGGTCGACTTTGATATTCACAAACCGCTCGTTCATCACGGCAGCGATTGCTGAATTCTCAAAGCTCTCGTGTTCCATCACGTGACACCAATGGCAAGCGCTGTAACCAATCGAAAGAAAAATCGGCCGGTCCTCATCGCGGGCCTTTTGAATCGCCTCCTCTCCCCAGGGATACCAATCCACCGGGTTGTAAGCGTGCTGCAACAAATAGGGGCTGGTTTCCCCAGACAGGCGATTAGTGGGGCGATTGTCTGCGGGGGTTGAGTCTGACATGGCAAGATCACGGCTTACAAAAAAGTAACGATTGGCGACAGCATAATTTCGAAATCCTATGGGGCAGCCCCCGGAGGAACAAGGCAGGCTCCTTTTACCACGTCGCGCAAACACCCGCCGACAGGACAGCGTATTCCGGTTACATCCGACTCCATTTGACGTATAATTGCCGCTCAGCCTTGTATCACACTGCCAAACCGCCCTTTTGTTCACTAGAACCAGTTTCAAAACCCGGTTGCGCTTGTTCTGGAAACGTTCAGATCGGTGTCAGTGAGACGCGTCAGAGGGTTTTGAAACGACTTGTAAGGACCACTAAGATGCTTAAGCGCTTAATCTTAGGGACACTCTACTTTTCCTCCTTGGCCATGTTTTCGCTCTTTGCCCAAGAGGAGGACCCGAATGCTGAATTCCACAAACGTTTTGCGGCGATCCCGGTGCCGGAAAAGACGCCGTTTGACACAGTCGAGAAACGGCGTGAGATGTATTTAACCGGATATCGCCATGGCTATTTTTGGGCAGAAGGTCCCCAGAATCATTTCGCTTGCCCGACGAACCCCAACGACTGGAATGGTCCCGCGATTCGCGGATGGATCGAAGGTTGGCAGGCCGGTGCGCGAGAAGGGGGAACCGGGGGCTTGCCAACTAAGTACGGACGCTTCCTCGCCTGGGACGCCGCTGCGGCCAACGACGCCACAGTCTGGTCCCAACCGGTCCGTGGTCTGCAAGCTCGCTTGAGCGTTAACAGCAAAGAGGTCGTCGCCGGCACGCCGATTTTGACGACCTACTTAGAATTTCGCAACGTGGCTGATGTTGCGAATGTCATGGAAATTCCGCTCGATCCGGAAACGATTCAATTCACCGTCACAAACGCCGACGGAAAAACACTCCCCCCCGCCAATGGTCCATTCGATGGGATGACGGTTCCCTTGGGCATGACCCGACTACCGCATGACAGTACGTTGCGTTTCAACATCTCCTCGCGCGGAGCGGGAATCCGGCCGAATGCCGCTGCCCATCTCGATCTGGGGCCAACATCAAACTGGAGTTTTCCGCAAGGGGAGACGGGGACCTATTTTTTGCATGCCAAATTCGACATTCCCAAAGCAAGTAACGATCAGTGGTGGGGCACGATCGAGATTCCCAAAATCAAAATCCCTGTAACGGGGAAATGAATGCGCACCACCAAACGTCACATACGAATCTGCTGCCAAGCAGCCTGCATCGTGCTCGCAGTTGCCGTGCCGCCGTCATTTGCCGAGACGGTCGAACAGGTCGTTTACCGGGATGAACAGCAACAACAGCACGTCGTCACCGGACGAATCCTCGTCGAAGCAGCCGACGGAGGCGTGATGTTGCAGTCCGCAGACGGGGCGATAGCCGCTATCACCGCTGAACAAATCGTCGAGCGTGAGAATCGGGACGAACAATTTCGACCGCACACAGCAGAAGAACTGAGCGCGCAACTCAAACAAGAGTTCGGCGACCGGTTCGAAATCACGCGGACCAAACATTACGTCATCTGTTCCGATGCAGGTGCGGCCTATGCTGATTGGTGTGGTGGATTGTTGGAACGCTTATATGCGGGATTCGAGAACTATTGGTCCCGGCGTGATTTTGAATTCACCGAACCGCAGTTTCCCTTAACAGCCATCGTCTTCGCCAACCAACGCGACTTCGCCGACTTTGCCACAGCCGACGCCGGGCCGGAGACCGCAACGGCCAAAGGATACTATTCGCTCAAGACAAACCGCGTAGTGCTCTATGACCTCTCGAAAATGAAACAAAACCGCGCAGCACGCAACGTGGCGGAGATCAACCGGCGCATGGCACGCACGCCCTTCAACACGGCAACGGTCGTCCACGAAGCGACGCATCAGATCGCCTTCAATTGCGGACTGCATACACGCTACGCCGACAATCCCTTATGGTTCACTGAAGGGATGGCCATGTTTTTCGAAACACCCGACCTGCGCAGCCGGTCGGGATGGAAAACGATCGGCAAACTCAACTCCGTGCGGATGAATCGCTTCAAGCAATTCGGCCGCCGCCGCACAGCCGATTCGCTACGAACGCTGATCGAATCCGATGCCCGCCTGCTAGATGCTCAAACCGCCGAGGACGCCTATGCGGAAAGCTGGGCGCTTAGCTACTTCCTACTCAAGACGCGCGGCGACGCCTATGCCGACTA
The DNA here is from genome assembly GCF_007860075.1 of Symmachiella macrocystis. Taxonomy (NCBI): domain Bacteria; kingdom Pseudomonadati; phylum Planctomycetota; class Planctomycetia; order Planctomycetales; family Planctomycetaceae; genus Symmachiella; species Symmachiella macrocystis. The sequence continues at coordinate 709,065 of NZ_SJPP01000001.1, forward strand.
TTTAAAAGCATTGGCCGCCAAAAAACCGCTCCGATTCGGCACCCCCCAAGAGCGGATCGCCGAATTCCAAACAGCCTTCGGCGAAGATTTGAATAAACTCGAACAAGAATGGTTACGCTTCATGCAACGAGCGAAATAACAAGCCCCCGTCCCGTAGGGTGCGTCGCGACGCACCTTCCTAGGTAGTACGAACGACATCCATCGTCAACGATCCTCGCCCCGCAAACGACTCCTGCGATTCAAAAAAAGCCTCACGCAAAGTCGCAAAATCCGCCAAGAAATTTGCCGCATCGAACCAGTTGGTGTCGCCCTCCGTAGAACTCGTCCAACGCACTACAAGATTTTCAGGAATGACATTTTCCCTGCCACACTGGCAACATTGAAACATTAGTTTCCCTGCGTCCTCCTTTGCGGCTTTTGCGACTTTGCGTGAGGCTTTTTCAAAAACACGACTAATTGGCCCCCTACGGTCATAGTTGAGCGAGGTAAAATCTCTTCGCACGACTAAGCCATAGAAAAAAAACCGGGGGAGATTCTGTCCAGCTGCGGTTTTTGTTTACAATAAGAAGTAGCCGCTTGAAGCACTCCCGGCAAAGACATTCCCGCCAAACTTACAAAGAAACTGCCACCATGACCGACAACATTTCGCGACGCTCATTACTGACCTCTTCCATGGCGGCTGCTGGGGCCGGGTTGATGCTGGCTGCCCCCAGTCCGACGCCTGCTGCGGATGCCGAGGCTCGGCCGAAGTCCGAACCGTTTCGGTATTGCCTGAACATGGGCACGATTCGCGGTCAAAACTTGACGTTGGTCGAGGAAATCGAAACGGCTGCCAAAGCAGGTTACGACGGTGTCGAACCTTGGTCGCGTAAAATCGATGCTTACGTGAAAGAGGGCGGCTCACTCAAGGACCTCGGTAAACGCATTTCCGATTTGGGACTGACAGTCGATAGCGCAATCGCCTTTTCCAACTGGATCGTCGACGACGATGCGAAACGTGCTCAAGCGTTAGAAGAGGCCAAACGCAACATGGATGCACTGGCACAAATCGGTGGCACCCGCATTGCTGCTCCCCCCGCCGGCGCGACGGACCAAGCTGACCTGGATCTGTTCAAAGCAGCCCAGCGGTACCGAGCGTTGTTGGAGCTGGGCGACCAAATGGGAGTCGTCCCGCAGGTCGAGGTCTGGGGCTTTTCCAAATCACTCGCGCGATTAGGCGAAGCAGTTTTCGTCGCCATCGAAAGCGGCCATCCGCACGCCTGTCTGTTGCCGGACGTGTATCACGTTTACAAAGGGGGATCGGAATTCGACGGTCTGCAGATGGTGGCCGGCAATTCGATTCACGTGTTCCACGCCAACGACTACCCAGCAGACCCGCCTCGCGAAACGATCAACGATTCGCACCGCGTCTACCCGGGCGATGGCGTCGCCCCGCTGACGGAGATTTACCAAACCATCTACAACTCCGGCTTCCGCGGCACGCTCTCGTTGGAATTATTCAACCGCGAATACTGGAAGCAAGACGCGCTAACCGTCGCCCAAACCGGCCTGGAAAAAATGCGGACGTCGGTACAAAAAGCATTCGCGTGATACGCGAGATTCCTGTGCACTACTTCTGCTGCGCAGCCAATCGCAATTTCCGTTTCGCGGCTGCACGGTCAATCACCGCTTGCGCTGCGTCGTTGAGTAACAAGATCCCGATAATAAATATCAGCAGACCGTTGGAAAAGTGCGCGCCTGTGCCGTCGACGAGTAGCTTGGTCGCAATCACGGCCAGGATCGACAGCATCAATACGCCAAAGTGTTTGTTCTTGGCGATGATGGCGCTGATCGGGATCATGCCGAACACCATGACCAACGAAGCTATCAGTATGGCCGCCACCATCCAGCCGAATTGCGTGTTGAGATCCATGATCGCCACGGCGGCAAACACCGAGTCCAGGCTGAATAGGATGTTCATGCTCGCCAAATAAAACACAACCGCGAGCATGCGCCCCGTGCCGGTTTCAGTCGCTGTCTCCCCATGATCTGGGCCATCAATTTCGAGACGGAGTTTGTGGTAGTACTCCCAGAGGGCCATGATGAGAATGATCAACCCACCGGCGAATAGCACAAGGCTCATCCAGGTCAGTTCATCGAGATGTGCGCTGAACCAGCGGTTGGGTAGCCAAGCATAGTCGGGCAGCGGGCGTTCCAAAAACGACAGCCGGGATAAGCTGAATAAGAACACAATCCGTAATAGCGCCGCCATCACCAGCGCGACGGAGCGCCAGATCAGATGTTTACGCGGCTCCAAATTGAGTGTTTTGAGCGAAAACTCGATCAATAGCCCGTTATCGATCCCCAATCCCGCGCTGAGGAACACCAGTGAAACAAAAGGGAGGAAAACATCCACGGCTGACAATCCTTTTTTTGCTGGTCAAAGTCACGTTTTAGTGATCTTGACGATAGCAAGTTCGACAGTGAATTCCAGCCTGGAACGTCTGGCGAAGCTATGACGGACATTTTAGTCCGTCACTCGACACTTCAGTGATCGGTGACGGATTTTGCTTGCGACCCGATCGCCGAAGCGGTACCGTAAAATAAACGGAGAAAGCGCTCGTTTACCGTCTTCGAACAACCAGGAGGCGACAGACATGTTGGAATTGGCAACCGGTTGGCAATTGCAGGTTGATCACAGCACCGATTGGATCTTTGTGCGGATCGAAAAAATCGGCACCGAGAGCGTCCTGCCTCCCCTCGCTGAATCGCTGTGGAGTATCGGGGAGCAGCAACAGATCCAGCAATTCATCCTTGAAGTCGCCAGCCCCGTCTGGATGACCAGCTATTTGATTGGCCAGCTCATCTTGCTGCATAAACGAGCCAATCTGGAAGGGGGCACCTTGCGGCTGTGTTGTTTATCGGACGACAACCATAGCGTACTCCGCCGCATGGGACTTGGCGATCGCTTTCCCAATCATGCCTCGCGTGCGGACGCCGTCATGGGACACATGCCGAGCAAACCTCGTTAGCGACTCGCGCTGAAATAGCTGCGGTAGAATCTTGCAGGCACGCGAATAACTCTCTTGAACGAATGGCCAGAAACAGCAGCCATTGCGTTCATGATGCTACAGTTGACAGCTATAGACGTTGCGTGTGAAATGATCGCTTATCGAACGTCATCCGCTCCGCTAACCGACAGAGGATCCGCACATGAAATTTGAACTCGCCCAAATCGTGGTCTGGCTCATTGTGGGGGCATTGGCCGGCTCATTAGCGGGAATGCTCGTCACCTTCAAAAAAGAAGGCCTGGGCCGCTGGACCAACTTGGGAGTGGGACTGGCGGGAGCATTGATTGGCGGCGGGCTTTTCAAAGTTTTGAATATCAACCTCGCACTCGGAGAACTCAACGTCAGCTTTCAAGACCTCGTCTCCGCATTCGCCGGCTCGATGGTCTTGATCATTATCTGGTGGATTGTTGGTAAGACGCGGCGTCGCAAATCGCACTCCAATGAGCACGACTCCTCTCACCCGTGATTTCACACTGTTGACCAATGCCCGGAGCGCGGGACGGCACTAGCCGCCACTGCGCCGCTGCGTGAACGTGGTTTTCTTTTGGGAAACGGCGGGCTGTTTTTTGGCCGGTGGGGCGCTGGAAAAGACACGTTTCGTCTTGGGCGTTGTCGATTCCGTCTCATCGCTGGCCTTCTCCCGCTGCCGCTTTTGGGTCGCTAGCTTTTTCTGTGCAACCCGCCGCTCGCGTTCCTTCTTTTTCTGCTGTTTATTCTTCGCCATGCGTCTTGTCTCCAGGCAACGTGTGTATCCAATAATTGGTGGAAGTATAACACTTCGTCCGCAATAATCGAGTGGGCGCTCTCGCGAAAACTGTCGTAATTGTACCGGCGTATTGAGAGCGATGCTGGGAAAAACTCCCGGATCGGACAGCTTTCGCTCTGTGTCGGAGTAGCGGAATTTTGGGGTTTAACCCCACGATCGACACAAGCGTTAATGAAAGAGAACAGCGTTTCTGGACCGGTCCTATCGGCCAAATCCCTCGCGCAGAAATGCAATCCATTCCCGCGACGCATCAAGATCTCCAAGACCGCGCAGCCGCGGACATTTTATTGCATGGGCCCATAGGCTGAACTATACTCATTTTCGGGCAACTGGAGTACGCTGGATGATTTTGCGCCATAAAAATACGAACTGAGCGGCATGATCCACGCTGGAATGCTCTTCCCTGCACCTGCTTCTGGCCCTGGGGCCGGCGCTTTTGATTGCTACGGCTATCTATTGTCGACGATTTCCATTCTTGAGGACGCTCCCATGAAAAAAACGCAAGCGATGGTCCCACTGTTCATGTTCCCCGTTTTATTGAGCATTGGCTGCTCTCAGGTGACCGCACAAGAGAGCTCGCCGGACAATGATGCCAAAAAGCAACCTGCCGCTGTCGAAAACTACGACGGTGATGACTCTGCTGAGAACGAACTGGAGGCGATTCGTCAGGCCGCCACTAAATTCGTAGCCGCCTTCAATCACAAAAAAGCCAAGGCGCTGGCGGCACTCTGGACAAAGAACGGTGATTACATCGACGAGAGTGGCCAAGTTTTCGAGGGGCGCGCGGCAATCGAACAGGAATACCGTGCGTTCTTTAAGCAGCACAAAGACGTCAAAATGAAGTTGGCGATCGATTCGCTACGACTGCTCAGCCCCGATGCGGCAATCGAGGATGGTCGCATCATCCTTGAGCCGCTACCCGCCGGCGCACCGGCAATCAGCAAGTACACAACGGTTCACGTCAAGGTGGACGGAAAATGGTTGATGTCGACCGTGCGCGACGTACGTGTCGAAACCGCTTCGGCCTACCGCAATTTGGCCGATCTGGACTGGCTCATCGGCACCTGGACGGCTGAAGAACATGGCGTGAAGGCCGAATTCGTTTGCCGCTGGATTGCCAACAAAAGCTTTGTCGAACGCCGCTACACGGTGACTCATCCCGACAAATCGTCGAATTCCGGCGTGGAGATCATCGGCTACAACCCGCAATCCGGACACATTCAATCCTGGCACTTCCATTCCGACGGCGGACATGCCGTCGGTGTTTGGTCTCCGCTCAAAAACGGCTGGCAATCGGAAGTCCATGGAATATCAGGCGGCGGAGAAAGCACTTCAGCAATCAACCTGTTGGTGCCGCTCGACGACGGCGCTTATGTCTGGCAATCCATCAGCCGCAGTGCGGGCGGTACAGAACTGCCCGATACCGGTGAAGTGATCCTCCGACGTGTCACGGCGAAATAATCGAACCGGGCAAATGGTTCGCCACTGAAAACATTCATACATACATTTTACATATTGATGCGGAGAGAGAAATCATGAAACGTTGCCTAGCATTGGCCGTGGTCGCTGGATTGCTGCTAACAGTGTCGGTGAGTGAAGGTTGGACCCGCGGATTCGGCGGCGGCGGCCGATTCGGTGGCGGTGGGGGAGGCCGATTTGGCGGCGGTGGCGGTGGTCGATTTGGTGGAGGTGGATTTAGCGGAGGTGGTGCTAGTCGCTTTGGAGGCGGAGGAGGTGGCTTTGGCGGTGGTGATCGCTTCGGAAGTGCCGGCGGTGGGAATCGATTCGGCGGCGGGGCCAGCGGTTTAGGCGGCGGCGACCGATTTGGAGGAGGCAGCGGCAATCGCTTCGGAGGGGCTAGCGGCTTAGGCGGCGGCGATCGATTTGGCGGCGGTCAAGGTCTCGGCGGCGGTGCTGGAGCCGGCGGTCGCTTCGGTGGTGCGGGAACCGGTGGTGCCGAAGGCCGTTTCGGTGGTGCCGGTGCTGGGGGAGCCGGTGGCGGACGCTTCGGTGGCGGAGCCGGTGGTGGTCGTTTCTCGCAAGATGGTTTTGGCGACCGGTTCTCCGGATCCGGTCCAGCCCGTGGCCAACTCAACTCTTTCCTCGGCCTGCCCTCCGATAGCGGACTGCATGGTCTGAGTAACGGCAACGTGAACCGGAACACCAACATAAATCGCAACACCAACGTGAACCGAAATACGAATATCAACAGAAACACGAATGTGAACCGCGGAAGTCTCAGCAGCGACTACAATATCAACACGAAGACTTACCAAGGCCCACGGGGCGGAAAAGCTGCCGGTGCATCGATCACCGGACCGGCCGGCAATACAAGATATGTTGGCGGTGCCGTCGGACCGAACGGTGGCGTCGCTGCTGGACGGGGAGTCAAGGGCGCCGGGGGGGGAGCTGCCGGGCGGGGAGTCGTTGTCGGACCAAACGGTCGCGCTGCTGCCGGTGGTGCAGTCCGTGGACCGAATGGTGGATTTGCCGCGCGTGGTGCGGTAGTAGGGCCGCATGGATACGCACGCGGCTTCGTAGCTGTCTCGCCCTCGGGCCGTTATGCCGTGGCCGCAGGCGTACGTGGCAACTTCTATCATTGGAACTACTACGGTCGTGGTTGGTATGCACGTTACCCCAACGCATGGCGTGCCGCCGCATGGGGCGCGGGAACAGCCTGGGCCATTTGCACTTGGGATTCCATGGGCAGCTGGTTTGGATACGGAGCAACCCAGCCGGTCTATTACGACTACGGCAATAACGTTACCTACCAAGACAATAGCGTCTATGTAAACGGGCAAGATGTCGGCACGTCGGAGCAATACTACGACGAAGCCGAACAACTGGCCCAAACCGGTACCCAAGCAGACGCTCCGAAAGATGGCGACTGGTTGCCGCTGGGTGTCTTCGCCATGTGTAAACAGGGCCAAAAAACATCCGACTTGGTTTTGCAGCTTGCCGTCAACAAGCAAGGCATTCTGCGCGGAAACTACACAGACAGCGCCAGCCACAGCACGCAAACCGTGCATGGTTCGGTCGACAAAAAAACGCAACGCGTCGCATTCACTATCGGCGACGCGGACACAACGGTCTTCGAAACTGGTCTATACAACCTGACCAAAGACGAAGCCCCCTGCCTAGTGCACTATGGAGCCGACCGCACCGAACAATGGCTGCTCGTGCGACTGAAGCAGGACGATAAACAACAATCTCAAGCGAACCCATAGGGGAGCGACGAGACACAACACGACAGGTTCGAAAAACAGTGGTACCGCTACAAAACGGCACCACTGTTTGCATTGATACGCTACGCACTTCCGCGCGTCCAATTCTCGGGAAATGCCTGGCAGAAATTGGTTGAGGGAGATTGTTGGGCAACGGTGAATTCGTCTTGATTTGACGGCAGCGCAAACGGACAATTAACGTAAGCTGCGGCCCCAATGAGGTGCGCCACCGAAAAGTCACCCCGCAATTTTCAAATTTGATTGCCCGCCAAAGCTCTGTTGGGAAAATCAAAAATGTGGACCTGCCCAAACTGTCAACGACAGAACGCATCGCAATTTGACCTCTGCATAGGTTGTGGGGCATCGAGTATCGGTCGTATTGATCCACTATTGGGCGGCGTGGGCCGTGGGCGACGGCGCGTCGTTCGTTTGCTCGTGCTGCTTCCGCTGTTGTACGTCACCTCGTATTTTGTGCTGGGCAGCCACGACAGCGGGATTTACTTCGGGCAGTATGGCTCCATAGCGAAAGAATACAGATACCACGACCGTGGTTTTCCATTCGATCCCTGGATCTACCAGCCTCTCGCCAAGGCTGAGTATTGGATTCGCGGCAAAGATTCGCAGGTCCTGATCAAAGATGGCACTTACCGCGGCGGAGAACCCATTTATGGATATGGCCCCTTTGAGTAACGCCGCCACCTAGCCGTGACACACAGCCGCGACACTCGGGAATGCCTGGCAGAAATGGGCCGGGGGAGATTGTTGGGCAACGTAACCACTGATGAGGCGACATTACAGGGAACGTGGATTTATGTCTTTGCCCTGCGCGAATTCGCCCGGTACTGGCGGCTATGTGCATTCGTAATAGGTATAGATTGTCAAACAGCACCAACAAATGTGAACACGGATTTGTGTATAGGATTCGCGTAATTCTTCGACCACATCGATTCCCAAAAAGGCGAATGGTTGAACTCGAATCGGATCGAGATTGTCCGGGTAGCCCATCATCTCTTCGGCGACGCGTCCATCGGAATACACAGTCTTGATTCCGCAATACGAAATGGGGCAATGCCGATTTTGGCAGTATTCCAGGTAGTATCCCTGCGTACAAAGTGGGAAGCCAAAAAATTGGGAAATTGGTAAATCGTATCGATCATCTAATCCCGCCCACTCCAAAACGCGGTGTTCCGTCGTCGATTCAGGTTCGGAGTGATCTAACGTGTGTTCGCGGAGACGGACTAAATCAAGGTACATTGCTTCCGGAATCATATCCAGGGCGACTGGGCGTCGTTTTATTTCATTGGGGACGCCATAACCAATAAAGGGGGTTTCTTCACTTATGTCCGTTGTGTAATGGTAGTCGGGGGCTGCAGTCGGGATCGTCTGAATTTCCGAGTCGCAAAGAAGACGATACATCGTGCCCGGAGGACAACGCGGACAATAATAAATCGGTAGACGAGTAAATGGAGAGAAATCATCGCGAAGCGGCTGAGGCATTTCGGGATGCTGGAGATTGACGTCGAGAAACAGCAACAACGACTCATCGCAAAGTGGGCAAACTGCTCCCGAATGTCGAACCGGTCCGCCCACCCAATGATCTTGTTGAAAACAGTCATCCAGCCTCAGCCGGAATCCCGACCTGCATCGAGACTCCCTCGTCCAATGATCCGGCAATGTAACAGGTTCCTGGTTAAACGGAGCGGGAACCGGATCAACAGGGTCCCAGTTTCGACTCGTGTCGATCGCGCAGTGCCTCAAGTCGTCAAACACGATGGCTTTACCTCCGTTGAACGCTGACCAGATGGCCAAAGAATTCGAGAACTCAGAACGTCAACTTAATGGTCAATCCCAATACGGTCCACAAAAAAAAGGCTCACCGCACAAAAGTGCAGCAAGCCTTTCAGTAGCGAGGCCGACGGGACTTGAACCCGCAACCCCCGGATCGACAGTCCGGTACTCTAACCAATTGAGCTACGGCCCCTCAAAAAACTGTATGTCATTTTTCGGCCACAGGTTGCGGTGACGTTCACCCCAATTGACACATTTCTGTGCAAATGACCGACTCCGTATGACATCAGCAGGATTTTAGCGACTGTTTCCTCGCTGTTCAATCCTCCTGCCGACGACATTTCGGGAATTTACCGCCGATTACCTTTTGCGAATGGTGACCGGTTGCAGATTGCGCTCCTGCAGGTGCGAAACCAGCCAATTGGCGGCTCCATAGGCTCCAAAAATCGTGGCTGACCAGAACAAGTTGCCCAGCAACGTGTGTTGGAAGAACGGCAAAGCCGCTGTGTAACAGGCGACCAACCCGGCGGCGGTCCGTTCGAACAGGATTCCGTTGTACCAGACGGCAAGATTTGTGCCCAAAAAGAACACGACAGCTGCGATGACGGCACTTCCACCGATCCGCAAGGGTGTCATGCGATTCGCGAAATACATGCCCAGCAGCACAGGAAAGGCGTGTCCGACGTAAACAGCGATCATCACCGAACGGGAGTACCCCCCTAAGACCGCGTCGCTGACCAGCACGGCCAACAGCGGCACGGCGCAGGCGACCAGCCGCCGGTTGAAGAAAAACCCGGCAAACAGCGCCGCTGAGGCAACGGGCGTGAAATTCGGCGGGTGGGGAATCAGTCGCACAAAGGCGCACAAGCCCACCAATGCCAGAAAAACTCCCGTTTTGGCTGCTGTATCCCCGCGCATGCTTAAGTCTGCTCTCATAACTTAAAAACCTCGAATTGCCAGCGTATGACGTCGCCCGATTTCAACTTGAAGACGCCGAAACTCTCCGTCGCCAGTTTTTTATTGACGCGTAGGATCCAGTTTTTCTTTCCCTCGCCGCCACCTTCGTTTTTTAGGTCATCGATCTGCGTCAGAAACGCTGTCGCGCCGCTGCCGGAATACTTGAAATCGATGCCATGCTTCCCGCGTTTTGCGTACCGCATCGCATCCAGAACGGTCATCCCTTTTTTCCAGGGGATGGCGGTGAAATGCTTCTCAACCCCGTCATTGTAGTCAATGATCAGCTTGACACTCAATGGTTCGGGGTCGGCGGCCACGATTTGACCAAGATTTCCCGGGAGAATTGCCGCAATTCCAACGAACACGACAATTGCGCAAACCCGGCGACGGCTGACGGGACGGGGCGATAATAAGCAGGACTGCATGGGGTTTCACCAGTGAGGTCGAGAGGGAAACGGCAGCAACCTGCGTTGTGCGGGCTGCTACGTGCGGAGGGTTAGAATTGCTGTTGCTGCATGTCAAGGAAGGCCTCATAGACCTGCATGCCGAACAAATACGTTTGTTTGGCCTGTTCCGCGGGAAGATACACTTTGGCGCGTGCTCCCTGCGACTCGGTGGCGAGTGAAATCCCGAAAAAGGAGGTCGAATCAGTGACCGATATAGCGTCCGGGTCGATGGGAAGCGGAAAAACGCCGCTATCGAGAATCAACCGCGCCACGCGTGAGAGCGTCCCGGGCAGGTCAATCATGCCGATCAGATTTGCTTTTTTGGACAACGCATCGCGGGTGATCTGCAATTCAGGCCCCAGAGCGGGCGGTTCGGCCTGGGCCATGCGTTCCAGTATTTTTGCCATCGCCTCTTTACCGCCGCCCATCGCTTGAATGACCTGCGTATCAGTATAGACAGTGCGGCTGAACATTCCCTCTTCGCCAAAGAACACTTCCATAATGCGGCCTAGATCGAAGAACGGGTTCTGTTCGAAGGTCTGTTCGACTTTGAGTGTATCGGCTTTGTATTGACCGAATGTCTCGGCGTCTTCGGTCAGTTCGTAGTTCGTTTCGACTCCACTGATTGTCAGACCCGACTGTGCGGCAATCAGTTCCTTGGTCAGCAAGCGCATCTGTTGCGGCTTGGCGACATCCATAATGGAAGCGGTCCGCACGCCGGCTTGGTCTCCTTCGGCAGTGACGACGAACATACCCGCCGTCCCACCCAATTTTAGTTTTTCCATCCGCCGCATCACTTCTTTGAGTTTGTCTAATTCTTCATCGTTCCCGTCAGCAAGCTGGGCGGAGACGTCCATCAGCCTGATGCTCCATTCTTGCATCACCTTGGGGATGGAACTGAGAGCGTAGTACGCTTGTCCGCCGTTGGGTAACTTTGTGAGCAGCGCGTTCTCCGACGGGGCCGTTTCGAGAAGCTTGGCCGTCTCGGACCCCTCCTTGACTTTGCCCAATGCTTCCAGCGTGGCCCCTTGTTGATTGACGTTGAGCGTCACAACGGCGCCGGTGGCATCTTCCAGCGATTGGAACAGCGGTTGCGACAATTCCAGGTAGATATCCAGCATGGCTTCCGCTCCCGGGGGAGCGTTGTCCGCAGTGGCCGCCAATTCATCTTTGGCCTTGGCAATATCCGCGTCGAAGACTTTCGCCAATTGCGAGACATGGAGAAACACCGACAGATCGCCCCGCTCGAAGGTCTCGCGCAGCGCTTGATCCACACTGGCAACCAGTGGCTTCTTTTTGCCGTCGATGCAGGCGCGGACGCTATCCATCGTCCACGTATCGGCGGAATAAATTCCCCACGACTCGTGCGCCAAGAAAGTCACCCCTTCCGTGGCGGTAACGGCTTCTTGCATCGCCTGCGTGTCTTTGGCGGGGATCACAAACACCAGCGTCGGTTGCCCTTGGTCGGAGGCGAACACACCAACCCACCAGTCTTTTTCCTGATCGACACCCGCCAGCGTCGGATTAGAAATAATCGGCCCCAGCCCCTGAGCACTGGCGGTGACCATCTGCCCAAAACCGGGATCAATGACGTCAGCAAATTCCGCCACATTTTTCGTGGTGGCTTGCGGATTTTTCAGACGGATGATCAACGACACATCGTCGGAGAACAACTCCGCAGGATTCTCTACAGCCGCCGCGGCGGAAGTGAGGACAAGAACAAGCGAACAGGCGATCGCGGCGCATCTTCGTAACATGGCAAGGTTTCCTTGTATTCCAACGGGCAAATCGGGGGGACCGAAAGCGGACCTCTCGCGCGTTATCGCCTGGAGGTGAGTATACCGGCGCGACGCGTAGAACGGTAACGAGAAAACCGGGTGGTTGGATCAAAAATGGCCGTGCAGGAGAATCGATTATCTTGGCAACATTGCGGCCTTAGAGGAATTCAGCTGCGAACATCATGAAAATAAAGGGGGTATAGTTTCTGAGCTGTTCGATTGGAACGTACAGTTTCAACCGTGCCTGTTCCGGCTCCAATGCGAACGCAACGCCGCAATATGACTGGGGTGGCTTTGCCATTTTGATGCCCAGATTTACGATCTCGCCAAGCTTGCCCTCGTGGTTCGCTACGCCCACGTCTAATTGGGTCAGTGAGGCAAATACACTTGCCGCATCCAACAAGAGAATAAAGCTGCCATTTTCCGGGAGTTTGGCTCGTGTCGCGGCGAGTCCCGGTCGCAAATTGGCGATATCGGTTGCGTGCGTTCGCTGCAGCGCGTCCTGCATGGCTTGTTTCCCGCCGCCGATCGTATTGACAAACAAATTGTCGTCGTACACACAACGAGAGACTAAACCGTTGCGGCCGTAGATTTTCGCGTGATTGTCCTCATTCTCCTCATCGGATTTTTTGTAGGTGACGCGATGTACGTCGGCGGTGCGATCACCAAATTGTTCGACGCCATCCAACAATTCGTAGGCCCGTTTCTCACGGAACTCTTTAAAATGAGTTTGCAGGATGGCCAGATTGTTGTTCATGAGCCGGTGTGCTTGCGGATTCTCAATTTCAGCGACCTCGTCCAAACGAAATTCAGGCGACGTGATCGTCGGCAACGAAAATGCGGCGGACCATTGTCCGTATTTCAATTTTCTCAACCGGCGTTGGATCTTACCTTGTTCGGTTAGCGTGGGTGTATCTTTGTCGTCATGACTATCAACATCGATGACGTTGAGAAACCAACCTGCCGGGCTAGGAATCGGCGCAGTGCCCGCCAGATAACATTGGCGGTCCGGCGGCATGCGGTGGAGCACCTGAAAATTGGACAATGCGTGTGGTTCTTGCTTTACATTCTCTTGATCCAGATCATGGTCAATCAAGATTTCGGTCTCGATGCCCCTGTGATCGACCGTAGCACTGATTGCTACGCCAGCGGCGCCCGCAATCGCGTCAGCACCTTTTTCCAAGATTTCACGGCTGACGAACTGCAGAACGGCCTCTTCGTCATACGCATCAAAAAGCATTTGGGTGAGAGAGTTCCTAAACTCTCTATGTGCCACCACATCATCATCCGCATTTTTTCGGATCACGGCATAAACATGCCTAGTGTTTACGTGGACGGACAGATCGCCGACCTCAAAGGTTTTCTTTTCTTCGGGCGAGATCGACTCCCTCCATGAGGTCCCCTGACCGTCAATCCGTTTTTGAATTCGGTCAAGCGTCGGTTGTGCAGTGGCAACGATCACGTACCGACCGTGCCTCAAAACGCTTTCCGAAGCGTCGTCCGCAATCAACTCATTTAACTCATTGATCACTTCATCATCGTCGCGCGTTCGCACGATGAAGGCGGACACAGCCTCGCCAGCCTCATCGTTAAACATCGCCCACCAAAAGTCGTGATCCAGGTCCGTTGCTTTGAATAGCGGTTTGTTCGTGAATTCTAGAATATCCGATTCATTGCTCAAGAGCAGCGGCGCATACATCGGTGCAACCGAATAGACAAACGAAACGACCTTAGCCATCGACGTCTTCGGTTCACGAACGCGAACCACAATGATCGCATCATCCGAAATCCAATCCCCCGGATTCTCATCCGCACGGGTGATGGAGCAAGTGCCAGCCAAAAGCAACAGGCAGAGCGCAGCGCGGCGGAAAAACATGCTAATCCTTTCGATGTTTCGGAGCGAATCGAGCGGATGCAGTATAAAGCAAACTGGCGACGCCATGAAGCGAATTCGGGGCAATTCGACAGCAATGTCCGACAAGTCGGGCGAACGTTAAATCGCTTCGATCTGACAATCTTCCAGCGAAATCGTGATGCCCTGTTGCAGGTAATGCACGGCGACTAACAGCACGTCGCCGGTTTGGCGTTTGACGATACGGCCTTCGAGGTTCTCGAACGGGCCGCTGGTCACGCGGACCTGCGCGCCGGGAATCAGTTTGGATTGCGGACGCACGGTGGCGCCCGATTCCAGTGCCTGCTGCACTTGACGCAAATCAAACGTCAACTGCTCGCCGTCGGGAACTTCCAGAATGCGGATGATGCGGTCGGTTAGCATCGCGCGAAACCGGTCCGTATGATCCCCATAGATGAACAGATAACTAGGAAACAACGGCAGATACGACGTGCACTTGCGCCCCTTGGGGGTGCGGTACTGGTGCTGTTGCACCGGCAGGTGAAACCAGATGTCGTCCCGAGCCAGCCGCCGCGCGAGAGTCTTCTCACTGCGCGGACGCGTATGCACTGCAAACCACTGCCGATCCTGCGCAGTATCCACCTGAATCGCATCGAACAAATTGTCCGGATAGAGTTCAGGTTCTTGGGCAAGGATGGGCATCGTTCACAACGGTCGGGGAGGACCGCTTCCACTATTGTGCAAAGGACAACAAATATCAGGCCAGTGAGGCAACACATCCCCCCTCTCCTTCTGGGAGAGGGCCGGGGTGAGGGGTTTCGCCCTACAAACACCTTACCTTAGGAATCGACCCTTTGCAGTGGGAATGATGAGAATCCGCAACGCAAATGATGGATTATTGCATCCTCTCGCGTTTCCCCAGTCATGTTTTCGCGCAACGCCCCGACTTCCGTGCCGATTAGCGCGACCCTAACAGCTGTATGTTTTCTTCGGGCGTTACCATTTAGGGAACGACCACAGCTCCCAACCACACCCGCCCGACTCACGCGTTGGCTGTCGTAGCCAAGCTCACGTAGTAGTCAATTGTTTCCTTCAGCCCGGTCTCGAAATCGATTTCTGGGTTGTAGCCTAAATCGCGTTGGGCAGCGGAGATGTCGGCCCAGGAGTTCTTGACGTCTCCCGTGCGCGCCGGAGCATAGATCGGATCGAATGGTTTATTCAGCGAATCGCAGATGGCCCGCAAGAGGTCATTGACACTCAAACTGCCACCGCAGGCGACGTTGTAGACGTTGCCTGAAACTTTTTCCGCTGCGGCCTCAGCTGCCAATAGGTTGGCGTCCGCGACGTTGCCGACAAACGTAAAGTCGCGAGATTGTTCGCCGTCGCCGTAAATAGTGGGACGTTCGCCGCGCAACAGTGCGGCGACAAACAGCGGGATAACGGCTGAGTACGGACTGTTCGGATCCTGGCGGGGACCGAAGACATTGAAGTAGCGAATCCGCACCGTCTCCAGGTCGTACGAATTGGCGAAGGCTTGGCAATACAATTCGCCGGCCAGTTTCGCAGCGGCATACGGCGAGAGCGGTCCGGGCAAATGCGCCTCGGCTTTGGGCATGATCGGCGAGTCTCCGTAGGCGCTGCTGGAGGCGGCATAAACCACGCGCCGCACACCCGCCTTACGACAGCTATCGAGCAGAACCACCGTGCCGGTGACACAGGCATCGTGCGTATCAAGCGGACGGTCAATGCTTCGAGGCACCGACGCCAAGGCGCCTTGATGAAACACCACATCGATCCCCTCGACCGCCGCCGCCATCTTGTCGACGTCCTGCAGGTCCCCTTCGACGAATTCCACGGCATCGCCCAGATGCGCGAAGTTTTCGGTCGTCCCCGTGCTGAGATTGTCGTAGACCCGCACCTTATCGCCCCGTTTGACCAATCGCTCGGCAATATGTGAGCCAATGAATCCCGCACCGCCGGTCACCAAATATTTTGCCACTGGAAACGTTCCTTATCTGTTGTTTTCGGAAAACCTGATGGGAGTTCGAATTCGACGCGGTTGGGTGCGCCCGTGTTTCTTTTATTTGATTATGTTTTTTGAATATGTGCTGTTCCGCCGGAGGCTGAGCGAGACAGTGCCCTGCGTGAGATTTGCTTATAACGCAATCAGGGGCCGGCGTGAATATCTGCTGGGGATTGGGATGGGGAATCGAGCCAAGCCAATGGAGTGCCAAACTCCATGCCGCAGCGTTTGGCACCGGGAATCATCTTGTCCAATGCTGCCGCTGTGTGGGGTGCGGTGGCATGCAGCCGCACGATGTCTCCCCCTCGGATGGGGTTGTTCGCCAGCGTTAAGGACAATTTTGCAGGGGAAGGAGAATCCGCGTCGCTCGGATCATGGTTCCAAAGCACGACCGTCTGATTTCGTCGCCACAGTTCCCGCATGTGCGACATCGACGGCTTGGCTTGCGCGGGTCGGTACAACCGGGGCGACTCGCCCGTGACCTTGCGAATCCAATGTTCGGTCATCAACAACTCTTCCACCAATTCCTGCTCGGTCTTGGGGGCGGAGCCCTGTTGATAATAGCCACGTTGGCCAATCACGTGCCCTTTCTGGGCGATGAGGGCCACCAGATCGGGAAAGCGTTTAGCTTTTTCACCAGTGACGAAAAACGTCGCACGAAGTCGGTGCGCGGCGAGCACCTTAAGAATTGCCGGCGTGTGTTCGGCGTGCGGGCCGTCATCGAACGTCAGTGCAGCAATCCGACTTTCGGGCGGGCCGTTGAGCATAAGTTTTTGCCGAGAAACGGTGGCAGCCACACCGCGATTCCACATGTAGCGCGGTGAAAACACCGACGGACGGCTTCGCGGGGCACCAATCAAAAACACGACGCGTTCCTCCTCGGGGGCATTGACCACAGCCGGGGAAAAGGGTCGCGACACACGGGAGTTTTGCCGGCGGGGGACCGTCAATTATACAGCAAAAACCGACCGAGACCGGCTGCAAAACAGTCAACAGGGGCTTTGCCAATCGATGCGTAAGCCCGCAATCGTCATGATCGGTGCAACCGCTGAATTCGTCGGGACATTCGCGGATGTCGCAGCGGTTGTTCGTCTCAAGTCCGGGTCACCCCGCCCCTTCATACGCTCATCATGTCCGGGAACAGTCGGTCCAAGCCTTTTCGCAACTTCGCGATTGCCTTGTGATGCAATTGGCGGACCCGTTCCTTGCTGACGTGTAATTCTTGCGACAAGCTTTGCAGCGTCCGCGCGGTTCCCGACGGGCCGATGCCGAATCGTTCCTGGATAATATACTGTTCGCGCTCATCCAACTGCTCGTCGAGTTGAGCCAGAATCTCACCGACCTGGGCATCGCTGAATTCGAATTTGTCGGATTCTTGCTCGCTATTGTCGGACAATTCATTGAGATACTCATCCGCCATGGCCACTTCATGCGTATTTCGACGTTTGGCATTGCGAAAATGACGGAAGAAGTGCCGCTGCACGGAATGCGTGGCATAGGTGCTGAATCGGTATCCGCGGGAGTAGTCAAACTTCTCAATCGCTTTCATCAAAATCATGTTTCCTTCACTGACTAGCTCTTCAAAGGAAAACCGGGGGCCAGCAAAGCGACGTGCGATCGAGACGACCAATCGCAGATTAGATTCCGCTAGCAAATTGCGCACACCGTCGGCCGCTTCCAAGAACCGACGTAAATTTTGAGTCAACTTGCGTTGCGGTCGATCCGGGTCGAGCGCGACACGACACAAATTCGCGCGGTATTTCAAGTAGTTCATCTTGCGAAACAACGCCGCTTCTCCCTCAGCCGTTAATAACGGAATGGTGTAGAGGTTTGCCAAATAAGCGGGAAGCCCGTCCGGAATCGTTGTTTCCGACGACGGCTGTCGGCGATGTATTCCCGCCTCCTGCACTAACTGTTCAATAGTGTCGATGTCTAGATGCTCGAATTCCCCATTATGGATATAGGCAATTTCCTCCTGCAGAAGCTGCAGTACTTCTTCGCGTTGCTCGGGGCTGACGGATTTTTTCGCACAGGCGGATTGACTCGACCGTTGTGCAGTTTTTGTTCGACTTGCAACCAGTACCATGGACATGACAATTCGCCTTTCTCGCGGGTCGCCCCAGAAACACAAAAAACGTTCAAAACGTTCAGTTCAACCCCACTCTAGACCCTCCCTTGCCTGGCGTCAACCCTTATATCGTCCAAATCGTTCATTAAAATCATTAAAAACTGCTAATCCCTTAGATCCCTTCGCCAAAAAAACGTGCAATTCGTTCGCCTTGGTCGTCTGCCTGGCTATAATCGCTCCGAAAGGAAGGTGTTATGGCGCGGGAAGTGAATACGATGAGCGAACTGGTTTCACCGAAACAGGTTGCACGCGCGATTGGCGTGAGCGAATCCTCTTTGAAACGCTGGTGCGACCGGGGTCTGATTGAGACGATTCGCACTGCAGGCGGGCACCGAAAACTGGCGATTAGTAGTGTCCTGGAATTTATTAAAACTTCTGGACTCAATATCGCTGATCCAGCGGTTCTGGGACTGCCTGCTTCAACTGGACAAGGCCCCAGGACGTTGAATGCGGCGCAGCGACAACTCATCAAATCGTTGGTCGCAGATGACGAACAGGCTTGTCGACAGGTCGTTTTTGATCTCGTCTTAGCGAATCACAAATTCAGCAGCATTGGCGACGCAGTGATCGCACCGGCGTTTGCCGAGATTGGTGAGAAGTGGGACTGTGGCGAAGTCGAGGTTTACCAGGAGCGCCATTCTTGCGAAATGTGCCTGCGTGTTTTGCACGAGTTGCGGGCGACATTGCCTGCGGTGGATCCAGACGCTCCACTAGCGATGGGAGGTGCCTTAGCGGGCGATCATTACTCATTGTCGACCACCTTAGTGGAGTTGGTTCTCCGCGAAAATGGCTGGAACGCCGAGACGCTTGGCAACAACCTCCCTGCCGAGACGCTGGTGCATGCAATTGAGCAAAAGCGACCGAAGTTATTTTGGATTAGTGCTTCTCACATTGCGGACACACCGCAATTCTTGCTGGATGTCGAACAGATCTATGCGACAGCACAGGCAAACGGAGCGGCTTTAGCAATTGGCGGTCGGGCGATGACCGAAGAGTTGCGAAAACAGATGACGGCCCATGCATTTTGCGACACGCTGGGACATCTGGAATCGTTCGCATCGACACTCCGGCCGGCATCAACTTAATGTTGCGAAAAAACGAATATAACGTACATTGCCAATTCTGGTCGGCGCACTAGAAACCTTCAGCACGCTGAATGGCGTGGTCTGGCAATCTCTCTATCTCGGCATAAGGTCCAGAACAATGCGATCCATTTGTGACTCCTGGTTGAGCGGTTTGAGCATCATTCTGATCGTCGCCTTGCTGCCCTCCCCAACGCGATCCGAAGAGTCTTCAATCGCAACATGGCTGCAATGGCGCGGCCCACAGCGAGACTCCCACGTAAAGGGACCAGCTTGGCCGCAAGCCTTGGACGCGGCACATCTGGAAAAAGTGTGGAGCATTCCGCTCGGGCCAAGTTACTCCGGGCCGATCGTCGCGGCCGATCGGGTGTTTGTGACTGAAACAGTCAGCGAACAAACCGAGGTCGTGCGCGCGATGGATCGGCAGTCTGGCAAAGAACTGTGGAAGGTTTCGTGGCCTGGGGCCATCAAGGTGCCTTTTTTCGCCAAGTCCAACGGCGATTGGATCCGTTCGACACCCGCTTATGATGGGGAACGATTGTATGTGGCAGGGATCCGTGATGTGTTGGTTTGCTTGAATGGCGCTGACGGACAGGAGATCTGGCGAGTCGATTTTGCCAAAGCCACCGGCGCGAAACCCCCCGCTTTCGGTTGTGTCTGTTCTCCATTGATCGACGGAGACTTCGTCTACATCCAAGCAGGTGCCGGGCTGGTCAAATTAAACAAGCACAGTGGTAAGATCATCTGGCATAGCCTACGCAATGGCGGAGGCATGTACGGCAGCGCGTTTTCCTCACCGATTATCCAAACAATCAACGGTCAAAGGCAACTGTTGGTACAGACTCGCAAGAAGTTGGCCGGCGTCGCACTCGACTCGGGTGAGGAATTGTGGTCGCAAGTAATCCCGGCATTTCGGGGCATGAATATCTTAACGCCAACCGTGATTGGCAATTCGGTGTTCACCAGCAGCTACGGGGGCGGTTCGTATTTGTATGCCCTGAACAACGGCGCAGCTGAAGCCGAACAACGTTGGCGGAATAAAGTCCAAGGCTACATGTCTTCGCCCGTGGTGATCGACGGCCACATTTATTTGCACCTGCGCAACAAACGCTTCGCTTGCATCAACGTCGAAACGGGGCAAGAGGCATGGGTGACCAAGCCGTTCGGCAAGTACTGGTCGATGGTCGCACAGGGAGACCGGATTTTGGCATTGGACGAACGGGGCGACCTGCTCTTAATCCGCGCCAATCCACAGCAATTCGAGTTGCTGGACAAACGGCACATCAGCGACGAGCCGACTTGGGCCCACCTTGCTGTCTGTGGTGATCAGCTCTTCATACGGGCGTTGAATGGACAGTCGATGTATCGCTGGAAATAGCCCGCATTCCCCCAAACCACCGTGCATTGACGTGAAGGCAATCACTAGCCTTCGCGTCTTTTTTCATATCTGGGCACATGCACCGGTCCAGTTTGCCGCTGGAACTGGGCGGGGACGCGGGCAGCGTTGAAATTCGGTGAAGGGCGCGTATGATCTAACCGCGACGCAGCCCGGGTGCCGGTCGCACTATTCGCCGCCGTCTACGATTCTTCACATTCAGGGCCGGGATCTATTGAGAACCCGTTTCGAAACCTGGTTGTACTTGGTTTTGACCTCGAGATTGTGGGACACGCGAGACGCAGCAGAAGGTTTTGAAACCTGTAGTCGTGAAAGACGCAACCATGTACGATCGAGATCGCCTGATTGAACTCTTCAAAGAACGCGCCCTGAAATTCGGCGAGTTCAAACTGGTTTCCGGAAAAACAGCCAGCTATTACCTAGACGGCAAACAAATCACGCTGCAATCCGAGGGACTGCGGCAGGTCAGCGAGGGTTTGCTCGATCTACTCGCCGATGTCGAGTACGACGCGATTGGCGGGATGTCGATCGGGGCCGATCCGATCATCGGCGGCACAATCACCGTCGCCGCCGAGCGAGGCCAGGACGTGCAAGGTTTTTTGGTACGCAAGGAATCCAAAGGGCACGGCACGAACAAGTTTATCGAAGGCCCGGTGCAACCCGGGGCGCGGGTGGTGATCGTCGACGACGTGGTGACCACCGGCGGCAGTTCATTGTTGGCCGTCGACCGCATTGAGGAATTCGGTTGCAAAGTCGTGCAAGTCGTCGCCATCGTCGACCGAATGGAAGGTGGAGCGGCAAATTTTGCCAAGCGCGAATTGCCGCTGAAATCGCTACTCACAATCGAAGACTTCGGGATCGAACCCCCGCCCGCAGAAATGTTAATTGCTTAGGCTGGGCGGCTATCTCACTTTATTATCAACATGAGGGACCATTGCATGAGCGACCACATTCGTTATTCCGCCGCCGCGGCTGAGTCCCAAATTCAAGCCGTCGATTTCGACAAAGTTCAAACAGCCGTGCTGGCCGCGCGGAATGAGGTCATCGCCGATGTCGGCTTGCTGCATGCTGGATGCGATATTCCAGCAGAGAAACAGCCGCTGGACGCGGGGTTTATCGAACTGCCCAAAAATCTGTTGGCCGAATGGAACGAATCTGGTGACGACTCGTTACTCGGCCGCATCGAAACCGCCGCTGCGCAATTCGCCGGACAGGTCGACCGCATGGTGGTCTTGGGGATCGGCGGGTCCTATATGGGAGCCCGTGCGTTGTTCGAGGCGCTGTGTCATCCCTACCACAACGAATTGTCACGTGAGAAACGCAACGGCATTCCCAAGCTTTCGTTTGAAGGCAACAACGTCGATACCGCCGCGGTCAGCGGATTGTTGGAACTGTTAGCCGCAGGCACCGATCCGGCTGAGATCGCCGATCGTTGGGGAATTGTGGTCATCAGTAAATCGGGCGGTACATTGGAGACCGCGGTCGCGTTTCGCGTGTTTCGCCAAGCATTGGAAGAATTTTACGGCAGCGATTCCGCCGAAGCACTGAGCCTGGTGATGCCCGTGACCGGCGAGACAGGCAAGCTCCGCAATTTTTCGAACCTGCGGGGATATCCGGCGACGTTTCCGATTCCCGACGGCGTGGGGGGACGGTTTTCTGTGTTCACTGCTGTGGGCCTGCTGCCGGCAGCGGTGCTGGGAATCGACATCAAACAGTTGTTGCAAGGCGCTGCTGATGCCACTGAACGTTTCCACACAGCTGACTACGATGACAATCCGACGCTGCAATACACGGCGGTCAGCCATTATCTAGAAACCGAACACGGCTTAAACATCCGCGTGCTTTCGACCTGGGGCAAACGGTTAGAAGCGGTCGGGCTTTGGTACGACCAACTACTGGCTGAAAGTTTAGGCAAAGCAGAAAAAGGGGCCACGCCGATTACGGGCGTCAATACCCGCGACCTGCACAGCCGCGGACAGCAACACCAGGAAGGGACGCTGGATAAGCTGATCACCAATCTGTATGTCGAGCCGGATGCCAACGGCGCGGTCACGGTGCCGGCTGTTCCCGATGCACTCAATCAGGACGAGTTGAACAAATACAGCGGCAAAAACCTGCCGGAAATTCTGCAGGCCGCGCTGCAGGGCACGAATCAGGCCTACGCCGACGTGAACCGGCCGACAGCCGATTTGGTTTTGCCCAAACTGGACGCCTACAACATCGGCGCCTTGTTGCAAATGCTCATGCTGGCGACGGTCACCGAGGGTCGACTGATGGGGATCAATCCTTATGGCCAACCGGGTGTTGAGGATTACAAGCGAAACATGAACGCGATTTTGAGCCGCTCATAGTCGCGAGTACAACGGACAATTAACGAATTCGGAGAACGGCATGTCGACGACGGTCACGTATCTGGGGCACGGGACATTTCAAATTGTTGCCGCTGGAAAAACGATCATCATCGATCCATTTTTCACAGGCAACCCAGCGGCAACGGTCACTGCGGACGAGGTGCAGCCTGACTATTTGATCGTCTCACACGGCCATGGCGATCACGTGGGGGATGCTGTGGCAATTGCCAAACGGACCGGTTGCTCGGTGATTTCCAACCATGAGATTTCCGTCTGGCTGAACGAACAGGGAGTCGAAAAGGCGCACGGCATGCACATCGGCGGCAGCCACGCGTTTGACTTCGGTACGGTCAAACTGACCATCGCCCATCACGGTTCGATGCTGCCCGATGGGTCCAACGGCGGGAATCCGTGCGGCGTGATTTTGAAACTTGCCGACGGCACGATCTATCACGCCTGCGACACGGGCTTGTTTTATGATATGAAGTTAATTGGCGAAGAGGGCATCGACTTGGCGATCTTGCCCGTCGGCGACAATTTCACCATGGGCCCCGACGACGCGCTGCGAGCAGTGAAATTGATCGAACCCAAACGGGTGATCCCCGATCATTACAATACCTGGGAGCTAATCGCACAAGACGCCACCGCCTGGGGCGAACGTGTCCGCGCGGAGACAAAAGCCGAACCGCTGATTCTCAACCCAGGCGAGTCGTGTGAGTTGTAGTCGCACGCCTCAGTGAGATTCATCGATCACGGCTTGGTAGATCTCGCGCAACTCGCGCACCATCGTCTGCTGCCGAAACTGGTCGGTGAAACGTTCGCGGCCGGTTTGTCCGTATTGTCCTCGCAACTCGGGGGAATCGGCCAGTTTGCCGATCGCCTCGGCCAATTGCGGCACGGATTTGGGGGGCAACAGAAACCCAGTCTCTCCGTCGATGCACACTTCGCGGGCGCCATCGACATCGTAACTAATCACCGGTTTGCCGGAGATGAGTCCTTGCGGCAAGACGCGGGCCAGCCCTTCTCGGAGGCTGGTGTGCACGACGATATCCATCGCGCCAATCAATTCGGGTATCCGCGCCGGCGGAACCAAACCCGTGAACACGAAATGGTCACTCAAACCGGCTGCGGCGATTTGTTGCTGCAATTGCTGCTGCAGGATGCCATCACCGACAAACAGGAAACGGACGTGGGGATTCTTAGCGACAACCTCACCGGCGGCTTCGATGACGTATTCGTGTCCCTTGAGATGAAACAGCCTCGCGATTTTTCCAACGACGATGTGATCTTCGGTAAATCCAAGTTCTCGCCGAACATCCGCACGGGGGACGGGGGGATTGAGAAACGGTTCGACCTCCATGCCGCTGTAGACCGTTTGAAACATCGATCGCGGCGCGATACCAGCCGCGACGTATTGATCGGTCATCGAATCGCACACACTGATCAGCAGCGCACACCGCCGGGCCGCCCATTTTTCGCAACTGCGATAAACCTGATACGCCGCCGCACTTTGAAATTCGTGAAACGGTGAGCCGTGGATCGTGTGCACGACCGGAATTTTCAATTTCGTCGCTGCTGCACGCCCAATGACCCCTGCTTTGGAGCTATGCGTGTGCACGATGTCAGGTTGGATTTCAGCCAGCATGCGCATCAGCGAGCGGTAGCTTTGCCAGTCGCGGCGGGGGTGGATTTCTCGCCGTAACTCGGGAACGATTCGCACGTCCAAGTCGCGCTGCGCTGCTCGCTCAAGCAGGCTGCCTTCTGGACCTAGCGCGGGTCCGGTGAGCAAGGTGACATCGTCGCCCCAGTCGTGGTGTTGTCCTTCGACGGTGAGCAGAGTGTTCTCCTGCGCGCCGCCAAGAATCAGCCGAGTGATGATGTGGACGGTTTTCATGTGTGATTACGACGGGGCGCCGGGGGAATTGGAAACGACGTTTTCTCCATCATAGTCGACATGCACCAAATACAAACCGTGCGGGGGGGCCGTCGCACCGGCGTGGTCGCGGGTTTGGTTTTCCAGGATTTCCCGGACCTTGTCAACGGGCCAATTGCCGTAGCCAACTTTCAGCAATGTCCCGGTGATGCTGCGGACCATGTTGTACAAAAACCCGTCCGCCATGATGTCGATGCAAATAAAATCGCCGTCCTCTGCAGTGGCGCCGGGCGTTGGCGACCAAAGGTCCCATCCAACGCGCCGCGTAACATTTAGTTCCATCACCGTTCGGACACTGCTGGAACGATTGGGGAAGTGTGATTCGAAACTACGAAAATCGTGCGTGCCAACCAAAGCCCGCGCAGCTGCGTGCATGGCGGTCGCATCGAGTGGTTTGCCGATCCGATGCACGTAGCGCTGCAAGAACGGAACCGCCACGCGGTTGTTGTGGATCACATAACGATAGCGTTTGCGAACCGCATGATAACGGGAATGAAATTCGGCCGGGACATCTTCCGCGTTGCGAACGACAATGTCATCAGGCAAAAACCGCTGCAAGCCGCTGCGGAGTTTATCGCACGGAATCGGCGAGTTCGTATGAAAATGGGCGACCTGCCCCAACGCATGCACACCGGAGTCAGTCCGCCCCGAGGCGAGGACATTCACGGACTCAAACGTCAATTTCTTTACGGCCGCCTCAACCACGGTTTGAATCGATGTCCCGTTGGGCTGCACCTGCCACCCGCAGTAATTCGTGCCGTCGTAGGCGATGGTCAGGCGGATGTTACGCATGGATCAAACAGCGTGTTTTATAATCCTGGATTGCAGACAAAATGGGAGGGCGAGGCTCCTGCCGAGCCGTGCTCTACGCGAAACTTACCATTGCGGCTCAGCAGGAGCTTCGCCCTCCCGGGGCGCGATCGCCAGTGGCACCCGGCTTGGTTACGCCTCGGTTGGATACGGTTTGGCCAACCGGAATTGGGGGTTCTGTTCCAAAAAGGCGGCGATGCGTTCGGTGCGGCTCAGTGCCACGGGCAGGAATTCCAGCGCCTGTTGCAGACGATCGTTGGGTTCGGCGCAACTGAATCGTAAAAAGCCGGCGCCAGCTTCCCCAAAGCATTCCCCGCCCAGACAAGCAACGCCAAAATCATCGTCCGCTCCTTCGAGCAGATACAGCGCCAAGCCATGGCTGGTGATGCCCAGATCGTTGCAAACCGGTGCGACGTTGGGGAACACATAAAACGTGGCGGTCGGGTCCAGGCTGTGGAAACCGGGAATCTTGTTGAGGCCTTCGGTCAGCAGGACGACCTTCTCGCGGAACAACAGCATCGTGCGATCCCGTTCCGACGAATCTTGTTCCAGCGCCGCTGCCCCAGCCAGTTGCACCAGCGTCGGCGTGCAGGAGAGCGTGGTGTTGATCATTTTGCCAATGGCATCGGAGATTTCCTTGTTCGACACGGCAAAGCCCAACCGCCAACCACTCATACTGTAGGACTTGCTGAACGTATACGCGGCGACCGCTTGGTCCATCATCCCGGGTTGCGACAGGATCGAATGATGCTGGCCTTCCCAGATCATGTGGCAATACGGTTCGTCGGAGAAGACGGCGATATCCTTGCCGCGAATCAAATCGGCAATGTCCCGCAGGTCGTCTTCGGTCGTCACGCCGCCGGTGGGGTTGTGCGGCGAGTTGAGAAAAATCGCCTTAGGGGCGGCATCGGTATTTAGAAAGTCTTCGATGTCGGAGACCTGCGGGCGGAATTCATTTCCCTGCGTGAGCGGACAAAGCACCGCCCGCGCGCCGCGACGTTCGATGTTGGGAATGTACGTCGGAAAAAACGGACTGAAGACCAACACCCCGTCGCCCGGATTGAGAAATGCCTCGCAGAAGAATTGCTCAAAGACCTTGGCGCCCGGACCGGGAATGATGTTTTCCGCAGCGGCGGAAATGCCGAATTCGTTTTTGACAAACTTGGCAGCCGCTTCTCGAAACGCCGGCACACCGCTGGAGGGACAATAGTGCGACTGGTTTTCGTTGATTGCTTGAATGCCGGTCGATTTGGCCGAAGCGGTACTTTCAAACGGGCTGTCGCCGATTTCGAGTTCGACAACATCCTTGCCGGCAGCTTTGAGTTGTTTAGCAACGGCAAGCACCGTGAAGGCAGTTTCGACGCTGAGAGTCTGTGCGAATTGGCTAAGCGTAGCGGCCACGGGTGTATCCTTTGGTTGAATATCAAGTAGGGCAGGCTCCCGCCTGCCGTGAATACTGTTTGCTGTCGCCCCCAAGCGCTCGGTGGGAGGCAAACGGGCATTATGCCAATTTCCTCGGCCAGCGACCACCCGCCGGGAAATCTGGTTTCCCCTCACCGCTCGCGGCGTTGCCGCCACGCCACGTATTTTGCGACGTCCGGATGGGCTAAGAGCAACTCCATCGTGTAAAAACGGCGGCCGAGTTCCTTTTCGCTGGCGAATTTGTGTATCGAGCGATGGCATTGCCGGCAGACGTCAATCCCGCTGCGCATTTGCTCACGGGTGAAGTTCTTCTTAAACCAACGGTTGCTGTGCAGCGTACGGGGAATCAGATGGTGAAAGCTGGTGGCCGGTTCCTGTTGGCACAATTCACAGAGCATCGCAAATATAACCACGAAAGAAGCGAAATACACGAAAACAATGTAGAGAAATGACGAAGACTTGCGGCGATTCAGTTGAAGTCATAATAAAATTTGGATGAAAACGTAGATTCCTTTTCGTGTCTTTCGACTTTTTCGTGGTTTAATATTTCTGTAGTTGCGGTTGAAGACCGCACTAGGTGTTTCGAGTCGTTCGTGGTTCACTGCTTCGTTAGCCGAAGTGAAATCTGTGCCGCAGTCCAAGTTTTGATTGTTAGTAATACTGCGCATAACGGGCTTGCGAGCCCGGCAACGAATGACCTGCCCCCTTTAACCGAAACCAGAGCTTGATATAGGATTTGGGCTTCTGGTTCCAGAAGAAGGAGGCAATCATGCCGAGGAAGCGTCATACGTCAGAACAGATTATTACCAAGCTCCGGGAAGCTGAGGTTCATCTTTCCCAAGGAATGACAATTCCGCTGATGTGCAAGAGGCTGGGGATTCATCAACAGACCTACTACAAGTGGCGACGCGAGTATGGTGGTCTGCGGATGGATCAGGCAAAACGTTTGAAAGAGCTGGAGAAAGAGAACAATCGCCTCAAGAGGTTGCTCGCTGAATCGGAACTGGACAAAGCCATTCTGAAAGAAGCCGCGTCGGGAAACTTCTAAGCCCTACGAAGCGTAGCAAGGCAGTGAACTTCGTACGGGATTCTTTAGGACAGGATCGGGTTTCAGAACGGCGAGCTTGCCGTGTGCTGGGCCAAGCCCGATCCACTCAGAGAAGGACGCGAGTTGCTGGGAGTGATGAACCACGACTGATCCGTGAGATGGTGGAATTGGCGACGCAGTATGGTCGTTACGGCTATCGCCGTGTGACCGAACTTCTTCATCGAAAAGGCTGGAAGGTGAATCACAAACGCATCGAACGGTTGTGGAGACAGGAAGGATTGAAAGTGCCTCAAAAACAGCCGAAAAGGCGTCGTCTGTGGTTGGGTGACGGGTCGTGTGTTCGCCTGCGACCTCAGTACGAGAACCATGTTTGGAGTTACGATTTCGTGCATTGCCGGACTCACGATGGTCGTGCTTTTCGGATGTTAAATCTGATTGATGAACACACGCGAGAGTGTCTGGCCATTGATGTCGCGAGGAGGCTCAACAGTGAACATGTGTTGGAACGCCTCAGCGACCTGTTTGTGCGTCGAGGAGTTCCCGATCACATCCGGAGTGATAACGGTCCAGAGTTCACTGCCAAGCGAGTCCGCAAGTGGCTTAAGAAGGTGGAGGTGAAGACGTTGTTCATTGAGCCAGGCAGTCCTTGGGAAAACGGTTACATCGAATCGTTCAACGGGAAACTACGGGACGAATTGCTTGATGGAGAAATCTTCGATACGTTATTGGAGGCAAAGGTACTGATCGAACGTTGGCGAAGAGAATACAACACGATCAGGCCTCACAGTTCTCTTGGCTATCGAGCCCCGGTGCCGGAGACGAAACTGTTCTGTTCGCCGGCTTCCGCTACGCTCCAGCAGGCGAACAGAACAACCCGTGATACAATTGAACACTAAGTCATGTGACTGGTGTCATCCATGGGGGCAGGTCACAGGATGCGCGACTTTCGACGATTCGTCCGTCGAGTATTCCACGGCGCCCCCCATCTCGGAAGTCATTCCGCACGAGTTGTCCAAGGCGACATCGCCGGTCTACGTCATCGAGCCTCCCGATGTGTTGACCATCTCGGCAATCAGCCTCGTTCCCAAACATCCCTACCGCGTCCGCCCACTCGATACGCTGATCGTGCAAGCCACGGGAATGCCGACCGAAGCGCCCATTGGGGGAGAACATGTCATCGGTCTCGATGGCAACTTGGTCCTGGGCTACGAATATGATTATCTCGACGGTCAGCATCAACCCATTCGCGCGACCGGTAAAACGATTGAGATGATCCGCAACGAATTGGAAGAACGGTTGCAACTGGTGGCGCGTGAGCCGCGGGTATGGATCACGCTTTCCAGTATCGCCTCACAACAGGACATCTCCGGCGAACATTTGGTCGCCCCTGACGGACGCGTCACACTCGGCAGTTATGGTCGCGTGAGCCTGATCGGGATGACGATCGAAGAAGCCAAAACAACAATCGAAACACACCTTTCTCAATACTTCGAAAATCCGCAAGTCGGCGTCGACGTGTTCGGTTTCAACAGCAAGGTGTATTACGTCATTACACAAGGCGCGGGCCTGGGCGATCAAGTGTTTCGGCTGCCCATCAAAGGGAGCGAAACGGCTTTGGATGCGATCGGAGAGATCCAAGGCTTTTCTTCGAATTCATCGATCCGGATGTGGGTGGCCCGTCCCGGTTTCAATAACCAGGGGGGCGACCAAATCATGCCCATCGATTGGCTGGGAATTTCCCAACGCGGCGACGTGACGACCAACTACCAACTCATGCCGGGCGACCGCCTGTATGTGGCGGAAGACAAATTGGTGGCCTTCGATACCGCCCTGGCGAAAATCATCTCGCCGATCGAACGCATGCTGGGTGTGACATTGTTGGGAACCCAGACGGCCAATCGAATTACGACCTACGGCACTGTGAACAACCAAGGTTTCTAGCGGTAACGTTGCACGTGCTATACGTCCGCTAGCGTCGCCCTGACTTCAAACTTATCCTGCCTACTGATTCCCGGAAAACAACCATGTCACGCACCTTTAGCTTGCAGCGGACCGACTGGTTGATCGTCTGCGTCGTTCTCAGTTTTTCGACCGGATGCCATTGGCTGAACCGAGAAGAGTGTTGTCCCACCGATCTCAAAGATACGTACGGACCGTGCAGCAGCGAAGCGGTGCGGCGCACGCCCTGCGGCCCGGACTGGCACAATTTTGGAGTCAAACCGACAGTCTGGCGCTGCGGCCCTTCCGACCATCCGCAAAGCCCGGCTCCTTGCCCCAACGGCTGCAATTGGGAACAGTTAAAGAACGAGACTCCCTCTCCTTCGCCTCTAGAGATTGCTCCGGCTCCTAGCGATAGCATGGAGCCCACTCCAGAAACGCATCCGCTCGCGCCTCCGTCCTTATTCCCGGATGGAACCAACTAAGCGTCTCAACAAGCGGCTGCAATGTGCGTTGATTTGGCATCAACTACCGCGAATCAACTGTCGGATCGGCGAACCATTGCGCACCAAAGTCACCGGTCGACCGTCGGGGGAATGCAAAACCTGCTCAGGGTCCATCCCCAGGCTGGTATAAAATGTCGCGGCGACATCGTCGGGAGAGATGGAGACCTCGGCAGGTAACGAACCGGTGGTATCGCTGCCACCTACCACCTGGCCACCGACGAAACCTCCGCCGGCCAACAACATGAACATGCACTTTGCATAGTGCTCGCGACCTGGTTGACCATACGCATTGATTTTAGGGGTGCGCCCAAATTCACCTGTGGCCAGTACCGAGGTCGAATCGAATAGACCTCGCTGCGTCAAGCCTTGCAACAGTGCGACCAACCCCGTATCTAGTCGCGGAAGATTCTTGTTTTTAAGGGTTGGAAAATTGTTCCGGTGCGTATCCCAGCCCCCGAACGAAATCGTCACGCAGCGCACGCCCGCCTCGACCAGACGAATGGCCAGCAGGCAACTTTGACTGAAAGCATCCTGAGCAAACTGTTTGGCAAAGGCCGGTTTTTCTTGGGAGAGATCGAATGCGGCGCGTGTCCGCCGCGAAGTTAGGATCGAATACGCCTTCTGGCTGTGACGGTCCATGCCGTCCAACAGCACAGTGGAATTCCCGGACTGCTCGAGTTTCTGATCCAGCGTGCGTCGTAACCGTTCGCGACGCTCGAGCATTGGGGAGGTTGTTCCCGTGGGGAGGGCCAGCGCCGGGATATCCAGGGGACGTCCCGCCTTGGGAAACTCTCCTGTTTCAAACGAGGCATGCTCGATTCCCAAAAAGCCCGGTCCTTGAGGCGAGCGGGGAATGGCAACAGTTCCAGGCAATTCTATCGCAGCGGGATTTCGATAATTCATCACCGCGGAATATGAAGGATACTGAATTGAAGCCAGTGGCGGAGTTCCCGTCAGGATGTATTTTTTTCCCAACCCATGGTCGGACAACGAGTGGGACACTCCGCGCACCAAGGCATAACGATCGGTGGCCTGCGCCAATTGCGGAAGATGTTCGCAAAACTGGACGCCGGGCAGCGATGTGGAGATCGTGCTAAACTCCCCGCGCATTTCGCGGGGCGCCGTGGGCTTGGGATCAAAGGTATCGATGTGCGACGGCCCGCCATCCAATAAGATCACGATGGCCGACTTTTCGGATGAGCCTGAAACGGCCTCCTCGGCGCGCAACAGATGCGAAAGATTGATGCCGCCGATCGCAAGAGTCCCCGCGCAGAGCACGTCTCGACGCGAGGGTCGCAAGGTGTGGGGAGTAGATCGAGGCATTATTATTTCAATCGCTTAATGGTTGAGCAAAAATTCTCGTGAGTTGATCAGTGCCCAAAGGACATCGCGCACGCCGTCGGGAAGACTCTTTGATTCTTGACAATAGGACAGGCAGCTGGAGCGTTCTTCACTCGAGGGTAGTCGCGAGACCGTCCGTAAAAAGGCAGCGTCGATTAAGTTCGGCAAAAGTCCACCGGGGGTTCTCAACTGCTGAGCCGCCGCTTCGGTTCCGGTGCTCCGCAAGCGGCCAATCCAACCTTTAGGACGATCCAAAAGTTTGCGAAACGTTGGTCCGTTGTATAATTCTAACGTGCGCGGCAGCGTGGGGTCATTCGAGCGAACGCGTGCGCATACTTCGTCGCCCGGCGGTTGCCCCATCCGCGCCAACAATTTTCGCGCGCGATGGGTATTTCGCAAGACCGATAGCGGACCGACCATTGTATCTGTCGAGGTTATTTGTGTCTCATCATCCGCAGTCGCCTGAAAAACCGCATCATAGAGCACCTCCGCCGACATCGGGCGAAACTGAGATTGCGCGAACTGCCGACGATGTTCAGGCACCGCGTCTTTAAGCGTGGAACTGCGCTGATACGCCCGACTCGTCACAATTTCACGATGCAACGTGCGAAGGCGATAATCCGATTCGATAAATTGCAGAACCAGCCGATCCAAGAGTTCACGATTGCTGGGAGGATTCCCAATACTCAGATCATCCGGCGTGCTGACGATCCCGGTTCCTAAAAAGTGTTCCCACACCCGATTGACAAGCGCGATGGCTAGATACGGATGGTCGCGATCATTCATCCAGTCGGTTAACACCTTGAGCCGGTCGACCTGCGGCGCCGTCGCACTCTTGTCATCGTCTTTTATATAGACTCCGGGAAAGGAGACGCGTTTGCCGGCATCAAATGCCTGTCGAATGACGTGGTCGTTGATCGATCCTTTTTTAGGCCGGAACGTATCACGAATTCGCTTCGACGCGGGAATGTCTTTGCTGGGCATGCCAAACTTAAACGGCTCAAAGAACGCCTCCAAACCCTCGAAGTCTTCTTTCGTCCAGCGATCAAAGGGATGCTTGTGGCATTCGGCGCACTGAAGCTTGACTGCCAAAAATGTGTGGCTGAACGTCAACGCTTTATTCGAGGCATCGCGAATATGCTTTCTGCCCCAAAAAAAGGGAAGTTGATCCTGCTTGACCAACAGGTCCTCCCCCCCAGGGCGGAAGTACGCGTTAGTTTGATCGATGTATTCATCAAACGGCTGGTCCGATCGCCGGTTGATGTTGCGTACCAGATCGTTGACCAACTGATCGTAACTCGTCCCCTGCTCCACGCGCCGGCGAACCCATTGATAACTGAGCAAGGCTTCTTCGCGGCGAAACGCGCCGTCGGGCATGACCTGTTCATTCAGCCCAAATAGTTCACACAACCACGCAGTCCAATGATCGGTATAAGCGTCGCTGGTCAACAGTGCGTCAATCTTGCGTTCTCGTTTGTCGGCCGCTTTATCGTCAATAAATTCGAGCACCTCATCCGACCGCGGCAGGCGACCGGTCAAATCCAAGCTGACACGGCGGAGGAATTCCGCTTCACTGCAAAGTTCGGCTGGTTGTAGCCCCAATTGCGCAAGTTGCCGATCGACGGCCGTATCGATACTGCCTGCACCAGTTGGCGCAGGGCCGGCATTCGATGCGGTGTCTGCGAAGGGCACAATGACTTCGACAGGTTGAATCACGCGATCGTAGTAGATCAGCACATGCGTCATCCCCGGCTTGTGCAACGTGATCTCGCCGGCAGGCCCGACTGTAGCAATCGACTCGTCTTTGGAAACGAAACGGCAGAATGGCGTGACGTCGTCGCTTGTCTTGTTATTCCACTCTGCCTGGACGCGTAATTGAATCGGTTTGTCGGTCGGGAGACCGCGGATAACCGCGGGTTGCACGTCGAGCGATTTGACTTCGATCCAATCGGTTCCCAGCGGAATGCCTGGGGCTCGGTTTTTCACCCAATTCAACAGCACTTGATATTCAAAACTCTCCGGCTCGAACAGCACGCCCCCTTCGTGATCTTCGAAGCCGCAGGGCTTTTGTAGAATCAGGCTCGATTCAGGATCCCGCCAATTGACCCGTGGGTTTGGATCGCCTGAGAGTAACGCTTCGTGATCCCCCTTCAAGTCATAGCCGAATAGGGAGAGGTGAAACCCAGCCTGCCCGTCGGCTGCTCCATGACAGGCCGCTTTGTTGCAGCCAAGTCGCGTGAGCAACGGCACAATATGGTTTCGAAACGCTGGTCGCGGCGGCGGATCGGCCTGGGCCTTGATCGCAACAGCCGTGAGAATCACAGCGGCCATCAGGACGTTGATGCCGATTTTGGGACACAGATTGAGAACAGCCATCGCTATTTCGCATCTAAATCTAAAAAAAGCCGCGCACCGATTCGTTTTCGGTTGCGGCGATTTCATTTCGCACTTCGCAGCGTTTGGAAAGCTTGGACACAGTCCGTCAGAAACATCTGCGCGGTCTGAATCCGCTCCTCGTTATTGTCACCCCCGGCAACGAGCACCTGCATTTTGTACAAGAATGATTCGCTGCCATAAGTGAATCGCGGAAAACGTGGCACATCCCATTGCGAATCAGCAGTGTGGCCATACGCAACAACGAACTCGTCGGATTGATCCATTGAATCGTCTCCGACATAGGCCAGGGATCGAAAGCTGTGTCCTGCGTCGGCGTCTTCGATAAGGATTTCATCAGTCGAAAGTGTTCGGCTGCCACGATTTGAATAGCAAATGTCCGGTGGATGGCGAACCAAACGGCCCGGTGAACCGACCATGATCAACAACGCGACCTGTTGATTTGTCTTTCGGTTGCGATAGATCCTGCTGAGATAATTCTCAAGCCCTAATTCCGTTTGCACGCCTTCAGGGAGCGAATCGCCCTCGGCTTGCGATTCCCAATCCCCAAATGCCACTGGAAAGTTTGCAAGTCGTTGTGATTCGGTATCAAGAATTTTCGCAGGAGCTTGCTGATAAAGGCGTCCCGGCTGCAGCTGAGCGGAGGCCACGGTAACCAGTGAGGCTATCGCTAATGCAATTGCGGTTTTCATAATGATGTTCCCCTCAGGATGAGCCTTTCACAAACACCGCATGCCGAAAATGCTCCGATAGGTCGCGCAACGATTTCTGGTCTCGCGCGGAAAGCACCTGTCGTTCGATGCCCAAGGCCAAAGCACGTTGGAAGGCGTCCTGAGCAGACTGGTCGTTTCCGATCTGGCTGTACGCTTCGGCCAAGTGTAGCCAAAGGGAGGCGTCAGCACGTGATTCGTTCGCCATTGGCGTGAGCCGATCGATCACCAGCTGTGCATTGCCGGCAATCAACTCTATGGTTGCGATGGAGTCATTGAGTTGCAGGCTCTCGGGCTGTTGCTCAAGCGCAGCTTGCAGGATTGCCCGCGCGTCTTGGATGGGCGAAGAGGTTTCCGCAATCGCTAGCGCCAAGTTATTGCGGGCCATGGTCGAATCGGGCGTACGCTCCAACACCTTGCGGTAGAGAAGCACAGCATCGTCATACCGTCCTTGTAGAAACCGCAAATCCCCTAGCAATTGAACCAGTGAGTCGCCAGTTGCAGAGACATCAGTTGCGGTGGCCCGGGCAAGGTATTCGTCGACCACCGCGTCGCGACTGCTTTCGATATCGCGGTTAATAATCAACGCATCGATCAGACTGCGGGCCGCTGTTTCCGGCGACAATTTTGTAAAGCCGTGCTCACTCAAATAGACGGCCAAATTGGGTTCATTTTCATGAATTGTCACAGAGAGAATGCGCGTTAACAGAGTTTGCTGTTCTTCAACGGTGCTCGCCGACTGAAAGGCCGAAGTCGCGCGGATTTCATTCGCGAGGGATTCCGTATCCCCCGAGCTGAGCTGCGGCTCCGACGTTTTCACTTTGAATTCGCGGATTTTCCAGCGTACAAATTCACTTAGTCCTTCCGGTGTCTCGCCTAACTTTGCATAAATCTGTCTGGCGCCCCCTTCAAATGGGACGGTTTCTTCTTGATCAGGCGCTGCTAGAAAATGCTGTTGCCAGAAGCGCAGGTACTCGGTGAGATCTTGTGGGCGCGGTGTCACACGGCTTCCCAAATCGTCGAGAATTCCAAATGCCGCGCTGATGCGATCCACGTGTTCATACAAATCGGCCATGGTCCGTAAGTCGTCAGGCTTTTTATCCAGAATGCCTTCGGCCAATCCAACCGCCTCGGTGTAGTCGCTTGGTGTACCGCGCTGGGAAAGAAACCGAATTCGGGCGCGAATCACGGCGGATTGGGGGTTCTGATTGATATCCGCGAATTCTTGCTTCAGCACGCGGCCAGCTTCTTCGGTCGCAGCCGTATCGCCGTCATTCAATAGTAAATTGGCCAGCATCATTTTCGCAAATCGGCTGTTGGGTTTCGCCACAAGCACGCGACGCGTGAGCATTTCGGCCAATTGTGGTGATTGCGAGAAATAGAATTGCGCTGCATGCGTCAGAATTTGCAGGCTGCGCGGATCCTCAGCATCACTCGATAAGATGATCGACTCCAGGTAAAACCGGCGGGCCTCATCCACGAGCCCCAACCGCGTATAGAGTTGAGCCAATACAAACGATTTGTGGCGGTCACTGATCGAGGCTTGCTGGGCGAGTTCCTGGAGGGTGGAAATGGCGTCTTCGCGCGAATCAAGAACCTGATCGTAAAAATTAACGAAGGCCACCCATGAGCGGATATTGGACGGCGAATTGTCCACTGCCTTGCGGAACGCGTTTTCGGCTTCGGTGAGAAAAGCAGATTTTTGTTTCTTATCTCTGACTTCGCCTTCGGCCAACATCATCAACACGCGTCCTAAACGTAATTGTGTGTCGACGTCATCAGGACGGGATTCGGCCCAGGATTTCGCCAGAATCAGCGCCTGTTCTCGTTCCGTTCCTTGCGCGTAATACGGCACGGCGCGGTCAAACAATTGAGGCGAGAACGCCAACATCTTGCTCGCCTGCGTAACAAATTCTTGCGCCTTCAGTTTACTATCGGTCCGCGTGTACATATCGATAACGCGGTCCGCTAATAAGATATTGCGGCTCCCCAATTGCCAGGCCTCCTTATAGGAGACCAAAGCCGCCGGATACTTGCCTTGCAGTAACGATAGTTCACCCAAGAGAATTTTTGACTTCGGCCAATTCGGACGGCGATTCTGGACAAATTGAATGAATTCATGCGCCTTTTCGAAGTTGGGATCGTTCGCGGAATCCAAGCCAGCTAATAAAATCTGCGCCTGATACGCTCTCCATTCCGTTCCTTGGGGACCTTCGATCTCCTTGAGCCATTGGGAATATTTAGCAAGCAGGGTCCACTCTTGTCGCAGCCAAGCTAACCGGGCGGCTTCGTCGACGATTGCTCCATTTTGCGGCAGGCGTTCGTGGGCGGATTCCAGGATCTCGACGGCACGCGGCATGTCGCCATTGCGCAAATGCAAATGCGAAAGCTCGATCAGCAACTCCCCTTGCTTCTCCGTCGTTTTATCAAGCTCCAACTCTTTTTGGAGCAGCGCAATCGCTTCGTCAATTTGATTATCGCCAACCAGCACGCGCGATTGGAGAACAGCGGCACGCGACCGATCATCGGACAGCTCACGGAACTTTTTCGCGGCCTGCAAGGCCGTTTTATGGTCGCCCAGCTGCAGCTTTAAAGCAGCATAATCTTGCCACAGCAATGCCGAGTCGCCATTGACTTTCAGCGCGTTTTCCAAGCGTGTTACAGCTTCATCAACTTGGCCTTGGGCGATCATCATCTCCACTGAAATGAGTTCGATCGTTTCATGGGAAGCGCCACGTTGGGCAGCTTTTTCCAATGCCTTGGTGACGGCAGACCAGTCCCGCTGCTGCTTTGGTAGGGATTTTTGCCGTTGCAACTCGACGCGCGCCAATCCGATAGCGGCATTGAGTTGAATCTCCTCCGTGCCACCCATGACGGCCAACAATTGTTTCTCGGCCAACTCCAAATTCCCAGATCTGGTCGCAAGGTTGGCCAATTGCAGCCGGGCAGCGGCAAGTCTCGGATTCAAATCGCTGGCACGGCCATAGGCGTCCATAGCGACATCGAGTTGTCCCAGCCCGAAACACAAGTCTCCGTAAAAGCTCCAGATTTCGGCGTACACTTTAGGAAACTGATTTTGAGCAAGCTCCATGTCTGGTGTCCCCAGAAACGTGAGCAACACCCCCAATGCATGACGCGGGGATTGCTCTGCCGCAGCGATGCGGCCACGGACCAGAGCGATGCTTCCCAGCACCGCTCCTCTCTCGCTTTCTGAAATGCTCGGGGCATGTTTCTCTAAAGGAACGACCAACGCCTCCGCCTTTTCAAACTGCCCGGTTCGCGCCAGCAGCGAGGCCAGCGGCACGAGCAACGATAATTCCGTGCGTCCTTTTTTCGCCAAGACTTGTTCCAACCCGTTTTCCAAAGCGACGATCGCTTTGCTGTCCCCCTCAGCGCCCCCTTCGGCCAAGAATATCTTGGCACGTGCCAAATAGGGCAGGTGGAACTCGGGTTGAGCGGCAATTGCTTTTACCAACAATTCCTGGGCCGCTGGGAAGTTCTCTTTCTGCATCTGCAATTGTGCAGCGATGTAATAAACCCGCGCCGCCTCCAAACCGCTCGACTGCGACACCAACTTGAGCGCCTGCTGCAAACTGACCTCGCAATCCGCGTCGGAACAATTTCCATACACCCGCTCGAATTCGTATTTTGCCAACCACGCTAAGGGGACTTCAGCTTTATCTTTGACCAGCTTCTCAAGCACTTGGCATGCGGAAACTTGAGGCGTGCCTGCTTCCTCCGAATCACCTTCTGCCTCCGTTCGCGGCGAAAAATCCATGATGGCCGAAGCGAGGGTCGCGGCATGCGAGACCTCGTAATCCCCGCTTTCCATCACTTGACGCAAAACGGCAATTGCTTCTTGCCACGTGACGTTGGCCCGGCCTCCTTCCCAGCGCAAGTAGGCGACCAACGAATCCGCATAAAGCTTCTCAAGTTCGCTTTGCGATATCTCTGAGGCTTCGTGCGGGTTGGTTTTCAGTTCCTCGTAGATATCCAACGCCATGCGAAACTCGTGGATTTGGGTCGCGATCTTTGCGGCAGTCACTGCCAATTCAACGCGCTGTGGAGCCAACTCCCAAGCATGCAAATAGAGTTGTGCAACGCGCAGCCAACTTCCATTGGCGTGCGCCGAACGATGCGACATCTCGGCAAACTGAATCGCCACGTCGGAATCATCGGGATCGATCGACAAATACCGTGAGTAGTACGTCGCAGCCTTCTCGTAATTTTCTTCGGTTTCATACCGCTCTGCCGTCTTTTGCAGCGTGCTGAGTGTGCGATTTTCAAAAAATCGCTGCATGAAGAGCACTGAGACAATCAGCACCACCGCAGCCACGCCCAACCGCAGCATCCACGACGATCCGGAGGACTTACTTGCCGCAAACCGGCGGCTCGTTGCATCCAGAAGAACCAGCACGCCCCAAAACATGGCAGCTGCCAGCGGGACCATGGCCACGGCGGCAAAGTCGTGCGAAAATCGCTCGGACACTTCCCCAGACCAGTATTTGGCCAACAATGCTGTCACATCGATACGTATGACATTGGCGATGATCGAAACCGGTATCACAGCGGCCAACAGTAAGAGCGATTTCCTGAGACTTGTTCGGGCCAATGTGATGGTCGCCACAGCAAGCGCCAAGATGCCAAAAAACATCCGTAACCCGCTACAGGCTCGTTCGACCTCAAACTGATGACCGTCGAGCAGGATCACAGTCCCATCAACAATGGCCGGTTGCGAAAAGAGTCGCAATGTCCAGGCCGAGCAACCTGCTGCGAGCTTTTGCAGGGGCGTACTCAGGGCAATTTCAATTGTCGCAGGCAGGGGCATTGCAAAACACAAGAACCCAATCGCGGGAGCGGCCCAGCAAAAACAGCGCCATCCAAAGCAC
Organism: Symmachiella macrocystis; assembly: GCF_007860075.1. NCBI lineage: Bacteria > Pseudomonadati > Planctomycetota > Planctomycetia > Planctomycetales > Planctomycetaceae > Symmachiella > Symmachiella macrocystis. The sequence continues at coordinate 748,897 of NZ_SJPP01000001.1, forward strand.
ATCCAGACCCAGCCGCCAATCCACACCGGGAGCGACCAAGCATCAAGCTCGGGGAAATAAAGCCGCCCAGAGGAATATCTCATGAAGCAGGCAAACAGCATCAATGCCAGACCGGCAAACGATACCGAGGGCGCGACCTCGGGCAGTGACTCGCGCCGTAGATAGAGAATAGCAGCACAAATGAATGGGACGATGAATCCGTGCGAGTAATCGGCGTTCGACGACCAATTTTCAACAATGCTTTGCAGCGGACTCCAATATGCCCAAAAGCCAATGATAAGCAGCGCAAATGGAATGAGCCGCTGTTTGTTATATAACATTTCGATGACGCCACCTTGCTGAGGCGGCAGAGTCTGTGGCCCTCATCCGACGGGTGTCGCCAAGCGATTTGCCGACGACATACTTCGGATGTTTGAAATGCAACGGCCTTACATCGAGGAGTGGTCTACGACTGAATCGAGAACCGAACACGCCAATCCCCCTCAATACCTAGCCTTGCGTAAACTTCTCTCGGCGTGCAACTCTAACTATTCAACCGGCCTCCCGCAACCGGCACAATGCAATCCCGCCCTCTGGCCTATTACAGAAAAACAGACGCCAACAATGATGCTGGCGTCTGTCAATGTTTTTGTAATTCTAGCAGAATCGTCCGCTGCGTCATTGCAATAACTACACAACAGAACAAAGCAGCAACCAAACACAGGCAGGATTGTCAGAACGACCTGCCCCATCAGGCACAGCCTTAAGCTTCCGCAGTCTCGCGACGCTTTTTCTTCGAACGAGCACGGGTCACGACCAATCCCAACCCAGCAATCATTGACCAGGTCACAATGGAGCTCATTTCGGGAACCGCTTGCAAGATCAAGCGAACCTCATCGATTCCAGCACCCATGGCGTTCAAGTCGAATGAAAACGTCCGACCGTCGCTGGCAATGGAGAATCCGTCCGGTGAAGACGAGTTGCCCAGCTCCAAGCCACGGTAGGTATAGGTGTCGTAATAGGTGTAGCCGGGGCCGTAAATGGCATCCGTCGCACCCAAGCTGTCGGTCGTGCTTTCGGGACCTGTATCGGCACCCGGCAGTAACACAACGCCCACGATACGAGTCTGGTCATTGAATTCCACAAAACCCGTGGCATTCACATGATCAACCGGCTGGCCCAATGGATCGAAGTGCAAAAGGTAGCTGGCGTAGTTGTCCAGCTCCAACGTCGCCGGAGCCAATTGCGAAAACGTACTGAATGTTCCGGGCGTTCCGTCGTGATCGACGTCGAAAGAAGCTTCCTCAACCCCTTCGAACACTAGGAACGGAACATTTTCCGTATCCTCTAGGGCACCTTCATCGAAGTCGGTAATTGCGCCGCCGGTATTATCGACGTAAGCAACTCCAGACGATGACGCGAGCCCAAAGGCTGCCGAGGCCACAACCGGAAAGCTGGCCAGTGATAGAGCAAGAAGAAAACAGGTTTTTCGCATAGGTGACCCCCAACCATCAGGTGATTAACAACAGCTATTCAAGCTACCCAAACAGAGAGGGCATGCTGCAGTAATACATTAGTGCAGCAGTTGTGCCAAAACTCAACAACACGCAAAAAAACATCAAGCAGACCACAACAAACTGCTACGCTATAACAGCTTACAGCACCAAACAATCATTTCCCCTCTCGACAGGCCACATCAGCAACGGCGGATAAAATATCGCAAGCTGCGATAATTATCAAATCGATAACCACAGGAGCTTTACCAAACACACCCCAGAACACACAGCAAGCCACCTCAATTCTCCCCAATGCCAAGCGCTCCACACGCACCATGCCGGGACAGTGAGGACTACCTTTACACTGCCGTTCCGGTAATGACTGTCTCCAGAAACTGTCCGCTCAAAAACTGCATGGCATTTCGTGCGACTCAGAATTCACGAGGAATTCAAAATAGCATTGATGATGGCGAACTTCCCAACACCTCAAACCCACACCCCTCCCGATTGCCCTCTTGACTTTGACGTGTAGCCAACGAAACCATGACCAGCATTGTTAAACAACCAATGAGCGATCGTTGCCACCACCGTGCCGAGAGTCAGATGGCAGGCGCCATTCGTTTCATCACCGAAAGCCCGCTATATATGTGGCATGTTCGAGGCCTGTTGCAGCGGCATGTAACGATTGTTTTGAAGAGCTTAGAAACACATTGTCATTTTTTGCGTCTTTTGGCTCGTCATCCTAGACCCCCCACTATCTTTTTGGTAGAACATCGACTCAGGCGATTTTGAGCGCCACACCGCACAAGCAACACAGGGCAGTAACGCATTGCTTGTCGATTCGTCAATGCAAGCCACTATTTCGAGCATTTCGCCATGGAAACTGAAATCCTCAAGATATCCTTTCTGGTTGGCATTGTGTCACTTTGGTGAATTCTCTGTTGAGGCTGAAAAATTTCGAAGAGCTGTAAAAACTGAATTACGTCGTCGATCGCGGGCCAACAACACGGCTGTGTAAGTCAAAACGGTTTTTGACTTCCAGCCTAGACGATCAGTACCCACTCATTCCGTAAAGCGGACACCAATTTGGTGTTGTACGCCCGGCTTTTTCGACGCCATCACGCCATACAACCTTTAGTTGCGCCAATGGATTGCAAACGCACTATCACAAGCTCGTGCCGTAGTTGGGCACATGTTGCACGTGGCAGTTCACCGCACAAGAACCTGCGCCGTTTCGTCAAACGAGACAGCCCTTTCGAAACGATTAATTTTCGACAAATTGGGACTCTTTTGGAGGATTAGGCAAGGAATTTGCATCAGTACAATCTACTACGCGGGCCCGGGATCGCATTGTGTGCCGGCAAGACTTGATTAAACACGAGGCCTCTAATCGGGCTTCGGTGCTTGCCACACGCTGCGGAATCGTACATGGATAGGAATAGCACTCTAAAAAATGGATTCGATCGATAAGATGCAATCTGAAAAAACCAGGGTTTTATTCGCCCTGTTCAACGACTCATCAATTCGCCAAATTATTGGGCAATTTGACGGTCATGGTTGCGAATGTGTTGTCGCAACGAGAAGCAACGGATCTCCTTTTCAATTCACCGAGCCGCTCGATCGCTTCGACGGTATCGTCGTGAATCTGACAGGATTGTCCGAAGAGGGAGAACGGGTCGTTGCCAACTGGGCCCGGAAACACCCCGTCGCAGGTTGGATGGCAACCGACGACACCAATATCAGCCGCGTCGTACGTGCGCTGAAAATGGGTGCGTTTGACGTCCTCCACGGTGATATCTGCCAACGGGAAGTGAAATCGCTGGTCGACGAGTTAGCGAGCCGCAAAACCAGTGCAACTCGATTTTCCAGCGCCCCCGAACTGCCGGAGGGGGGGGCTGGATATTCCACCCCGACCAATGGCTCCTACACTGGCGAATCATCCTCCATTTTGGACAACTCCGCCCAAACGTCTTTGCGGCGAAACGGCGATCCTCATCCCCACCGGCGACATTCCGCCTCCTGTGATAAGAAAGGCAGCACTGAGAGTCTGGCGCATTCACTTCGTATGTACCTGCGTGGTTCAAGCACGACGATGGAATCGGTGCGACGCCAAGTCCTTGAAGTCGCCACCACACATGCCACCGTGATGATCTGGGGGCAAAGCGGAACGGGTAAGGAAATGGTCGCCCGCGCCATTCACCGCTGCAGTTTGCGTAAAGACGACGACTATATTCCCGTCAACATGTCGGCCATTCCCGAAGGATTGGCCGAGAGTTTGTTGTTCGGTCATATCAAAGGCTCATTCACACATGCCACACACACCAAAGAGGGGCTCTGTGAAACGGCCGACAACGGCACGCTATTTCTCGATGAAATTAGCGAAATGGAGATCACACTTCAGCCCAAGCTGCTCCGTTTTCTTCAAGAAGGAGCCGTCCGCCGTGTGGGCGACCAAACCGAGAAGCAGGTCGACGTGCGGATCATTGCCGCCTCGAACCATGACCCGGAATCGGTCATTCGCGACGGCAAACTCCGCAGTGACCTGTTCTATCGGCTAAATGTCGTTCCGATCCATCTTCCGCCACTTTCTGAACGGCGAGAAGACATTGCTGAACTGTCCGAATTGTTCCTCTCTCGCTCAGTCGAGCGGCACAACCGTAGCGTGCAAGGCTTTACCGCCGAAGCGATGCAGGTGCTCTACGACTACGATTGGCCGGGTAATATTCGGCAATTGGAAAACGCCGTCGAGCGGATTGCGATTTTTGCCAAGGGCAACCTCGTGGAGCCGTTGGATATTCCCGCTGAATTTCACTCGCCGTCATGCACTGCTCCCAACCCCCACGTCCCGACCACACCAACGAACGGCCACATGGCCCCTATGAATGGTGGGACCATCGAGCACAAACCGCAGGAGAACGATTCCTCGGTTTCGGTCATGAGAACTCCACTCTCGGAAGTGCAACGATTTGAGCGGGCGGCCATCATCGATGCATTGCAACGCGCCGACGGGCATGTCGTCGATGCGGCCAATTTGGTGGGACTGGGGCAGGCCACGCTCTATCGCAAGATCAAGCGATATGACATTCCGCACAAAAGCCATCGTCGCCGTAAGACGCCCAAATAATCACGGATTGCCGTATCGGTGCTGGTCTGTGGATTCTCCTTCAGGGGTATTCACAGCGATTTCACCCGACATCCCTCACGCGTTGCCTTGCTTGATGACCGACTTGCCATGAACGATGGAATCACCACAACCCAACGACGGAACCTGGAAACGTCGCCGCTGCATACGACGACGGATGCTCTGGGTCCCGAGAAAATGCCCTCTGCCGCGCAAAGCACGGACTACGGCGCAAACGTGGAGTTGGTCATCGAGCCAAAATCCGGCTGGGTTGCCGTTGATTTCCGCGAACTGTGGCTGTTTCACGAACTGCTCTGGTTCCTGGTCTGGCGAGACATCAAAGTTCGCTACAAACAAACGGTCTTGGGTGTCGCCTGGGCGGTCCTCGTTCCGGTATTTAGCGTGACGATTTTTACCGTTATTTTTGGAAACTTTGCGGGACTTAAAAACGAACTCCCCGCAGAGTTAATAGCAGTCTATCCCGTTTACGTCTACGCCGGATTGTTACCATGGCTGTTCTTTTCGAATGCAATTTCCGTCGGCGGTCAAACACTGGTGAGCCAACGGCAATTGTTGACAAAAATCTATTTCCCCCGCCTGTTTGTTCCTACAGCCACCGTCACCAGCGGGCTGGTCGACATGGCAATCTCCTTCGGTGTGTTCGCAGTGATGATGGCCATTTACGGTGTCGTTCCCTCACCTCGAATTGTGCTGTTGCCCTTATTGATCCTATTAGCCTGGGCGGCATCGCTGGGAATCGCATTCACGTTGTCGGCGCTGACAGTCACCTATCGCGATTTTCGGTTCGTGATTCCGTTTATGGTCCAGGCATGGCAATTTGTCAGTCCGGTCGTTTACCCCACGGCAATCGTTCCCGAACGTTATCGGTACTTTTATGCGTTGAATCCGCTGGCGGGAATCATTGAAGGTTTTCGCAGCGTGATTTTCGGCACTCCGTTTCCGTGGGCCATGCTCTGCATCTCGACGCTCAGTACGGCCGCACTGCTGGTCTATGGTGTCATGTATTTTCGGAAGACCGAAAGGCGATTTGCCGACATCGCCTAATAGTCCGCCGCAATCCAAACCCGGTCGGTTCGCGTTTTGTTTTCACTCAAAGTCGACTATGAACAAACCTATTATCACCGTCGAAAACCTCGGCAAAGCTTATCGCCTCGGCCAACAGGAAGAGCAGTACCCCACTTTCCGCGACGCGCTGGTGGGCATGGCCAAATCGCCCCTGCGCCGCTTCCGTCAATTGAGCGGCGCAGGGAATGATGAGCTATTTTGGGCCGTCAAGGATGTCTCGTTCGACATCAAACGGGGTGAAGTGGTTGGCCTGATCGGTCGCAATGGAGCCGGCAAAAGCACATTGCTCAAGATCCTCAGCCGCATTACCGAACCAACTTCGGGACGTGCGGTCCTGCGCGGCAGAGTCGCCTCGTTATTAGAGGTGGGGACCGGATTTCATCCCGAGCTGTCGGGCCGTGAGAACATTTATCTCAACGGGTCGATCTTGGGCATGAAGAAGGTCGAAATCGATCGCAAGTTCGACGAAATAGTCGCCTTCGCCGAGGTGGAGCAGTTCCTGGATACTCCGGTCAAACGGTATTCGAGCGGCATGTATGTCCGCTTGGCCTTTGCCGTGGCTGCCCACTTGGAACCGGAAATCCTGATTGTCGACGAAGTCTTAGCCGTCGGCGATGCTCAGTTTCAAAAGAAATGTCTGGGCAAGATGCAAGAGGTTTCCACCGGGGAAGGCCGCACCGTTTTATTTGTCAGCCACAATATGTCGGCGGTGACGGAACTGTGTCAGCGGGCGCTGATGTTCCGTGACGGGCAATTGGTGAACTCCGGCCCGACAGCGAATGTGGTCGACGAGTACCTCCAATGCGGCAGTTCCGACCTGAAGCATTACTTTGCCCCCCCTCTCGACACGGATCGCGAGGCTTCGTTGTTGTCGGCGGCGGTGCACGATTCCAGCGGCGATTCGGTTGCGGTTGTCCGTTTTGGCGAGCCATGGTCGGTGACCAGTTCCTGGGAGGTTCGCCGCCCGCTGCCCTTGGCCTCGGCCTCGTTGCGGATCTTCGATTTGAGCGGTCGTTTGATTCTGGTCAGCAATACCGTGGGATTGCCCACCGCGTTTTTCGAAAACCCCGGCACGCGCGATGTGACCTGTTCCTTTCCGATCAATGTCCTGCGACCGGGACAATATTTTCTGACGATCGGACTGTGGGTCCGCGGTCGTGGTGCCATTGATGAGCACGAACGCTGCATTTCATTTCACGTGAGTGATTTGCCGCACGATCCGGAATATACGTACACAGCAGCCGGCAATCCCGCAGCTGTAGCTCCGTCGGATTGGTCGTTCCGAAACGATACCGAACCGGCGCTCACGGGAGGCGTCTAATGCAAAACACGATGATTCTCGGAACCGGCCGGAGCGGCACGAGCATGGTGACCGCCTGCTTTCGCAATACCGGTGTGTTTTTCGGCAACGAGCTGATCAAAGCGACACCGGCAAATCCTTTTGGGTATTACGAATCGCAGGTTATCAACGGGCTGAATAACAAAATCATCTTCCGCCTGCTCTATCCACGCGGGACGTATCGCCTGCGACGATTTATCTATCCCAGCACCCATTACGACTGGCGCGCGTTTTGGGCGGTATTGCCGCATGCAGCACGGGCAATGCGGGTTCAGCCTGATGAGCGGGCGTTGATCGAACGTCTGTGCGCAAACCAGCCTTTCTGCTTTAAGGATCCGCGATTTAGCGCAACGTTGTCGACTTGGAAACCTTATCTCCCTGAGAACACGCGTTTCTTGATCGTCTTTCGCTGCCCGTTTCGTACCGTGGACAGCATGCTCCGCGATGCTCAGGAATCGTACGATCCGCATTTGGCATTCAAACGCCCCGCCTTGTTGCAGACTTGGATTCGCACCTACACCCGCCTGCTGCGGTGGGCTGAAAATGATCCTCGCTTCCTACTCGTCGACTCCGATCAAATCCTTGCCGGAGAGGGCCAGCGTGAACTCGAGTCGTTCGTGGAATGCGAACTCAACTTTACCCAAATCGATCCCAACGTCCGCCGCTCTAAGAAAACAGTCACAGAGAACAACCGCCTCGAAGCAAAGGCCGGTCGATTGCACCACCTGTTGCAATCAGTTGCTCGACAACATTTGGGGGAACGAGCGGATAGAAATGGAGTGATTGCGTCATCATGAGTGCACCAGAAATCTCAGTGATTCTGCCGGTTTACAATGCGGAACGATACATCGCCAAAGCGGTGGAAAGTATTCTTGCGCAAACATTCGGAGATTTTGAATTCCTGATCGTGGATGACGGATCGACCGATGGGAGCTTGAGTATTCTTCAAAGCATCGCGGACCGCGATTCCCGCATCGTGTTGCGCAGCCGCGAAAACAAAGGTTACGTGGTGACCCTCAACGAGATGCTCGCAGAGGCCCGCGGCGATTTCATTGCACGCATGGATGCCGACGACATTTCGCAGCCGGAACGGTTTGAAAAACAAATGCGATTCCTGGCGCGACACGACGACATTTTAGCTGTCGGCACAGCGCAACTGTGGATTGATCCCCAAGACCGGCCGCTACGGCGTTTTACTCCACCGCTCAAGCACGAAGACATTGATGCAGCGCATTTGCAAAAAGGGGAAGGGATGATTTGTCACCCTTCGGTCTTGATGCGGCGCGAAGCCATTGAAGCCGTCGGGGAATACGACGAGAACCTGTATGGCGCCGAGGACCTCGACTTATGGTTGCGTTTGGCCGAAGTCGGACGGCTGGCCAACATGGACGAGGTGCTGATCCAATACCGGTTCCATTCCCAAAAAGTCGGCTGGCTGCAAAAAGACCGGCAGGTTCGCTCGGCCATCACAGCTATGCAGTCTGGCGCAGAGCGACGCGGCGAACAAACACCAAACTGCGAGAAATTCTCCAACGCCAATTTACCCACCGTAGCCAGCCAGCATTTGGCATGGACGTGGTGGGCATTGGGCGACGGCAATATCTCGACGGCTCGTCGCTATGCAATGTTGAGTATTTTGCAACGGCCGTTTGATTTGACGGCATGGCGCGCATTTTGTTGCGCACTCCGAGGAAGATGACACACGATGGCGACGCAGACTCCTAAGCTTAACAGCCCGGTGAATCGAGAATCCCATCTCGGAAAGTTACGTTGCGCGCTGTTTACGCCGAACTGGCCGGCCAACGAAACCAGCAATGGAATTGTGACCTACGTCTCCGTCCTCGAACAACAATTGCGACGCGACGGTCATTCCCCGCTGGTTGTGACGCGAGCCAAATCGACGGCGATGCGCTACGCGGACGATGCAGGGGTTACCCAGTGGTCCCCTTGCGAGAGTGTGCTCAGCCGAATTAGCGACCGCCTCACAGGAATCATTGCTAAAGACGATGCCGAGCAGAACTGCCGGCGCGCAGGACGCGGCATCGCCCATGCGTTAAAGCAGACCGGCGGCGACGGTGCGGTCAATCTGTTGGAGATGGAAGAATCATTTGGCTTGGCTCGCCATGTGGCGCAGCGGGTCCCCTTCCCTGTGGTTGTGCGCTTGCACGGGCCGTGGTTTTTGAACGGTCAAGCCAACGGCGTGAAGCAAGACAAGGCGTTCGCTCGTCGCGTTAAAGCCGAAGGTAAGGCCATTGAAGCGGCATGCGCGGTGACCGCCTGTAGCCAAAAAGTGCTGGACACGACACGCGAATACTACAATTTGGAACTTCCCCAAGCAGCCGTGATCCCCAATCCGGCGCCGGTTTATACCAGCGAGATGTGTTGGTCTGCGGACGATGCGGAGGAACAGACCATTCTGTTTGTCGGACGGTTTGACCGACACAAGGGGGGGGACACGATGCTGCTCGCCTTCCAGCGGATTGTGGAACAATTCCCAGACGCCAATCTAGTTTTCATCGGCCCCGATACGGGGATTCGTTCCCAAGACGACCAGGTCGTCAATTTCGCTGAATTTGTCGCCCAGCACATCGACGAATCCGTATCACAGCGAATCAATTATCTGGGAAAACAGACGCCATCAACAATTGAGACTTGGCGACGTCGCGCGGCGGTGACCGTCATCCCGTCGACGTTCGATAACTTCCCCTACTCAGCGCTGGAGTCGGTGGCCTGTGGCTGTCCGATTGTGGCGACGCGCGTGGGTGGGATTCCGGAAATCATTCTCGACGACAAAACCGGGGTGCTCGTGCAGCCCGATGATCCGGAATCGCTGGCCGCGGGAGTTGGACGGATTCTTGCGGACCGCGGCTTAGCGGCGCAACTGGGCGCTGCCGCCGCCGAAGATTCGAATCAGCGATTTCACCCGCGTAAAATTGCCGAACAAACGGCGGAGTTTTACCGGGACGTGATTGCGCAATGGAAGGCGGGAACATGACCATTCTTGCCGACATTGTCATGCTCGCGTGGCCACTGCTGGTCATCGGACTCTTCTCCAAGTTGAAGTCCGATAAAGCGGTCGTGGTGGCGTTCGTCGTCGGCTGGTTGTTTCTGCCGTTTAAGACGTACCCGATCAGCGGGTTGCCTGACATTTCTAAAATGTCGCTCACCTGCTATGCGATCATCGCCGCGACGATTGTCTTCGACCTGGAGCGGTTCACCTCCCTGCGGCCCTGCCGCTACGATCTGCCGATTGTCCTGGTGTGCATTGCTCCGGCAATTTCGTCATTAACAAACAACCTCGGCCCCTATGACGCGGGTTCGGTCACATTGGCGACAATTGTCACCTGGGGAGGTCCCTATTTATTGGGGCGAGCCTATATCGTCGATTCATCGACGGCGAAGTTCGCCGCTACCACACTCCTGGCGGCTACGCTCATTTACCTCCCCTTGTGCTGGTTTGAGATCCGCATGAGTCCCCAACTGCATGCCTTGGTTTATGGCGAAAGCTATCGCTCCGGTGGCATGCGTCTGGGGGGATGGCGGCCAGCTGTGTTTCTTGATTCGGGCTTGCAACTCGGGTTATGGATGACCACAGCCTCCTTGATCGGCATCTGGCTGTGGTGGAAGGGTGTTTGGAAACATTGGGGAAAAATGGGTACAGGATTACCCCTGGTCGCCTTAGTTGTGACAACCATCTACTGCCGGTCGACGGGGGCTTTGTTGCTCTTAGCCGCTGGATTAGGCGTTCTAGCCTGGACCTCCGTTTTGAAAAACCGTTTGGCATTACTGGCCCTTTTGCTGGTGGCACCAGCCTATATCGTGATCCGCTCCATGGGAGATCAAGGTTGGCAGCCCGCCGTCGAAGTAGCCAAAAGCATTAATGGAGAACGCGCTCAATCGCTTGAGTTTCGTTTTCAAAATGAAGACATCCTCGTCAACAAGGCATTGCAGAAACCTGCATTTGGGTGGGGAGGTTGGGGCCGCTCGCGCGTGTACGACCAATTTGGGAATGACATATCGGTCACCGATGGCCTCTGGATCATTCAACTTGGCCAATATGGCATCTTCGGATTGATCGCACTATTTGCCTTACTGTTAACCCCCTTGGGACTGCTCATCAAAACATTTTCGGTGCGCAAGCTCATGTCGCCGGAAATCGCACCCGTACTCGCGTTCTCCATAGCCATCACGTTGTTCGCCATTGATTGTCTCCCGAACGCTATGCCCAACCCGTTTTATGTCATGACCACCGGCGGGGTCGTGGGATATATCGTCTCCTACAGCGAGGCTGAAGTGGAATCCGCTGGTCCAGTATTACAAAAACCGGTGCCCGTGAGACCGCTGCGACGACTGCATGCCGGTAGCGGGGCAAAGAGTCACGTGAACCCTGTTTAAACAAAGAAGTTTCGTTGGCTTTTCTGAATTAAGGAGCCTGCATGTCAGCACTACAAACACCCATTATTCGCAATATTGATTTCGAGAGCGCCGCCACTGAATTCCGCGCGGCCGCGCCGTTCCCTCATATTTGTTTCGACAACTTCCTCTTGCCCGAGGCGGCAGCGACGATCGAAAGCGATTTCCCCTCCTTTGAAGAAGCCAAACGGCTCGGCAAAGGCTTCAGCGCTGTCAACGAGCGTGGCAAATACCAAGTCACAGACTCCGAGCTGTTCCCTGCAGCGATCAAACAGCTGCATGAGGAACTGCAATCACCGGAATTTGTCGAGAACTTAAGAACGCTTTCAGGATTCAAAGACCTCATCGGCGATCCGGAACTTGTGGGGGGCGGAATGCATCAAACCGGCCCGCGGGGGCACCTGGATGTCCACATTGATTTTAATTACATCAAACATCGCCAGTTACATCGCCGGCTCAACATTTTGGTGTTCTTCAATCGGGATTGGCGCGACGAATGGGGCGGCATGACCGAACTCTGGGATGAGAACGTCAAGACACTAGCGCACAGCTTTGCGCCGATTTACAATCGCTGCGTGATTTTTGAAACCAGCGAAATCAGTTGGCATGGGGTGAGCGCCGTGACTTGTCCTCCGTCGAACAGTCGAAAGTCGTTTGCCGGCTATTACTATACCCCCTGCACTGCTGAAGAAATCGACAACAGCGGGCATGGCACGATCTTTCAGGCACGGCCAACGGAACATTCCAAGCGATATGTTTCGATGCCCGTACAATCGATGCGGCGCTGGCTTCGTCGCAAAATCAGTGTTGGCTTACGAGGAATCAAGCAAAAGTGATATCGGCAACCACATTTGACTGGAATCGTGAAACGGTCCGGCGATTTTGGGACCCGTCACGAAAACTCCTCTACCATTTGCGTCGTTACCAAGCGCAGACAACGGGTACGCTGCGCTGCAAATTGCTGCGCAAATGGCATGCGTTCTTCCACCAAGTTTGGTCGGTGATTTGTGGCGCCGACATTCCACTGAACAGCCAAATCGGAGGGGGGTTGATCATGCCGCACCCCAACGGAATTGTTATCCATCCCGATGCGGTCATCGGAGCGAATTGCCTGTTCTTTCAACAGGTCACCATCGGAACCGGAGGCAAACAAAAAGGTTGCCCCCGGATTGGCGGTCATGTCGACATCGGGGCCGGTGCCAAGGTACTGGGAGGTGTCGTCATCGGGGATCATGCAAAAATCGGCGCGAATGCCGTGGTGCTGTGCGATGTACCCAACCACGCCACCGCAGTCGGTATTCCTGCCCGAATTCTCAAATGTGAAGTCGAGGAACAACGCGTCGACGAAAGGTTCGGCTAAAGGGTATCCCCCCCAACGACACGGTAGTCTTCATTAACCCCTGTTGTTTATTGCAGCTAAAAACATCATGACAAATCGAGATCTTTCCACAAACGTCCGACAGTCACAAATCGCGACGAATGCGCATAATCCACAAGTCAATTACCCCGCCTACACGGCTGCGGCCCAAACCCCGCAACCGGAGGACCAGCCCTCGCTTTTTCTCACGATCTTGCAAAAGCGATGGTGGTTGCTGGGCATCATTTGCCTGCTTGCAGGCGGCCTGAGCTATTTCATAGCGACGGAATTCCGGTCTCTGAACGCCGATGTCAGCGGGAGTTTAATTTACTCCGGATTGCCGACACCGCCTGGGCCTGTTGTCTATCAGGCCCCCTCGCTGCAAACGTACAAGGAGGTCTTGTTCTCGACGAGCCGCATGCAGAAAATCGTCGACAAGCATGGGCTGGACATCCCGCCCGATATCTTCGCCAGTCTGTTTGAGATGAAGGTGATCGGTCGCTCCAGCGTTATGGAATTAACTCTGGGCTGGCCTGAGGAGGAAGTTGGCGTAGAACTTGTCAACGACACGATGCAAACATTGATCGACGCGGCTGCCGAGCAGCGACAGGCCATCCTCACCGAGCATATGAAGCACGTTGAAATCATTCACTTGGGGGCGAAACGCGAAGTTGACGAAGCCGCCGAGGAACTAAGTTTGGCACGTCTGCGCCATGATACACTCCTGCACAACAACGGTCTGGCAACCCAAGAATATTCAAACAAGCTCAAATCTGTTTCGAACACGAATTCCACCATTGACTTAAAAAATGTGGAACTGTTGAGTATCAAACAACAGCTTGCCCAAGCAGAAAAAATTCGGCAAGAAAAAATCAGCGTGTACCAAACGGAGTTATTAAAAAAACGTCAGACACAACTTGATCTGGTGATGGAGGAATATGCAAAAACTTCGACTCGGTTTGCCGAGCTAACGAGTCTCAAAATAGAATTGGCGGAGATTGACACCACAGGAAAAGACTCCTCTCTTGTCGAATGGGAAACTGCCCTCGATGAAATTGGATTGACCACGCTGGGACCAATCAGTCAGATTGCTGGACCGGAGCTGACGCTACTCAAGACGGAAATTGCGAGCGCGGACAAACGCATCAGCGATTTTCAATTCCGTCTCGACACCGTCAAAAACCACCTACACATGTTGAATGAGCGCCTGGCAGAATACGACACAGAAGCCACCGACAAGGCGGGGGACGTCGCCATCGCCAGCTCCGAAGTCGTGGCCAAGTTGGAAAAAAAACTGGAGTCGGCCGAAGGGCGATCGAAACTGATTTCGCTCCAACTGGAAAATATGGATCAGCTGTATAAATGCAAATCGCGCGAGTTCGCGGTGCTGATTCCGGCAAGCGTTGAAACGGCTATCGTGACATCCAACACTAAAAAGCTGTTCGTGATGTCGTTTTTTGCCTGTTCGATCCTGCTGGTCTGCCCCGTTGTCTTGACCGAATGGTTGCTACAACGCGAGACCGCGGTTTCGGCCTTTAGCCGACGCTGGAGCCTGCCGCTGATGACGGATCGAGCTCTGGCCGGCTTCAATTCTCGAACCCGTTCGACTCCCGATTGGAAAACCAACGAATCCATCCGCATGGCTGCGCTGCGTATCCAACAGTCACTGCCGGAATCCTCAAGTGTTGTGTTGTTTAGCGGCTTGGGGGATACACCTGCTCCCGCGGGCGTACTGAACAGCCTTTCCGAATGCCTGGCCCATCGCGGCGAACGAATTCTGCTTGTGGACGCAGTCGATCGTCAACACGGCAAATTTGACAAGTCAGACTCCGTCAGCGATCTCTCCCACCCCGGCCCCGCTGAACTGCCTGCAGCCAAGACCGCAACAGAAAAAACCGCAGCTGCAGAAACAAAACAAGCGAATGATGGGTCACTGGCGACAATCGATAACGAACACAAAATGGGGTTGTCGGACATCTTCTCCAACAATGCACCGATCACGGCGGACCTCATTCAACATACGGAGAATCCTTGTGTCGACTTGATTGGGAGCGGCGAGGGGGTCTTTCCGGTCGAAGCGATGGCCTCAGCGCGTTTGACGGAATTGCTCAAGTCGTGCCAAAGCTCCTACAGCATGATCTTCATTGCCGGCCCCCCCATTGCCAGCCGGGCGGACCTACAAATGCTAGCGGCCCGGGCCGATGCCATTGTATTGACCGCTGATAAAAGATCCGTCAAAGATCCGGCCAGTCCGGCCGCCATCCGAGACCTCATCGAACTTCAAGCTCCGGTCATCGGAGTCATGGCTTAAGCGCCGACTATTGAACCATTTTTGACAAATCCCGTTCAGCGTGTTCGCACTCAGTTCATTGCTGATGATTCACTTTGCGTTTTTCTTTTTACAGTTCATAGGAATCGGCCGTGCGAATTGGCTATCTGATCAACCAGTATCCCATGCCCAGTCAAACCTTCATCGGTCGTGAGATCCGGGCGTTGGAAGATTTGGGGATGACAGTCGATCGCTTTGCGCTGCGGCAGTGGAACGGCACGCTGGTTGATGAACGCGACCGCAACGAACATGCGGTGACGCGCTATGTGATAGGAATCGGCATTGGGCGGATCCTATTGGCGTTGTTGCTCATGCCGTTTCGCAAACCGTTCGCATTTCTCCGCGCTTTTCGATTGTCACTTCGTGTCGCGCGGCGCAGCGATAAGTCACTGGCGCTGCACATGATCTATTTGGCCGAGGCGTGTGTTTTGTCGCGTTGGTTGATCGAAAGTAAAATCGAACATCTGCACGTCCACTTCGCAACGAATTCCACCGAAGTGGCCATGTTGACCCGCGTACTCGGCGGCCCTCCCTACAGTTTCATGGTGCACGGCCCGGAAGAGTTCGACCGGGCAGCAACACTCTCGCTGGATGAAAAAACGGCGCGGGCGGCCTTTGTCGCTACGATCTCCAGCTACGCGCGCAGCCAACTTTACCGTTGGATCCGCTTTGAGGATTGGTCGAAAATCAGAATCGTTCGCTGTGGATTGGACGCCGACTACCTGACCACCGAACCGGACCCGCCGCAGGCCAATCGGCGACTCGTCTGCGTCGGTCGACTGTGCGAACAAAAAGGACAAGTGCTCCTGGTGGAAGCAGCGGCAAAGGCGCTCCAAGCCAGCGGCCCATTCGAACTGGTGCTCATTGGCGACGGTGATTTGCGCCTTGCCGTCGAAGAGGCCATCGCTCGCAACCAGTTGGAAGAGGTCGTAAAACTCGCGGGCTGGGCCGATCGCGACGAAGTGAAACAACACATTCTCGATTCCGCGGGACTTGTGCTGGCCAGCTTTGCCGAAGGGCTGCCTGTCGTGATTATGGAAGCGTTGGCAATGGGTCGCCCCGTGATCACCACCTGGATTGCCGGGATTCCTGAGTTGGTTGTAGATGGCGAAATGGGTTCGCTGATACCCGCCGGCGATGTTGATGCATTGGCTGCAGCAATTTCTAAATTATTGGCAACACCGGCAGAAGAATTGTCTCGTCTGGGCGCAAATGGACGTGAGCGGGTTCTGCAGAATCACGACGTTCGCCAAGAAGCGGCGCGCCTTCACCAATTGATCACATCCGGCAACGACGATAGCCGGCCGGTCCGCTACGATACCAAACTGCCCCCGGACAAAAAACGGGAGTTGCAACAGGCTCAGTCTTAACGTCACTCTCCGAGCAAGCAGTATACCCACCGCATTTGCCAAGGTTTTTTTGAATATGTCTATCGTAGCGTTTTCCATCGCGGCACTGGTCGCGATTCCCACCCTGATCTTCATCGCACAGTGCTTAGCCGCCATGGGGGCGACGTGGTTCACGACCCAAAAAATGGCGTCCTCCTCCCCCGTCGACGATGCGGAATATACAGCGGCGATCATTATCCCGGCCCACAATGAGCAGCAGGTAATCGCTGCGACAATACGTTCGCTGTTGCCGCAAATGGGCGCCAACGGGCGCGTGGTGGCGATTGCCCACAACTGTGATGACGAAACCGCGCAGGTCGCACGCGACGCCGGAGCTGAGGTGCTGGAACTCAACGAACCTGATCGTCGTGGTAAGGGTTGGGCATTGGCCGCCGGCCGGGATTTTCTTCGCTCCGATCCCCCCGATGCAATGGTGGTGGTCGATGCGGATACGGCCGTTGAATCGGACTTCTTGAAACCCCTGGTCACTATGGCGATGCAGCGAAATAGTCCCGCACAATCCAAGTACGTATTACACGTCGATAGCGACGATGCGGATGCCGCTGATTATGTTTCGTCGCTCGCCTTCACTGTACGCAATGCAGTTCGTCCTCTGGGTATGAAGCTGTTAGGGCTGCCCTGCATGCTGACAGGATCGGGATTCGCCCTTCCTTGGAGTTTGGCAGCCGACGCGCCCCTGGCCGGAGGGCATGCCGGCGAGGACTATAAACTGGGCATCGACCTCACGCTCCAAGGCAACCGCCCCTACTTTTGTCCGGACGCTGTTGTCCGCGGGCCGCTGCCTAGAACCAAACAAGTCGCCACGGTCCAACGCCGCCGCTGGTCGCATTCGCAATTGACATTCATGCGTAACGAACTTCCACGCCTGCTGGGGGATTTCCTGCTCCACGCCCGTTTGGCATCGTTCGGCCTCATCTGCGACCTCGTCGTGCCACCCTTGATTCTGTTGATGCTGCTGCAGTGGCTGGCGATTGCAGCGACCGGAATTATTTACCTCGCGGGGGGCAGCCATATCCCACTGTTGATCACAGTCGCCACCTGCGGCTCATTCCTAACAGTGCTTTTAGCCGTCGCTGCCGTGTTCGAAAAGAAACTCTTAAACCGCAAGGTCTTGCTGGCCTTGCCACGTTATTTCTTTCGGTACTTGCCGCAGTACTTGGCCTTCTTCCACAAAGCCGACACGCAATGGACCAAGACGCCACGCGAAAGCAGCGCCCCTTAAACTCCGGCCGTAGCAGACACCGGGCCACGCAAACTTGCGCTAGCGGGATGCCATGCTAAGATATCGAATTGCGAAACAGGCTCAAACACCAAACCGCGTTTGGGCGGCGTATTTCCAGTTCCCGAGTGTGTGACGAATGGGCCAGACGTAACGCTTGATGTTGGACATCATGTTGCGCTGATCGTCGAACTGATAGTCGAATGCGGCCAGGTCCGCTTCATACAACGACCGGACCTGCTCCCGCATGCGGTTGGTATAAAAATGGGAATAGTGCTGATGCCGCTTACGGCCCTTCTTTAAGTGCGGTACACGGCGATCCACGACAGATAGCTTGGTCTGAATGGTTTCTAAACCCGCATCGAGCGACTCAAACCGGCCGATGAAATCGACGGCGACCTGACCATCGATGTGCACGAATTCGCACTGTGGAATCAGATGGTCGCCGCGATAGTCCGGCCCATCCGGTTCGCCCAGGATGGGAGCGAATCGGCCGCTTCGCTCGATGTATTCCCCAAAGCCGCCAGCCGGTTCAATCTGGGTCTTCATCCAAAAATAATCCGAGAATGTGCGGTCGAATGGATTCCGAACAAAGGCGAATTTGTAATAGTCCCGCCATTGGCTTTCCGTCACCAACTCCAGATCCAACATTTGCGCAGCGGTGGCGTGCTGCAAATGAATTTTTCGCTTGGGGCACCACCCAAATAAATGCTCATAATCCGGCCCGTCATGTTGAGGCCGATTCGGCAACAACAGTTTCTCGACGCTGCTCCCCGCGCATTTCGGGACATGAACATAGATAGCTTTGTGTTCGTGGCTAATCATTGGTCACCGGCCTCTCATCATTTTCTTATTGCAAAGCGGGCATAACTCTGCGAATCAAAATCAATCCACTTTACTTATCCGTACCGTCGCTGGTTATCAGTTGCCGTAAAACATCATTCAATCTGGCTGCTGACGCTTCACAAGTGAGTCTCTCCAAATAATCCTGCTTGGCCGTTTCCCCCATGGCAGTGCAGTCCGTGCTATCGGCGACGAGTTGATCGAGAGCTAGTACCCATTCGTCGACTGAATTGGCCAACATGCCGTTTTCTCCATGGCGAAAAAACAGGGGATGGTCACAGCAATTTGAGGCAACGCACGTCACATAGGCATCCAGGTAGGCCAGCACTTTTCCAAACGACTTACCCGCACTGAACGGCGAGGATTCCGGCAGCAGCGGCGCGAGGCCGATATGGGCAGTCCCAATCGAACGCACAAATTGACCGTATTCGCAAAACCGCAGTTTCTGGCAATCGATGCCGGCCTGCGCAAGCGGCTGCAACCATTCGTCGGAGACGGACTCATTCCGCACACCGGCGAACACGAATGTTAGCTGTTCCGGCGACTGCACATGCAACAGCACCTCGCGGACCAATTCGGCTTCGGCCGGATAGGCATGCGGATCCGAACAGGCCCAGATGATGGTTGGACGTTCGTTTTTAGTAGGGCGTGTTTTGTATTCCGGCGCGGGAGGTTTGGCAGTCCAAATGATGGTGACGTTCGGATTGAATTGACGCGCCCAATCCGCCACAAAACGGCTCCCCGCAATCACCGCATCGCAGCCGCGGACCACCGTCTCATACCGCTCGGCCAATTGAGGATCCAGGAAATCTGCGTCGTCGACATCCAGCACGACTTTCGCCCCCGCATACAGCGAGGGCAGGTTCAGTGCATGTCGCGCCTTTTGCAGGACCACAACATCGGGAGATTCATACTTAAAAACACGGCTTCTTTGACATTGTTCTAACTGATGCGGAAACACCGTTGTCCGCCAATTGAAACGGCGGAGGTGCTCGGCCATTGCATAACCCCGCAACCCCGACGCCATTCCGTTGTTCGGACCGTCCACGCTAAAAATCACCCGCGGCGCATGGTGCGATTGTCGCAGCCGATCGATGTGCACACCGCATTCTCTGCCGCGGTGACCCAACCAGCGAGTCATACCTTTGATCGATGTCGCCATGGCCCGCCGTTATGTTTCTAATAGTTTTTGAAGTGTGTCGTTCCAGTGCTCATTCCAGTCCGTCTCGACGAATGACTTCCAGCGCTCCCCGGCATTGCCAGCCAATTTTTTCTGCAGGCTACTGTCACGCGTCGATTCGTACTTCACCTTCAAATCGCTAAAGGACCAATCGATATCGACGTAAGTTTCACCGGGAATATAGATGTCCGGAAACACCTCAAGATGATCCATACTGGGTTTGACCAGCACCGCTCCGGCGGCGATCGCCTCAAAATCGCGCCAACAGACTTCTCCGTAGCCAAACGGACTCAGGCAAGCCTTGCTGGATGCCAGCTCGCGCATATACGCGTCCCAATCCAACCGAGCAGCACTGCATACAATCTGCTCGCCCTCCGCAGCACCGGCCGCCAGTTCATTGACCGACTCCACGCAGCGATTGCGCATGTGGTGATACCACGTCCGCTCGTTCTTCGAAAAAATCCGACAGTGCAGATCAATCAGCCGGTCCGTATTGGCGGACGCGTCTGACTGCAAAGCTTCCACCAACCGTCGATCGGTGGCAAAACTCCAGCCGACGGTCAACTTCGACAACTGTTGTTCGGTGAGCACCCCCTGCCGGGGATTCAAAAATTCCGAACCCCACTGCGCCTCGTACTCCACCAGATTGGTTTCGCACATGCCGCTTAGGTAGCGTGACCGATCCCGTAAGATATTTTTTTTGACGTACAAATCCACGAGGTCGATCAGTCGTGGTTCGGGAACATTCGCCGGTGCAAACCAATCGAGGTAACAGATTTTTGTCCGCGGCGACTCCTCACGAATGAGGGCGATGAGCGACTCCATCTCGACAAACGGTGTGTCCCAATAACTTTGCAGAAACGCAACTTGCGGTTGCGTTTTCCGCCATAACGAGGGCCGGTGTGCATTTTCTCGCAACAGCCACCCCACCCGCTGGTCCGGCACCCAATCCAACAGCGGATGAACCTGGGATCTGGCAATATCCAACCGCTCGCCACAGACGAGCATCGTACACCGCGTGTACGCACCCTGAGTTATCCTCACGCGCTCGAAGGAATCTCGAGCGTGTTGGCGGCAACTGCGTAGCATGGTGCCCAAGCGAGGTTTCAAGGCAGACGGTTCCTAAAAAACGAGAGTAAGAATTATTGCATAATCGCGAATCCATGTTTTTCGCAAGGATTCCACGAGATTCAAGCCGATGGACTTTTGACCGCCGACTTATACTCAATGATTTGAGCTCCCTGACGTGTCAAGCAAGCCCACAACGATTTCAGCGAACCCACCGCTATTGGGAATTTCGCAAGCATCGTGAACCAGCCATACTCCAAGCTTTGCCGCCAAGGACGCCCCTGGCGATGTGTGCGGACAGTGATGCGGAGAATCTGTAGCAGCCAAACCGCGCCGACACCGGCCACGACAGCCACGGCGCCGATGACTCCGAAATAACGGTACGCTGATACGGCGGCAACCACTGCCAACAGGGGAATCAAAATTCCCCACACGAAAGCGCTATAAAGGATTCGCTGAAACACGCCGGTTTTGAAACGGCGTTCGACATCGAATCCGCCGTAACCGGTGCGCGTCAAACGTTTCCACCACTGGCCAAAATGAAACATGGCGGCATCATGCCTAGTCATCTCCGTATTGATCCGCCACACTTTCCAACCGGCAGCGCGGATGCGGCTGCACAGTTCCGGTTCTTCACCGGCCGGCACGGTCGGATTGAATCCGCCGGCGGCTTGGTAGGCGCTGACCCGCACGATTGAGTCTCCGCCAATAGCGGCCACTTGACCCGTTGGCGCGTCCCACTCAAAATCGCACAGCCGGTTATAGACGGACGCTTCCGGGAACCGCTCACGCCGTCGTCCGGCGACAATCCCGACCTCCTCATGTTCCTGCAAAAACGTCTCGGCAATGCGCGGCCAGGGTAATTCAATTTCACAATCCCCGTCGACAAACAACACATATTTTAGACTGGGATACTCTTCTAGCAATTTGTCATATCCCTCGCTCCGCGCACGGGCGGCGGTAAAGGGAATCGCTAAATCCAGATTGACGACCGTAAAATCAATCGATTGGGCGATTTGTACACTGTCGTCCGATGAGCCCGAATCGACGTAGACGGCATGGAGTCCGCACGCTTTTACGGACTCCAGACAACGGCGCAGCCGCTCCCCCTCATTGCGTCCGATGACCACAACTCCCAACGTTTCACTCATTCCGCCGCGATCCCTTCTTTGCGACTAGTGCTGTCGCTGTCTCGCTCCAGGGTTCTGACGACTTTGGCCGGCGCGCCTACGGCAACGGAATTGGGTGGAATATCGCTCAACACAACCGCGTTCGCTCCGATGACGGCGTTCGCCCCCACGCGGACCGGCCCCAGGATGGCAGCTCCGACGCCAATGTCAGCACCCGCTTCGATAATCGGCAATTCAAAATCATGCTCCGTCCGCACGACCCCAAAAGTCGTGTTCTGCCGTAGCTGTACGCGATCACCAATCGAAACCGCATTGAAAATCATGCCGCTGTGATGCCAGATTCTGACCTGACGGCCGACTTGAACGGTGTACGGCAAACTGATTCCGCAGGTCCACTCCACAAAGCGGTAGAGGAATTTGTAGATGATCGAAAACGGCATTCTCAGTAACGCAGGTTTGACGCCCATCCGCCAATTTCCAAACCGATGAACGGCCATCGCCCAGAAACCTTGCTCTAATATTTTGCCATCATGCGTCGCCAAATCCTCGCGCCATAATTTCCAAAGCGAGACACCGGCCGGGTTTTGATTGGTTCGCGCACGCGTTTGCAAATCCACTTCCCCCTGCGGAACAGGGAGCGAGCTTGAAAGCTCTGCCGACTGCACGAGTATTTGATTTGCACTCACGACCACTTCCCAATTGACACGGCTAATTTGACTACGGCTGAATCAACACGGCTAACCAACGCGGCTGGGCCACCAAAAATTGAATCGCACAAAATCACGCACCATGCATTTTGGAAACGTGATCGATTTTCTCTGCAGGAAACACCGCGCGCGGTACAGCAAATGGCCGGTCAGCCAACTGATGTCCGCAATAATCCGAGACATTTTTCCGTAGTTTTGCGTAAAAAATCGAGCCCGCGATTCATACCAATACTTCGGCAATCGGCGATCATCGGCGTCGCGACTCGTCACGCCGGAACTCTGCCCCACCAGATGCACGACCCGGCTTGTGGGAACGTATACCGTCCGCCAATTCTGACGGGCGGCGCGCAGACAGTAATCGACTTCTTCGTAGTAAAGAAAATAGCCTTCGTCCAGTAATCCCGTGTCGTCGATCACTTCCCGCCGAATCAACATACTCGCACCGGCCAACCAATCGGTCTCGTACTCTTGATCGACCTGCACAGGAGCGACTTCCGCGTTGGGAAATAGCTTAAACCACAATCCCAAGTTCAGGCCTCGCGCCCATTCGCGGCCGATTGTCTGAAAGCGAAAAGCGGAGCGTTGTGACGTGCCGTCCATGTCTTCCAGGCGGCTCCCCACGATTCCGGCCTGCGGATGAGTTTCCAAAGCCTGCAACAAAGACTCTAAAGCTCCAGGTCTGACGATCGTGTCCGAGTTCAATAACCAAACCGCTCCCATCGAGGGGTCGTCTCCGGCAAGCGCTCGACGGATCCCCACGTTATTACCGAAAGCGAATCCTCCGTTACTCGGAGCACACAACAGCTCCACCCACTCATTCCAACCCCGCTCGGAAATGACTGCCTGAATTTCCTCTACGGAATTATCGCTGGAAGCGTTATCGACGACATACACCTGCAGACGGTCACATTCCCAGCGCGTTTCCTGAAGCGAATCGATGCATTGCACGACGAGCTCCGCAGTGCCGTAATTCACAATCACTGCTGCAACGGACACAGGAAGCACTTGAGGCGTTTCAGTCTCTATGGATGTTTCAACAAGCATGTTCACGTTATTAGTGGAGAGGTTAACGTGCCGGGGAGGAGTTGTACAGATTCTGCAAATCGCATGCCAAGAGCCACCCAGCAAAACGACCGTGCGGCTCCACCTGCATTGAGCACGTCGTGTGCCAAGATCGACCGAAACCCAACGTGCCGATGACGGACTTGTTCCCCAAGCCACCGCGTCGCCTTGCCGGGCATCCATGGCGACGGCGCATCAATAACGGAAATGTCTTCGCCGCCACCACGAATAGGTCTAATCACTCGTCGTGCCGGAAAAACCGATCTCCTTGCCGCTCACAGGGGATCGCCCCCAGTTGCGTCATCTAAGGGACCGCCCATTAGAATTCTGCGACCGACAAGGGAAGCCTGCGCCCCAAAAGTATAGGCATGCTAAACAAACCCCTGACAGTTGCAAGAGCCACCTTTATCAAAGCCGTCTCCCCATTCAACCGCTTGTAATTATCAACACTCAATTATCATTTCGATAAACCCTTCAGCTCACCCTCCCACCAAAAATCTCTCAATATTCAAGAGAGCAATTCTACCGCGAATTCGGCGTTATCCCAGCAGTTCCTGGGTTGATTCCCTCCATTTTGGCAGGAGCAATCCCGTGATTGCGGACCATCTCAGCACTGATTGGCTCACGATTTGCGTTAGGGTTTCCTCCAGTACAAAACCCGCATTTATCGAGATGCAAAGGAGCACGAAAGCTTCGTGTCTCATCCCTGAGATAAATGGGGATAAATGCAAGATTTTCATGGAAATTCGGATTTCCGTGAAACGGTCCTCCATCGGTTGGCACGGCAGTCACCGCAGACCGTTACCTACCCAACCTCCCAGATGAATTTGAAGGATGTACTATGTCGGAGAACGGTACTTCGGGCCAAACAGCAACCGCCACTCTGCATTCCTCCCTAAACCCACTTTACCCTCCCCCCACTCACCCCAGCGGCTCAGAGCGTACCATCGAACATTCCGTTCGACCCCGTACACTCCGCCGCACAGTGCGTGAGGCGGTCACGCATCGCCCCAAGAGCATTGCCACCCAGCGGGAGAAAGCACTTTACGCATTCGCGAAACGGGCTCTGGACGTTTTCGTCACAGGCTCTGCGATTCTAGTGTTTTCGCCGTTGTTCATCGCAATCGCTTTGGCAATTCGCCTGACAAGTCGCGGACCGGCTATCTACAAACATACACGTGTTGGACTGCGTGGCCAGGAATTCACCTGCTACAAATTTCGCTCAATGTCCGTCGATGCGGATCGCCAAAAGGACGAATTGCGCGAGAAAAACCAACACGAGGATAGCCGCACCTTCAAAATGGCTCATGACCCGCGCGTGACGCCGATCGGACGACTACTCCGTAAGTCGAGCTTCGACGAACTGCCCCAATTGTTCAACGTACTGCTAGGCGACATGAGCTTGGTCGGGCCCCGCCCGCCGGTGCCTTCGGAAGTCGAGCAATACTCCTGGGACGACCTCCGGCGACTGGAAGTCAAACCCGGCCTGACTTGCATTTGGCAGGTCTCCGGACGCAGCAACATCCCCTTTCCGAAACAATTGCAAATGGACATCGAATACATCGAGCGTCAATCGCTGCTATTCGACATGCAACTCCTGCTGCGAACCGTACCTGCCGTGTTGAGTGCAAAGGGCGCTTACTAAATCACTTTGGGTGGGGGCTATTACGTTTGTCTGAACTAGCCCTTGCGTGGCAAACGCAAGGGCGTTATCACCAAACGTGACTTCGTGCTGTCCTAACCCCCCCCACAACTTGCGTCGCAGTGCTGACACAGAGCTGCCACAGAAAACATGTTGCCTTCACCCCACCCCGCACAAAATTGCGAAACTGACGGGGAACCCCCGCAACACCCTGTGCCGCCGCACGTCAAAATGTTCGGCATCGCCATTCATCAAGTGACGATGGACGATGCGATCGACTGGGGACTGAAGCGCATGCAAGGTCCCGCCGGACCCTGTGAGTTGGTCTTTACTCCCAATGTCGACCACATTGTTCAACTCAACCAAAATCTGCAACTGCGCGACGCATACGGACTGGCAGGTTTAGTCGTTGCTGATGGATGGCCTGTCGTCACCGCATCGCGCTGGCTCAAAAAAACGCTCCCCGCCCGCGTCGCCGGCTCTGACTTAGTCCCCGCACTGATTGCTGCTGGGGCCTCCCAACACAATCCGCGAATCTTTCTGCTGGGTGGAGCCACCGGTGTCGCGGAACAGGCAGCGGCCCGCATTCGGCAACGTTGGCCGAAAGCCAATATCGTCGGCACCGATAGCCCCCCTTTCGGATTCGAAACCCAGGACGACGAAAACCAGCGCATTGTCGCCAAGGTGAACGAATCAGCGCCTGATCTTCTGGTCGTCGGCTTTGGCGCTCCGAAACAGGAACTGTGGTTAGCTCGCCATCGCTCGCAACTCAATGCAAAGATTGCCGTAGCAGCCGGGGGCACGATCGACTTCCTGGCGGGGCACCAAACGCGCGCCCCACGCTGGGCCCAACACGCGCGGCTCGAATGGCTGCACCGCATGCTGACAAACCCACGGCGTCTGGCCGGTCGCTACCTGAAGGGGGCAATCGTCTTCCCCAGACTCGTCATCCGGGAATACCGCACCGCAGCCGACCCTCAACACCATTGAGTATTCGAGTTGCGGGTA
This sequence comes from Symmachiella macrocystis, assembly GCF_007860075.1. NCBI lineage: Bacteria > Pseudomonadati > Planctomycetota > Planctomycetia > Planctomycetales > Planctomycetaceae > Symmachiella > Symmachiella macrocystis. Next base: position 775,285 of record NZ_SJPP01000001.1, read on the forward strand.
AGTTCGCAGTTAGCTTCACGCCACGGTCCTCTACTCAGCCCAGAAGGTTTAAGCGGTAGCGTAGCAACGAACTCACTCATAGAACGTAGCTGAACCGCTATTCCGCATAGCCGTTGGGGTGGCTTTGATGCCAGTTCCAAGCGGTTTGCATGATGTCGCGCAATTGCGGAAACTGCGGCTTCCAATCCAACTCCGCACGGATTTTCTGACTGTCCGCAACCAGAATGGCCGGGTCACCCGCACGCCGCTCTCCGGAAACAACCGGGATCGGATGACCGGTCACTTCGCGCGCAGTTTCGATCACATCTTGCACACTAAATCCGTTGCCATTGCCGAGATTATAAACCCGACTGCCTTCCGCTAGGGCATCCAGTGCCCGAATATGGGCTTGCGCCAAATCCGAAACATGGATGTAATCACGAATGCACGTCCCATCTTCCGTCGGATAATCGTCGCCAAAAACCGTAATCTGATCACGCTGCCCCAAGGCAACTTCCAGCACTAACGGAATGAGATGCGTTTCGGGAGTATGGTCTTCGCCGCGCTCAGCCGTCGCTCCCGCCGCATTAAAATAACGCAGCGCCGCATACCGCAATCCATGAATCTGCTCCAGCCAAGCCAGCATGCGCTCGAGAATATATTTCGATTCGCCGTAGGCACTCCCGGGGGCAATTTTTGTCGATTCCGAAATGGGAATCTCTTCGGGGTCGCCAAACAGATTGGCCGTCGACGAAAGAATCAGTTGACGCACATCGTGATTCACCATGGTTTGAAACAGATTCAATCCGGCCGTCACATTTTGGCCCAAGTACTTCAGCGGCACTTGCATCGACTCGCCGACCAAGGAATGAGCGGCAAAGTGCAGAACACTCTCCGGACGGTATTCAGCGACCGTCGACTCAATCGCCTCCGCATCAAGCAAGTCACCTTCGACAAACACCGCATCGGGATGCACAGCGGCGCGATGCCCCTGCGACAGATTGTCGAAGACAACCACGCGCGCTCCCTCGCCGACAAGCTGCTCGACCACCACACTGCCAATATAACCGGCTCCACCGGTGACCAAAATTGTTTTTGCCGAACTCAAAGCAACATCCCTTTTCCAACAAATACGTGACGCCTCACACTGTAGTTTGCAGCCACAGAATTGTCGAATGCTAGGCCCGAAAACACCCCTCACCACTAGCCCGGTTCCTCAGTAAAAAAAAGTGAAATCGCCAATCTCCCAACCCCCATAATTCACATGTCACCCATGCGGACAATTCCGAACACCCCCGCCAATTTCGACATGAGTCAGCAATGCGGAGCGGGACAGGCGATTCAGTGCGGACTTTTGTTTTCGCAGACAGCCGTGTAGAATCCCCAAACCACCCGCCATCCCGCCCGATACCACCGGACGTGATAGTATTTCGTCGCCACCGTTTGTGACCACCGAAAGAAAAACCGAAAAGAAAGTCAAACAAACGCGAACTCCCGACAGCCTCCCAGCATCTAAACTCCCCCCGGGGCCGTAGCTCAATCGGTTAGAGCAGCAAACTCATAATTTGTTGGTTGCAGGTTCGAGTCCTGCCGGCCCTATTTTTGTCTGGTGTTGCTTTGAGAAGTTGCCGCTGGCTTGTGTCGTCCGCTCCGTTGTCCATTTTGATTTCAACTTTGTTTGCAAAAAGGCTTCGGAGCGAGAATGACTGACACTTACTTCGTCACCATCTTCGGGACGGGCCTGCTTTTCTTGATCCACGTTGCCGTTGGTGCGCGAGCGATTTTGCGCCCGCACCGCGATCCAGCATCTCGCGTGGCTTGGATTGTGGTGATTTTCACGCTGCCCGTGATCGGCATTATCGCTTACCTTCTACTCGGTGAGACGAACATTGGCCGCCGCCGCGTGGCGCGGATGCGCGAAGTGTTATCGCAGATGCCGAACGTCTCAGCTGCGGCTGCGACGGAAAACACGAGTCTTCAGCCGGAGATCCCCGAGTGTTATGCACACCTGTTCCGGATCGGATCCACGGTCAATGGATTTGAGCCGGTGAGCGGCAACCGTGGTGAGTTGATGCAGGATTCCAATGCGACGATCAAATCCATGATTGCCGACATCGATGCTGCCAAAGACCACGTGCATCTGATCTTCTACATCTGGCTCACAGACAACAACGGACGCGCGGTGGTTGAAGCACTAAAACGGGCTGCCGCGCGGGGGGTGACTTGTCGGGCGATGGCCGATGGGCTCGGTTCGCGCACCATGATCGACTCGGAACACTGGAAGGCTATGCAAGCCGCCGGCGTCCGTGTTGCCGTCGCACTTCCCATCGGCAACCCCTTACTGCGTCCGCTCAAAGGGCGGATCGATCTGCGCAATCACCGCAAAATCTTGGTGATCGACAATCGCGTGACCTATTGCGGAAGTCAGAATTGCGCAGACCCTGAATTTCGCGTGAAGGCGAAGTACGCGCCCTGGGTCGATGCGATGATCCGCTTCGAAGGTCCGATTGTCCGGCAAAACCAGTACCTGTTTGCCAGTGACTGGATGGCGCATGTCGACGAGGATATCAACGACCTACTACGGCAACCGCTTCCGCCGCTCGAAGATGGTTTGGCAGCTCAAGTGATCGGCACCGGACCGACGGTACGTTACGAGGCAATGCCGCAGGTGTTTGAAACACTGATGTATGCAGGACGGCACGAACTGGTCATCTCAACGCCCTACTACGTGCCCGACGAAGCCATGCAAGCGGCACTCTGCGCCAGTGCGCGCCGAGGCGTTGAGACCACGATCATTTTCCCCGCCAAGAACGACTCTTTCATTGTCGGAGCTGCCAGTCGTAGTTATTACGCAGACCTACTGGCGGCGGGCGTGCAGATTTTCGAATACGAAGGCGGCCTGCTGCACACCAAGTCCCTGACATTGGACGGCGAGATCACGCTGATCGGATCCGCCAACATGGACCGCCGTAGTTTTGATCTGAACTACGAAAACAACATCCTCTTCTACGACCAAGGTTTGACCGCTGACGTCCGCCAACGGCAAGCGACCTACCTGGCACATTCCCACCCCGTGACAGCCGAGATGGTCGCCAATTGGCCCATCCGTCATCGCCTGTGGAACAACACCATCGCCATGCTCGGCCCGGTGCTTTGAGCGGTCCGCCTGCGACATCGGATGACAATGCAATTAACTCGCACTGCGTCTATGCACAGCGCATGATGCTCACCATGTCAGCCAATCAAAAGGCTGCACGTCGTCGGGGAGTTGCCAAGCACCGCGGATTTCGCAATCGGGCAGCGATGCTTTGAGTTCGTCGCCGGCAGCCTGATGCCAGCATCGAACTCGCATGATTTTTAGCTGCGGCAGTTTTTGTAAAGCCTGCAACCCGGTTGCCGAGAGTTGAATTCTCTCAGTCTCCAGAAATTCCAAATCCTCAAACTGCGCAATCATCTTCGCAGACGCATCGTCAATCCCATGCAGCCCGAATAATTTTCGCGTGCTAGGGTACTTATCGTGAAGGCGTCGGAATTCCTGTTCAGACAACAAGCGAGATCCTGATCCTCTTCTTATCGTCGAATCTCGGGTGCGGCAAAAAACCGAAACCGTTTGCGGAATCCCGGCTCCATCGATCCAGACCTTGGCAAACGACACGCCGTCTGCGCTTGCCGGTTGTAGTTTGATTTCCTCGTACTTCCAGTTGCAGGTTTCAGATTCCACGCGCGTTGTCGGAATCGCTGTCTGCTCCGGTGTCGCTCTCGGCGGAGCATTTGCTAGATTTCGCAGCACCTCCTCACCCACAGCATTTCCGAAGAACTTCACACGCCCGTCGGCTAACACGAAGTAGGCCCCATCTCCTGTGGGGCGGCCAAAGCCGTTCGGCTCGTCATTGAGACGCTCCCCCAAGGCTCGCCAATTGTACGGATACGCCCACGGGTGAAAGTTGCCGGTCACCTCGCCCGCCAACCACGTGTGCGACAGCCCAGCGGTCAGGTCTTCGAACGTCACGCTGCTATTGCGGTGGAAGACATGGGGATTTCCCATGTAATGCGTTAGTCCGTAACCGTCGTGCGAGAGCTGTTGAGGGATGGCTGGATTTTCACAATCATGAAATGCCTGCCGTACCCAAGGGTCATTCTCAACATCGTCCCAAGGTCTCACCATATTCACGCCAAAAATAATTTGCGCGTAAGGATAAATCATGGTCAACCACCCGTGCATCGCCACGCCATCGTCGCGAATAATCCCCCCACTGGGAAAAGTCTCTTGGCCGTTATAGTAGTTGTGGACGCCCAGTCCGATGTTCTTGAGGCGATTCACCGATTGGGTTTTCCTGGCTTGGGTCCGCGCACGTTGGACCGCCGGAAGCAATATTCCAATCACGAGGAGCAGCACCCCACCGACCACCAGCACGGGGATCCAGCGTCGAAAGGGGAATTCTCGCACGTTCATGGTCGATGCCTCCCTCTTTGTTGTGAAACGAGTCACCCTGCGCAATGACCAAGTCGTCGTTTGGGGCCGGGAATCGGCGAACGCCAATTGGCCGTTAGACTTTCGTCTGTGCGATCCCCAGATTATAACGGGATTCTGCAATCATTATTTTCCACAGCGAGAAGATTTCTGAGGACTCTCCCCATGCCCCGCGTGATGATTTCGCCGCCGTTGTTGTACAAAAAACCGGGCCCCTACTCCGAGCGGCTCGAGGCGGCCGGGTTTGAGGTCGTCTATCCCGACTCGCCTGGATTCACACAGCAAACCTCCGAAGCCGATTTGGTTGCGGCGTTCCAGGGCATCAGTGCGACGCTGGCCAGTGGAGAGTTGTATTCGCCGTCATTGCTCGCAGCTTGTCCCGACTTGCGTGTCGTGTCCCGCGTCGGCGTCGGTTACGACCAAGTGAACGTCCCGGCTTGCACCGAACGTAAAATCGCGGTCTCGATCACCCCCAACGCCAACCACGAATGCGTTGCCGAGCATGCCTTTGCTCTGATGCTGGACATTGCCCGCACGGTCACACAGACGGATCGCGAAATGCGCAGCGGCCAGTGGAAGCCGCACATCATGAAGAATGTTCGCGAGCGGACGCTGGGCATTATCGGCTTGGGACGCATCGGCCGCAGCATGGCAATCCGCGCTCGCGCGTTTCGCATGAATGTCATCGCTGCCGAACAATTCCCCAATGCCGAATTCAACGCCGAGCACAACATCGAAATCGTGAGCCTGGACGAACTACTCAAACGCTCCGACGTGATCTCCGTCCACGCGCCCCTGACCGACGAGACGCGCGGGCTGATCAACAAAGAGACGATCGCCAAAATGAAACCGGGCGTCTTTTTCGTCAATACCGCCCGCGGTGGATTGGTTGTGGAAGCGGACTTGATCCCCGCTCTCGAATCGGGACACATCGCCGCCGCTGGCTTGGATGTCTTCGAAGTCGAACCAACCCCGGCCGACAATCCGCTGTTAAAACTCGACAACGTTGTCGCCCTGCCCCACATCGGCGGCGTGGATGAAAAATCATTGCGAGACATGGCCGACGAAGCTGCAGCCAATATCGTCGCCATGTCCAAAGGGACTTGGCCCCCCAACGCGATTGTGAATGAAGCGGATATTCGTGAGACTTGGAAGTGGTCTTAGGGGGGGGGAGGGAGGCTTGAGGCTTGAGGGGACAGGCTTGAGGAAAACGGTGATTCTCGAGAGAGCTTTGCTCGGGTAACGGGTGGCACCGATTGTTTTGCAATCGGTGTGCCGTCGGTACAAGAAGCCGCAGTTTACGGTCTGCGTAATTGGCGGATTCGGAAATTTATTCAACGCTGTCATTGCGGCTTCTTGTTGGCTATGCCAACCCCGATTGCTGCGCAATCGCGGCTACCCGTTTTCTTGTGTTGGCTCCGATTGAAGCGTATTAGCTGCCCATTGCTGCCAGCGAATCGTCGACCACGTTCAGCACGCGATCAATATCATCTGCATCGTGCGCCAAGCTAAATCCGTGATGGCATGAGCCGCCGCCGTAGTCGTGGAAGTACACGCCGCGCTCTGTCGTTTCGCGGCAGAATTGCAGCATCGTTTGCGGATCGTGGACCAAGCTTTGCCGGTAGTTGATGACCGGTTCCCGCGTGCCGAAGATCATGCCGAAGCGGCTGCCGTGGTGTTGGAACCGTACCGGCACCGGGCTACGCTGGGCAATCTCCGCCAAACCGGCGAACAGCCGTTCGCCCAACGTATTGATGTGCTGCCAAAACTCCGGCGTGGTAATGGCCTCCACAAACGCCAACCCGGCTAGGATCGACGGCAAGGGCGCGTTGAACGTTCCGCTGTGGGCGACATCGCCGACCGGTTTGTAGCGGTCCATCAACTCCGCTTTGCCTGCAATTGCCGAGAGCGGCAGGCCAGCACCGAGCGATTTGCCGATCGTACAAATATCGGGCGTCACACCGAAATCTTGTTGCGCGCCACCGGGACTCTTCTTGGCGAACGATTGGATTTCGTCGAAGAACAAAATCATGTCATTCTCATCCGCCAACCGCCGCGCCAATTCCAGAAATCCCGGTTCGGGCAGAATGCAGCCGCAGTTGAAATCGACCGGCTCAATCACGATCGTCCCCACATCGCTGCGATGCTCGGCAATTGCCGCTTCGAGTGCTGCGGGATTGTTGTATTCGACCGGTACGATCAACTCCGCCATCGCCTCTGGAATACCCGCGCTTTCGCGATACGGCGGCGACGCCTCCAGTTGCCCCGCCGGGGGGTGCCCGCCGATAAAGGTGAATTCGTGATACCCGTGAAAATGCCCGCGAAAACGAATGATCTTATCTCGCCCGCTCACCGCACGGCACAGCCGCAACGCATGCAACGTCGCTTCGGACCCCGATCCGGTAAAGCGCACACGTTCGCCGCAGGGAACGATTTCGCACAGACGCTCAGCGAGTTCGATGTGATGTTCGGTATCCAGGCTACACAGGACACCCGCCTCCCAGGTTTGTTCAAACACCCGTCGCAGGCATTCCGGTGCATGCCCCAATAGCGTAGCGCCGTGGCTCATCGACATATCGAGAAACTCCCGCCCCTCAACATCCCAAAACCGCGCCCCTTTGGACCGCGTCGCATAGACCGGCTTGCCCCACGCTTGATTAAACCGCGTACTGGAACAAACCCCGCCCGGCAGGACAGCAGCGCCGCGTTGATAGATGTCCGTCATATGTGTGACTCTCCGTTGTTGAATTCCTCGATACGCAACCACGGTAGAAAACCCAGCCGCGTGCGGCAAGCGTCGAGCCGGGAACCTGGCCCCAATAGCAAAACCCCTCCTGCACCAGCGGTCCTGCACGATGTTGAAAAATCTACGGACAACCCACAACACGCACTCCGATAACCATAAACCGAATCACAATCCCAAACCCCACAGGAACCACAAAGCCCGGTTCACCGGGCGCCCCGCGCAGCGGTATTAGCCCTGTAAACGGGACTGCTCTTCTGGAAAACGAATTGTGTCAATGTACCGCACCAATCACGAAATCCAAAAATCCCACAAAATCTTCCAACTTCCCCTCAAGTCCCACCGCCCGCCTGCCGATAGATCTCAAATACTCTACGGAGAAAATCCGTCGGGCTGGTGCTGCGCGGTGTGATAACCGGGTGCTCCAACTGGTAAACCTCCTACTGAAAACGAAACGGCACATGGGCACAATTTCTACCAGCGTTGGACTGGCGAGCAATTTGCCGACAGGCGAAATCATTGATGCGCTCATCAATGCCCAGCGCGGTACGATCGATCGGCTCGCGAGTCGTGCCGAAGAATACGGCGCCACGAGCGGTGGACTCAACGTCCTGTCCGGAAATTTGCTCTCACTCACCGGATCGGCCACCACGCTCGGTAAAGAGACGACGTTTGACAAGCTGACCACGACCGTTTCCAATCCAGCACTCCTCAGCGTGGCGCCCAGTCCCGATACCCCTGTCGGAACCTATGAATTCGAGGCGATCCGCAAAGCCACCACGCAACAAATCTATTCCAAGGGGTTTGCCAACACAGACACTCAGACGCTCGGCGAAGGCGTGATCACCATTGCCTCGGGTGGGAAATTGGCGACTCCCACCCCACTGGACATACTGAATGAGGGCCAGGGTGTCGCCCGCGGCGTATTTCGTATCACCGATGGCAGCGGCGCGGCGGCCGATATTGATATCAGCGATGCCGTGTCGGTCAACGATGTGTTGGATTTGATCAACGAAAACACCGCAATCAGCGTCGAGGCCCGCGCTGAAGGGGATGGCATAATCCTGGTCGATACGTCCGGTCAATCGGCGACCGACTTTTCCGTCGCGGAACTCAATGGCGGTCATGCGGCCGAAGGCTTGGGGCTGCTCAAGACAACCGCGGGAACCACGATCACCGGCGACGACATCAACACCATTCCGGGCGACTATACACTCGATTTAATCAATGGCGGCAATGGCCTGCGACTGATTGAAGGTGCTCCGGAACTACGGATCAGCCTCACCGACGATCCTACAACGGAATTCGATGTCGACCTCGACGACGCAGTGACGTTGCAAGATATCGCCGATGCCATCAATGACCACGAAGACAACGCCGGCAAGGTGCTGGCCGAAGTGAACAACGGCCAATTCACCCTCACCGACCAGACGGGCGGTGGCGGGGCGGGTTCTTTTGAACTGACCGAAATCAACGATGCCAACGTCCTGCATGAATTGGGATTGGATGTTGCCGCTGTGGGAAACACCATCAGCGGCGAGCGCATCATCGGCGGACTCGACTCGGTCCTGCTGCGAAATCTCCGCGGCGGACAAGGTTTTGATCAACTCGGATCGATTTCACTGACCGACCAATCGGGAAAAACCGCCGTCGTCGACCTCAGCAGCGCCACATCGCTAAACGATGTGATCAACGCCATCAATCAAGCCGAGGACACCGGCTCGAAATTGAATCTCACTGCTACGTTCGACGAATTGGGCACCGGGATTCGCATCATCGACACCACGGCATCGCCATCAGGCAACTTAACCATCGCCGACATGGGCGGCTCGACGTTGGCGACGCAACTTGGCATTGCCGTCGACGCATCCCAAAGCTCGGTCGAGTCCGGTTCGCTCAACTTGCAATACGTCAACGCTGCCACGAGTCTCGATGGCTACGCCCCTGGTGGCGGAACACCACAAACCAGTGCGTTCACGATCACCGACTCCGCCGGAAACACCGCGACAATCAGCCTTTCGACATCAGTAAAAAACATCGGCGATGTACTGCAGCGGATCAATTCCAACGAGACGATCAATGTACAAGCGCAACTCAACGAAACGGGAGACGGCTTTGAGCTGATCGACCTCGCCGGGGGAGCTGAAACACTCACCGTCCAAGACCTGGGTGGTGGTCAGGCAGCGCAGGGACTCCGGCTGTTGGGCGAGGTGGATACCAACGAAGGGGGCCAGCAACGGATCTCCAGCCGGTTGACGACGGAGATCCAAATCGACGCCGAAGATACGCTGAATGACATCGCCGAAAAACTGAACAACGCCAACGCCGGGCTGACCGCTGCCATTATCGACGACGGTAGCACGCTGAACTCCAAACGATTAGTGCTCAACTCCACCCGGTCGGGGTCGGAGGGTGCGCTGATTCTCGACTCAGAGGGATTCGACCTCGGATTGACGATCACCACACGAGCCGAGGATGCGGTACTTCGCATCGGTTCCAACCCCGCCACGGCATTTGTCACAACCTCAAGCACCAACCGATTCAACACCGGCATCAACGCCCTGATTGATATCAAAGAGGTGAGCGAAGATCCAATCACGGTCACGGTGCAGCGTGATCAAGACAATATCATCAACTCCGTGCAATCGTTCGTCGACTCGTACAACCGAATCATCGATGCCGCCGCAGACCTAACCAAATTCGATCCCGATACCGGTGAACGGGGCGTCCTGCAAGGCGAAGGTATCGTCCTGCGATTGCTGCGGCGTTTAGACAGCGAAGTCACACAACCGGTCGGAAACCTCAACGGACCATATCGCTCACTAGTAGACTTGGGAATTACTGTTACCTCAGGCGGCAAACTCCAACTGGATGACGAAGTGCTCAAAACAGCACTCGACGACAACCCCGCCGCCGTCCGCGAGTTCTTCATTGAGGCCGACAACGGTTTGTCCGACCGTCTGGAGACCACGGTCGATGCCTTCACCGACCCGTTCACCGGCGCGATTTCGCTACAAAACGAAGCATTGACCGCATCATTGCAGTCCATCGACGACCGGATCGGTGTGCTCAACGAAATCCTGGAAAACAAGCGGGCTCGTCTTGTAGAGCAATACGCCAGAATGGAAACCATCATCAGCGAATTGAACTCGCAATCGTCGGCGATCGATCGACTGGCAGCGCTCGCGAATCCTGGCTCGTCGTAATCACCGCAGCCTCGCTGCGCTTAAACATCACCATCTACCTTTCACTACGTCTGACTAAAACAAAGGACCGACATCATGCCTGCCGCTGATCAATACCTGGAAACACAAGTCTTGACCGCCCCCCCCGAGCAACTGCACATGCTGGTCGTCGACGGCGCGCTGCGTTTTGCGCGGCTCGGTGTTCAAGCCCTGGGTGAAGCCGACTACGCACTGTCGCACGATTCGTTCAGCCGCAGTCGCGAGTTCGTCAATGAGTTGATCAACGGACTCAAAGCCGATGGCGACGAAGCCATGGTCGTCAACATGCAGGCGGTCTTCGGATTTGTCTATCGCGCGTTGGTCGACGCCGACGGTCAACGGGATGCTCAAGCAGCAATCGACGCCATCAAGATCCTCCAGCAGCATCGGCAAACCTGGGTCGAGTTGATGGAAAAAGTCAACAGCGAACGCCCCGCCACCTCCACACCCACGCCACATCATGCCATGCTTGATGAGCAAGAGAGTCCCTCGCGCTCCTGGGTTTCGTAATACTGGCAGTATCTGCACAGCGTCTATACCCCCCGGCGGAGCCGGGGGCTGAGAGACACTGATAAACGGGCCGCCGCATCAAAGGATTGATGGTATGAGTTTTCTAACGGGACGCCGCATTGTCGTGACCGGAGGCGCCGGTTTTTTGGGAGCACCGGTGTGCGCGGAATTGGCCAAATTCGCACCCGAGTCGATCGTGGTCCCACGCAGCGCCGAGTTTGACCTCCGCGAACGCGACGACATCCGCCGCTTACTACGGACCGCCCGACCTGAGGTGATTGTGCATCTTGCGGCAGTCGTGGGTGGCATCGAAGCCAACCGCCAAAACCCCGGGCGCTACTTCTACGACAACGCCATCATGGGCATCCAAATGATGGAAGAAGCCCGGCAAGCGGGCGTTGCTAAGTTTGTGACCACCGGCACCATTTGCTCCTACCCCAAATTCACTCCGGTCCCATTCCGCGAAGATGCCATTTGGGACGGCTACCCCGAAGAGACCAATGCTCCCTATGGTCTCGCCAAAAAAATGCTGCTGGTGCAGGCACAAGCCTACCGCGAACAATACGGTTTTAACGCCGTCTCGTTGCTACCGGTCAATCTCTATGGGCCGCGAGACAATTTCGATCTGGAAACCAGCCACGTCATTCCCGCCCTGATTCGCAAAATGATCCAAGCCCGCGACGCGCGTGCTGAGCAGGTCGAAGTTTGGGGCACCGGGACCGCCTCCCGCGAATTCATCTACGTCGAAGACGCCGCCCGCGCCATCGCCTTGGCGACGGACCGTTTTGAGAAATCCGACCCGGTCAATATCGGCTCCGGACAGGAAATCCCAATCGCCGACTTGGCTCTGCTCATTGCTGAACTGACCGGCTACACCGGCGAGATTTGTTTCAACAGCAATCGCCCCGACGGCCAACCCCGTCGCTGCTTAGAAATTTCGCGAGCCGAACAAGAATTCGGTTTCCGCGCCACAACCTCCCTCCGCGACGGCCTCACCGCCACCATCGCCTGGTACGAACAACAAACCAAAAACACCATCACCCCCGCAGCGTAGGGTGCGTCGCGACGCACCTTTCTCGCCGACACCAGATGGTTTTCCAAGTCACGAATTCGACAACAACCCAGCCAAACGGACACCCCAGCGAAGCGGTGCTTCGCGAATTTGCATTTCCAAACGGAGTTTGGGAACGCGGGAAATCAATTCAAATGACCGACACGACCAAACGCGCCTTAATCACTGGCATCACAGGACAGGATGGTTCGTACCTGACCGAATTCCTTTTGGAAAAAGGTTACGAGGTGCACGGCATTGTCCGCCGTTCGAGCACGTTCAGCACCGAACGCCTCAATCACCTCTATCAAGACCCTCACGAAACCAACCCGAAACTGGTCCTGCACTACGGCGACCTGACCGATGGCGGCAGCTTGTCGAATCTGGTCCACGAAATCGAGCCGCACGAAATCTATAACCTCGGCGCGCAAAGCCACGTGCGGGTTTCCTTCGACCAGCCGTTGTACACGGTCGACGTCGATGCGCTCGGTACATTGCGACTGCTCGAAGCAACGCGGCAACTCAACCGCCGTCACGAAGTCCGCATCTATCAAGCCTCCTCCAGCGAAATGTTCGGGAAGGTTTCCGAAACACCCCAAAACGAAAACACTCGCTTCCATCCCCGCAGCCCGTACGCCTGCGCCAAGGTCTTCAGTTTCCACCAAACCGTGAACTACCGCGACGCCTACGGCTTGTATGCCTGTAACGGAATCCTGTTCAACCACGAGTCCCCCCGCCGCGGCGAAACTTTCGTCACCCGCAAAATCACGCTCGGCGCGACCCGCATTCGCGAAGGGCTGCAAAACAAACTGTACCTCGGCAACCTCGACGCCAAACGCGACTGGGGTTATGCCGCCGATTACGTCGAAGCCATGTGGCTGATGCTGCAACAAGACCAGCCCGAAGATTTCGTGATCGCCACAGGAGAAACGCATTCCGTCCAAGAATTCCTGGACCTCACCTTCGAGCAGGTAGGACTTTCTCCAAGACCGTACGTCGAAATCGACCCGCGCTATCTCCGCCCCGCCGAAGTCGACTTGCTCTTGGGCGACGCCACAATGGCCCGCGAAAAACTAGGCTGGCAGCCGAAAACCACGTTCGCCGAGTTGGTCAAAATCATGGTCGACGCCGACTGGGAACGCGCCCGCCGCGAACGAATCCTCGCCACCGTCCGCGCCGCTTAGAGGAATCCCGGGTGCCACTGGCGGCTCGTCCGCCAGTGCTACGTTTGGTGTCATTCAAAACGGCACCGGCAGCAGAAAACCGTGGTGTTCAAACAACACCCATTTGCCATGCTCTCCTAGGCTGGGCGTGAACAACAGTAAGAAGACGTAGACGGCCAACAACGGCAACATCACTCCACGACCCAGCCAACGCAGACCCCACCAAGCATCGGTCTCGCGTTTCATGCCGCGTTGGTAAGCCCAGCCGGACAGTAGTTTCACCGGCCAGATGCTGACGATGAACACGATCGTCACCATCCACATCGCATCCCGCGGCGGCAGGACCACTTTGGCCAGGTACAACGGCAGCGACAACACCAACGTACCAATCACGGCCAACGTACCCGCGATCGGTGCTCGGCGAAAAATCCGCCGCACCGTCCGCAACTCAAACGCCGCCCGCCACCGCCGCTCCGCCGCAAACCGCGCTTGCAACAGCGGCATCCAACTCAGCACGGGAATCAGCAACAGGCCCCCGGCAATGGTCACGGCAACCAGTCCACCCTCGGAACTATTCGCGGCGGCAAACATAGCTGTCGGCACGATCAACCAAGCCAAACCCGTGAGAAATCCCCGGAGCCCCAACCACCACCGTTCGCGAATGCGGAGCGACGCAATGAAGGCCCGTATTTCCCGATCGGCAACTTCAAGATACTGACCATTGCGAATTTGCTTTCGCAGCCAACGCAGATTCTTTAGCGGTCGAAAGAAGCAGGACAACCCGCCTCCCCGAGCGAGAGCCAAATAGATATGCACGGCGACCAGCACGGCCGCCACAATCACCGCACGGTGCAAACCTACATCGGCTGTCGAGCCGGCAGAGATCAATCGTGCATCGGCCGCCAGTCCCGCCAACAACCGCAGCGGCAACAAACAGAGCGATATCCCCACGCCGATCGAGGCGATCCGTGACAGCGACGCGATATCAGGAAACGCATCCCGCCACCGTCCCCCCCCTGCCACTCGCCCCCGTGCGACTCGCCCCTGGGCATCTAATAGATACCCCAGGACCCAAAAATTCACGATCGGCACTGCTGCAACCACCGCCAACACCAACACCGCCCCGATCAGCCGATACACAAACCGAATGGCCCGAAAAAGCACAGCGAACATCCCCCACAGCGACCCTCTCTGACGCTGCGCGGGTGGTGCGGGATCGGGCGGTTGATCGACCAACGATTCGTCGTAAAACGTCGTCAATTCTACGGGTTCCGTCCGCAATTCAGAGGTGTCGGCAGGGGATTGCAAATGCTCGGACATGAGATTGTTTTCTTTCGATCCGCCGGAATTCGCAAATGGCGTCAAGATTTCCCGCAGCCACTCGAATAACTCAACGGCTGCACGGCAATCGGTTATTCGCCTTGCAGACCTCGATCTTTAGAGAATAATCAAATTGGTTCTTCCAAAACAGATGGTTCGTGTGGGCTGTCTGGAAAGACCTTGGCAAGCTGGGAACGCGTGTCACCGCGCGAGGCGATCATGAAAGTACGAGCCGCCCTGATTCCAATCGCTGTTGTCGCCGGCGTGACCCTGCTGGTCGCAGCGGCCGCGCGCGATCCCCTCCGCCAGCCGCGCCGTTCATCACCCGCCAACGTGACGCCCTCGCTCTCCTCCGCCGTCGCGACGGTCGACGATTATCTCAATCAATCTTGGACTGATGCCAACATCACTCCAGCTGAACCGGCGGATGACCTACAGATACTGCGACGCCTGTCACTGGCGCTGCACGGCACGATTCCCTCGCTGGAAGAAATCCGTCAATTCCAAACCGACACTCAACCCAACAAGCTGCGCCGCTGGACGCGACGGCTGTTGGACGATCCCCGCTTTGCCGATTATTTCGCCCAACGTCTCGCCCGTGTGTATGTGGGGGTCGATGAAGGACCGTTTATCATCTTTCGCCGCGATCGTCTGACCGATTGGCTCAGCAACCGGCTGCAAGCTGATCACCCCTATGACGAAACGGTGCGACACCTCATTGCCGAGACCGGGCTGTGGACCGGCGCGCCGGCGGTGAACTTTGTGACCTCTGCCCGCATCGACGAAGACTTCGACGAAAACAAACTCGCCGGCCGTACAGTCCGCGCGTTTCTAGGCCAACGCATCGACTGCGCCCAATGCCACGACCATCCCTTCCGCGATTGGACCCAAGACCAATTCGAAGGACTGGCTGCGCACTTTGGACAAGTGTCATTGTCCCCCTTCGGACTGGAAGACATACCGCAGGAGTATACAATCCAGGACCGAGAGACACTCGAAGATCGTACGGTCGTGCCGTCGGTTCCCTTCTCACCAACATGGTTACCCGCCGCCGGCACATCGCGCGGACAATTGGCCGCTTGGTTAACCCACCCTGAAAACCGCCGCTTCCGTCGCGCTACCGTGAATCGTGTCTGGGGACTCCTCTTCGGCCGCGCTTACCTCAGACCGGTAGACGACCTCGACGACCCGCCGTCGACCGATGCCCCCGACCTGCTCGATCTGCTCGCAGACGATTTCGCAGCACAGAACTACAGCATCAAACACCTAATCGAAACCATCACCGCCACCCAAGCCTTCCGCGCAGCTTCGACCATCGACGGCAGCGATGACTCATCGCTCGCCGCCGCCGAAAACAAATCGGCCGTCTTTCCACTGGTACGATTGCGTCCCGAACAGGTCATCGGCGCAATCCTGCAAGCCGCATCGGTGCAAACCATCGACCGCAACTCGCATTTACTCGTCCGCACCATCCGCCTGATTCGCGAAGGAGATTTCATCCGTGAGTACGGCGATCTGGGGAGCGACGAATTGCAGGAACGCGGCGGGACAATACCGCAGCGGCTTGTACTGATGAACGGCGACCTTGTCCGCGAATTGATGGAAAGCAATCTCTTCAACTCCGTCGGCGGCACCGCCACATTGGCTCCCACCGACGAGCAATGCATCGAAACCGCATTTTTAATTTGTCTGTCACGAAAACCAACACCACCCGAATCAGCCCACTTCGTCGCCCAACTCCAAGACAGCACGGACGAATCACGAGAACAAATCGTCGAGGATCTATTTTGGAGTCTGTTAAACACAACCGAGTTTTCCTGGAATCATTAGACCAACATCACCCGCGAGTACCGGTCATGCCCCAACCACCATTACCGCAGTATCCCAGCACCGGACTCTCACGTCGCGTCGCTTTAAAAATCGCCGCCGCCGGCACACTCTCCTTCGCGCTCCCAGCATTGGATCTCCGCGCTGCTGCAAAGCGCGGCGCGGAGCGCGAGAAATCGCTGATCACGCTGTGGTTGGCGGGCGGACCAAGCCAACTCGAGACCTGGGACCCCCACCCCGGGACCCAAGTCGGCGGACCGACCAAGGCCCTAGCCACGATGGTTCCCGGTTTGCATATCGCCGACCTGTTTCCCCACACGGCCGAACAGATCCACGAACTCTCCGTGATCCGCTCGCTGGTCTCTAAAGAGGGGGACCACGAACGCGGCGCCTATTTCCTCAAAACGGGATACCGCCCCGACCCGACCGTAACCCACCCTTCCATCGCCGCGCTGGTCACACAACAACAAGCCGACAGTCGTGTCGAAATCCCCCGCAATATCTTGATCGGCAACGACCCGTTTCCCGGTCGCGGTGGATATCTCGGCGACAAATTCGATCCTTTCAAGGTTTTCAATCCGCAAGACAAAGTCAGCAACGTCACGGCAAACGTCGACTATCAACGGCAACAGCGACGGTTGTCGAACTTGGATATTATCGAACAATCGTTTCGCAAAAACCGCACCGCTGCTGCCGACCGCACGCAACATCGCCAAACCCTGCAACGGGCGCTGACCATGATGACCTCCGAGCAACTGCAGGCGTTTGAATTGCAGCGCGAACCGGCGACCATCCGCGCCGCTTATGGCGAGACCTCTTTCGGACAAGGCTGCTTGATGGCGCGGCGGCTGGTCGAGACCGGTGTCAAAGCTGTGCAAGTCACGCTCGACGGGTTCGACACGCACGCCAACAACTTCGACGGCCACCAAGAAAACGCGGCGATCCTCGACCCGGCACTGGCCATGCTGCTGAACGACCTTCGCCAACGCGATCTGTTGGAATCAACAGTCGTCTTATGCATTGGAGAATTCGGCCGCACGCCCAATATCAATGCTCTCGACGGCCGCGACCACTGGCCCACCGGTTTTTCCGCACTTCTCGGCGGCGGGGGATTGCGCAGCGGCGTTGTAATCGGCGAAACAGATCCCACCGGCGCCAAAAAAGATCCCGTCGACCCGATCGAGGTCCCCGATTTATACGCCACCATCCTCGCCGTGCTCGGAGTCGAATACGCCCAAGAAGTCATCACCCCCATCGGCCGCCCCTTGGCACTTTGCGAAGGCTCGCCGATTGAACGATTGCTGTTGCCTTCGACGTAGTCCCTTAGTAGGCGTTGTCCTGAAGCCCGGAGTTTTTTTATCCGTGGCTCATAAGTATGTTCTGCAACGGTGAATATCACTCCGCGCCGGGATTATTTATTTCTTGAACAAAGCTCCCACGCCACTGAAAAAGGATATGATCCCCAGACCGATGAATCCGCGGATTCGCCAACCGTGATTGACCCGCAAGTAAATCCCGCCGCCGATCAGGCCAACTCCGATAAGAATTCCCGCCACTCCAAACACAATCGCCGCCGTCCGTTCAACGCCATCTCCGTATTGTTGGGAATGAGGCATTGATGTGGCCTTGGACGGATCGCCGTTGGGAAAACGATAGTCGCGTTCCTGGGCCATGTCCCATTCGTCGTCATCCTCCTCGTCGTAAGCCGGCCGCTCAACGGCTGCCATTTGTGAAAATTCGGAATCAAGGTCCATGTCCAAAAAATCCGAGTCCTCATCCGTCTTGGCCTTTTTCGCTTTCACTTTCGCTCGCGCTGCCGGGCGGCGGATGGCCAACACCTTGTCGCACGCCTTGCACTTGAATTTCTTCCCGGCGAGTTTATCAGCAACTTTATAAGTCTTGCCGCACGAGCAAGGTACGGAAATGGTCATGTCCTACTACTTCCCAAGCAGAGGTCCAAGGAAATCCGCTAATGCCAGCACTCATAGGGCAGGCGAGAATTTGTAACTGAAACGGGTTTAAAATTGCCCCAATTCAATCGCTGTCGATCAACATCCTCACCCCGCCGATAATGAAAAAGATTCCAATCGCGCCCAGGCCGCGCCAGCGGATGCCCTGTGTCGACCACAGAAGCCACGTGCCGATCACCATACCGATACCTAAAACTATCCCCGCCATTGCCAATAAGACCTTCGCTGTTTTCTCAACGTTGGATGGCTGAGGAATATACTTGTCCGCCAGTTCCGCATCGGTTTTGTTCAAATCGGCGACGCGCGGTTCACGCCGGGTACGGGCATCTAGAAAAGGCGACTCTTCCTCCTCATAGCTGTCCGACCGCGGCCGCTCAACGGCTGCCATTTGTGAAAACTCGGAATCGAGGTCCATGTCCAAAAAATCCGAGTCCTCATCCGTCTTGGCCTTTTTCGCTTTCACTTTCGCTCGCGCTGCCGGGCGGCGGATGGCCAACACCTTGTCGCACGCCTTGCACTTGAATTTCTTCCCGGCAAGTTTATCGGCGACTTTATAAGACTTGCCACACGAGCAAGGTACAGAAATGGTCATGTCTAAATTCTTCCCGAGCGATGGTCAAAGTGGATCTGTCGGTGGATTCCGACAGGGAAGCGCCGGTGCCATTGAGCTGGAGCGGTTTATTCTGTCTCTGCTTCTTCCTCTTCTTCTTCTTTTTTGAAGAGCAAGTTCAAGCTAACGATGGATACAACAATTCCCGCTGCCCCGAGAAACGGCCAGAAATATCCGTAATGCACTGAAATCAGGTAGGTGCCGAAGATCATCAACAAACCCAAAACGACGCCCATTAAGGGAATCAGTTTGCTGACTACTTTTTCTACGCGGGGCATCGACGGAATAAAAAAGCGAGGCTCTTTATTCTGGGAGACATCGAGGCCGGCAGCGGCCAGACCGCGCCTTTCGAATGGATCGGCAAATTGGCTTTCCGATTCGTCCTGTCGAGGACGCGCGCGTTTGACTGCCGTCATCTGCGAATACTCGGCATCCAGATCCACATCCAAAAAACCAGAATCGTCGTCGCTGGAAGCTACTTCCCGTTTCGTTTTGGCACGCGGCTGCGCAATCGCCAAAACCTTGTCGCACGACTTGCATTTGATTTTTTTGCCGGCAAGTTTGTCAGCCACCTTATAGGCCTTACCGCACGGGCAGCGCACCGTAATAGACATCCATCAATTCCCTAAGCGAGGCTAAAACAATCCGGCGAGTCCCGTTGGGACAACGTACTATCCGCATGTTACTGGTGGTTAATCTGAAAATCCACAACTTTTTTTCTCCGATTTTGCAATCCGGGCGACCGCAGCGGTCTGCCTTGCGAGCAGTTTCAAAACCCGGTTGCGTTAGTTCTCGAAAATTTCAGATCAGTGTCACCGGGAGGGGTCAGAGAGTTTTGAAACAACTTGCAGGGACCTACCGTACATTTGATAATTGTTGCTCAAATGCCGGGCACATCTGCACCCTCCGCTAGGTTGAAGGACGTGAATGTCAAAATTTTCCGCGCACGGTCAGCAGGTTCCGACAAACGCGATTGTGCCGACAAACATCCTTTACGATCTCCCGTTTACTGTTCCGATATTTCAAAGGAGTACTAGAACCAGTTGTAAGAGAGTGCCCACGCTCTCTTTCTGGGAAATGCACATAACCGCCAATTGAGATTTGGGATGGATACCATGCGAATTTCGTTTGCTAGGTCGCTCGCGGCGACTATTTGTTCGGCTTTGACGGTAACGGTTCTCTGCGGAACCGCGTCGGCTCAAGTCGTCCCCGGAACCGGCACCTTCCAAGCGAAGGCTAGCGACGACTTTGAAGATACCCAATGGGTCTTCACGCACAATTTCCCCAAGAGTAGCAGCAACATCGACAAACAAACCCGGTATCCCTCCGGCAAGTCGAACAACAGCAAATGGTTCGAAAGTCTCAAGCGCGGACAACCCGATGTCATCAAACGCGTCACCCCTCCGGCGGGCGGACTTCCCGGCAGCACCGGCGCGATGTTGATGCAAACATTGAATTCCGGCATCCCCGGTTACTCATCGCGCAAATGGCAACAGGACGACCTGTTAGTCGATGTGACTAATGCCTTAGGCGGATTTGTTCCGGTGGCTTGGTCACCCAACGTGGTGGTCCGGCTCTACATTCCCGAGTTCGACAAATGGGAAAACCGGACCGGAACCTCGTTTGGATTTCGCGCCAGTGTCCTGGCGCAGCGTTCCACGCGGGGCGGTTCTCGTAAACGCGGCTTGTTTGGTTTCCGATCCCGGTTTAGCGGCGGAACGGAAAGCGAAACGCTCTATCCCGGTATGTTCATTCAATTCAACAGCAAGACCAACGGCTACAAAGAAGACTCCGCCTACTTTATCATCCGCGCCGATGAACGGGGCTACGACTACACCGGTCCGCAAATCAAACAAACCGGCTGGTGGACGATCGGCATGTCGTTCACTCCTGATGGACGGATTCACTACTACGGAAAACCGGGTGTCGAAAACCTCACCCCCGCCGACCACATCGCCTCGCACAACTATCACGATTACAGGTGCGTGCGATTCAACACTTACTTTTTCGACGTCTGCAACGCCAACGACGGCCGCACCTGGTCCACCCCCTGGATCATCGATGCCTCGGCGATGTACATGTCACGGAAATAAACCCACCGGAAAAACACCCCCCCCTCTCCCTCTGAGAGAGGGCTGGGGTGAGGGGTTCCCGCACAACAGGTGATCGTCCCACTCCAGCGCCAGTTGTTCCTGCCATCTCGACGTGATACTCTCTGCGATTGAAATTCAATACCGCAGACGCCGCGACCTTTCGCTCTGTTTTCCAAATGCGAGGCCTGCGGTCACGAAGGACGGCAGGCTGATGGGCTGGGAACAACTACGCGGACATACACAGCAAATCGAAATGTTTCGTCGCACGCTGTCGCGTGGTCGACTGGGACAGGCGTATCTGTTTGTGGGGCCTGAGGGGGTTGGCAAACAGACCTTCGCGACGACTTTAGCGCAGGCACTCTTTTGTCAGACCCACCCCATCACGGACCTCGATCCCTGCGGAGTCTGCCCGGCTTGCAAACAGATGGCCAGCGGCGCGCACCCCGATTTTTCTCGCGTGCAACTTCTGCCGACTAAACGCGAACTATTGATCGAACAGTTTATCGGCCCCAAAGAGAATCGCGGCAAGGAAGGCTTATGCCACGACTTGTCCCTCAAGCCGATGTCGGCCGACCGCAAAATCGCCGTCATTGATGACGCCGACAAAATGCGAGTTGAGAGCGCCAACGCCTTGCTAAAAACTTTGGAGGAACCGCCGCACGGTTCTTTGATCGTGCTAATCGCCACCAATCTCGAGCAGCTATTGCCCACGATTCGCTCGCGCTGCCAAACGATTCGTTTTGCCCCCCTCTCCTCCGAAGACGTGACCGCTTTAATCTTGGAGAACGAAATCACCGACTCTCCCGAGCTCGCCGCTGAAATAGCCGCACTGAGCGACGGCAGTTTGGCCACCGCAGCGCAACTGGGAGACTCTGAACTATTGGAGCATCGGCGGACATTGTTTGCCGCACTCGCTTCGGAACGTTTTCACAGCGTAAATACAGCAGCCCAGGTCATGGAATGTATCGAAGCGGCCGGTTCAGACGCGGCGGCGCAACGACAACGGGCCGCTTGGATGATCCGGTTTTGTATCGAGTACTACCGCCTCTCGCTTGCAGAGGCTTCCGAAATCGACCCGGAACAGGCGGAAGTGATCGGCGCCGCCATCGAACGCGCCGTGACAGCGCAATTGCACTTGGATCGCAGCATGTCGGTCGCATTGTGCATGGAAGCACTGTTCGACGACCTGGGACGAGTCGGCCGCGCAGCACGTACGACCGCCTGACCATCCGGCGCTATTCCCCCGACCACGGTGATGCCCTTCCCTGCAGCTGACAATGCGGCATTTTCTGCCACGATGGCAATTGCCGCAGCGATGGGCCTATAATGCCCATTGGGATTTTTGCCTTTCCACAATTTTCAATACGTGCCGCCACTTGAATGCATCGGGATAAACGATGCACGACTGACAGCGACGGCTTCGTATTGAAATTTATACATGTCTATTGAGATCACCATGCCGAGTCGTTACGTCGTTCGCTATGGGTTAATCCGTCACGTCGCACCCTTTTCGGTAAAAGGTCCGCAAACCTATGCCCGCAGTGATTCCGTGGTCGTCCGTAGCGACCGGGGAATGGAATTGGGCGAGGTTCTTTGCGAAGCGACCGAACGCGCCGTTAAGTTTTTGCCCTCATCCGAAACCAAAGGCCATATTGTCCGCTTTGCCACTCTCGAGGACGAGCAATCCAGCGGAGAGTTGCACGAAAAGGAGCGGATTGAATTCCACGATTGCGCGGAAATGATCCGCGAGCGCAAGCTGCAAATGGAACTCATCGATGTCGAGCACGTGCTCGGCGGGGAACGGATCGTCTTTTTCTACTTGGCGGAAAAGCGGGTCGATTTTCGGGAGTTGGTCAAAGCGCTGGCAAAGAAATTCCACACGCGGATCGAAATGCGGCAAATCGGTGTCCGCGACGAAGCCAAGTTGCTTGCGGATTACGGCGACTGCGGCAAACCAGTCTGTTGCAATACGCATCTCACCCAGATGCCGCCGGTTTCCATGAAAATGGCCAAAGTCCAACGAGCCACTTTGGACCCAACAAAGATTTCCGGCCGTTGCGGACGGCTCAAGTGCTGCTTGCGGTACGAATACGATACGTATCAGGAAATCCGCCGGGAGTTGCCCGCCGTGGGAAACATGGTTGTCACTAAACAAGGACAGGGTAAGGTGTTACGCCAAGAAATCCTGGCCAGGAAGTTGTTGATTCAATATGAAGATCAACGCCGCATTATGGTTGATGAAAGCGAGATCGTGACAGTCGTCAAACGCTCCAAACCGGCCGAGGCGGTCAAGCCAGCTGAGTAAAAATTGCCGCATTAATGCACAGTCGCTCAACAGACGCTTCATTGTTCGAGTTGAGACAACCAACTTGCAAACCTGAAACCTTAACGTCTGGGAACTGCTGGAAGTCTCGGGGGACACCGGCAACCATGAGGCGGATTTTTTTACCTGCCAGGGTATCTTAAGAAAAAGTCAAGATTTGCATTCAAATTGCATCCCCTATCCGGTTATGATGAACACGTACGCCGCCACAGACAATCGGTGAAACCTGCCGTTGGAGATCGTCAAAGTGTTGAAACCCTGAATCGTCGCAGGCGGTGAGGACAGCGTTTGTTTGGAAAGTCTGAGGACTTGGAATTTCGCGTAAATAAAGAGTCTCCGAAAACATCGCCTGGCCAAAGTTCATAGCAATAAAAATTCGCTGTGAAACCGGGAACGGAAGTGTACTACGCAAGCCATGACAACGACATCAAAGACAACGATCAGACGCCGTTACGATTCCAATGCGTATCGGTTCATTTTCCCGGCTTTGCGATATTCGCAAAATCTGTTTCGCCATCCCCCCGCAACCGGCGTCCATTTTTCCGAAGCGGAGGCCCATATCTCCGGACAGGAACTGGTCAACGGCATTCGCCAATACGCCCAAGAACAGTTCGGCATGTTGGCCCGCACCGTCTTTAATAGCTGGGGAATCTTTACGACGGAAGATTTCGGGAAGATTGTCTTCGAATTGATCGAAAGCGGAGACATGAAGAAGACCGACGATGATCGTTTGGAGGATTTTTGCGACGTCTTCGATTTTGAAGAAGCATTCGACGATCAATACGTCATCGATGTCAGCCGCGCCTTCTCTCCAAACTAACGGTGCTTCCGCTCGAAATTTACAGCGTGTTTCTCCGCGGGGAAAAGTGTCGCCTAGCCATCAAGATGCCGGCGTTTCTGGGCTAACCAAGGCTCCACTGCGGCAAAATCGCACTGAGGCAAAATCCCGGAGCGGTGACCGCATCCACTTGAGTTGATATCTGTTCGATCCCGAGAGTTGCGTTCCAGCCAGCATTTCGGAAATCGTGCGTTGCAGGGAAGGAAAGCACGTTGTCACGACATCGCCGCCAGGCGGCTCAAAAACAAGACTCTGCAGCACTGCCGCCCGTGGGCATGGAAGAACAAAACGCCGTTTTGCCGCGTTCAAAAACAAGATTAGTCGTCGGTATAATCGTGTGGGTCGTCTGGATCGCCGGCCTGTTGGCCTTGGCCGGGCTAAGCTCCAATCCAATCACGCTCAACCGCCGCCAATTCGCTGACGCAGACTTGGTGATCATTGGCAATGTCGCTGATTCATCCACCGGCCGCGTGAGCGTTGCCGAAACGATGTACGGGATATTCCCCGAAAAAGAACTCACCGTCGTCGGTCTCTCGGAAATTTCCAATCTGTCCGCCGGCAACTCCTATGTGATGCCTCTAAAACGGCTTAATGGCGAGTTCGATGTTGTGGCCATCACAAAAGACGAACGGGGCCGTGTCGTTTATCCCGCCACGAGCGAAGTCAGATCGCAACTCGACAACGTTCTCGTCGAAATCAGCAAACGGCTCACACCATAAAACTGAGGCTCGGAGCAGAGCGAAACTGGTTGGCTGGCGAAGTAGCCAGCGTTTGGAAAGGGACCGCAGTGGCAGCTGCAAAAAAACGGCGAGATGCGTTGTTGGGAAATCATCAGCGATGTTGGCTATGGGGACGGCACCTGGTACGGCAAACGCTCGAAGCCAATCGATGGCCCATTCACGAAATTCGTTTGGCCGACCGCCTGGACGAGGAAGAACTGTTGCGACTGCAAAGCCTCGCCGACCATCACCAGGTTCCGGTGCTCGTGGAATCAGCCACCCGCTTGACCCAATTGGCCAAAACCAAGGACCACCAAGGTTATCTCGCCAAGATGGGGACTTTCCCTTACACGCCGGCCGAAGACCTGCTGCAAAGTCCGGTTCAAAACCCGCTGTATTTAATTTTGGATGCGATGCAGGACGCGTACAATTTCGGAGCGGTGATCCGCTCGGCTGAGGTATTTGGCGTCACAGCAATCGTCGTCGGAGAACAACGTCAAGCGACGGTCAACAGTCTGGTAGCGCGAAGTTCCGTCGGCGCAGTCAACCGCGTGCGGATTGTGCAAACCGCAGAAGTGGTGACCATGATTCAACATCTGCAGACGCAGGGAATTTCGATCTATGGTGCGAGCGAAAAGGCGGTTGAACCAATTTTCAGTCACAATTTGTCCGGACCGGTCGGGTTGGTCATCGGCAACGAGGGAACCGGAATTTCCCCCGAAGTTCAAACGGTTTGTGACGGGTTTGTACGAATTCCCCTGCAAGGTAAAATCGGTTCGCTCAACGCGGCCGTCGCGGCCGGAATCGTGCTGTATGAGGCAACACGCCAGCGATGACCCGTGCGAGAATGACAGCCTGGTTGCCGCAAGCCACCAGGAGGGGCGTAAAATCGGGAATGACCCGTATCTCCGAAAAAATCGGTGAATTTCGCGCTGTGAATTGCCTAGAGAGTCGTTACCTTGAGGACGTCCAAGGATTTGGCCGCTACATTGTCCATAAGAGATGTCCCCTGAACTGCCGGGTACGTCTCCTGCGTACCGTCAATACTGGCCGGACGCATGGAACAACAGCGAACGCGGTTTGCACGCATTGTGCGGAACTCTCTGATCGTGATGGGATGTTGAGGAACGTCAACGCATTTCCGCATGGCCAATGGAGGGGCAATACCGGGTCTCGCACGGTTTTTATCATTGAACAGAAAATATGCTGGGGACTTATCCACCGATTTCTAACTGCACACAGTAGTACTAAGAGGAATCAATGGGGCACGAGTCATAAACGGGGCACAGACTGTTGACGGACCGCTCGAATTCGAATGATGCGAATCACCAGAGAGATCCCTTCAAAAAAACGGCCGCATGTCGGCAACAAATTCAAGCCAGGTTGGACTGCAAATGAAAACTCAAATTCTCGGAATTGAATCGACTTCGCACCAGACACGTCATGGACGTGTCAACGGACGACTGGTTTTGATCTTGGCGGTTGCGCTGTTGGTTTCAGGGACCGTGATTCATCTCGTGCACGGTGTGATGGTCGATCGAAACGCAAGCGACCTGTATGACCGCGCCGTCCGCTTGCTGGACGAGGCAAAGGCTGACGAAACCGCCGCGCAGTCGGCCGAAGGCGAAAAGCTGGAAAAGCTGGAAAAGCAAGTTACACAAAAACGCCGAGATGCGATCCGTTACCTCGGGCAGTACCTACAACTGGAAACAGACGATCACGAAGCTTGGTTGCTGTACGCCAAGTCCTCTGATGAATTCCAAACCGCACCCAGGTCCCGACGGAAGGTGCACGAGCGTATCAATGCAGCATTACGCAAATTGGAATCCGCAATAGAAGCGGGCACCGCTA
Source organism: Symmachiella macrocystis (assembly GCF_007860075.1). NCBI lineage: Bacteria > Pseudomonadati > Planctomycetota > Planctomycetia > Planctomycetales > Planctomycetaceae > Symmachiella > Symmachiella macrocystis. The sequence continues at coordinate 801,977 of NZ_SJPP01000001.1, forward strand.
CGGATGATGTCGCCGAACAATACCAAGCTCTCCGCCGCCGCTCCATTAAAGTGGCCATGAATGTAGGAGCTTTGACGAGAGAACTCAGCCTATTCAAAATCGCCGCACAAGACATTGATGAACTCAACGATGAGCTCAACAATGACGAGAATAGTGAAAATGACAACGACGCGGAATTAAAATTGTGGTCCGGAATTTGTGCCGCCCAACTACAAGAATGGAAACAAGCCGCCAGCGCATTTGACGAGGCAATCGCGCTGGACCCCAGTTTGGTCGAGGCTTACAAAAACCTAATCCTGGTCATCCGGGACCACACTCGTGACGTGCCTTTTCAGGGGTATGATCCTTCCGGAAGAACGGGAGTGACCGTTGACGAAGTGATCACACGGCTTGGTGAAAAGATGGTGGCAAACGGCAAACCCGCCTATCAAGCCTATTTCACCAGAGCCGTCCTGGAACAAGAAAGTAGCGAGACAGCTGACAACGATGAAATCCGCGATGCCGACCTGAAGCAAGCACGCGAGGACATCGAAAAGTCAGTGAAGCAACTGGAAACCTTGATCGCGCAGCCCGAGCAAAGTATCGACAAGACAATCGATTCCCCGGCGAAGGAAATCGAACCGTTTCTGGTTGCGTCTCGAATTTATTCGACCTCCGCTAGGTATGCGAACGAACATTCGGATGCCGAGACCGCAAAAAAATTCCGGGAAAAGGCACACCTATTCGCCGCCACGGTCCTTGACCGCCAACCATCCAACCTGACCAGCTACTTATTGCTGTCGAAAAACGAACAGTCGACGCAGTTTGCGAAACCGACCGCTGAGCAGGACCTATCAGCCCCGATTCAATACCTCAAAGATGGGTTGGCACAAATTCCCGAAGGACAGCGACTCGCAACTACCGAAGAATTGCGTTTGCGGTTGGAATTGGTCGAACAAATGATCCTCGCCAAGTATTGGGAGGAAGGCCCCGATTCCGCTGGTAAGAATCAAGAATTGCAAGATGCCTTCATCTCTTTAACAGAACGCAATGCTCCCGGCAGCCGCGTCGACTTTCTGCACGCTCTGCAGCTCTTTGAACAACATGACTGGAATAAAGCGATTCCGGCTTTGGTCGAGGCGCGAGAACAATTGCTAGAGGAAGATCTCCTCTCTCTCAGAATCAACATGATGTTGGCCACCGCTTATGGACAAACCGGCAATTCGCAATTGCAACTGCGTGCATTGGAACGCGCCAAGGAACTCAGTCCGCTGATGATTGCCGTGCGAGTCCGACTTGCCAGTGCCTTGGCGCGGGCCGGCCGTACCGACGAGGCGATCGAGGATTTGAACCTGACAAAAATATCTGTTGATGGAGTTGCGTCACAGATTGCTCGACTCACCATCCAGCAAATGCAAAGAAACCCCGTACAGCGCCGCAAATGGAATGAGGTCCGTGATCGACTAACTCAGGTTCTTGATCTGCTTGATAAATCGGGTCGCAAATTCTCGCCGGATTGGACCACAGTTAAAACGGCACTTGCTCATACATATAAAAACCACGCCACGGAATTGAACGACACCAAACCGAAGCAAGCCAAGCTAGCGCTTGACGAATCCGAGACGTTGCTGCGGGAGGCCATCGAGCAACAACCCGACGAACCAACGTATTGGACGGAATTGGCGAGTGTGCAATTCCTGCGAGGGTCGCTGGAGAAGGATGGAAAGGATAAACGAAGCACACAGGCTGAAGCCCTAAAACTCTTAGACGAAGCGGATGCGATATTCGGGCCGCTCCCCGTCCTGCTCACAACGCGTGCCAACGCAATAGCCCTCCTGCACGCTGACGATGAAAACACAACCGACGCAATTGAGCAAATCAACGCCTTGGGAGACGATCTGGGCGACCTGAACGACGAGGAGAAAATCCAGCTGTGGAGAGGTCTAGGCATGGCCAATCTGAGCCTCGGATCCATCAAGAACGCACGCCGCTACTGGCAGCAAATCGTCGACACCAAACCGTTCAACTTGGAATACCAACTGTTCTTGTTGCAATTGGTACTAACCGATTCCAAGTTTCTGCTCAGCAATGTCAAACCTGACCTACCGGCCGACAAGTTGGCTGAACTGCGAAAACAACACGAGGCCTTGCGCGAAGAGGCTACGCACATCGCCGCAGAAATCCGCAAAATTGAAGGCGACGGCGGACCGAATGGTGATTTTGCAGAAGCGAACGCGCTGTTACTTGAAATCGAATTCCAGCAACGGCAATTGGCCACTCAACAGATGACTGTTACCGATGAGAAACTCATTGCGCAACTGCAGCGCGCTCGAAAATTGTTGCTAGCCGCCAAAAGCAAGCAACCGCGAGATACTGAGATCCCAGCCGTGTTAGGACGCGTGGAACTTTCTTTGGGCAATGAACAAGCAGCTATCGATAATTTATTGATCGCCGTCGATCTAGGCGACTACAACTCCATCGTCTTGGATCAACTCATTCCGTTGCTTTCCAAATACAACCGCAACGATGAGATTCGCAGCATCGTCAACCGCGTGCAGATTCGCACACCCGAAGTGCTCACCCCGGGTAACGGGTCAGGCTTTGGCAACCGACTGGGGGCATACGCGGCTCAGGCGTCCGTGCAACTCGGGGACTATGCTGATGCCGTCGACCTCCTCAAGAAAATCTCGCCCGACCCGGAAAATAACGCCAATTATCACCTACGCGTTGGCCAGATCAAACTGATGGAAGCCCGCAGCAAAAAACGCGTTGACAAAGAGACTGAAATCGAGCCACATTTCCGCGATGCGATTAAGATTGCTCCCCTGGATCCCAAGGCACGATTGGCACTGGTCGCATACCTGCTGGAGGCCAACCGACGCGAGGATGCGGTGCAGGAAGTTGAGAAAGCAAAAACCGATCTGGGCAGTGATGACAATCATGCACTGTTAGCCAGAATGTATCGCGCCGTCGGAAATCTGGACGTAGCGACCAGCGAATACGAAGAGGCACTCAGCAAACGCCCCACCGATAGCATTCTGCTAGGCGAAATGGTTGACTACTACGTCAGCCTGAAAAACGCCGAGGCTGCCGAACAAGCCGTTAACGCGGCCCTCTCTATCGACGAGAAAAACCCAAGCTTATTCAGCGTCGCCGCCAATCTGTATGCAAAAACCGGACAGCGTGAAAAGGCATTGATTTATCTGAAAAAAATCCTCGATCGCAAATCGGAATTTGACGAGCCATTTATCAAATCCGCCCGCCGACGAAAAGCATTACTGCTGGGGACAACCAACGTCTATCAGGAAAGCTTAAACGCGGTGAAACTCATCGATGAAAACCTCGTCGAATCGCATGATCTCAGAGATTTGCGTGTCAAAATGGAAATTCTGAATCGCCATGCCACGCAAGACGCGCAAAAACAAGTGATTGAAATTCTCAACGAAATTGATGCCGCCGGTCAATTAAACCTCCAGGAACGATTTATCTTGGCCAAGTTGTATCAGATGCGCGGCAACTGGGATGCTGCTAAAGGGCAACTGCTCAATTTAGTGGATGCCGCCCCGAATTCGCAAAAATACCTTGCTGAGTACATTGATGGATTGATCAACCAAAACCAACAACGCGATGCCGCTCCCTTCATCACGCGGTTGGAGCAAATCGCACCCGATTCGATCGCACTGGCCATGATCAAATCCCGCATCGAAATGGCCGACGATGATCCAGAAGCGGCTGTGCGGGAACTCACACAGTTCTTAGACAACCATCCGCCCCCCAAATACGACCTCGATTTAGCAATGCGCATCGGCACACTCTACAAGGCCGATCCCCAGCCGACCGAAGAATTGCTCGACGTCTTCGAAGAATTTGTAAAGTCAACAGACGACCGCCAAGCTCCCGAAGTGCTTAAAAACGCCCGCGAACTATACAAAGATCAAAAGTCGGCAGAAGCCGCCCGTCTGGCCGCTGCGTTCACAGGGAAGGTTGTCGCGCGGGGAGATTTATTCGCCGAAGAAACCTTAGTGATTGCAAAAATATTGGAGACCTTGGCAGGCGAGGAAATTTCCGCCACCAACGAAGCCGTCATCACGAAAGCCGAAGAGATCTACCGCGACTACGTACAACTGTCTCGAAAACCAACTGCCAAATTTGCCCTGGCTAGCTTTTACGGCCGACAGAAACGCATTTCTGAAGCACTCGAGATTTGTGACCAACTTGATGACGGCAGTATCCCTGTTGCACAGATGATTGCTTTGAAAGTCGCGCTACTACGCACTGGGTTCGCTACGCCTGAAGAGGTTCGTCGTGTCTCCCAAAGTGTGGACCAGGCCGTGCAACAAAACCCAAACTCGATTCCCCTCAAACTGCAGCTTGCGACGTTACGGGACTACCAAGAACTCGATAGTGAAGCTATCGACGCTTATGATTCGATTCTCGAAAAAGATCCCAAAAATGTGCTGGCGAACAACAATCTCGCTTGGTTGCTCGCCATGAGTACCGGCAACGAAAAAAACACCGCGAAAGCCCTGAATTTGATTAATGAGGCCATTGCTGTCCGCGGTCCGGTGCCCGAATTCCTCGACACACGTGCGACAATTCATATGATTCAAGGAGATGCCGCCGCAGCCATTGCCGACTTGGAAATCGCGGTCAAATCAACCTCCAATAATAACTCGATGTACTACCACCTCGCGCAAGCTTACTTGCTGGCCGGAGATTTTTCTGAAGCAAAACGGACCATGCAGCGAGCACGCAAACAGGGATTCACCCCCCACGACTTGCATCCCCGCGAAATCGAAGCGCATGACCAACTCGTCCACGATTTGGGTCTGGACGTTGAGAAAAAATGAGAAAGCAACAGGGGCAGCAATGCAGACTAAGCCTCGCCCCTGTTTTCTCAGCTCGAAATCGTGACAATTTCATGAACATCAAGTTCGGTTATTGAGCTCCACATTGGGCCTAATACAGCTATGGCGCGTCTTGTCAGCCCTTTCTGAGCCCGTGTGGGCCAGTTTTCCGGTAAAATTGCGAATGGGCTTCTCGCGTCTCCCCAAGCATCCGCTGCGATTAGATTGCATTTCTCTGGTGATTCGACAATTGTCGCGAAATCACCCCGCCAAACCCCGTGTTTTGGGTAAACATAAAAAACTTCCAAAACAGAGTTTTTTTTGTTGACACGGATAGGTAGATCTCCGTAAATTGGAGAGTAGTGATGGGGGCTGCAATTGTGTCAGCAACATTTCCTGCCTCCCATTGATGACTGGCAACTATAGAATTACCGGAATGAACATGCGACGGAGAGCCTACAATTGGGTTCTGATTCTCGGCTGCATGGCCCTTTTAACGGGCCTGTCGTCGACTGCTCGCGCCGGTTATATCACTGATGCCACTCAAGTGCCCGACCTGTGCCTTGTCGATTCCGCCCAATCGGGTTCTTCTGCTGCAACAACCGACACCGAGCGCAAACCGGTGACCCCTGAGGCCCTATTGCAAATGTTCGGCCCGCTGGCCGTTAAGGGCGTCATGGATGCTGGCTCTGGAGTTGGAACCCCCTCGGTGAGTGGCACCGGGTCCTCAATGCCTATCGCCGGACTGCTATTGCCGGTGGAAGTTTCACAAAATCAACTAACGGCCCGCTTGGCCATCGCTTCTCAAACCTCACGGCCCCCGCCTCATGTGGACCGGCTGTTCCGACCGCCCCGCGTCGGCTAGTTTTTTCGCAAATCGAATAGTAGTAAACAGAGACACGATTTTGCATCGAGTTACCGGAAGATCCGGCCGCTCAATTACTTAAAAAAACTAGCAACTTAAGGTTTGAAAAATGAAGAAATCACTTTTCGTGGCCAGCTTGGTCGCAGCTGCTTTGTTGATGCCCAGTACAAAAGCCCAAGCCCAATTCGGACTCGGCTTCAACAGCCCCGTCGACATGAACTTTAGCGTTTTCGATGGTGCAAACGGTAATGGTAACACCTACAATGATGTCAACGGCATCACCCGTCTCTTGTTCTCAGGTGCGGTTGCATCGAACCACCTCGGTGCTGGCAATGCTACCAATGGCGATGCCGTTCACACTGTCGGTGGTGTTGTGGCAACAGGTTACTTAACTGGTCCGACCAATGCTTACTCCCCGCTTATCCCGCCGATCAGCGGAACAGGCGTTGGCGGAGGTCTTTCCTTCCTAGAACTGACAGCCACAGTTGACGCAACGGGCGTGATGTTCAACGTCGTCGACAATAACAATTTTCAAGTCGCCCTGACTGCAGTGACTGTCAATTTTTATGTTGACAACATTGATCCCGCGGCCCCAGGTGTTGGAAACTACAACTCCGGCGATGCTTCGACTTGGGTCGATGGCACCCCGGTCGCTACGTTCACCTTGGTCCCCGGAACGGGTGTCATTTCGTTCGCAGGTGCCGGAGTCAGTGGCTCCACCGAATTCGGTTCCGTTTTGACGGCTGACCCGGTCTTGGGCTTCTTGGCTGGCGAAATCACCAACTTAGTCGGCAACTTGCTGATGTTTGTCACAACTGACGATGAACCGCTGCCGCCGTTTCCTGGTGCCTTGCCGTCAAACATCGATGCTGTTTTCCCCGGATTCTCAAATGGTTGGGGAACCGGTATCGACGTCCAAGCCGCCATCGACGGTTCCTCGACATTCGACGTAGTCCCCGAGCCGAGCAGCTTTGTTCTGCTGTCACTCGGTGGTGTCGCTTTGGTCGGTGTTGCCGCCCGTCGTCGTCGTAACGCCAAAAAAGCTGCCTAATTCAGCTAAATCTGAATTCGAAAGCTAAATAGACTGTTAAACATCGCCTTCGGAGAAATGTTCTCCGAGGGCGTTTTTTATTGCGCCTTACCCTGCTTGTTACCCTCCTCCCAACGATCACCCGCCAAGCAATCCTCCTCCAAGGCCCCTAGCGTCCTGAATCAGGCGGAAACCGGCTTCGATTGCCGATACCGGGCCTTGATACTCGTCTTGACGTGTGCGGGCCTCAGCAGCAGGCAGAGGGCTGTGATCGCTACGCCCCCGAGGAATGCCCCCGAGGGATGGAGCGGAACAGTCACTGAGCAGAACCAGCAACCTAATAGTGCACCCACCGGCGTGCGGATCGGAACAGCAGTAACGTCACAGCCGCCACGAGCACGAACAGCACCCAGGCCGCCGCACTAGCGTAACCCGCATCCAGGTACTTAAAGCCCCACAGGAAGATGTGTAGCGAAAGCACCCGTGTCGAGCCTTCCGGACCGCCGCTCCCGCCACTGACCACATAGGCCTGCGTGAAGTACTGTACGGCCGCCACCAGCCCCATCACGACGTTAAAAAAGATCACCGGCGTCAAATGCGGGAGCGTCACCGCCATAAATTGCCGCACACGGCCTGCCCCGTCCAATTGGGCCGCCTCGTACAGCTCACGTGGAATATTCCCCAGGGCAGCCAGATAGATGATCATGAAGTTTCCTACCCCCCACAGCGTCATCAAGGCCAGCGCATCCTTCGAGCCGAGACCCGCTGTCCCCGCCCACAACTGAGCCGGGCTAAACGCTTCGGCCGCGTTATTCAGCCAAGTGGGCGCCCATCCGGTCGGCGCAAGCAGACGGTTCACCAGGCCGCGTGTGGGATTCAGCAACCACAACCAAAGGATCGAGGTCGCCACCGTCGGCACTATCGAGGGGATAAAAAACAGCGTGCGATAAACCGCCTGTCCCCTGACCCGCAAATTGAGCGCCACTGCCAATCCCACACCCAATAGCACACTGCCCGGCACCGCCAGCGCCGCGTAATACACCGTGTTCCACAGCGCCTGCCCAAACTCGTCGCCCCGCTCGATCTCGGCTGCCAACCGCCGATAGTTTTCGACACCGATCCATTGCGGTTCGCTCAACAGGTCGTAGCGGCAAAAACTCCAATACAACGACTGCAAGAACGGATATATGGTCAACAACAACAAACCCACCAACCAGGGTGCGACGAACAACAAGCCGGTTCGGGTTTGGCGGGAGGAATTTGTCATGTCGTCGGCGAGTATATCAGAAAAAGGATAAGACTTGAGGGAACCGGCTTATGGTTTGTAGAGTGTCTTTGAAAATCGGATTGTACTGACGCGGCTGAAATTGTCAGTGATTCGACCGATGCCTTATCATGCCGACACCTTGTTGGCACGTCGAACATCCCCGCGACGATGCTCGCGTCCGGCGCTCTATTTTGATCGAACCCAGGAGAATCAACGATGAGACGGATTGTGTCTGCCGGTGTGCTGAGCTTGTTATTTTTCACAGCCGGGATGGTTACCGCGGAAGAGTGGACACAGTTTCGTGGCCCCCATCGCGACAACCGCTCCTCCGAAACCGGACTGCTGACCTCTTGGCCCGAAGAGGGTCCAAAATTGTTGTGGACAACCCGCGGCATCGGCGAAGGATTCTCGACCGTTTCCGTCAGCGGTGGAACCCTATACACAATGGGCAACCTCGATGGGCAAGAACAAGTTTTCGCCTTGGATGAAAAAACGGGAGAGATCCTCTGGCAAACTGCAATCGGCGAAGCCTACGAACAAGGTCGCGGTAACGGTCCCCGCGGTACACCGACGATCGACGGCGACTTTCTCTATGTGTTGGGCGGCAGCGGCAATCTGGCCTGCATCAACCGCACGACCCACGACGTGGTTTGGAAGTTAAACATCCTGGATGAGTACGACGGCGAAAACATCAAATGGGGCATCAGTGAATCCGTGTTGATCGATGGCGATCGGCTGATCTGCACACCCGGCGGTAGCAAAGGCACCGTTGTTGCCCTCGACAAAAAAACCGGCAAAGAGATTTGGACCTCGATCACCAAAGACAAAGCCCGCGCGGGGTATGCGTCGGCCGTGATCACCACAGCTGGCGGAGTGAAGCAATACGTGCAATTCACGAGTGATGCAACCATTGGAATTCGTGCCGACGACGGTCAATTCCTGTGGAGCAATACCGCTTCGGCCAACCCGGTAGCCAACTGTTCCACAGCGCTGCTGACCGGCAATTATGTCTTCACCGCGTCGGGCTACGGCACGGGCGGCGCGTTGCTAAAACTCAATGCTGATGGGGACGGCGTCGAATCAGAATTCATGTACAAAACACCGATGATGAAAAACCATCATGGCGGCATGGTGATCGTCGATGGCTACATCTACGGTGCCAACAACAACGTATGGACCTGCCTTGACCTAACAACCGGCGACGTTAAATGGGCTGAGCGCTCCGTGGGCAAGGGAGCTTTGCTATACGCCGATGGACACCTGTATTTACGCGGCGAAAAAGGCCCCGTCGCCCTGGTCGAAGCCAACCCCGAGAAATTCGTCGAAACCGGCCGCTTCGACCAACCCGAGCGAAGCGACTACAACGCCTGGCCCCACCCGGTCATTGCCGACGGCAAACTCTACCTGCGCGACATGGACGTGCTGTTGTGCTACGACGTGCGGGACGAATAGCGAAAGCTCATGCGCCATTTGCACGCACGATCGTTATTCCTGCGGAATGAGTTCATCCACCTTTTCCGCAGTGAATCCGACGTGTTTCAGATAACCCCGCACAAATTTCAAATAATTTTCGCGACCGAGTTTATATTCAAGGTCCAACGTCTCGTATGAGAACCAGGACTGCTCAGAGCTCATTTGCTCGCTAGGAACATACACAAATCCGCAGACTGAACATGGCAAAGGATCGTAAATCGAAATGTCTTGCCTTGAATCACGGATAGCTCCTGCCTTGCATCTTGGGCAGTGTGGAAACGTAGTACGCATGCCGAGATCATCGTGACCAGGTGGGGCGAGGGACACGTGCAATGCAATGTCCTCAGCAATCGCCACACGTAACGCACTGAGAAAATCAAGAATCCCATTTTCGACTGAATCGTCGAGGTCGCGAATCTCAGTCAGGAGAAGATGTATTATTTCGCATTGCGACTTTGAAAGAGGAGACGACGCCCACAACCCATACCACTGTGGAGTAGTCTCAAGTAGCGTCGCGCGTATACGGGACTCCAACCCTTTTTCTTTAATGGTCCTCTGAAGCACATCCTCTAATTCTTTCCACTCAGGATAGATCTGGAGCGTCCCGTGACAACCAGCAATCTCGTCCATCTCTTGCTTCGCGACGTTCGCTTCGCATTGCCCGCATACATGCTGTGCTTGTCTCCAAAGTCCGTCTTTGATCAGCGAAGCCGAAACCCGATGTCCTAACTCCGGAATCTCAAACTCCACGCCGTTTGCATCGACTTTCCTTTTAAAGCACAGCACATAAATTCCGTCGAATAGCTTGCCTTCGCTCTCGCCACTGTTGATGAGCTTCAAGTCGAGCAATTGACTAGCAGTATTCTTGGGAGAAAACCATTGCGGACCAGTCTTAAATAGACAAGGGCGTTGCAGTGCCCAATTGACCCACTGGTAGGTGCCTGCCATCGACTTACCTCTCCGGCCGTTTGTGGATAGATCGGCAATCCACAAGGTTTCTCAGTACTAAACCGCCCCTCCGTCGGTCTTGTACCACTCCATCATCCGCCGTACCCCTTCATCGAACGTCACCTGCGGATCGTAGCCGAGTTCGCGGCGGGCTTTTTCGATAGAGAAGTCGAGGTTCAGGCCCAGGAACTTGAACCGCGCGTTGGATAACAGTGGAGCTTCTTTTTTGCCCAATAGCCGATAGACCCGTTCCGAGGCTTTGGTCAAAAACCGCGCCACCCCCAGTGGGACCGACCCAGTCGGTACTGGATAACCGGCCAATTCGGCGACCGAGGAGATGTAGTGTTTCTTGCTGACCAGTTGGCCGTCGGTGATGTTGAACACTTCGCCAATCGTCTCCGGCTTCTCCAGGCAGAGGAAAATTGCGTCGACCAGATTGCCCACGTAGGTGTTGTTTAAAAGTTGTTCACCGGAACCGAAGAACTTCACCTGCCCAATCTTGAGCCGCTCCAACAATCGCGGTAGCACGGTTTGATCGCGCGGGCCGTAGATGAATCCCGGCCGAACCACCGTCGCAGGCAGACTGTTGTCGCGGACATGTTCCAGCACCAGCCGTTCCGCTTCGGCCTTGGTGAGCGTGTAGCCGTCCATGCCGGTGAGGGTCGCCGGTTCACTTTCATCGGTTCCGTGATGGTCGCGGCCTTCATAGACCCCCAAGGAACTGACTTGGATGAACCGCTCTAAGCTGCCGGCCGCTTCCGCTTCAAGCAACAGATGTTCCAACCCACGGACGTTCACGGCGCGGTAGTCGTCGATCGGTCCCCAGTCCCCCACCTTCGCGGCGCAGTGCACAATCACACTCACGCCGTCGACTGCTTTTTTGAGTGCGTCGTGATCAAAAAAATCGCCGACGACTTGTTCCACGCCCCATTCGTCGAGCAATGCCCGGTTGCTGGACCCGCGGACGAGTGCTCGTGGCGTGTATCCTTGTTCGATCGCCTTCTGCACCACGTGGCTGCCAACAAACCCGGTAGCACCGGTGACGAGCATGATTTTATGTTGGTCTGAGATAGCGACCTCCTTGTGTCTCTACAACGACGTTCCCGCTCCGCAGGGAATAAGGCGTGCCACTGGCGGCTTGTCCGCCAGTGCGATTTTTCGATAGCGATTGGATAGACAGCAAACACGTCGCCGTAAACCGGAGCGGAGGCTGCCGCAACGACGATCGCATAATCTCCCAGATTGCCCGCGACGGTGCAACACCGCTCGCGCAGCCGAATTTCGTCGCCGAGGGAATTAACCTTCCAACAGGCTGCGGTAATGCGCGATTGTTTTTTCCAAACCGGGTCGCAACTCGACTTGCGGCGTCCAGTCGAGAACCTTCTTGGCCAGCGTAATATCCGGACAGCGTTGCTTGGGATCGTCTTGCGGCAGCGGGTGATGCGTGATTTCCGATTGGGAATTCGTAATGCTGCGAATCGTTTGCGCGAGGTCCAACAGGCTGGTTTCGGTGGGGTTTCCGATATTCACGGGGCCGATGGTTTCTTCTTGATTCATCATTCGCAGCATGGCTTCAATCAAGTCATCCACATAACAAAACGATCGCGAATGGCTGCCGTCGCCGTAGATCGTAATCGGCTCGTCCTGGATCGCCTGATTGATGAAATTCGAAATTACCCGCCCGTCTTGCGGATCCATCCGTGGTCCATAGGTATTGAAGATCCGCACGATGCGCACGTCCACGCCGTTCTCGCGGTGGTAATTAACGCACAACGACTCCGCGACCCGTTTCCCTTCGTCGTAGCAACTGCGCGGCCCGATGGGATTCACATGTCCCCAATAATCTTCGGTCTGCGGATGCACGTGTGGATCCCCATAGACTTCCGACGTCGACGATTGCAAAACACGCGCGCGACAACGCTTGGCCAACCCCAGGACATTCACCATCCCCACCGTGGAGGTCTTGATCGTTTTGATCGGATTGTATTGATAGGCGGGAGGCGAGGCCGGACAGGCCAGATTGAAGATTTGATCGCATTCCACATGCAGTGGATGGACGATATCGTGGCGGATCAACTCAAAGCGCGGATGATCCAACAGATGTTCGATGTTCCGTTTGCCGCCGGTAAAAAAATTGTCGACGCAGATCACCTCGTCGCCCCGTTCGATCAGCCGATCGCATAGATGGCTGCCCAAAAAACCGGCGCCGCCGGTCACAAGTGTCGTCGTCATCGTCGATCGTCCCGTTCTACGAATCTAAGAGGTGTATGCTTTGCCGTGATACGACGGTTGGCCGCGCGCAATCAACGTGTCCCTTGAAAACTCAGTTACAGCCAGCACCATGATCTCAATCGCCGGTCCATTGTCGGTACCAGTCTACGAACCGCGGCACGCCGTCGGCAATCGTAGTCCGCGGCGCGAAATCCAACAACCGGCGGGCCTTGTCGATATCGGCAAAAGTCCGCACCGGTTCGCCGGGCTGCAACGGCTCGAGCTGCTTGATCGCCTCTTTTCCGGTGGCCTGTTCGATCTCGGCAATCAAATCCATGATCGACTCCGCACGATGATTGCCCAGATTGATGACCTCGGCCTTTTCTAAACCGGGCGCCCGCAATGTGGCCAGAATCCCCTCGACAATGTCCTCCACATACGTGAAGTCACGATACATCTCGCCGTTGTTGTAAACGCTGATCGGGGTGCCGGCGAGAATCGACTCGGTGAATTTCCAAAGAGCCATATCGGGCCGCCCCCACGGTCCGTACACCGTGAACAATCGCAACCCGATCGTTTGAAAATCAAAGAGACGGCTGTACGTGCCGGCCAGAAGCTCATTGGAGCGTTTTGTGGCGGCATAGATGCTCATCGGCTGATCCACCGTGTCGCTTTCGGAGTACGGCAGCTTCTCGTTCCCGCCATAGACGCTGGAACTGGAAGCGTAGACAAACCGTGTGACCCCTTGGTTCTTGGCAGCTTCCAAGACATTCATAAAGGCGGTCAGGTTGCGCTCGCCGTACGTCAACGGATGCGTCAGCGAATAACGAATGCCGGGCTGCGCTGCCAGATGACAAACCAAATCGGGTTGGAACTGCTCAAACAATTCCACAACGCGATCAATCTCGCACAAGTCCATGGTGTGGGCTTGAAACTGGGGATAGGTCGCCGCAATATCCGCGTGACGCGCATCCTTAAGCCGCGGGGTATAATAGTCGTTGAGCGAATCGACCCCAGCCACTTCGTATCCATCGGCCAGCAACCGCTTTGCAGTATGAAAGCCAATGAAACCCGCCGAACCGGTGATAAGAACTTTTGTCATGCGAAACAAAGCTTCAGCAACTGGGGGTGGGTCTGTGCGATACGCGACATGTTAGTCCAGCCACAACGGCTGCTCAACAACGATCCCTGGACGATAAGAGGAGAAAAAGCAGCGGCAACGGGATGGGGGCAAAATAAAAACAGGGTGAACCGTGTTCAACCAAGGTTCACCCTGTCAGGTTCTATCCAATTAGCCTTTGACCGGCCACCATGAGGTGAACGGTTATTTTTTATCCTCACCGGTGGTCTTATACCGTTTGGATGTCTGATCCGAAGAAGTTCTCGTTTTCAGCAGTGGGTGCCGTGAGTATTTCCCGGCAGTCTGGCCGGAACTGCCGTCGCCCAGGCGGATGATCGTTTCATCCACAGCCGCACTGCGTGATCCGCTTTTTAGCGTATACTTCCGCTTGTCGCCCGGACGGTACAAACGTTGTTCGGCCTTGTAACCGATGAAGTTTAAAAAGTCGCTCAGCGAAACCAGACGCACACCATTGTCCAACGCCGCTTCCTGCATTGAGTTGAATTTTCTCAAGACTTCGAGGATTTGATCTCGTTCTTTGGGGACACTGGAATCCTCAGGACGGGGCATGTCGCCCAAAATCACGAATTTCACGTCGGTTGAGATCAAATTACTGAAATCAGCATCGTCCGGGATCGTCGTCCCGTCATCCAAGATTTCCGTAACGACCGAAGCTCCGGATGAGGTGATCAACTCTCGCAACTTTTTACGGTCTGAGCGGCCATCGCCATCGAGATCCACGAAGCCCACAATCGCCATTTTCTCTGTACGGCCGGGACTCCACAGCGGCGTGTAAATCGGGTCACGATCCGTGATTGGTAACCGAAAGTCAGCATCGACCACGCGGGCTTCCGCCAAGTGGGGACCCAGAATCTTGGTGATTTCGATCGCGCCTTTGATGTCGGCATTCGTGCGGGCGATACCGCTGTGTCCCTTCTTGTAGACACTGAACGTCATCCGTTTCGGCAACCGATCTGAACTTCCCAGGTTAATCCAGACCATCCGTTTGTCGCGGCTAGCCTTCACAATTTCTCCGTCAGGACGTTCGACTTCCTCTTTCTTAATATCGCGTAGCTCTCTCGACAAGCGACGATTGAGAGCCATCTGCTTCTTACTTCGATCAGTGAAATCGGTCGAAACGTCGGCTAGTTTCTGCTCCGCTTCCTCGGCGCGGCCTTCTGCAGTATTGACGCTTTCTTGTTTCTCACGAATCGTATCGTCTTTTTTGGACAGAATGTCTTGATGCGTTTCCGTGTTCTCCGCCAACGACTGCTCTGCTGCTGTGCGGGCTTCGTCGAGCTTTGCCAATTGGTCTTTGTTCGTCTGGTCCAACATGGCATACCGCGCCTGCAATTCGTCGTACATCTTCTGTTTTTGAGCCAACTGCTGATTCGCAGAGGACAACTCAGCGTGCATCTTCTGCAATGTCGCCAGGACCGTTGATTCTTGCTGTTCGCCGCCGTAAGTCTTCAAATCGTTCAACACGGCTCCGACAACGGTTTCGTCCTTGAGTTCCTCGTTCGCGTCACCCACTTCAGGGTGATCATGCCCCAAAAGGGCTTTCAGCTGGTTATTATCATCCAACGTCGATTTGGCCAATTGATTGGCTTCGACCGCTGCTTTTTTGTCTTCTTCCTGCGTCGCCAACCGCTCCTGGTTTTCTTGGGTCATCATGATCGCCCACACGCTGCTGATCAACGTCGTGATCACAAAGAAGACCAAAGTGAGCGTAAGCCCGGTGTTCTTGGACGAAGCCATATTCTGTCATCCTGAAAATTGCTGGAACCAATTACAAAACCCGGTTGAGCTTGTGCTTGATACGGTCAGACAACCGTCGGCACGAGACACCGGAAAATCGTCAATTCTGTTGATAGCGGCGGTCAGTGATACATCACGGCGGAATCAACCACCTGCGCGAATGCCCTGCGCAAGAACGTGTCCATCCAATGTACACGGTAATAGCTACACCGGTCAAAGGCCAATTCCCGGCGGCCGATGAGTTTACAAAAGATTCGCCAACGGTAGCGGCCGGCAGCAGATTTCACGAAAACGACGGTTCTGCCGATCATCCCTAAGGTGCGGAACACCCCACGCCCTCTGTCATTCTCCGACTCAGGCATGCTTTGCACACCCATTGTCCTTGGCCGCACAATAGTAGAGAACGGGAAACAGAGAGCCAAATTCGACGAATTGGCGTAAAAACACCAGGCGAATTGAAAATACACAATCCGCCCTTCTACTGTACTCGGTTGAGAGCCGGATTGCACCTAAATTCCGATTCTAAATCCCACAAACCAAGTGTCAAGCACAAACCGGTGGTAGGGACCGCAACAGGTCTGAGGCTTGAGGCATGAGGAAACAGGCGTGAGGCCACGAGTTGCACACGGGGTTTCCCACCCCCACACCCGGGTAGTTCTGCGCGGGTCTCCAGACCCCGCCCCATCCCGACCGCAGGTCTCCAGCACCCCCAACACCACAACCAACAAGCTCACCCCCAAAGCTACAGGCCTTCCCCCACAAAAAGCAAATATGAGCCCCACTACACAAAAACACCCACAAACCAGCGCAATCGCCCAGCAAAGCACAAATCCCCCCCAACCCCACCTCCGGCCACTGGCCACTTTTTTTACTGCCCACCGCCCACCAAGCACCAGCCCCCCTCTACTATTGGCAACTGAACCGCCAAACTGTTAATTTGAACGAAACAGGGGCGATTCACAGTCGGGCAAGCGTTCCCACTTCCACATCGCCGCCCGATTTCTACGGGAGACCAGAGCAACCGATGGATTTTGAAAAGCGGCTCGAACGGGCCATTGAACGCGGTCAGCACCAAGGCGACGTCCAGGCGCGCGAAGATGCACAGCGCAAATTGGGCGAGGCCGAACTGAAGCAGCTCCATATTAAGTACCAATTGGAGCTCTCCGAACAGATCGAGGACTGCCTCCGCAAATTGGCCGACCATTTTCCCGGTTTTCGCTTCAACACCGCCACCGACGAACGTGGCTGGGGGGCGACCATCTCCCGTGATGATTTGCTTGTCGAAGACGGCCGCCGCGCCAATTCCTTCAGCCGACTGGAAATGGTCATCAGCCCCTTTGCCTCCGTGCATATCCTCGAACTCCGCGCCAAGGGCACCATTCACAACAAGGAACTCTTTCGCCGCACCCGCTATCAAATGCTCGTCGAAGCGGACCCGGAATCCTTTCGGCAATTGATTGACATGTGGGTGCTGGAATACGCCGAGTTGTACGCGTCCAACGCCTGACTACCCTCCCCCCTACACTCGCTGATCGCGACATGTTTTGGTAAAGTTAGCGGCGACGTAACAGCGCGCCGCTACCCCGAAACCAAGCTAATCGATTCGCGAGTGATCCCCGATGAGTTCCACGACACCTGACGAGCGACTTCGTTCGGCCTTAGCCAAAATCGAAGCCGCCGCCGCTGAGAACCGCTTAACACCCGCCAGCGCCACCAACGCCTCTCGGTGGCTGACTGAACCCTATCTCGCTGAATATGTCCCGGACGTGCTCGCGCTGGTCGATGCGGACCGTTTCGAGGAATTGGACCGCCTGTTCTGGGAAGTGATCCCCTTTGGGACCGGCGGACGTCGCGGCTTGATGGCCGACATCGGTTCTGCCACGATCAACAACCGCACCATCGGTGAATCCGCGCAGGGACTCGCCGTCTACATGCAACAGGCCACTGGAAAATCCAGCGGTGTGGCCGTTGTGACCAGCGACACGCGACTGCGTTCTAACGATTTCGCAAAACTGACCGCCACAACCTTCGCCGCCAACGGCCTCAAGGTCTACTTGTTCGAATCGCCCCGTGCCACCCCCGAGTTATCCTTCGCTGTGCGGCATTTGAAATGCGACGTCGGCGCCATGGTCTCCGCCTCCCACAACCCCCCATCGGATAACGGTTTCAAAGCGTATTGGTCCACCGGTGGCCAAGTCCTCCCGCCGCACGACAAAGGCATTATCGATTGCGTCTATCAATGCCAGGAACTCGCCACCATCGACTTTGACGAAGCAGTCGCCGCCGGCAAAATTGAAATCATCGGCGCCGAAGTCGACCGCGCCTATATCGCCAATGTCCTGGCCATGAGTCTTTCCAAAGCGCGCGACATCAAAGCCGTCTTCACCCCCTTGCACGGTGTCGGCGAGACAGCCGTCTATCGCGCCGCTGAGGCCGCCGGATTTGAAGGTGTTTCCATCTTTGAGCCGCAACGCGCCGCTGATGGAAACTTCCCCAACGTCCCCGACCAATTGCCCAACCCCGAACGCCCCGAAGTCTTCGCCCCCGCCATCGAACAAGCCCGCGCCGAAGACGCCGCACTTGTATTGGCCAGTGATCCCGACGCCGACCGCTTGGGAATCGCCGTCCGCAACAGTGAAGGCGATTACGTGCACGTCAGCGGCAATCGCATCGGCGTGTTGATCGCCGACTACATTTTGCGCAAACGGAAAGAGACCGGAACCCTCTCGCCGGAACACTATGTGATCGAAACGTTAGTCACCACACCGCTCATCGCCAAACTCGCACAAGCCGCCGACGTACGAGCCATCGACGATCTGCTGGTCGGCTTCAAATACATTGGCCAAACCATGGACCGCGAAGGGCCGGACAACTTTGTCTTCGGCGCCGAAGAATCACTCGGATACCTCGCCGGCCAATATGCCCGCGACAAAGACGCCGCTATCGCCGGCTTGTACATTTTGGAACTCGCCGCAGAACTGCACGCCGAGGGGAAAACCTTGCTTGATCGATTGGACGAAATCTACGTCGAGCACGGGTACTTCACCGAATCGCAAACGTCGCTCGTCAGCGAAGGCCCCACCGGCAAAGCACAGATCGATGCGCTGATGCAAACATTCCGCGTCGCCCCCCCCGCGGAGTTGGCCGGCATCAGCCTCTCCCGCGCCAGAGATTACGGCACGCACGAAATCCGCTCCCTGCCCGACAATACACGTGTCGAAGATCTCCCCCAGCCACAAGGGGACTTGGTCTTCTTCGATTCGGCCCCCGGCGAACATCAAATCTCCTTCGCCGCCCGCCCTTCAGGAACCGAACCCAAAATCAAATTCTACTACTTCGCCCAAGCCAGCTGCCCCAACAAAGACGCCCTAACCACCGCCAAAACCAACCTAGAAGCCACCCTAACAGAATTCAAAACCGCCCTAACAAATTGGGTCAAAACGGTCGTAGACAATTAACCCCACCCCCCTGATCTCTGGCCACCGGCCACTATTTCCCTGCCCACTGGCAAACCATGAACCGCTCCAAACTGCTGGCGTATCTGCAAATCGTCCGGCTACCGGCCCTCTTCACGGCAATGGCCGATATCTTTCTGGGATATCTCATCGTCCACCGCAGCTTCACATCGGTGTTGGACTTCGTGCTGTTATTGTTGGCCTCCGGGGGTTTGTATTTGTCCGGAATGGTCTTCAACGACGTCTTTGATCGTCGCATCGATGCCCAAGAGCGGCCCGGACGCCCCATTCCCTCGGGACGTGTTCCGCTAACCAATGCAATCGGACTCGGCGGCCTGTTAATGGCCGGCGGCGTTGGCGCTGCTTCGGTCGTGGGACCATCCAGCCTCACGGTCGCCCTAATGATCGTCGTCGCGATCTTCGCTTACGACTGGCTACTCAAAGCCACGCCGTTGGGACCAATCGCCATGGGCAGTTGCCGCAGCCTGAATGTGATTCTCGGCGCCAGCACGGCCCCATCGCTCTGGAGCGGACACCACATCGGCATCGCCCTCGCGCTGGGCGTCTACATCGTCGGCGTCACCTGGTTTGCCCGCTGCGAAGCCAACACCGGACGCCGCAGCAAATTTCAAGCCGTCACCGGCATGCTGCTCGTCAACACCGGTGTGATGCTGCTCATTTCATTCGTACTATCCACCAAGAACCTAGGCAACCCCCTCTCGGTCTTGATGCTCTTCGCGGTGATCCTACTCGTGATCAACCGCCGCCTCGCAGCCGCAATCTTCGATCCCGTCGGCCCCAAAATCGGCCTAGCGATCAAGACCATGCTCCTCTCCCTTCCCCTCATCGACGCCGCCTTAGTCCTCTTCGTCACCCAACGCGTCGAGTACTCCCTAGCCGTCGCCGCCCTCGTCATCCCCGCCCTACTCCTCGCCCGCCGCATCGCGGTGACTTGAGTTGCTAGGTTGAAGGAAGGCAGGCTTGAGGCGATAGGCATGAGGATCCTGATATTGCCAAGGTTTCTTACCCCCACATCAGTCCGTCCACAGATTTCCACCACCGCGGGAATCCTAACCAGCCGTGAGTTCTAAAATAGCCTCATGCAAAGCCGCAAAGATCGCCAAGAAATAATCGGGGTAAATCGATTTCATAATGCCGACTGAGTGGCCGGGAGATCGTTTTTAAGAGATTAATAATCGGGTTGGACATCATATCCGCAGACCGTTGATAATCGATTCGATATGGAAAATTCCTTTGCGAGTTTTGCGGCTTTGCGTGAGGAGTCTTTTCATTAGCGTCGAATTTTACGAGAGGCTCCCGACCCGCTACTCCACACTCAAAAGCCAGTCATCTATCCGCCCCCTCACCCCCTCCAACTGCGACCCCTCCGCCGGCAATACGTTCGCCAACCATTTCGCGAACCGCCAAGAAATCACCCGGTACAAACTGTCCCCTTCCCGGCAAGCCACCCCCGGCCGTTCGAACGGCGACAGCCCTTCTTGCTCGCGTAAAAAATTCCGCAACTGCTCCGCATATCGCATCCGCTCAATCCGCGGCTGCTGGAACAACACCTCCGCCAACCGCACATCCGCCTCTCCCGCTGCATAACAAACCGCCTCAGGATGCGGCAATCGCTCAAACACCAACCACATCACACGCATCACGTCCTCCTGCGCCGCATACGGCGGCGAGACTTTAGGCTTTAGGCTGTAGGCCGTAGGAAACAGGCGTGAGGACATTAGTTGTGCGCGGGTCTCCCGACCCCTCGTTGTGCGCAGGTCTCCCGACCCCGCACAGCCCCGACCGTAGGTCTCCAAAACGCAAAAACACCAACACCCCAGCATAATCAAGCACAAGTATCCCACCCAATTCTGGCCACCGGCCACTAACCACCGGCCACTTTTTTACTGCCTACTGCCTACTCTTACTGGCCACCGACCACTCGCCACTCTCTAGCCGCCTACTCCTCCTCACGCTCCGAACGCATCAACTCCGGATCCGCCCCGTCGCGGCGGGCCACTTCCGCCTTGCTTAAGATTCCCGCGTCGCACAGCCGTGCATCGGCCAAGCGTTCGCGTGGGCGATCGCGATTCACCAATTCCGGCGCGCTCCAAAGCGGCACCACTTGATCATGAAAATCGTCCGGCAACAGCCCCGCCCGGATTGCTTCGGAAATCACCCAGCGCCACAATCGCTCAAACTCAGCGACGAAAAACTGTTGCTCCGCCTGGAACAATTTCACCGCTGGCCCCTCAGCCACCATCGTCGATGCGAAGTTAGCGTTCGAGGCATCGCACGTCAGCATGAACTCCGGTAGTCCCTGGCCCGCGGCCAGACACAACAACAGCAACCGCCCCATCGGCACCGCATCGCCGAAGTTCGTATCCGGCTGCAAGAACTGCAGATCGGTTCCTTGCGACGTCGTCAAGATCGTCCCGGCTCGCACCTTCTCACTTCGCACCGTCCCGTACGGATCGGTCCGCGAATTGTGTTGAGCACCATCGGCCACCGAAGCGACCTCCGAAGGCGACCCCTGGACCTTGCGCCATAACACAATCGACGACTGCAACCGCCGCGCGAGTAACTCCGTCTCCAACCATTTGTCGAAACTTTCGAGCGTCTCAATCGCCGGCGCTAATATGGTCACGCCCCGTTTTAGATTCGAGTCCGCTCCCAATTTCGTATGCAACATCTCTGCTGCCGGAATCTCCTCGCGTAGTTCCAACGAAACCGCATCGACCTGTTGATACGCCACCGGCGTCTCGACGTCTTCCGGCTGAGTCAAAATTCCTTCGCCCTCCTCCTGATGCGCGGGCGTCGCGATCGTTTCGGGATCAACAAACCGCACACTTGGCGGCCAAGCCGGACGACGAAACAGCCGCAAAAAACATTCCCCATCCCGCCACGCCCGACGGCCATATTCGCGGTAAGAAAAGTGCCGCTGATTCGCCCGTAAAAACTCCGCCCACACCGCATCCGCGCGACCCGCCAATTCCTTAGCCGCCGCATCCTCATGTCGCGCCCCGTGTGACAGTTTCAGCCCCGGCCCCACAACGTAAATCTCCAACAGCCGAATCACATTTCGCGCATGCGAATTGGTCATCGCCAACTGCCGCGCTCG
Source organism: Symmachiella macrocystis (assembly GCF_007860075.1). Taxonomy (NCBI): domain Bacteria; kingdom Pseudomonadati; phylum Planctomycetota; class Planctomycetia; order Planctomycetales; family Planctomycetaceae; genus Symmachiella; species Symmachiella macrocystis. The sequence goes on from NZ_SJPP01000001.1 coordinate 824,051, forward strand.
CGTACGCAAATCAGTCCGCTGCACCGCATCCATGGCCCCGCTTCCCGGGCCCAACAACGTCCATTTCCCCGGATCCTCAGAAACCGGCAACGGCCCCGACGTTTCCACCAAGTTCAACAACCGCTCCTGAACCCGCCGAGCATAACGAGCCCGCAAAGCCGCCACCCGCCAACGATCACGAAAGTATCCCAACAACGATTCGCTCCTTTAAAATAAGACCTGAGGCCTGAGGTAACAGGCATGAGGATACGAGTTGTGCACCGGTCTCCCGCCCCGGTCATGTTGTGCGCGGGTCTCCCGACCCCGCACAGCCCAGACCGCAGGTCTCCACCCCCCCCTGCACCACACCCAGCAAACAACCCCCTCTCACTCCAATTCTGGCCACCGGCCACTAACCACCGGCCACTTTTTTACTGCCTACCGCCAACCGCACTACATACGCCCCACCAACAACCACTCCCCCCCCGAAGCCCCTTCTACCGCATGCAAACAAGCCGCTCCCAAGGCAAACGCCCGGTCGTCGTGTTGCCGGCCGCCCACGTGATGATCGATGCGACAGCGGCCCGAAGCGGATTGCCGTAACACGACGCTGGCCAATTCCGTCTCCAAATCGTCTCGACCCCACTCAGCATGCAACTCCCCGCACCCGGCGTACCAACGCACCAGTCGCTGCAAAATCAACTGCCGCAAATTGAGCGCCAGCGCATGGTTGCCTCGCCCCGACAGAAACTCAAACCGCCGCACGTCAAACCGACGGCCGAATTTTTGAATCGTGCTCACCAATTGGTATTCGTCGACCACAAAGGTCACCGCATGAAAATCAGCAGCAATGCGTTCGATCCACTCCTCGACCCAGGCGACCTCCACCGGCGCATCGGGTTGTGGACGGACCACGTCCATGCGATCCACCACAACCCGCTGCCCCTCGCGATGCACGACCACACCTACTGTGTAGTCCCGCTTCTCCGCATAGTCGATCGCCGCAATATAGCGACACCCCGGCGCACTCCGGCTCCGCTCCGACAAGACCGTATCGCGGCACGCTTCGGCTTCGGCCAATGTGACGAATTCTCCACCACCCTCTTGCCAAATGTTGCGCCACAAGCGGTCATAAACGCTGGGCGGTAACAATTCCCGCTGTTCTTGTAAATCTTCGTCCCGAATCCACGGGGCACACGGTCCGGCGATCGACGAAAAATACCACGACGAACTCGTCCGCGCCGCCTCACGCACATCCCATTGCCAACCTCGGCCCACACCAGCGTTTGTCAAAATCGCCAACACGCAGTCACGCTTCTTGGCTGCCGACGAAAACAAGGAATGCCACATATCCGGTCGCGGCCAATGGCTCAATTCGTCGCACACCACAAAGTCCGGCAACGCCCCCCAGGAACTTTGCACGTCGGAACTAATCACCTCCAACCGGCTACCGGTCCTCCCGTTCACCACGCCGTGTTGCCGGAATTTGAGAGGCCCACACAATCCCCGATTCAGTCGCACGAACCGTTCGATCGCCTCGAGCAACAACGTTGCCTGATCCAAATCCGCCGCCGCCACCAAACCATTCACAGCGCTCTGGGCGTACAGCAAAATCCACAACACCTGCGCCGCCATGTCCGACGTCTTGCCATGCCCCCGCGGCCGTTCGATATACGCCCGCCGCACGCCCACAGCACCACCGCGGCCCGCCAACGACATCCACGCCCCGTCCAGCGCCGCGAAATCCGCCGCCTGCCACGCTTCGGTCGCGTCCCCCAAACAGACCGGCGACCCCGGCCTCAGCCGCAACTGCCGACGAAAATCCGCCGGGCTATACTTCGCCGCCCGCCGCTTGAGCGCCCCGTGCAAGCGCAACCGGTACCGCAAGTCCCTCCGCTGTTGCCAACTCAAGCAATTCTGCATCGCTCAACCGTTCCAGTTCGTCAACAGCGTCCTCCCCGTCGGCGTCCGCCTTCCAACTATTGGGCGGTCGGTTGCGCAGCCACAGCGTCATCGCCGGCACGCTCCCCTTCATCGCATGTGTGTAGAGCGCCGCTTCGACATTCTGCGTCAGCAGTGCCTGCGCATCATCATGATCATCACGAAACTCCGCGCACTCTCGCAGCGTCGTCAGCACCGCCGAATACGGCACGCCCAATTGCGCGCAAATCAACGCCGGACTCGCCCCCTTCAACAGGAACTGCAGATACGCCTGTTGTTCCGCATCCGTCAACAACCGCAGCCCCACCCGTCGCACCAATATCTCCGCATCACTCATCACACCCCCTCCGTAGGTCATGCTGTGCATGACGAAACTTTGAGTCGCGACACCTCACCGAAAAACGTCATGTACAGCATGACCTACCAATTCTGCCTGTGCCCTCAACCCTGCACGTTCACCCGATTATCAAACACATAATAAACCGGCTCCGCATACCGGCTCTTTTCAAATGCCTGTTGCGAGACCAACGTCTTCCCGCCGTCGGCACGACGTCGCGTCCCCCACAATGTCGAATGCCCCGAACGCGATCGCTCTTGCGGTTGTGACTGCCCCACCCGCACAAATCCCGCCCGTTCGAAAAACGGATTCACATGCCCCATTTGCGTCAACGTCTCGATCCAAGGCCACGGACACAACTCACAACTCCGCCGCACAAACGAAGCAGCCAGCCCCGCGCCGCGATACGTCGGATGCAACACCACCCGCGACAAATTAACCAGTTGCCGATTCAGCAATTGCAGCTTCACGCGTGACCACCGTCCCGACATCGCGAAAAACCGACGCCGATGCCGCAACGAAATCGGCGGACAGGTAAACAGGCAAATCCCCACCGCCCGCTCACCATGCCACAGCACCGTCACAAACCGCGTCAGCCCGACGCCGTGACTGCGGTAATGCCACCGAGCGAAATGCGGCCAGTCGGATTTGGTCCCGCGACTGATCCACAAGTCGTCGCCAAAGCTGACGCTTTTTTTTTACGCTCATAGCGGGTGACTTCCGGTGGACCATCCAACGCGCACCGCATATGCAACGTCGGCTGCAGATCAACCAACACATCTTCGTGCGTTGTCGCCAACAAAAAGCCCGTCGCCGTCTTCCCGGCACGCCGCGCTAAGTTGAAGGCTACCACCTTGGCCAATGTGCGATCCAAAGTCGCCGTAAATTCATCCGCCATAATCCACAGCGGTTGTTGCGCGAGTGCCAACGCCAAGCGAAATCGATACCGCTGCCCATCGCTCAATTCCGCAGGCCGCCGCAACATCAAAAGCGCTTCTCCCAAGCCGCACATCGACAACAGCCGCGCCGCCTCCTCAAAGCATCCGCCCAACGATTCCACGAGAATCGCATCTCCCAAATCCAAGGTCTCAATGTTCACCACGCCCGGCAATTCGCCTACGACCGCCCGCATCAAACTCGATTTTACCGACCCCGACTCACCCGTAAAACAAACCACGTCGCCCTCTTGAATCGGCAATTCCAACTCCTCGGCGATCTCATGCCGTCCTGTTTCAAAACCCACCCCAAAATGATCCATCACCGCCGCTGTCCGCAAACTCATCTGTTTGGGCAAAAACGTGTATCCCACCGAAATTTTCACAGCTCTTCCCTCCTCAAAACAAACTCCAGCATCGTCGCTGAACGATCTTAAAATTGCGCCGCCCGCACAATGACCTGCCTCAATGCAGATCGGGCGAATTCGCCAAAAACTGCCCTAGACCTGCTGCGACAATTCTGCGAAATTCCGCCCCTCTCACTCTCTCAGCAATCACACAATCTCTACATCTCTCACTTCAAGCCGCCCTCGTTGCGCCTGGTCTCGCCTCGAATCTTGGCAACCCGGCGAGGCCGCCCGGAGGATCCGTCCATGCGACTGTTCATTTTCTCACTGTTCGTGACCGTTTGTGTTTCTTTCACCGGCTGCGGCCTGGTCGATGCCAGCAAAGAAATGACCGACACCACGCTGGGCCTTTTTGAACCGAATCCGCGCGATTACGACGATGCAGCGCCTATGGTTGCTGAAAATTGGAGTGAATACGGCAAGGACGCACGCTCCGATCGCCCCACCGATAAACTTGACGACCCGATTAACAAAATGCTGTACAGCGATAAGGCCCGCGCCATTGAACGCAGCGTCGGCTACGAATACAAATAATAGACCGCAACGTAAGCGGTTGAGACGCTGCCCAGCCTGTGCAGCTTGAAACGACCTCGACACACTGTATTTTTCAACAACGACGCACACACCAGATTCATCTCGGCGCCAAGCTGCATTTTCTCTGCCGTGGCTGCGCTGCTCGAACGTGCGACGGCCAAGCCAGCAGGGGCGAGACGATGCAGGGACAACCTGAAGAATCGGACCGCCCGCGCTCCGTACGGACCGCTCAATTCCGCGTTGCTGAATTGGATTGCGCCGAGGAAATTCGCCAGCTCGAACAGTCTGTGGGCCGTCAACCGGGGATCGTCGAACTGAAATTCGACATCTTCAAAAACCGCATGACGGCCATCTACGACCAGGCCGTCACCGACCCCGAACAGATCATCACCCGCATTTCCGAAATCGGCATGCGGGCGCAACCCTGGGCACCGATTTCTGCCCAACACGCCCTCCCCTGGTGGAAACAATGGCCGACTTGGTTGGCGACTCTGTCCGCCGCATCTCTGATTATCGGCACCACTATTCAATTCACACATGCCGGTGACTCCGCCGCATTGTGGATATCCCGCACCGCCTACATGGCCGCCATTCTCGCCGCCTTATGGCAAGTCGCCCCCAAAGCCTGGGCTGCGTTGAGCCGCCGCCAACCCGATATGAACCTGCTGATGACGGTCGCTGTGATCGGCGCGATCGCCATCAACGAATGGTTCGAAGCCGCCACGGTCTCCTTCCTGTTCTGTGTGGCACTTCTGCTGGAACACTGGAGCATGGGCCGCGCGCGACGGGCGATCTCCGCCCTCATGGACCTTTCTCCTCCCACCGCGCGGCGAATCGATGCCGCAGGAAATGCCGAATCATTGCCGGTCGAAGAGATCGTATTAGGCGCGTTGATCTCTGTCCGTCCCGGTGAAAAAATTCCGCTCGATGGCGTTATCCGCTCCGGTCAGTCCGCCATCAACGAAGCCCCCATCACCGGCGAGTCCCGCCCGGTCGACAAACAGCCCGGCCAAGAAGTCTTTGCCGGCACGATCAATGAAGACGGCGCGCTGGAAATTGAAGTCACGCACATCGCCGCCGACTCCACATTGGCCCGCATCGCGCAAATGGTCGAAGAAGCCCAAGCCGCCCGCGCGCCCAGCCAACAATGGGTCGAGCGTTTTGCCCAATACTACACGCCCGCGATGATGGCTTTGGCCCTCACCGTGGCGGTCATTCCCCCGCTGCTCTTTGCCGCCAATTGGAGCGAGTGGATTTACCGTGGACTGGTCGTGTTGGTCATTGCCTGCCCCTGTGCGCTGGTCATCTCCACACCCGTGAGCATCGTCTCAGCTCTCACAGCAGCTGCCCACCAAGGAGTATTGATCAAAGGGGGGCGGCACCTGGAATCGTGCGCCACGATCCAGACCATTGCCTTTGATAAAACCGGCACGATCACGGTCGGTAAACCTGTGGTGCAATCCGTTACGCCGTTGAATTCCTATTCTCACAAACAACTTCTTGAAGTCGCCTCCGCTCTGGAAGCCCAAAGCAGTCACCCCATCGCCAGCGCCATACGGCATTTCGCTGCCGCCGAGGAAATCACCTCCCCCACCGTCGAGGACCACCAGTTGCTCAGCGGTCGCGGTGTGGTGGGCAACATCGCCGGCGAACCGTATTGGATCGGCAGCCACCGCCTCGTCCACGAACAGGCGGACGAATCACCCGGTGTCCACGAAAAAGCGATGGAGCTAGAACAGGCCGGCCACTCCGTGATCGCCGTCGGCACCCGTAAACAGGTCATCGGACTCATCAGCGTCGCCGATGCGCCTCGCGAAATCGCCGCGCAGGTCCTCGTCTCCCTGCGTGAAGCCGGCGTCAAGCGTATCGACATCCTCACCGGCGATAATCAAGCCACCGCCGAAGCTGTCGCCCAGATCATCGCTGCCGATAACGTCAAAGCCGAATGCCTGCCTGAGGATAAACTCAACTACATCCAACAGCTCTCCGCCCAAGGTGAAGGTGTGGCCATGGTCGGTGACGGCGTGAACGATGCCCCCGCACTGGCCGCTGCCACCGTCGGAATCGCCATGGCAGCCATGGGAACCGACACCGCGATCGAAACCGCCGACGTCGCCCTGATGTCCGACGACCTTTCGCGAATCCCTTGGCTAATTCGACACGCGCGGCGAACACTCACCATCGTCCGTCAAAACATCGTCTTCGCGCTCGGACTCAAGGTCTTGTTCATCATCCTCACGCTCTTCGGCGAAGCCACACTCTGGATGGCCATCGCCGCCGACATGGGCGCATCGCTACTGGTCATCTTCAACGGTCTGAGACTACTCAACGCCGCTGAAAGAAGTGAGGCGTGAGGGGACAGGCTTGAGGGTTGGGACGCCCGACCCTTCCCACTGACCACGCTCCCCAGCCAAACAGCGCACGAAAAAAGGGAGCCGGACGACTTGCGTCACGGCTCCCTGGTTCATCATCTATTACTCAAAAACTGCGTCGCGATTAGGCTTCAGCGCCTGGATTCGGTGCAGCTTCGGGTTCCGCTTCCGGCTCGGGAGCCGGTTCTGGAGCGGGTTTTTCCGTTTCGTGCGTTTGCGGAGCTCCGCCAACGCTACAGTTGCCATCGGCACAGCCACCACCGCAGCTCGAACACCCACTGTTGCAGTTGGTCGGGCAAACGGTCGTCGGAACCATACGGCAGACTTCATAGGCAACCTGCCGCGGCACACAACGAGCAACGCAACGAGTACGCGTCTCGGCGACTTGGCGAGGCACCATTTTGCAAACTTGGAAAGTCCGGGTGTACGGCACTTTCTTGGCCACACAGTAAGGAACTTTCTTCACATGCGTTTCCGTAACCATTTTGCAGGTCCGGACAGGAACCGTGCAGACCCGTTCTTCGCGGACCATTTTGCAGGTGCGAACCGGAACTTGACGTGATTTGGTTTCGCAAACCCAACGGCAAGTGCGAACCGGCACTTTGCAGGTCCGTTGTTCGCGAACCATGCGACACGTCCGCACGGGCACTTTTTCGACAATAGTCTCAGGAACGTACCGGCAAACTTGAACCGGGCAGCTTTGCCGCACGACTTCGCATTTGTAGGTCGTACAGGGAACTTGGCACTGAACCGTTTGCGGGCACCAAACACGTTTGCACGTGTAATGTCCCGGGCACTGCACCATGCAGACCCGCGGGCAACCGCATTCGTCCGTCACGCAACGCCGTTGAACCGGACCAGGCACATAAACCTGCTCGGTTTTCCAGCAACCGGTCTGTTTCGTCACCGTACGATAAGTCGTCACCGGTTTGCGAACCGTGTAGCAACGTTCTCGGTTGACGGTTTCGACAACGCGTTTCATCACCGTGCGACGACACTCTTTTTCACAGGTTTCCCACACAGGTCGGCACACCGTGTAAGTGCGTTCGCATTCCGTCGTTTCCCAAACCGGGCGACGAACGGTGTAGTTGCACTGCTTGTACGAGGTTTCCCAAACGGGTTTGCAGACCGTGTAACGACGTTCCACTTGGGTCGTCTCGTAAACCGGACGGCAAGTCGTGTAGGTGCAATCCCGTTCGTGTTGCTCCATAACCGTCTTGTAGCAAGTCTCTTGGCGATCTTCGACCTGACGATCATAGACCGTCTTGTGGCACGTGTACTCTTCCTGCTCATACACCGTTTCATAAACGGTCTTGTAGCAGGTCTGCCGCTCCACCTTGCAAGCTGTATAACAGCAAGAAGGCTGGCAGGCGGCTGTCGGGCAACAGTTGTACCCAGCTGCACCGCAATAATTACCGGCTTCAGCAAATGAACCGCTTCCGCAGAATGTGGCAAGGGCTACCACCATTACTGCCCAATTGATCTTCATGGTAACATCTCCTTTGGTGTTCCAATTCCTCGAATTCTTAGCACGCGCCTCACAGCGTCTCCCCCGTCTTCCGCAAACGCCCATTTCATCATGCATCGTGGCAATTCTTATCCACGAATGCAAAGCATTTTTGGTGTCAAAACGGAGAATCTGCCGTTTCTAGCGCTCAAACGTCTGATTGACGCTCAAACATAGGTCATGATTTTTGGCGAACGTGCGTAAAAAGGCGAAAATATTCCAAATCCTCTATTGGTACCATCTTCCCACGCCGGCATTCTGCCCCCTGTCCGCCCCCCTCAGACCCCCTCCGTGGTCCGCCACGGCAAAAACTATGTCGCAAACACCGCCGCAAAATCGTTAAATTCTGCTCTGCTTGTGTATCTAAACATCCTGTGTAATGTTCTGAGTGGCCATTCGTCAAGAAACAGCCACCTGAGAACACAATCAGAGACTGAAATAGAAGCAGCCACTGTCAGCGAAAACAGATGCAGATCCACTGCCCGCTAAGAACTTTCGCAGCAATTTCACGGGGTCTCGCCAACCGCATTCAGTGTCTTGATGGCGTTTCCCGCGTCGATCCGAATCCGCGGTTCGGCATGGTTTTGGGCAATCGGGGACAGCAACTCAATCAACTGCTCACGCTGCGCAACCGTCAAAGTCGTCGCCAGCAGCTCAATCGCCATAATCCCGTTTTTCACCGAAGCAAACCGCTCAAAGGCATCGTCTTCCTCTTGGGGTACCCGCGTCGCCGATTCGAGGATTTCCACCAACACGGGAAATCCACTCGCATCCGTATGTCGCGCCAATCCAATCATGGCGTTCGCTCGCGTCGCCGCATTGCTGTCGTTTAACAGGATCTGCAACCGTGCGGTGGCCCGCTCGGAATCGAGCATGCCCAAAGCAAACGCCCCCATCTGTCGCATCAGCGGCGCCGAATCGGCCGGGGTCATCTCGGCGGAGACTTCTGAAAGCTTCTCGATCAGCGCATCGGTCAACTCCGCATTCAAAGGTTGTCCTGCTTCCTGCGCTCGATTGGCGACAATGGCCACAGCCGCTAATCCGTTTTTACGAACCTCCAGATCCTGATCCGCATCGATTGCGCGAATTAATGTCGGGACCACCACATCCGGCACGCGTAATAGTTGGACCGCCCGTGTTAAAAACGCTTGCGTCTGAACTTCATCTTCGTTGGGCGAAGTACGGCTGAGTTCTTCGTTGAGCAGTCCACACAGCGCGTCGGCTACTTGGCGATTTCCAACCAGGTTTTCATCCGATCCCCCCTTTTTGTCGTCCAGCGACAACATCTGTGCGAGCCCCATCGCTGCCCGCCAACGGATATCACCGTTCGGGCTGCCCACCTTCTGCACCAAATCCCGCCAATCGTCTTGGGATGATGCCATCAACCCAAATACGAAGACCACCCCCACGATCACGCCGATGATTAACGCCGGGATCAAAAATAATTGCAGAATAAATCCCGCCGAAGGGGGCTCGACCGGCGGAAGTTCGTTCGGCAAGGCGGCATCGTCGTCGTATGTCGGTTGATCAGTCATCTGTCGGCGTGAGTCCGTCCGTTATCTCGGACAAAAAGGCGGGAATATCGTCGTCCCAGCCAGAGTGGACAACGAAGAGAGACTTACCAGTAAGACTTAGTCTAGGTACGTAGCTGCCGTGATTGCAAGCGTCGCCATTGGTCCTCGAAATCCCCCCGGACAGCAGGCCACACCGCAGACAGAAACGCCGAAAAGCAGACGTCCGGGCCGACGCCTTTAAGCAGAGCCTGCCCCTGGCGAAACCAACGTCGGCGCCGAATTCGCAGCGATTTGCTCGACCTGCCGCGGCGTGCGAGGATTGATGCCTTGGATCAGTCGCCATAACAACGGCAACGTGATCAACACAGCGATGGCGATCGTCGCCCAACCGTACAACATTTGGCCGTCCACATCACGAACCAGCGGATTCCCACGGAATCGATCCAATAACTGCGGCCCAATGCGGGCATGGATGACCCCCAGCGAGTTATAAATCAGATGGAAAATGACGCCCGGCAACAAACTGTTGCTGCGGATCGCGATGATTCCCAGCACCAGCCCCAACAAAGTCGCATTAAAGACCTGTTGCGGAATCATGTGCATGAAACCAAAGGCAAAACTCGACAGGCCGATCGCCATCCAGGTGCGGCCCGTGCGCCGCAGCCCGCTCAAGATGAAACCGCGAAACGCCAGTTCTTCGCAAATCGCCGGGGCAAGGGCCATCGTCCCCAGCAAAATCCACCAGGGCATCTCCGCGCTCATCAACCGCTTCAACGGCTCCGCCATCGATTCGGGTAACTTCGGGAAGAACCACTCGAGTTGGTACGACCACTCTAGCGAGAGCACATGCAGCGCCACCGCCAGCACCATGGCCACACCCACCATTTTCAGCCGCGGCAGATGAAGCCGAAAGGTTTGCTTCAAACTGGTGGTCAGCATGACCCCCATGAATAGCGCTGGGCTGGCAATCACAGCAATTTGTGTGATCAACAGCATACGGATCATCCACCCCGTACCAGCACCGGCCCCCGATGAGCTGATTGCTACAAATTGCAACATCATGATTAGAATGAAACATATCACCGCCTCAGAAAAACTCGGCGTTGGTTCCTTGTCCCGCAAGAGATGATGTACCCACAGCTTTAGGTCGAACCGCTCCGCTTCACGGAACAGGACATCTTCGCTTTTAAATTGTTCAATCGCCCAATACAGTGCCAGAAAGCTATAAAAAAGCGTCGATCCCAACACGGGCACGGCGTACACATACAGCGGCGCCGTTGACAACGACGACATCAACAACCCTTTGAGCAACAACGCCACGCCACAGACCGGCATCACGCTGTACATTGGCCGCTCGGTCAGTTCCACCCCCGGTGACAAACAGAACATCGTCAAACCGAGGGTCACCATCAACAGCGGCGTCAGGTAATACTGCCCTTCCTTGCTACTGCGAGCAAACGTCGCCAATGCCAAACAGAGCGAACTAAACATCGCCGCCAACGGAATGAGAAAGATCACGATCCAGGCAACATCTCCCAGCGATGGCAACGTCGGTGTTGTCATCCCCGGCATCGTGCGCGCCCCCATCAGCCCCACCATATAGCGGCCCGTCATCCCCATGCTGATCAAATTCAGCAAGGCGGTCATAATGCTAAACGACATCACCGTGAAGAATTTGCCCACCACAATCTCCGACCGGGAGGCGGGGCAAATCAACAAGGTTTCCATCGTGCCCCGTTCTTTTTCGCCGGCCGCCAAGTCGATCGCCGGATAAAACGCCCCCGTGATCGACATTAACACAAGCAAACCGGGAAATAATTGGCTCCACAATTTCGAACTGAGCTGTTCGATCATCGCCAGATCCGCGCCGCGGGCCTCCACCGGGCGATGCAAATTCGCCGGCAGGTCCGCCAGTTCTAGACGCTGATCGAGAATCTGATCTTCCCAATGCTCCAAAACCTCAGCAACGCGGCTGTAGGTGATCTGCGATTTTTCATCGGCGCTGTTGTGCACAATCAACGGGCGTTCATAGTCAGCAATCGGCACCGTCGCTCCGCCGCGCTCGACCAATTGCTGGTTGGCCGATGCAACCGATTCGCCAAAATCCTGGGGAATAATCACTAAGGTTTGGATTTTCGACTCGGCGAACAGCTTGCCCATATCGGCATTGATCGCCGTCAACTGCCGCCGCAATTCCTCCATCCGCTCGGTGTTCGCAGTCCCGAAATGGGCTGTCCCCTGCAATTCAGCCAATTCCTGTTGTAGCCGTTCGCGCTCGGGAACCATCGACGAAATCGACTCGGCCCGCTGCAATAGCTCTGCATCTTTTTCAGAAACTTTGCCGTCGCTATTAGCCGCCACCAGCTCCGATTGCGAGAGCACCCGCAATTTCGCGGCATCCGCTGAATCGGAAAACAGATCTCTGGCGAATCCATCCCCTTCTAACAACGGCGGCAAGGTTTTGGGCGATAAATTGTTGTCTCCCAAGATCACGACCGTCCGTGGTTGCTCGGAAAACAGCACCGTCAATTGCACCATGCCGATTCCCAGACCGGGATACAGCAGCAGCGGCAAGACAATGATCATGAACAACGTACGCCGATCACGGAGCTGATCGCGCAGTTCCCGCATGAAAATCAGTTTGACATTTTTCCAGTTGATCATGTTTGCCGTGCGAGGTCCCATGGTCGTTGATTGCGTCGGCCAAAGTCGAAAAACGTTACCCGGCCTCGGCCGCAGCTGCGGCCAACTCCGCTTCGTAAGCTTGTATCAAATCAAAGAAGACCTCTTCCATATCCGATTCCTGGTAGCGGTCTTCCAACTCTTGCACCGTCCCCATCGCCAAGATACGTCCCTTGTGAATGATGGCAATACGGTCGCACAGTTTTTCCACTTCGCGCATGATGTGCGTAGAAAAGATAATGCACTTGCCTTGATCCTTGAGCCGCGCGATTGCTTCCAACACCGCGCGAGCGACCAGCACATCCAATCCCGACGTGGGCTCGTCAAAAATCATCACCGGCGGATCGTGCACAATGGTCCGTGCGATGGATACTTTTTGCTTATTCCCGGTCGACATCTTGGAGCCAAGCATGTCCCGGATTTCGTTCATCTGCAATGTTTCAAACAGCTCTTCCAACCGCGCCTGCAGAGCGTCCTCGGGCATGCCATACAGCCGGCCGTAGTATTCCACCATTTCCCAGGCGGTCATGCGGTCATACACCCCGGTGTTGCCCGACATGAAACCGATCCGCATGCGAACCTTCGCCGGATCGGTCGCTACGTTATAGCCGGCCACCTCGGCGATTCCGCTCGTGGGGCGCAACACTGTACTCAGCATCCGCAGACAGGTCGTCTTGCCCGCACCGTTGGGGCCGAGCAAACCGAAAATCTCGCCCGGCTGCACGTCGAAACTCACTCCATCCAAGGCGTGCACAGTTCCGCGGCGCAAATCGGCAAAGCTCTTGGTGAGGTTCTCAACGTGTATCATCGGGGGAATCCTGACAACCGTGCGGATCATTTTTTTCGCCAAAAACGATCCCGCGTAGCGCAGTAGCTGGACGACTGGAATCCAAAGTTACCCCATTCTTGGCTGCGGAACCGCTTCCGACGCCAAAATTCTGCCTATGGCAACACGTTCAGCGGCGACGAACCCGCATGACCGGCCAATTCCAACGATGTGGCCTCGTCAACTTCGTCGATGTACTCATAAAACACATTGCGCTGCCGCGGTATATAACCACATTCCTGAATAACTCGGCGAATCGTTTCCAGCGATAAATAATGCACCGTCCCCGCTTCCGCGACGACGTTTTCCTCGATCATCAAGCTGCCCATGTCGTTAGCGCCGAAGTACAGCGCCATTTGCCCCACCTTTTCTCCCTGCGTGACCCACGACGATTGGATATTCGCAAAATTGTCCAAATACAACCGGCTCACCGCTTGGGTCTTCAGGTATTCGAACGCGCCAACCGGCGGGATGTGCGAAAGGTCCGTGTGGTCCGGCTGGAAGGTCCAGCAGATATAAGCAGTGAATCCACCCGTTTCGTCCTGCACTTGCCGCAACCGTTCCAAATGCTCGATCCGCTCGGCCAATGTCTCCACATGCCCGAACATCATCGTTGCCGAAGAACGGCCCCCCAACTCGTGCCACACGCGATTCACATTCAACCAATCATCCGTCAGTACCTTACCGCGGGTAATCTCTTTGCGAACGCGATCTACTAAAATCTCACCGCCGCCGCCCGGCAAACTCCCCAGGCCCGCTGCTTTGAGTCGCTCCAGCACAGTTTTGAGCGGCAATTTGCTGATCTTGGTGAAGTGATGAATTTCCGGCGGACTGAAGCCGTGAATATTGATCTGTGGAAAGTGCGAGCGCAAATCGGACAGCAGCTCCTCGTACCATTCCAACGGCAACTTGGGATGCAGTCCCCCTTGCAGCAAAATCTGGTCTCCTCCCAATTCGACCGTTTCCTGCAGCTTTTTGTACAATTCCTCGCGCTCTAGCACGTAGACTTCGGGGTGATCGGGTGGACGATAAAACGCGCAAAAATCACACACCGCCGTGCAGGCGTTGGTGTAGTTGATATTGCGATCGATGTTGTATGTGCGGTACGGCTCGGGATGCAGCCGCTGCGTCACCGCATTGGCCGCTTCGCCCAGCGCGTTCAAATCGTGCGACTCAAGCAACTTCAGCCCTTCTTCGGGCGTCAGCCGGCCGCCGTCGACCGCTTTTTCAAGTAGTGGCGCAATTTCTGAAGACAAGATCCACTCCCTCCGGAGCCAAGCCGTGTTCGACGGCCAACTCATAAAACCGATTCAGTCCAAGACGTTCCCGCTCTCCCAACCGGTAATAAAGATTATTCGTCAAGTAGTCAATCGTCGTGTCCAGCGGAATTCCCAACAGCGGCGCTTCACGCCGGGCGATTGCCTCAATACGCTCGACACCCAAATCCCGGGCCGCACTAAGCGCATCGGCTACGCTGCCCAGATCCGTCTCCCGATGCGCCACCCACATGGCAAACACAAACGGCAACCCGGTCCACTGCAACCACTCGCCGGCCAAGTCCCAGGTTTCGACGAAATTCTCCGCCGGGGGATGAATCGCCCGGTCACCGATCATCAACACCCCGTCGGCATCACTGTCCGCCACCGACCAGGTCAAGGGCAACGGTTTGAGTTCCGGATGCAAGCCTAACCGCTCGGCCAACAAAATCCGCACCAACGTCGCACTGGTCCGCGATCCTTGATCCAGCGCCAACGTCTTGATCTTGGCAGCCGGTACGCGGCAATACAATTTCACGCTGAGCACATCGCCACAAGCCGCCACACAGGCATCGGAAATCACTTCATAATCCGGGTTTTGCAGACAGGCAATCGAGGGCACCAGCGCCACATCCAAATGGCCGCCCGCCAGATCATCCGCCAACCGACTGGGATAATCGAGCCGAAGATCAATCCCCTTCGCCGCCTCGGCCAAACCCTCGACCAGAGGTTTAGAATTCAAATAATTCACGGCACCCACACGCACCGTATCCGGACTCCGTCCAGTCATTTGTTCATGTTCCTATTAAAAAATTTCACCACGGAGGCACGGAGGACACGGAGAGAAAAGCTATCGACTGTCGAATAGGCTTTGACAGTCTCCCTCTAAAATCTAAGGTCTAAAGCCTACTGCCTCCGTGCCTCCGTAGTGAATTGTAAAGCTCTCCAACCGCAGTCGAAAGTTCCCCGCAAAACCAGTCACTTATTGTTTTCAGGAAAAATCGTCAGATTCACCGGTTTGTCGGTATCGAGTAGTGCCTTGCTGGCCAGTTTGGGGACGATCGCCTCTAACATTTCCAGATATTTTTGCCGCAAGGTCATTTGCCGCGATTGCTCATAGGTTTGCACGCCGCCGTCCGCATCGGCTTGGAACTGGGCGACGATTTTCCCGAAGCGGTCCGCTTCGCCGCGCGCCGATTCAATTGCCGATCGTCGCGCGGTCTCTGCTTCATCCACATTTTTCCGCGCGTTCGCCGAAGCGGCGGCCACGGTTTGTTCACGATAGGCCAACGCCTCATTAATAAACCGTTGTTTCGAGGCCCGCGCATTACTCACATCCACAAATGCCTGCTTCACCAACAATGGTGGCGAAACACCGGCGATGTCTACATCTTCAATCACAATTCCCAACCGATGCGACTGAACCAACTTCCGCGTACGCTGAGTCAGCATCGCACGCAATTCGGCCAACCCCAACGGGTGCACAAAATCGACGCCGCTGCGGGCAACCACGTCTCCTAATAACGACTCAGTCATTAACCGCAAATGCTCTTCGGGATTAACGCAGCCAAACAAATAATCGGCCGCATCCGCTTCGGAAATACGGTATTGCACGTTGACTTGAACATTCAAAATGTTCTTGTCGCCGGTAAGAAACTCGTCGAGCTGGTACTGATCGGCTGCTAAGAGAAATTGATCCCCTTCGAGCGATTCCGAGGCCACACCCCCGATTTGCAGCGTACGGACTTCGCTGGGATTGATGCGGGAGATCGTGGTCATCGGCCAGGGCAGCGCATAGTGCAATCCGCTCCCGACCAACGGCAACCGCGCGCGGCCGAAGCGACGCAGGAGCGCCTTTTCATTGCCCCCTACGATATACAGGCCGCTGGCAAAATAACCGGCGACGAGAATCAAGATCACAACCAACGCGCGTTTCACTTTGTGGCCTCCGCACGCGTTTTCTCGGAGATCGTATCGGGTGTCGCCGACGATTGAGACACGTTTTTCTCAGCAGCGGGCGTCTCCGTCGGCGGATCAGCCGGCTTGGTTTCCGGTTGGGGTTCTTGAATGTCGGGAATCCCTTCGGTCAATAATTTTAGCAACGCACTGGAGGCCGAAAGTACCAGCGTGGTCCGTTCATTGAGAATTTTGTGATACGACTGCAGCGTCCGTTCGAAACGATAAAACTCTGGATCCTGCGCATGGGCTTGATTTAAAATCCGCAGCGCTTCGGCTTCTCCCGTTCCGCGAATCCGCTGTGCATCCGCATCGGCCTTGGCTAGAATCTCCTCACGCTGCCGGTCCGCTTGGCTGCGGATCACGGTATTCTGCGCCAGACCCGCGCTGCGATAACGATCGGCGATTTTTTGACGTTCGCTCTTCATCCGCTCAAACACGGCAAACCGGTTCGCTTCGGGAAGATTGATCCGTTTGATTCGCACGTCGACGATTTCAATTCCTAATGCGTCTCGCGGTGAGGTTGCCCCCTCTTCTGATTTTTCAAAGCGCGACTTCAATCGCTCGGTGAGCGACTCCATTGAACTATCGCCCTGCGGACCCGCTTCGGAGTTTTCGACGCTGAGCAGATCGGTCAACTCCACCCGGCCAAACTCCGCAGACAACAACGACTGCAACCGCGACATCAACCGGTCCTCAGCCGTGGAGACGTTCCCCAAGGCGCGAAAGAATCGCACCACCGGCCGGTCCGACAGTTCCGTCGACGATTCCGCGGACGTGGGAGCAATCCGCCAACAGACGTAAGTATCAACGGTGATATTTTTCTTATCCCCCGTGAACAATTCACGGCCCGGCGGATCGAGCAATTGCAACCGGCGGTCAAACGTCCGCACCGTCGAAATCGGCCACGGCAACTTGAACTGCAAGCCGCGATCCTCCTCCCGATCGTAAACAGCTGCAATGGTCCCCAGTCGCTCGACGATCACGTATTGCGTCTCATCCACAAACACCACGCAACTGGCCAACAGGGCGATGACCGCAAAGACCGCACCCCACAGGACCAGTGTCCGCAAGGCACGGCGCGCCAATCGGCGACCGGCAGTTGATTCAGATCCTGGTTTTGTCACAACGTCACTCATGGTTTTCAGTAGTTCCACAAATCCGGTCAAACAATTCCGCATGCATCCCAACAAACACCCCAACGGGGTGAATCACCTTAGCCTAGGGTAAGCGGCACAGCCGCGCCACCCTAGGAAAGCCGTCATTGACGACGAACAAACCCTGAAGGGGTTTTTCAATCGCTTTCCATACCGATTAAATACTCATTCACAAAACGCCATAATCGACGGCCAACCATCATGGTTCCGGCTGGCCGACTAGTGGTTGTTCTTCTTCTGGCTGTGCTTGTGGCAACATCACCGAGTTGCCTGCGCCGAAACGGTCCGGATCGAGAAGATACAGATTCTGCCGCCCCGCCACCTTCGGATCGATGATTGTCAGCGGACGCATCGACAACACGCGTTCAACCGTGTCCCAATACATTTGGGTGCGTGTCAAATGTTGGTTACTCCGGTGCGCACTCAATAGACTTTCAAACCGAGCCGCTTCTCCCACCGCCGATTGCACTTGCCGCGCGCTTTGATGATGCGCCGCATGCAGCTTCGAGGCCGCTTGGCCCGACAACGGGCTTTTGCCGTTGGTTTCGGTGGTTAATTTCGCCCACAGCTCATCGTCGAGCGACCAATCGGCGACTCCGCCGGTCGTCGATGTTGGTGCGGATTGCACGTCGCTTGTCGATCCGCTCAGCACGCGAATTGCATCTTCGCCCGCCGCTTCCAACACGTTGCGGGCATAATACGCTTGTGCATCATTCACCAACTTTTGTTGCATCTCCATCGCATCAGCGACGTCACGATATGCGGGAACCACGTCGATCGGCGGATGCACGTCTAGCAGATTCACACCGGTCAGTTCCACTCCCAAATCATAGTCATCCGCCGCAAGCTGCGTCAGCTCCAGACAGTCCGCTTCCATCTGCTGCCGGCCACTGGTCAAAATATCATTCAAAGGCAATTGCGCCACTAACCCCCGCAATTTGGTTTCCGCCACGGCCCGCAACATGGTCTGCGGATCCGCACTGGCATAGGCGAACTTTTGCAGGTCCCGCACGCGGTAATGCACTTCGGCCGTGATCTCCACTGGCACTTCATCGCCGGTGAGAATCAATGCTTCCTCGGGACGCGACTGATAATCGGCCCGCGAATGTTCCGACTGCCATTCCACAAACGCCTGTCTCTCGCCACCCGCCTCACGCTGCGGAGCCCGAAAGCCCAAGGAAATTGTGCGAATGCTGGCGAACTTTTCACGGCGGACCACTTCCAGCGGAGCGGGCCAACGGAAATGGATCCCCGAGTTCAACATCACCTCTTGCCGACCAAAACGCGTGACCAAGGCCGATTCATCTTCACGAATCACGACCAGGTTTGACGTCAGCCAATATACCAACAGCGCCGCAGCGGCAATCTTGGCCAACATCTTCCAGTGCCGCACCAAACCAAAGGCCAACCGTGATGGCGAGAGCGCCGTGGCCACGACTTCGGAAAAGCCCCCGAGCGATTCCACGCTGCGTCCCAGACGCGTTTCGTCCCAACGCTCGAACCACAACAACCGCATCGAATTCAACATCACCGCCAACGAGGCAAATTCATGGAAAATCGCTCCGCCAACCGGACTGAGGATTCCCCATGCGCACAAAATCACCCCCAAGCCGTTCATGCCAAACGCAAACAGATAAATGCTTTGACTGATCACGCGCACCAACTGTCGCGACAAACGCAACAAACCGGGCAACGGCGTGAGCGGATCCCCCATCAGAACCAAGTCCCCAGCTTCGGCGGCAACGTCGCTTCCGACTCCTCCCAGCGCCAACCCCACGGTCGCTGAGGCCAATGCCGGTGCATCGTTGATGCCGTCGCCGATCATGGCGACTTTTTTGCCCGCCTTGGTCTGCTCTTCGATCCACCGTGCTTTATCGGTCGGCAACAATTCGCTGCCAATTTCATCAATGCCTTCTAAGGCTGCCGCCACCATTTGCGCCGGTTCGGCTCGATCGCCCGTCAACAACGCGAACGACTCGATCCCCTCGGCTCGCAATTCGGCCAACACCTTGCGTGCCTCGGGCCGCAGCGTATCCCGTACGCCAATCGCCCCCACAAGTTGGCCGTCAATCGTCACCAACAATTGTGTCGGGCCTAGACTGTCAGCTTCATCCAATCGTTGTTCAAAATCCTCAGGCAACACGATGCCCATCGATTCCAATAACCGACGATTGCCCACCACGACCCGGTGCGACTCCTGTGCATAGTCCGGCCCGAGCGCTGTACCGCGTATCGCGCCGGTCACGCCGCAACCGGGATGCGCCTCAAATTCCTCGATGTCCGGCACCACGCACATGCGGCTCTCGGCTTCACGGACGATTAACCGCGCCAGCACATGTTCGCTCCGTTTTTCCGCCGCCGCTGCGATCCGCAATATCTCGGTTTCGTCCAATCCCCCCCAGGTGACAATCCCGCCCAGCGCCGGTTCGCCGCGCGTCAGCGTGCCGGTCTTGTCAAACGCAATGCAATCGACCTTGGCCAAACGCTCCAGGGCAATCGAACCTTTTGTCACCACCCCGTTGCGCGCTAGCCACGCCAGAGCTGCCATCACCGCGCTGGGTGTCGCTAAGATCAACGGACAAGGACAAGCCACGACCAACACGCCCAGGGCGGGCATCAATCCGGCGCGCCAATCGCCGGCAGCGATCCGCCAGCCGACCAACGTGGCTGCCGCAGCTGTTAAGACAAATGGCAAAAAATACCGCGCTAACCGGTCCGCCGTCCGCTCGATGGGCGCTTTCCGCTCCATCGCTTCGGCCACCATCCGCAGCACTTGCCCGAACGTCGTCTCCTCACCTGTTTTTTCGACTTCAACCGACAGTGCCCCGAACTGATTCAACGTCCCGGCAAACACCTCGTCACCGGGAACTTTATCAATCGGCAGGCTCTCACCGGTCAGCGAACTTTGATCGACCGCCGAGGTCCCCGCTAGCACGCTACCATCGACCGGAATCCGTTCGCCGGGACGCACGACGACCAGTTCTCCCACGGCAACGTCTTCCAGATCGACGTCCACCTCGTCGCCGTCACGTATCACATGCGCGGTTTTAGGGCGCAGATTGAAAATGCTCAACACCGCTTGCCGCGCTTTGCCGTTGGTGTAGCCCTCGATACTCTCGCCGCAAATGGCGATGAAGACCACCAGCGCCGCCACCTGCGGCTCGCCGAGAATAATGGCCGCTAAGCAGGCAATCGTCAGCGCCAAATCCGCACCGATCCGCCCATCAAACAGGCCTTCGAGCGTCTGATACAAAATCCGCGCCCCACCGATCACCGCCGCCAGCAGCGCCAAACGGAAGCCGAACAGCGTCTGATACGGTTCCCAGGCGGGATTGTTGCTGATTTGAATGACAAAATCGGCCGCCAACAGCGCACCCACAATCGCCGTTAACAAATACAACGGCGCAGAGACGTAATGAAAGCTGGTGGCTTCCTCGTCTTCAGATGCGGTCCCGCCGCTTTCCAAAAAAGCACGGGCCGATTCGGGTACGTAATGCATGACGGATCGGTTGGGTAATAGAGACGCACACTGCGCGCCAACACATACAAACGGGAGGAAATTGCACGGCCCCAGTCAGCATCCGTTCGGGTCAAAGCCGCCTGACAATCCATGCTACCCGACACCCGAAGCCGACGCCAGTGGCGTTGAGGCAGACAGAGCCCCCGTCAGGCCGATTCCGCCGGTTCTTCGACGAATTTCACGTCGATATCTTCCGGAATCGGGATCGAGACCAGTGGTTGGCCATGCGCCACGATGCAGCAGGCGGTTTTCAACGAACCGCGGGCCAATCGCCGTTCATCGCGATAAAATTCGACCTCGAACGTCAGGGATTTGACACCCTTGCGCATCAATTTCAGGCGAATTTCGATCACGTCCTCAAAATAGGCCGGTGCCTCAAACGTGCACTGCGCCCGGACCCGCGGCCAGCCAATCACCGACCCATCGGGCCGCGTCATCGAAACGCTCAGCCCCAACGACCGCAAATAGGCATGCTCGGCTTCTTCCATGTAGCGGTAAAAGTTCGAAAAATGCACGATCCCCGCCATATCGGTTTCGTGAAATTGAACGCGGTGGGTCGCAGTGAACATTTCTCGGTGGTCCAACCTAACAAGCAGTAGGTCCAGCTGTGCCGGACGATTGCGAGGACGATTAAAAATTAAACGCAGTCTCTAAAAAACGGCCGGTCGAACCGGCCCTACGAGTCCGTTTATGCCTAAATGCATATCGAGGACAGGGTGACATTGATCGTTAGTCGGTGTTTGACTTTGTTGTCAAGATGGTGAGTCCGGAAAAAACCGCCGCACCGTCTCATCCGGCGGCGGGGATGTCACCAGGGAGACCGCGACCAGCGCCACCACCGACGCCACAGTGATCGGCAATACGGGCATCATCTCCAGTTGCTGACCGAAGGCCGGTAGCTGAAACGTGTAGTTGGCATTGGCCCCAAATCCCGATTCCGCAAACAACCACAACCACATTCCCGCCACGGTCAGCACACACGCATACGCGCCGGCCACGGTGAGCCGTTTCCAATACAGCGCTGCGAACACCAGCGGAAACAGGCCCGTATAGCCGCTGAAACACCAAATCCCCATCGCAAATACACTCCGCGGCTCAAACAGACTGAGTCCATACGTCACTGCGACAATTGCCACAACAAATAGCCGTGCCCACATCACGATCTGTTTTTCACTGAACCGCTTCTTGTCCCAATAATGCAACACAATATCGTTCGTGAAGATCGATCCGATGCACAAAAATTGGCTGTCCAATGAAGACATGATCGCCGCCAAGATTCCCGCTGACAACAAGCCCCCCAGCACCGGACCGGCCAATTTGGCGACCATCAGCGGCAACTCCGTATTTGGGCGCACATCCGGCGGCACGATCAACTGCCCGTTCAACGTCGCTGACGTAGCCCAGACACCAACCATCACGCACGGAGCCCACACAAGCATAATGAACAGCGGATGCACGATCACCGGCAGTTTAAACGTCTGTGCGCTGCGGGCAGTCAGCCAATGCTGAAACACGTGGGGAAACATGCCGACCGACAGTGGAATCAACAAGTATGTGGTGAACATAAACTTGCTCATCTCGCTCCGCGTCAATCGATCGGGATGAGCCTCAGCGACTTTGGCAGTCGCTGCTTGCATGTTGGCCCATAACCCCTCTTGCCCGCCGATGCCGTTGGCAATCACCACAAACGTCACCACGCCCAAAATCATGAACACACTGGTTTGAAATGTGTTCGCCCAAGCGGTACCCCGCATGCCGCCAAAGAAGACATAAATCAAAACCACACTGCAAATCACCAGCGCCGCCAACCAGTGCGGCACTCCACCCCGCGTTGCGGCAAACGTCTCAGGAAATGTTCCGATGGTTGCACCGTTAATCACCGCTCCCGACGCAATCACGCCGATCAATAAATACGGAATCACCAGCCCCACGATGATCGGAAACAACAGCAGTCCAATACCGTTGTCCCCTAGCCGATCGCGAAAAAATTGAATCTGCGTCGTATAGCCGTGCTTGTACCCTAACGACCAGATTTTCACGCCGATCAATAAGAAGCAGAGCGAATGCACAATCCCGCTCGACGACGCCATCAAGCCGTAAACGCCGATTCCTTCGCGAAAGGCTTCGCCCGTTGAACCAACCAACGCAAAAGCCGTCATCGTGGTGCCGAACAGCGACATCAACAACAAAAACGGCCCGATGGAATGACTGGCCAGCATGTAGTCTTCGCCCGTCCCGCGAAACAAACGCGACGAGAACAGCCCCAGCCCCAGCAACAACGCCAAATAAGCGCCGATGATTGCCAATTGTGTCATCCCTGCCCACCTTCCGTCGTCGAGAGATTCGACGATTCGGTCTTTTCAGCGGAATGCGGCCAGCAATAGATCGTCGCTAAGCACCATAACACTGCGGCGGCCAGCGATATCGCTAGATGGGACGCCAACCCTATCGGCACAATCCCCAGCAACAACGTGCCATCATCCCACCACCAAAAATCCTGATGCAGAATCAGCAGCACGACGACAGAAATCCAAATCACATATTTCATTGCGTATTCCGAATGTGGTGTAACCAACCGCCCGATCAAACGGACGTCTGCGGACTGATGTCTCCCATGGCGTCGAAGATCTCATCCACTCCCGGCCTGAACACATTGCCAATGAGGATGTCCACCAGATTCGAATGATACTGCGGATGCGCCTTGAGAAATTTGGCGAAACTGAACTCGGGCGAATAAAAGGCATACACCAATTTACGGAACGAATCCACGCCGCCGCGATACTTTGTCTGCCAGTTTCCCAACGCCTCGCCGCTCACATCACCGTCTCCAAGTGCCGCATGGATCGCGTCGGCTCCCATCTCACCCGATTTGAGTGCGAGATACACACCGCTGGAATAAACCGGATCGATGAATCCCAGCGCATCACCCACCAACACCCAACCATCACCAGCGCCTTGTCGCGACGAATAGCTAAAATCTTTGGTCGTGTGAAAGTCGTCACAACGTGTCGACTCGGCCAACCGAGCGGTAATGGCTGTCGACCGCTCGGCCTCTTCGGTGAAAACGTCCGCAGCGGTACCCCGCCCAGCAGCGAACATATACTCCATCGGACCGGTGCAACCGACGCTGACGATGTTGTCGGGCAAAGGGATGTACCAAAACCAACTTTTCTTTCCGGGCGTCTGGATGATTAACGTTGCCCCCTCATCACGCCCCGGATCGCGGCGTGCATTTCGGAAATACGACCAGACAGTCCCCATTCTCAGCTTGGGATCGGGGACTTTCAGTTTCAACCGACTGGCCAGAAAAGCTGATTGTCCCGTGGCGTCGACCACAACCTTCGCGGATACGTTTCGCGGATCATCCTCTCCCGCCAATTTCACGCGGACGCCCACGGCCCGTTCGCCGTCAAACCGAACATCTTGAACCTGCGCAGCGGTATGGATGACCGCACCTTTTTGAACAGCGTTCTCCAGCAACATGCGGTCGAATTCCGCCCGCACCACTTGCCACGTCTGCGACGACTCATGCGGGTTGTGTTTGTCAAAATAAAACGGAGCCGATTCCTGATTGTTTTCGTTGACGAATTGCACGCTGTATTTCTTTGGGAAGGAACTGGCCCGCAGTTGATCGATCAGTCCCAATCGCTCAAGCGTCCAATACGTCTCAGGAATCAGCGATTCCCCCACGTGAAACCGCTGCTGCCCCGCTCGTTCAAACAGCACCACACTGTGACCGAAATCGGCCAACAACGTGGCCATCGTCGCCCCTCCCGGACCGCCGCCGACGACGATGACATCGTACGCATCCTCCACCGGGGGACAGAACGCGTCGCTGCCAGTTGTTGCTGTACAAAATTTCCAATCGTCGCCCATTTTCAAATCACTCCGTCGCTGTCAGCGGTGCTGAGATTTCCAGCAAATCCACGGCTGGTTGATGGTTACAGAAAATTGTAGCCAAACGTCCGTACGTGACATCCCCCGGTTGCATACCAAAATATCCCAGCAATTCCGGCCCCGGAGCCACACGCATAATCGCCGCCAAGTCGATGTGCCGCAACACATTATGATTGATTAACACCCGCCCCAACGGAATCTGCCCCGCCAAGATTTCTTCTCGCACAGACTGGGTGACGTAAGCGAAATTGAATCGCACAATCCCGAATTGCACGACTTCGTCCGTCCCGGACTTCAGCAACAGGATCTTGCGGGTATAGGTATCATCTTCCAAATGCCGGTCAATAATTTGGACGTCCACTTTGCAGCCATGGTACTCCTCCATCGTGACCGTCATGTGGTGGTCGTGCACCAACATTTGCTTATACGGTTCGGGTGTGAGCGCCGAGGGGATGTGTTCCGCCTCCGACACCAGAGCATCGCTGCCGCCAAACAGTCCGGTCAAAGCATCAAGTTCGTGTCGTGGATTCACAATAATCTCGTCGCGCTGGTGTGGGAGTCAATGACGGCTCCGAACGGAGCACCGGTTGGGGGGGAGTTTTCATGGTGATGATGTACGGGTTCAGCTACGCTCTGCACAAATTGAATCGTTACGTGTACCGCACCTCGCGATGTTCTTCCTCAAAGTATTCCGTCAGCAGCGAATCGACTTGCAACAATCCGCGGCGGGTGAGAATCACCTCGTCTCCTTCGACGGTCAAATAGCCGGCTGCTTGTTGGGCGGCGAAGGCGTCGCTGAATTCCTCGAAAATATCGACGCCGAACTTTTGGCGGAACGGCTCGCCGCTGATGCGGCCCTCTTTGAGTTGCAAAATCACTTCGCGAATCAACGTCTGATGCGGCGAGGGGGTCAGTGCGCGATTGACCGGCAACCGTCCTTCGTCGCAGGCAGCGACATAATCGTTGAGTTGATCCAGGTTCTGATAATGCACCCCTTGGAAATGCCCAAACGAGGCGACCCCCGTCCCCAACAAATCGATCCCACGGAACAGACTATCGCGATAAATGAACTTGTCGGTTTCCAAGTTTTTAACCACTTCATTACCGCTGCTGACTTTGTAACCCACCCCCGCAAGCGTATTGAATGCCTCGTCCACCCAGCGGCGTTTGGTCGCCCAACTCGCGACCGGCGATGCCAAGCCCCCCTCCTGCATCTCCTTGGAGATGATCGTGTTGTAGGGCAGTTCCATCTGATAGATCGTGATGTTATCGGGCGACATCTTGCCCGCTTTGTCAACGCAATCCGCCCAGTTCTCGTCCGTCTCGCCGACCATGCCGGCAATCAGATCGATATTCACTTGTGGAAAACCGACATCCTGAATCCAGCCATAGGCCCGCTGGACTTCCGGAGTCAAATGCGCCCGTCCATTTTCTTCGAGGATCTTGTCGTCGAAATTCTCAACTCCCAACGACACCCGCGTCACGCCGATATCACGGAGTGTTTTGACCTTATCCAAACTCAACGTGCCTGGCTCGCATTCAAATGTGACCTCGCGGGCATCGTCCCAGGAAATCGATTGATGCAGCCGATCGCGCAATGATTTCAATTGCTTGGCGCTCAGGTACGACGGCGTCCCACCACCAAAATAGACAAAATCAAATTTGCGCCCGGCAATCCCCGGCTGTTCAGCCAATAGAGCGACCTCTTTGATCAGCGCCTGCACATAGTTTTCGATCGCCTTGGCGTTTTGATCGGTGTAGACGCGGAAATAACAAAACTTGCACCGCTTGCGGCAAAAGGGGATGTGAATATACAGCCCCAACGGCCCTTCGCGCCGCGGCGGCTGCTCGAAGGCCTCGACGATTTCATGCACGTTCTCCCGTTTCCACAGAGAATAGGGAGGATAATTCGTGACGAAATAACTGCCGATTTCGGTGGTCGCCGAAGTTTCGCTACTCATAAGAATCTCAAATCATTTTTGCAAATGCGGGCCTGGCTCACATCGGTCAAGCAGGCCGTGATTTTAAACCGCAGTGTGTGAAGATGCCCAGCCACTGACTCGGCACGCATGCCGCTACTTTGCGACCTTGGCGCCTTTGCGTGAGGCTTTTCTACTAAAAGGGGTCTAGAGCACATAAAACCTGTCGTCCTGCATATACAGAGCGCGTCGTGACGCTTCCGACGACACTGTGTCACGAAAGTCGTGCTGATTATTTAAAACGAAACGAATAGACGTCGGCGTTTTTGATGGTGAAACGGAGTTGAACAATCCCTGCACTCAAGTCGGGATCCCTCTCCCAAGTGACCGCACGGTCGATGGAGTCCCCCACAATCGGCTGCGAGAGACCAAGCACTTTTCCATTTTCATCCAGCACTTCAATCTTCAGTGAGCCGTCTTTGGGGACAACGGAATTTAAGAGCAACTCTTTGCCGGTATAGCGCAGTGGTTTCGTCACGACTTGACCACCGTCCTCGCCTCCATGCAGGGCAACGAATCCGTCTACACGATAGACGAATCGACGCACGCGGCCCGGTGTTTTCTGGTAGTAGTTTTCCGTCCCGTAGACTGAAATTTCATCCGGTTTCCCGGGAAGCTGAACCATTCCCCAAACCATATAATTGCTTCGATTCAAATTGCGGTCTTTTGGTGCGGTGCGAGGAATCACGGGGCTCGTATACCTGCGAAATGTGACGCCGTCACGGCTGGCCATGAAGAGTGGTTCCACTTGTTCTGATTCCTCATAAAAGCGTGTGGGGAATCCCAGAAACAGGTGCGGGGCGCGGAAATACTTCTGAATCGCATTTGTATACAGTTCCACGGGGGGCGAGTCTTCCGTGTAGGTTAATTCCTGACCGCTATCCCAGTGAATGAAGTCCTGGGATGTCGCTGTTCGAATGGCTCGGATCTTATTCGGATAAACCCGCCAATACGCGCGGTATTCCTTGCGGTCCGAGTCCCAAAAGACGATGTTTTGCGAGTCGAATCGTCCATTCTTAATGATGGGCTCCTCTTTCACGCGATTCCAGTGAATGCAATCTGGTGAGGTAAACCCGATCAACCCATGAGCGAGACCTCCCACACCCTTGTACCGCGATTCATCTGGGGTTGCTGGATTGTCGTCCCGAAAAATGGTGAAGTTGTGGTGCACATTGCCGCCACTTCCCAAGTCGAGGATGTTGTTCTCTTTCTTACCGCGAAACGAAAACATGCCAAGATTCGGCTTCGTCCAGTGGATGCCATCTTTGCTCTCCACATAGACCGCGATTCCCCAGCCTTTCTTCGGATTCGCCTTGTCGTGCTGCGCTGAGCGATAGACCATTCGGTAGATGTCGTCGTCCTGCAAAACGGTGAAATAAGCACAGATATTCCCGCCCCAAGGTTCGTCGTGAACTAAAACGACCTCTCGAGGCTGAGGATTCTGCACGACCTGCTGCACGTCACCTGTGACCTTCTCAATGAGATGGCTGTCAACGAACAACTCCAGTCGACTGCCAATATCAATCGGTTCAGCGCCCTGACCAACTGTGGACGTACCGATGGTGACAAGTAGAGTGACGGTGAATGCCAAAGCCTTGGCTATTTGCACGATTCGCTCCGTTGGATTGTGTGAACTGTTGGCAAACTGATTTTCGTAGTGTGAGTCGCGATCCGGTCGAATGTTTTACGTCGGACAACATGCGGTCACTCTGCTTGACGAGGAGCGCTGTGCACGACGGCAAGCCGTCGGTTTGGGATGCTGCGGTTTCACGCCCGCGAATCTGTGTTTTATCCGTGTTTAATCTGTGGCGTAAAAAATTTGTCCTCTTGGTTGCGGCTCTGCCGCGCTGTGTTCATCCGTGGCGATATCACTGAGCTGCGGGC
Source organism: Symmachiella macrocystis (assembly GCF_007860075.1). NCBI lineage: Bacteria > Pseudomonadati > Planctomycetota > Planctomycetia > Planctomycetales > Planctomycetaceae > Symmachiella > Symmachiella macrocystis. The sequence goes on from NZ_SJPP01000001.1 coordinate 852,734, forward strand.
TTCGTACCGAAACAATAGATGTAACCTTTACTCGATTCGGAACCGATGACCAAACAGCCTTCGCCGACCGCCGGTGATGCGGTAAATGGCCGGCCGCCTATAAAGCGGAATACTTCTTTTCCGTCGGCTAGGTTCAGACCGTACAGTTTTCCGTCGCCGGAGCCAAAATAGACGCGGTCGCCCACCACCACTGGTGAGCCGTCGACCGCGCCACGGGTATCGAACATCCAACGCCCTTTGCCCGTCGCCCGGTCGATGCAGTGCAAACGTTTGTCACCGTTGCCCACCACGACCACATCGTCGGTCACCGCTGCGGAGGAATGAAACGGGTAATGCCGCCGCTCTGCTTTATACGTCCACAGGTGTTTGCCGTTTTTCCAATCGACCGCCCAAAACTCCGCATCGTGATTGCCCACATACAGCAGATCGCCCATCACTGCTGGGGATGCAATCACATAACTGCCGACTTGTTGCTGCAACGCGATGTTTTCTTTTCCGGTGGTGATATCAATCACCCGCAACAACCCATCGCAGCCGGTTGTGAATGTTGAATTGCCTTCCACGGCGACCGAACAATTCACCGGCCCCTCGGTGACGACTTCCCAAACTTTTTCGCCCGTGGCTGCCTTCAAGCAGTACAGCGACTGGTCGTGCGAACCGACGATCACATGTTCCCCCACCACGGCAGCGGCGCCGACAATTTGATCGTTGGTCCGAAACTTCCAGCGTTCTTTGCCGTCCTGTCGATTGATGGCATGAAACACGCCCTCCTCGTCGCCGAGATAGACTGTATCGCCGGACACCGTAGCCGCTGCGTTAAAACCGGGTGCGAATTCCTCGGGATCGTCGCTTTCGATCGACCGATAGGTCCAAATTCGCTCGCCATTTTTCAAATCCAAGCACAGCACTTCGCCTTTCAGTGTGCCGATGTAGACACGACCATCGACAATCGCCGCCGTCGCCGTCACCATTTCGCCCGCTTCGTGTTTCCACAACAACTCCGGTTTCTCCGGCAGCGTGGTTGTAGCGATGCCGCGTTGCTCAAGTCCGTTGCGGAAGTTCGGCCAGTCGTTTTTCGCCGGCTTTTGCTCATCGCCGCCGTGAACGATGCTCCCCAGCAGACCGCCGCAAGCGAGGATCGACAACAACAGCCAACAGACGGTGCGTCGCGCGGTCATCACATGGCGCATTCGTAAATCTCCTTCAAACTTTGCTGATCGACCGGACGCGGATTGAAGTTGCCCGTCCATTGCGTAGAGGCCTCCTCGGCCAATTGCGACAAGGAATCGGGGTGGATATTCCAAGCCGCCAAACTCGTCGCCTGTCCGCTTTCGGCAATCAATTCCCGCACAAAATCAGCCAGCAATTCCCCGGCACGTGCATCATTGGCGGCGCACAACCCGCAATCGACCGCCAAATCACCGTACAAGCGGCCGACCACAGCAGCATTGTAACGTATGATGTGCGGCAACATGATGCCTACCGCCACGCCATGCGTGATTTCGTAATGCGCCGTGAGCGGATTTGCACAAGCATGCGCCGCCCCCAACATCGCATTCTCAATCGCCGCTCCCGCCAGATAGGCCCCCAGTTGCATTTTCCCGCGACCATCAATATCCGTCGGACGTTGCATCACGCGGCGGAAGGACTTGGCTGTCAACTGCCACGATTGACGGCTAAAGAGTTGCGAGACCGGATTCCGACTTGTGGAAACATACGACTCGACCGCATGGCTAATCGCATCGACTCCGGTCGCAGCCGTAACCGAAGCAGGCATGCTGACTGTTAATTCCGGATCAAGAATCGCGATTTTGCAAGCCGCCTTTTTATCCCCGCAGGCCATCTTCATGTGCGTCTTGGAGTTGGCAATCAAAGCAAACGATTGCGCTTCGCTGCCCGTTCCCGATGTCGTCGGCACGGCGATCATCGGCAACATTGGTTTGGTGGCCTTCCCCACCCCCCAATAATCCTCCATCCGCCCGCCGTTACTGAGCAGAAAGTTCACCCCTTTACCGCAATCCATGCTGCTGCCGCCCCCCAAACCCACAATCAAATCGACATTGGCCTCCTGCGCAACGGCCAAAGCGCGGTCCACATCGTCGGTTGTCGGATTTTGCTGGACATCGGTGAACATCGTCACTTGCAGACCAGCGGCATTGAGCGATTCCAGTCCGTGTTGCGCATGCCCTGCTTGCTGTAGTCCGGGGTCTGTGACTAAAAACACGCGGGTCCCGCCCAACTCAGTCACCAAGCTACCCAGTTGATTGAGCGTGCCGGGACCGAAAACCACGCGTGTCCGCGGGGCATAGTCAAAGGGGACCAACCGACCGTTCTCGGCCGGTCGTGGCGAATGGGACGGTTCTATATTTGTGCTGCCAGACATAGATCGGCGTCTTGGACAATTCTGTGAGGAAGTTCGGTGGGGAGGAATATTCAGGTAGGCGTTGTCGGATCCAGGCTCCGCTCACAAATCACCTCATGATGTGGTTCTCGTAGAACGACGTCCTGAGTGCGATCCGCATGGGGTCAGCGGGGCAAGGCGACGCCGACACGTTCTGAAGTGGCAACGGCCGCCGACATCTCAAGATCAATTGTACGCGACCCCGTTCCGGAAGGCAAAGCGACCGGACCATTTGCGCCCATCCCCTACCGCCCGAACAGGCAAACATTGCCAAGATGGCTGAGCCGGAGGGGAGTGGAATATGTCCCAAGTCGCGCGTCCCGCCAGTAGACCTCCACCCGCCGCTGCCTCCCCATGCATGGCCATATCGCGCCGACTCCCCGGCAAATGGGAACGGAAACGAGAGAAATTGTCCTAGGCTTACCTTAGAAAACTGTTTCACTATACCGGACGATCAGCATGTTCGGTCGTCAGCGGGGGGGTCGTGTGGCTTGTGCCTGTTTTGCTTGCAGTTGCCGAGCACAATTTTTTGACCGCCCCCCAAACGTGGTTTATATTCAACATTACCAACGCCGTGTTGCTTTTTTGAAACACTGCGTTGCCAATAAACCTCAACGTTGCTCTCAACAGGGCGGGACAAACGCGGCCGGTGCACATCGGTTGCCACCGGTCATTGGCGAGAGGAGTCGAACCGTCCGCGCGGCTTTCGTCGCGGGCGTACTCTCCGAGACAATCAGCCATCCTACAGATTTGCACTCCCCCCACGGTGATGCGGACCGCTCGCGGTGCGCCGCTGCTGAGGTGAGAGGAGGACTACATGCGCCTACGCAGTAAGATACAACTGGCCGCTCTACTTTTACTCATCGCCTCGACGGCGTACTGGCCCGGCCTCTCCGGGTTCGCCGACACCGCTCGCGGCACCCAAGTCAGCCGCGAAATCCAACAAGAGATTTCCGCTGGCCGCCAACTGGAAGCGTCCCGGCAATGGCTCGATGCCATTGAGCATTACGAAAAAGCCTACAAGCAATGGCCGGACAACTCTTCGCTCAAATTGGGGCTTCGCCGCAGCAAGTTCCAATTCAGTATCGTTCGTCGCTATTCCGACAAATCATTCCGCGAATCGATGCTGCGTCTGCAAGAAGCCGAAGCCTTACAGATTTACGATGAACTTTCACAGACCATCGAACGCCGCTACGTAGAAAACATTGGACCGACGTCCATCGTCGCCCACGGCACGGAAAGCCTGTGGTTGGCGCTGCAAAACGAACGTTTTCTGGAAACCAACATCCCCAACGCCGACAGAACACGGGTCACCGCCCTGTGTCGCTTGCTGCGGGAGAGCTATTGGAACAAACCCGTGCGGTATCACGGCCAAGCAAGACAGGTAATTTTGGAGATTTGCAAGATTTCACAGGCCCGTCTGGGACTGCGGTCGGCTCCGATCATCATGGAATACGTCTTCGGCAGTTGTAACGCACTGGACGACTACAGCAGCTATCTCACCCCCGGTCGCCTGAAGGATCTGTTTGGCAACATCGACGGTGAGTTCGTTGGACTGGGCATCGAAATGAAAGCCGAGCTGGGCAACGGCATGTTACTCGTCAATGTGCTTCCCGACAGCCCTGCCGATGCGGGGGGACTCACCCCGGGCGAATACATTGTCAGCATCGACGGCACGGATTGCCGCAACATGTCCACCGACGAAGCCGCCGAACGGCTGCAAGGAGCTTCGGGAAGTCGCGTGATTTTGGAGATCCAAGGAGCACCGGGAACACGGCAGCGACAAGGGACATTCATTCGCCGCGCAGTGTCGATCAAGAGTTTTCCGATCGTCAAAATGGTGGATTCCAGCGAAGGGATTGGCTACATCCAAATGACCGGCTTTCAACGCAATTCCACACGGGAGCTCGATGCTGCGTTGCGGCAACTCCAACAACAAGGCATGCGGGCCCTGATCTGGGATGTCCGCGGCAACCCGGGCGGTTTGTTGGATCAAGCTACTTCGGTCCTGGACCGATTTATTGAAAACGGCGTATTGGTCTCCACCCGGGGACGCAATGGTCAAGTCAAAGATGTCATGCGAGCGACACGCCCCGGAACGTGGCAGATGCCACTGGTTGTGTTGATCGACGGCAATAGCGCCAGTGCCAGCGAAATTGTTGCCGGAGCCATCCGTGATCACCATCGCGGCACGCTGGTTGGCCGTAAGACGTATGGAAAATGGTCGGTTCAAGAAGTGATGCATACACGGGGCAATGCCGGCTTGCGATTAACAATCGCCAAGTTTTACTCGCCCAGTGGCCGCAATCACGCTAAAGTAGGCGTATCGCCCGATATTGAAGTTCCTGAACCCGATCAAAGCCGGACGTATTATCGCTCGCCGACCGACTTGAATGTCGCCGGGGACAGTGATTTGCAAGCCGGCTTAAGAGCCCTTCGCCGACAAATGGCCCAACGATGACGCAACAGGTTCCGGACTGGATCCACCAAGGCCGCGGTGCCACGCCCAATGTCGATTGGACCGTGAGCACCGAGGCGCCATTGGTGGCGCTGCAGATGGGACGCGAAACGGGCGAAGTCTTAGCGGCGGACGAAGCGGGCGGCTTGTATTTGATCAACCGCGCCGGAGCCATCAGCGCAGTCTCCCGCGGCCGCGCGCCGATTCGTGCCATCGCCTGGGGCGACACTGGGGGAGGAGGAATTGCTCTGGTCGGCAAACGCACCCTCTACTGGTTCAATCGTGGTCTAAAATTCGACAAGAAAATCGTTTTGTCCGACCGCGCTCTGAATGTCGCGCTCGACGCGCATGCCGAATACGCCGTCGTCAGTCTTGATGGCGGCCAAAACCTCATCTTCGACGCGCCCCGAAAACCGATTCACGAATTCAAAACCTACCAGCCGTTGGCCCATTTGGAATTTCTGGTCCACGAACCAGCGATTTTCGGTGTGTCCGCCTTCGGGATGTTCTACAAATTCGAATTCAGCGGGAACGAGATCTGGGGTGAAAACCTGTGGTCCGATGTCGGCGGTCTTTCGGTCTCAGGCAACGGTTCCACAATTCTGCTAGCCTGCTTCGCTCACGGCATACAACGCTACACCGGCGATGGCGAAAGCGATGGTTCGTACCAACTCGGCGAGACGGTTTCGCGAATTTCCTCCAGTTTCAACCCTTATCGCATGATGGCTGCAACTATCGAACAACAGTTGTGCTGGCTCGATTTTCAAGGTCAAGTACTCTGGTCTGCTACCACTCCGCACAAGACCGTTGCCATTCATTGCGACCCGTTGGGATATGGTGCGGTGTGCGGATTCGAGTCGGGTGAGATTATGCGACTCTCATGGGATTGATTTGCCGGTCACGATATTTTCGACCAGTCGGTTTTGACTCACGATTCCCACGGGCGTTATAATTGAACTTGTAAATTGGGTCCCTCAAAGCGGTTTTAGCTTTTGATTGTTTTTGAGTTCTAGAGGTTCAATGACGACCGATCCTCATGCGTCAGCGGAATCCCCCGGCGAAAATCGCTCTCCCGCTACCGGTCCCGGTGCCACCACTCGCCCAAGCGCAGGTCCAACGGCCAGCCCAACCGCCGGTCAAGGTGAGATCCCCCAATCGATCGGCAAATACCGCATCGAGCGTCGTTTGGGCGAAGGCGGTATGGGGACAGTCTATCTGGCCATCGACACCGAATTAAAACGCCACGTCGCCTTAAAATTGCTTCGCCAAGAACGCGCCGGCAATCCCACCCTCGTCAAACGCTTCCAAGCCGAAGCCAAAACCGCCGCCGCACTCAAGCACAAAAACGTGGTCGCGGTCTACGAAGCCGGTCAAGTCGACAGCTTCACTTTCATTGCCATGGAATTCGTGGATGGCATCGATGTCCATGATCTCGTGCAACGCCGCGAAGTCATCCCCGTCCGCCGCTCGATCAATATCATCAAACAAGTCGCTAGCGCGCTGCAACATGCGTATGAACGGGGTGTCGTCCATCGCGACATCAAACCCTCCAACCTGTTGATTCAACGCGATGGGACCGTCAAATTGGCCGATTTGGGCCTGGCGCGGATTATCGACGAATCCTCCGATGCGGGAATTACTCGCGACGGAACCACCGTCGGCACTGTCGACTATATGTCGCCCGAACAAGCCCGTAACAGCCGCTCGGCCGATACCCGCAGCGATATTTATTCACTGGGCTGCGCCTGGTTTCACATGCTCACCGGCGAACCCCCCTATGCCGACGGTGGCTTAACACAGCGTCTGCGGCTACATGCCGAGGGAAAGCCCCCCGACCCGCGCGACCTCAACCCCAAGGTCCCCGAGGGAATTGTCGCTATCTTGAATCGCATGATGGCCAAAAACCCCGATGATCGCTATCGCACACCGGCAGAGGTGATCAAAGAGCTCGATAAGGTCAGCCTACAACGCAGCACTGTGGCGGGGCAAATCCTGTCCGATTTGGACGAGCCCGAGGAATCCGACGGCAAGCCCGCCATAAAAGTGCGAAAAAGCGCAATCCCCTTGCCTTCCCGAGATCCCAAGTTGGGCAAGCCAGAATCTCAGGGAACGGTCGTCTTCCCCATGCGGCTCGTAGGTACCGTGCTCGCCGGAATTGCCGTGTTGGCGTTGCTGCTCTACGGATGGTCGAACTGGATGCCGAGTTCCAGCGAAGAGCCTGTCGATATCGATTTCACCGGGGATCCGCTCGATGACCGCGACCCGTTCGAACTCCAAAATGCTCCCGAAGTCGACCCCAACGAGAAACTCGAAAACGAAGACAAACAGAATCCGCCCCCCGACGGCGCTCAAGCAGCCCCCGCTGAAGATCCGTCGGCAATAGCCCTCACTCCGGCCGACAGCGATCCGGTTGTCCAGGGAGAACCCAAAACCGTAACTCCCATCGAACGCGCGCTGGCACAAAAACCGTACCTACCCGACTGGGCCATGCGTTCCACAATTACTGCACGGCGAAAAGGCTTGGTCACGGCAACCGTCGCACTCCCCTCCACAATCGGTCCCAACGCCCGCCCGCCAACCATCCCCCTCAAGCCGCATCTGGATAAATTGCCCGCAGCCGGGGGAATCCTGCTGCTGCCGACGGCCGGGCCGTATGAATTGAACTTGGCCCAACTACAAAATCATCAGCACATCGTGATCAAGGGGGGCACCCCACGACCGGCTGTATTCATCCGGCAACCAGCGGGCCAGCCGATCGCCCTGGACGTCTCGCTCCCCATTTTGGAATTTGACGGGCTGGACCTGTTTTTTCATGTTGCCGACGAAACCGCCCCACAGCCGGCCGTTGCCATGCACGCCGGTACCGGCGAACTGCTGCTGCGAGACTGTTCCGTGCAAGTGCTGGGAAACCAGCAAGCGAACATCGTCGCCCTTCAAATCGAAAAGCCCGCAACCGCTGCTCTCTCCGCAACCACGCGGCTGCTTCTCGACCGCTCGGTCCTCATGGGACCGCATCTGACCGCTGTGCAGGTTGATTCCGATCACGCCGACATTGTAATTCGCGACAGCCTGATCGTCTCGGGCAGCGCACCGGCTCTGCAAATCGCGCAATCACGCGCCACCGCAGCCAAATCACAACGCTGGCTAAGATTGATCGGTGATACAATTGTCTCCAGAAGCCACGCGGTTGAGTTGCTCAACGGTCTCTCGATCGGCGATGTCGCCCCGGCACAAATCACCGCCATCGATACGGTATTTGCCAATACTGCAGCTGTTGAATCAGCCGCCATGTTGGGCTTGCGAAACTGGCCAAGCACCGCCGGACAACTGCAAAACCTCACCTGGGAATCAACCGGCTCAGCCTATCAAGGTTGGCCCCGGTTGGTGCAAAATCGCAATGCGAAAATCACAGAGGGCATTGCCGCCGACTTTACCGACTGGAAATCGCTCTGGCCGGTCCCGGGTGAAGAGCCACAATTTCATCCCACCCCCTGGCCCACATCAGCGGTCGGCTTTTCGCAACCGCTGGACTTAAAACCATTCGCATCCCAAACGCTTCCCAACACAGTCGCCGTCAGCTTGTTGGGTGACCAACCGGGCTGTCGTGTGGCGAACTTGCACGTCGGCACGGCGACTCTTCCCACCCAGACGCGCGACATTCCACCCCGCCCCTCGTTTCCAAATGCAGTCGCAGCGGAATTCAAAAACGCCGAAAGAATCCCATTGGACTTAACCAAACGGGACTTGGGTAGTTTTCTCCGCAAGACCCGACTTCCGCCACGCGTCGTGATTGTCGCTGAAGGATATGGACGGCGGGAAATCACGCCGTTTTCGATCACCGACCGCGCTGTGCGAATTGAATTTCGCCAAAAAGGGGGTGAGGTCCCGTTAAAATTGGTGGCAGCCGCAAAAAGCCGCGGCTCCGTGAACAAGCCAGCGAACGATGCCTTGATGACCGTACTGAGCGGCCGCCTGGAAATTGTAGGCGGCGACTTTGAGATGTCCGCCTCCGCCAATCGGCCCGGTTTTGACTGGTTCCTCGATGTACGCGATGGCGGTTTTTCGATTGAGAAATGTCACCTTGCCGTGCGGTCGATCAACTCCGCGCGTAATCCAGGACTCATCCACTGGCAAGACGACACGACCGGAGCCTCGGCGACTCAATCGCGCATTGGCCTGATCCGCGACTCGTTCCTTGTCGCCGGCGGCACGCTGATTCAAGCTCAAATGCGACAGCGACAGTTGTTCGTCAACAATGCGATCCTCGTCTCACCGGAAACGATTTTTTCACTCGACGTCGATGTTTCCCCCGCAATTCCGCCCAGCAGCCTCGTCCTGCAGAATTCCACACTCTCGGCCGCGAGAAATTTTTTCGAGGTCTCCACCGCCAACCCTCACGATTCGCGCCGCGCCGCCTTGGGAATTTTTGCAGAGCGGACAATCTTTGCCGCGCCGACGCATACCGATTCAGAGGCAGCCACACCGGTCGTATTCGCCGACCGGTCCGCAGTTGCGGGTGGGCCAGTGGCCTGGATAGGCGAGCAGAATGGCTACTCCGACGAAATCAAGAACTTCGTCGTCGCCGATCCCGGGAACCTCTCCGACACATCTAATTTCAACTTGGGCTGGATAGAGACCTGGGGCCAGGACAACGTCCGTTCTCCGCTCACCAAACCGGGAGGCGTTCTGTTTGCCGCGCCACTCCCCACTTTGGAGGAATTAGTGCCCCAACATTTTACGCTGCACGGCAGTGCCGAAGCGAACGCCTGGGAGGGGCAACGGCTCGGCGCAGACCCGACCCAGATTGTGCCGCAGACATCCGTCAAACCAAATTCCTCATCCAAGCGAACGAAATCCAACGGGTTTTGAAGTTCATGTCCGGAGCATCGCCTCGACCGCTTCTCGTGCCAGCGACTTCATGCCAGTTGTCTGACTGATGCTGCCCAAAGTACCCGCTGAACGGGAACCTGTTGACATCTCCTCGCCCCCAAAACTGCGATGTTGCCGCTTTTGGGGCCGGTTTGCTACACTGTCGCGCTGTTGTGGCAACGAACGCACGGTCAGAACTCTGAATGTGCCGTTCCGGCCACAATTTCTCGTCCGACAGCGCTAAGTTGAAACGTCAAAATGCCGATAACATCCTTTCGCCTAGCATGTTACGTCGCGGATGTTACTCGTCCCCCAAATCGGGACGACCGAATATTCAATGGAGCGTTGTCGTACTAAAGAGTCCCCAATACCTCCGTGCGTCGAGATCTCACACATCCTCTGAATGTCGGTAAGTCAGACCGACACGCATCACCCACAGAATCAAAAAGTGCACTTAAGCACCCATGGCCAAACTATCCCAGGTTGATCTCACTGATCTCAATCGTTCGATGGAAGAGCGTACGCCGCAGGAGTTGCTGGCGTGGGCCGCATCGATCTTTGGCGAACGCATTGCCATTATGTCGGCCATGCAAAAGGCGGGCAGTGTCGTCTGCCATATGGCTTCGGCCGCCAAGTTGCCGCTCAAGGTCCTCTTCGTCGACACCGGTGTCCATTTTCAGGAAACGCTCGAAACCCGCGACCGCATGATCTCCGATTACGGGTTGGACGTCATCACACTGCATCCACAGCAGACCATGGCGGAACAATCGGCCGAAATGGGCGTGCTGTACCTGACGCCCGATGGCCAAGCCAAATGCTGCGACCTGCGGAAAACCGAACCGCTGATGCAGGCCACCAGCGACTTTGATGCGCTGATCAGCAGTCTGCGCCGCGCCGATGGCGGACGACGAGGGAACGTTCCGATACTCTCGATCGACACCAATACCCAAACGCTGAAAATCAACGTCCTCGCGAATTTCAGCGATCAAGACTTTAATGATTACATCGTGCGGCAGAGTGTGATCGTTAACCCACTGCACGAACAAGGATTTTCCACGATTGGCTGCAATCGTTGCACCACCCCCGTCCTGCCCGACGAAGAAAAACGGGCCGGACGCTGGCGGCATCTGGGGCCTTGGGCCATGTATTGCGGGATCAACCCCACCGATGTCGACCGTGGTGGATCACCCGCGATCGAGTTACCCTCGGAATTGATCGACAAAATCCTCGGCCGCAACGATGATTTCGTCATTTGAAGCTGCAGTCAAGTAATAGAGTCTCCAGACGTTTCCCCAACCACAATCAGGAACCTGGATGACATTATAAGATTCGTTTTAAGACAGGACTTAGCATGCTGGAATCGGAAAAGGAATTTGCTCTCTCTGCTGTACAGGCGGCCGCCGCAATTTGTCGCCGCGTGCAATCCGGCATTGCGCTGGACAGCCTGGACAAAAAAGACCGCTCGCCCGTCACAGTAGCCGACTTTGCCGTGCAAGCATTGATCAGTGGTCTATTGGCCGAACAATTTCCCGACGACGCATTGGTCGGTGAAGAAGGTGCGGACCAACTGCGTGAGGCGAGCGCTGAGGAATTGCGAAATCGAGTTGTCACCGAGGTGCAATCAGCACGCGACGATGATCCGACCAGTGAAACCGTGCTGGATTGGATTGACCGCGGACAGGCCGCTGGTGGAGCACAGGGGCGATTTTGGGTATTGGACCCCATCGATGGCACCAAAGGTTTTCTCCGCAAAGAACAATACGCGATCGCCTTGGCCCTGATCGAAAACGGCCAGGTCCAACTTGGCGTGCTGGGCTGTCCGAATCTGCCTGAATCGATGGACGAGGCGACCGGTCCCGATGCCGGATATGCCTTCGTGGCGGTCAAAGGCGAAGGATCACAGGCCGCCAAAATGCCGGCTGATGGGACGCTCGGGGAATTGTCGCCGATCGCCGTTTCCACTTCCGACGATCCCGCTTCGGCCCGGCGGTGCGAATCGGTCGAGTCGGGACATGCCAGCCACGATGAAATGGCACAAATCGCCGAAAAAGCACAAATGACCGGCGAACCGGTGCGTCTCGACAGCCAAGCCAAGTACGCTACCGTGGCACGCGGCGAGTCGGTCGCCTATATACGACTCTCCCCCGATGCCAGCTATACCGAAAAGATCTGGGATCACGCGGCCGGAGAGATCGTGGTGACCGAAGCGGGTGGTGTGGTGACTGACCTCATAGGCAAACCGCTGGATTTCACCCAAGGACGCGGGCTGGTCAACAATCGCGGCATCATCGCCACCAACGCCGCCCTACACGAACGCGTGGTGCGGGCTACGGCTGAGGTCTTGGGGTTTTGAAAATAGGCGTGAGGCGCCAGAGGAGAGGCTTGAGGAGGAGTGGGCGGCTTTATTTTCCCCATAATCCGCTTCCCTTTCGACAGGTTCGCTCACCTGCTATAATGTTCGATCCGAACTCAACCGAAAACTCAACTCATAATTACGAGGTCATACAATGGCGAAAACACAGCGGAAATTGAAAAAGGCGAATCATGGTGCCCGTCCGGCCAGTTCTAAGGCCCGCAAAGCCAAACGAGCGAAGCTGAAAACGTAGTATTCGTTTGCGACGAATCACCAAACTATTCAAAACGGCAGGCCTTTTCGGTCTGCCGTTTTGCATGCGCTGAGCACAATCCGCCACCTCAAAACTCTCGGCGGCGTATCTCGTAATCCCTTATGAATTAAAACTTTATCTCTTTTCATTTTAAGATTATGCTTTCCAAGAATTCGGCACGCCTGCTGCATATTGATAACTTCGTTGCGGCGAATGTCGCTGCGGCAACTTGCTGAACAACGCCTCTCCGACCCAGGAAACCAGTGATTGTTCGGCAAGTTACGACGAGCCAGGAAGGCGAGTCGTTGTTGTAGTTTTTTCAAATGTTTGGAAAACTTTGCAAAATGTTGGGCATGGAGGCCTGATTGATGCGTAGTCCTGCCGTACGGCGTCTCCCGCGACGCCTTGACGCCCCGATCCCCCTCGTGTGGGGCGTCCGACCCAATCCCCGCGTGCAGGATACGGATTCAAATCCCCTCAGGCTTTGCTGTCCACGACGCCGTGTCGCCAATTCCCCTCTCTCGGCACGATTCCCCGCGTCGCATTGGCTTTGCAAAGTTCTCCGCTTTCGCGGTTGCTAAAGCCCCCTCTCCTCTCTCTCCCCCACTGCGAAATCACTTCCTCCACTTCACATCCGGAGTTGCTTGAATATGGTTACTTCCCAACTACTCGTTATGTCAGCGCTCGTGCTTGGTGCGACGCCACGAGGTGTTGTTTACGAATTCACTGCCAGTTGGTGCGGTCCCTGCCAACAAATGAGTCCTATGGTTTCGCGTTTGGAACGTCAGGGACTGCCCATTAAAAAAATCGACGTCGACAAGTATCGCGCCTTTTCGGCGAAATATAATGTCACCAGCATCCCGGCGTTTGTCTTGGTGATCGATGGCAAAGAAGCCCAACGGATTGTCGGGGCGACCAATGAAGCAAAACTGCGCGAGATGTTCGCCAAAATCCCCCGTGAAGCGGCACCGTCCAAAACCGGAGCGGAGGTACAACTTGCCAGCAATCGCTCCACAGCTGCGCCCGCCGGACGCGGCCGCGTGGCCTCACGCCCTAAAAAGACGCGGTTCCACATTCCATTTCTCGGCAAGGCCGACGACGAGCCGGCGGTCGACCTCAGCGAAGCCACGGTGCGTGCCAACATCGACGAGGGTGACGATGCCCCCGCGGCCTCGCAGATCGCCACGCCCATGGAAGCCAGTGTTCGCATTCGCGCCAACAACGGCACAGGTATCAATTATGGCTCCGGCACGATTATCTCCAGCGGCGAAGGCCGCACCATGATTCTTACCTGCGGACACATTTGTCGCGGCATGGTCAAAAGCGGCACGATGGAAATTGACATCTTCTCGGGTCGGCAACGCAGTACCTATGTCGCGAAAGTCGTTGCCTATAACGAAAAAGCGGACGTTGGGCTGTTGGAATTTCCGTCCGATGAAAGTTTCCCCCACACTCCCGTCGCCCCGGTCGGGCACGGCGTTAAAAAAGGCCAAGCGGTTGCCAGCGTTGGTTGTGGCGGAGGCGATGACCCCACTTTGCAACAACACCGCGTCGTCTCACTGAATCGTTATCTGGGGCCGGACAACATCGAGTGCACCGGCGAGCCGGTCGAAGGCCGTTCCGGTGGCGGATTGTTTGACGAACATGGCGCGGTGGTTGGCGTTTGCTTTGCCCGCGACCCTCAAGATCACCGCGGACTATATGCTGGCCTCAAACCGATTCAACAACTGCTTGATCGTTGCCAGCTGTCACACCTGTATCAACCCGAAACAACGACCGAGTCCAACGCACCGGTGATTGCCGACAACAATGAGGAAAACCTGGGCGATGAAATCGTAATCAACGACGAGAACGAACAAGAGCGAGTTTACACCGCTGAAGACCTGGATGGTGCGGTGGCTGCATCAGAGGCGGCGGCGATGGATGAATTGACTAGCGGCGGCACCGACCTCGGCGCCCTGCAAGAGGCGCTCTCCAAAGTGGGCGAAGCTGAAGTGGTCTGCGTCGTGCGGCCCATCAACAATCCCCGCGCCGCCAGTCGCGTAGTGATCCTCAACCGCGCCAGCGACAAGTTTGTGAAGTACCTGACCAACGAGTTGGAATCGGATCCCATGTACAACACAACGTCGCTCAGAAAGTCCTTCCCCACCACGAAGAAAACCCCCAACCCCAATTCGCCGCAGGTCGTTACAAAACCCAAACTGGCGCCGGTTGCAAAAACGCCCACCACAGCCAAAATCCTCCGCCCCTACCGCCGCCAACGCGTTAAATAACATCGAAGCGGCAAAAAGAACCATGCCACGACGCCCATTGGGGGCGACGAATTTTCCGTCAGCGCATTAACTGCGGCATTGCGATGCTAAGAGGCGGATCTTGTCGGGGAACAACGGCAGCGCGATTTCGGGATCCTCGATCTCCGGATGCCACGCCTTTTCCCACTCCAAGGAATACCAGCCGTCGTACGCGGACCATTGTAATAATTGCATCGCCTTGATCGCGGGAAATCCTCCCCCGCCGAACAACACGTAATCGGCATGCCGATGTCCGCTCATCAACGCATGGGCTGCTTGAGCAGCCGCGTCGGTTTCCGCACCAGAAACCGATTCCGGCCGCACGACCGAATCCTTCCAATGCGTGTGGCGAACCCAAGGTTTCAGCCGGGCAAAAGTCTCTGAGAGCGGTTCCTCGTAAAACCGCCAGGGATGATGCGTATCCCACAGCACGCCTGCGTTGTCGCACTCGACTTGCTCCATCATCGCCTGCATCGCATGCGAATCAGAAAAATCGCCATGCGTCTCGATCAGCACCTCTACCTTCTGCTCGATGCCATAGTCGGCCAGCGCTGTGATTCCCGCAGCCACTTGCGCGATGACCGTCGCACGCCCCGCTTGGTTTTCGGCGGAAGGCAAGGTGTCGCCGAAGACCCGCACAAACTCCGCACCTAACGCAGCTGCCAAGTCGATATAGGCCCGGCCGATCTCCAGTTGCTGTTCACGCTGCGCGGGATCGGGATCGTCGAATCGTACCGATGAGGCCAGTCCGCACACCTGAAACTCGGCCGCTGCCAATTCCGCGCGCCGCACCGGCAACTGCTCCGACTGAAATTCCGCGCGGGCCAACAAGTCGGTCTCCCCCTCCAACAGACGAATCTCCACACCGGAATACCCATAGGCCTTGCCCCGCTCGAGCAATTGCTCCCAACTCCATTGCGGTGTCCCCAATGTCGAAAATGCGATCTTCATCTGTCTGCTGCCTTGAATCTATTTCAAAATCCGGTTGTGCTTGTCTCAGAAACATACTTATAAGTTTTGGCGGGACGCATCAGAGGGTTTTGAATTTTCCTCGAATAGTTTTCAATTCGCTACGGACTGCCATTGCCCGCATCCAACGGTTACCTTGACTATAGACCGCCATATTCCGAATTGCGAGACGTTCACACTAGAACCCACGCCCATGTCTGAAACCACCTCACCGCACCTATTGCCCGAACACCCCGTCGTGGATGCTGCCCTGCGGGATACGATCGCGCGGGACTATCAAATATTTGCCAAGCAAGGGCTGCCGACGAATCTTGAAGCGTATCTAGCGGAGCGGTATCACCTCGATGTCTCCACGACCTATGCGGGCTTGCCGATCACCAATCCGTTCGGCAAAGCCTCCGGCCAATTGTCGATGACTGCGCGGCAAGTCGAAGAAGACGTTCAAGCCGGGCTCGGTTTTGTGGTGCTCAAAACGGTGATTGCCCAAGACGAAACCGGCGCGCAGACCATGGGGGAATGGGCCGTTAAGGAATCGCGTATGGTCGTCGAGCCGATCACCGGGCAATCAGGCGAGACGGGCTGGACCGTGAGTTGGAAAGGCCGCGGCTGGTGGGGGACGTTTGACGAATACCTACAACTGATCCGCGCTGCCCGCCAAATCGCCGCTGACAGAAACACGTTAATCGTCCCCTCCTGCAAATACCATCTCCCAACGCCTACAGAGGTTGTGTGGAAGGAGAGCGAATACCGTTACACAACCGCCAAGATCTTAGAAGCCTGGCAAGCCGGCGCTGCGACCGATGCACCGATGCCGTTGGAAAAAGATTTCAGCCCCACCCTCGCCGGCAGCGACCACGCGGCCCAACAGGCAAAAATCCTCGAATGGTTAAGAACCGTCCCGCGCTTAATTCGCGAGGGACTGGCCGACGCGGCCCAGATTCGCGTGGGACTTAAACTCTTCAATGCCCTGTTCGATGATGACTTCCAACTGGCCATGCTGCGGGCCATTCACGACGGCGAGCATCGCCCCGAATTTTTCATCTACGGCAATCGCCTATTCGATCCCAAGCGCGAATTCGACGGCAAGCGAGGCATCGCATACGGCGGCCCGGATCTAAGCGACCGCAACCTCCGCATCATGTCCCGCTTCCCCACCGAATGCGACACCCCCCTCCCCTGGTCCGCCACCGGCGATATCCATAGCGGAAAAATGGCCCTCGAATACGCCCTCCGCGGCGCCGGTAGTTTCCAACTGCACACCTTCTTCCAAATGCCCAATGCCCACTACACAGCCACGGTCGGCAACAAAACGCAAAAGGCGCTACACGAATTGTATTTTCATCCCCAGCAGGGGTTGATCGTGTGGATTTTGCATTTAGCCGGCGTGTTGGATTTGCCGCGGGAATGTGTGCGATTGGCGGACGTGATTGGGCGCGGCGAATATATTTAAGGGATGTTTGCGCCGTTGGTGAATATGGCCTTTGGTCAAGGCGTATTCGATGTTACACGGATCCCTGGGGCAACGCCCCGGGAAATCGACGACCAATTTGGCTGAAGGCCAAACACAATGCCACCGGTTACAATGAATCCCCCACGCCAAATCTCACCAATTTGCAATCTGATAATCCTTCAAAAAATTCCCCCACAGATGTTCGCCGCTGAGCATTCCGGCAAAAATGGGGTCGCAGATGCGGGCGGCTGCGTCGATGGTGTCCAGCGGGGGGTGGAAGCCGAGTTCCTCGCGTTTGCGCTCGGCAATGTCGGCCGGGTCTTCGTCGGTGATCCAACCGGTATCGACGCTGTTCATATGAATGCCGTCGGCGACGTAATCCTGGGCGGAGGTCCGCGTCATCATGTTCAACGCTGCTTTGGCCATGTTCGTGTGCGGATGTTTGTCGGTCTTATAGGCCCGGTAAAAAATCCCCTCCATGGCCGAGACGTTGACGATGTGTTTGTCACGCGTCGGGACGCGGAGCATCAGTGGTTTCAGGCGGGCATTGAGAATGAACGGAGCGACTGCATTCACCAAATGGACTTCCAGCAATTCGACCGTCGGCACATCGGCCAACGGCAACCGCCAACTGTTGATCGATCGTAGATCGACTTGCTGCAGATCATGATCGTATTGCCCGGTGGGAAAAACCTCCGCTCCGCTGGCATGATCACCGGGAGCCAACGGAATTTGCGATAACTCCGCCGCACGTTGAATGCCGGCTAGACTATCGCGGACCTGTGCGGGCAGCGTCTTGCCGTTGGTGGGGCTGATCAGACCTTGGCCCCGCAATTGCTCATATGAAGCTAACAACGGTTCTGCTGCGGCCGGCAGTGCTTCCAACGACCGAGTTTCCCCCTCCATCAGGTGCGCATAAAATCCCGGCGGACGGCGGACGGTTTGGCAGGCGTTGTTCAATAGAAAATCGAGTCGCGGTAACGTAGCGACTAGATGTTCGGCCAGCAACTCGACGCTCGGCGTGTGCCGCAAGTCGATGCCGTACAATTGCAGCCGGTCCTTCCAGTCCCCGCTATCCGCTTCGTCAAGAAATCGTTGCGAGGCATCACGGGGAAAACGGGTCGTGACGACCACATAAGCCCCGGCGCGGAGCAACTTCAGAGCAGCCTGAAAACCGATTTTCACGCGTCCGCCGGTGAGCAGTGCATACCGCCCTGACAAATCCGCTGTTTGGTTTCGTTTGGTCCAGTTGAGCGAGGCGCAATCGGGGCACATCGAGTCGTAGAACTGATGCACACGGTCGTAGTCCCGCTTGCAGATGTAACAACTGCGGGGGACCTGCAGGCGGGGACCGAATTGGTCGTCGGGTTGCGTGTTGGCCGGAGGCAGCTCCGGTTCGAAGGGGGCCGGGGCGCAGGCCTGTTTGATGCGTTTGGGGGCAAATTGCTTGCGAATTCCGGTCTGGGCCAGCAGCGATTCGTCCGCCGCCTTCTGCTCAGCCAGTGCTGCTTTTTCCCGTTTTTGGATCGCTCGTCGCAGTTTCATGCGGGAAACACGATCCGGCACCGCCACGCCCTCAGCCGCCCGCATCAAGCGATGCATCTCCTCCTGGGACAAACGTTCCAGCAAGCCACGATCGGCCGCCAATTGTTCGAGGACCGCAATGGCCTCAACCATCGCGTCATGGGTGGGTTCAGGGTCAGCTGCGGATTCCGCATCGTCTGCCAAGGTCATTGGGGATATCGTTTAGATAAAATCAGGTGTCAGTTTCAGAGGACCGCAGCGCATATTAGCGAATCGCCACACAAGCATCCAATGCCCGCCGCGCTAAGGCTTAATTCAGCGCACATATTGGCTGAAAGCCAATAAACAACATAGCCCAGGGCAACGCCCTGGGGATACGGTCCGCCCCCCAAATCCATTGGCCGAAGGCCATATTCACCTGGCAAAATGACTATGGCCTTCGGCCAAAAATTGACTTCAACGCCGATTTCCCAACACACACCCATTGCGACTGCCAATGATCCTCGACCTACCGCATGCGACTATCGCCGTAACATTCGATGCTGCAAGCACCTCCGTGCTCTCCGTGGCTCCGTGGTGAATCCCCGCCGAACGGACCTCGTCTTGAAGCAACCCGCAGGCTGTGTTATCGTTTCCAGCCAAGGAAACCGGCGAAACATGACGAAAATCAAGGAGGACGTCATGGAGTTATGGCAATTGGGCCTGTATGCTGTTGCTTCGGTGTTGGCACTGAGATCGTTGACCACGTTGATGGCCAATCACCGCAGTCGTGCGCGGCGCGATGCCGCCATTCAAGCGCGATTGCGAATCAATCAAGGTTTGACTCAGCAAGCGGCACCACCAGCGGGCGGAAAACAGCAAGCAACGGCCAAAACGGCATAATCCGTTTCGGACGCCCGTACATCAGCCAGGAAGGCGCCCCGACTAAAATTCCGTCAGGCCGCTGCCTGACTCACGTGAGAAATACCGACAACGGCGCGAAGAATCTATGACCACATCGGCCGAAACAGCCGTGCACAACGGCAAACTGTTTATCCACACCGTCGGCTGCCAGATGAACGAACTGGACAGCGAACTGGTTGTCGCCGCCCTGCGCAAACATGGTTATGAACTGACCGCCGATGTGGCCGACGCCGACACGGTGCTGTTTAACACCTGCAGCGTCCGCGAACATGCCGAGCACAAAATCTATTCCGCCCTGGGCCGGTTGAAATACAGCAAACGCAAGCGGCCCGATCAAGTCATCGGCGTGATGGGCTGTATGGCTCAGAAGGATCAAAAACTGATCTTTCAAAAAGCGCCGCACGTCGACCTAGTCGTGGGGACCGGACAGTTATCCGAAATCCCGCTGTTGATCGACAACGCCCGCGAGAACCGCGAACGGCAGATGGCGATCAGCCTCGCCCGTCGCGACGCCACGCGTCAAAAGGTCGCCGACAGTTTTGAAAGTTACGATCCACTGCGCGATCCGGAAATGCGGCCCTCGGCATTTCAAGCCTACGTGCGGATCATGATTGGTTGCGACAAGTTTTGCACCTACTGCGTGGTCCCCATGACGCGCGGTCCGGAACAAAGCCGTTCCCCCAAACACATCGTGCAAGAAGTCCAGCAACTCGCCGCCGAAGGGGTCAAGGAAGTCACCCTGCTCGGGCAAACGGTCAATAGCTACCGGCACACCGAGGATGGTCGCGAATATCGGTTGTCTGATTTGATCGCCAGTTTTCACGACACCCCCGGCCTGGAGCGGATCAAGTTCGTGACGAACTATCCTCGCGACATGACCGATGATCTTCTGCAAGCGGTGCGAGATCTGCCGAAGGTCGCGCATTACTTGCACGTGCCGGCGCAGTCGGGTTGTGATGAAATGCTCAAGCGGATGAAGCGGGGTTACACCGTTGAGCATTACCGCGAAATGATGCACCGCATTCATGAAACCGTGCCGGATTGTTCTGTCTCCAGCGACTTCATTGTCGGCTTTTGCGGCGAGACCGATGCCGCGCATGAAAAGAGCATGGAGCTGATTCGCGAGTTCCGCTTCAAGAACAGCTTTATCTTTAAGTACAGCGCCCGCACCGGCACCAAGGCCGATGCGATCATGTTGGACGATGTGCCCGAAGAGACCAAGCGTCGCCGCAACAACGAGATGCTCGATTTGCAGAACGAAATCAGCGAAGAGGACAACGCCGCCCGCATCGGCCGCGAATATGACATTCTCGTCGAAGGCCCCAGCAAAAACGCCGTTAAAGCGGGCGACGATGACAGCATCCCCAAAACCCAGCTTTCCGGCCGCACCCGTTGCGACCGCATCGTCGTCTTCGACGGCAACCGCCGCCTCACCGGCAGCACCACCCGCGTACGAATCGACGACTGCACAGCGACGACCTTGATCGGCACGATCGTGACGCGTGAGTTACAACACACCGCCGATGGGGGTTTGCCGATCTTGGGGTAAGCCCGCCAGACGGAATGGGTAGCCGTGATTGCGCAGCAATCAGGGCGGGCGCAGCCCGCAAGAAGCCGCAGTTGTTGCGTTGCATGAGGAGTGAGGAAAGGGGATGGGTAGCCGTGCGGTTACGGTTGATTGTTCATATCGAAATCACCGACTGCCTGCTCAAGTTCTTCAAGCAACTCGCATCGAATCCTGTTAACGGGGACGTCGTTCGGGTATGCACGGAAAACCGAAATGCCGGTGGGCAGATGCGTAAACCGCGTCGATCCCAGATTTGATTCCGGCGAGAACCAATGCTCGTGTTTGAGTTCGTTGTCGCTGAGCATATCGATTCTAACCAAGTCCGACATAATATCTCCCTTCGCACGGAGTGCCACTGTTACATCCCGGATTCATCATCGGAACCGCTGCCAAGTGGAAAGTATTCGGCCTGCGACAAGCGGTACTGGATGACCCACTCGTTTTTCGGATCGTGTTCAATGAATCCGACCACACGACATTCTTCTTCTGGTTCCGGTGACCAGTCGATACCGCCCAGCTTATGCAAAAATCGGATCGGCTTGTCGTCAAGATAGACAAGTTGAAACGCCTTATACTCCCGGAGGTTCACAATCGTCGTGAATGTGACGCGCTTGCCTACGTATGTTTCGAGTTGATCGTAGCGTGTTATTGGTCGAGAATAGACAAACAGGGTGTAGTACCAGCTGATTCCGATCGCCGTCAGGATGAGCACAGCAGCGAGAATACGTCGCAGGATCCGAGCAATTTGCGTGCGCGGGATGGCAGCGTCGCCACAGGTTCGCGAGTCGGCAGGAAGTGGTTGTATCATCGAGCACTCCTTACTGCATAACGACCATGTTCTCTAGCGCACGGGTGCCACTGGCTTCGCCAGTGCTTTTGAAATGCATGCCAAACCACATTCTAAGCGTGCGTCATTCTTCGTGTCCAATCGAAAAACACTGGCAGAGCCAGTGGCACCCTGGCGTTTCGACAAGACGGCAAAAAACTACAGCGGCTTCATCAAAATGGCCTTTGTCGAACGTTACTTCAGAATCATGGGAATTTGACGTTTTCCGACAGAGCCTAGTAAGTACCTTTTAGGGTACTATTCGCTCTGCCAGTGATACTCAAGCCCGAAACCCAAATTTCCCGTCAATGCAACCCTGCTGTCATTCGCTTGATGGATTGGTTTACATCGGTCATTGTTTTTGGTCCGCGCGCCGGGGGCTACTGCAACAGATAAACGCACGTCCATCAAAATTAATCCGTAGAACATAATCGATTTAGAAAAGCTCTCTCTTCTTGCGAAAGAGTTTCGCTAAAGTCTTCCAATTCTGTCAGTAGGGCATAATTGTCGAGATTATGGAGACACGCACAAAACAGGGCCATCATCCCAGCTGCGTCATATACGGTATCATCCGCAAAAGAACGCCAGTTTAATAATCCTGATTCTAACTGCTCGAAAGATTCCAGCGTTACTCCTTCCAAAGGATTCTGTTGCATTTTTCCTCGATCCTCTCTTGATGTAATTGTTGATGCAACGCTCCGCACCATGCGCGCGGGTGCCACTGGCTTCGCCAGTGCTTCTGAAATGCATGCCAAACCACATTCTAAGCGTGCGACATTTTTTGTGTCCAATCGAAAAACACTGGCAGAGCCAGTGGCACCCTGGCGTGTGGCCCCGTAAGATTCTTTTGGGGCCATACACTTCGCTACATCGCTTTCTCACCCTTCCCTGTCTTGGACAACCAGGAAGACGCGAACACTGTAAAAGTCTTCGCCTTGGGGCCAGTTTACCTGTAACATTTCGGACCGGACTGTACCCCAATCACCGTTATCAAGTAGTACTTCAAGGGCAGTTGGATGGTTTTGCATTTGGGAATAGTAGCAACGGACCCAGTGTGTACCAGGCGGCAGCGAGGATGCCTTAATTAGGGATTCGAGGGCCTTAAACCATGCGATTGGTGGTTCATCAGGATTTGGCACCGTGCCACGGATACCCATGTTTCCGATAGTCACGCGCCTCGATTGGCCATTGATGTCCCATTGTTCTGTTTCGACCTGATCATCATCGCCATCGCGATAAAACGCCGCCAGAAGAACATGGAATGAGTTCGCCACAAAGTTCTGAATGCCGTCGGTAATGGCTTCATCTTTTGTCAGGCCGATTCCAGCGAATGATTCCATGAGAATACGGTCCGGGTCGACTCGCAAATAGAAGTCGATTTGAATGCTCGTCACGTTCGAGGATGGTTGCATTTCTCGGACAATAGCGCCGCAAATGGATGGACGATTATCAACAAGAATCCAGCCATCGCGACTCGTGGCATCCAATCCGTGATCGCGCAGCAGTTTCACAAGGAGAGGATTGATGGTCGAATCACCGCGCACATCTGTTGTTGGCTGTGATGCTGCGTTAAACGGCCCTGGCATTGGCGGCGGCGATTCAGAGCAGCCGGTCAGTGTGGCCAGTAGAATCATCGCGAAATGGCGTAGTGTATTGAACAATTTTGACCTATATTTAAAGAAATACGCAGCCGCTGGAGTAATTTGTATCGTGCCGGCAAATTTGCGGGCTGACCACCTGCCGACTTCGTGGTTTCAGATGGAAACGATCTGGGCTACCCGTGAAGGTTCTTCCATTTTATCACCTGATCTATGATCTCTTTTTCGTCTCAACACTTACTCATTTTTTGCTGCGACGATCTGTTGTTGGTCAATCCAGATTAGATACTCCCCCAAGTCTGATTGCCGCACCCACCCTGAATCAGACATCGCAGAGGGCTCGAAACCATAGCGAGAACTAATCCGATCCACGAGATCCGAGATTTCAGCTAATTCCGGTATGTCCTGTTGACGGATTCGATCACCCAAGCCGTCCAGCAGATTGAATATCTCAACGTCCATTAAGCGACCTTCTGCGAAGCAATACTCAATAGCATTGAAAACAAAGTCCATTCGTTCGTAGGCATCAATGACCGTGAGGTCACCGCTAGGATTCGCAGCGAATCGCTCTTGACCGTCCAGGTAAATTGGAAGGCGAAGCCAAGTTTCACTCATAGAACTGTCAACTCCTGAACTCACCGGGTGGCGCGCGGGTGCCACTATCGGTTCTTAGCTCCATTGGCTAAGAGCACCGATTCTATCGCTTCGGCAAACCGGACATCACCTGCACAGTGCTGCCGCCGAGATAGATCACGTCTGCCCCACAGACCGACGGGACTATTTCCGGACTTTTCTCCGATAACGTTTGCTGAGATGGATGCATTTCCGCAAGAGAAGTGAACGACTTGAAAGAACTCATTTCGATCTTCATTCGGTGGTTCTGATCGTTCCACCTCGGCCGATATTGATTCGAGCACTAGTTCAAGCCGATCGAATAGGTCGCGTGGGCAGCAAAGCAAGAACCCATTCGTGCCTTTTATCAGCGAGCCAGGGTCAGTTCCGATCAACCAGCAACCAATCGAATTGTCGACCGGTCCAATCGTCAGCCAGTCGGGAATTGAGTCGACTTGGACGACCGCAACATCTGATTGCGCTGTCTCGTTTAATGTCAAACCATGTTGTGAAAGGTGGCCTGCCAGATTGTGTGCTTCCCCGGTACTCATGAACCCAACACGCACAAGAGTGTCATCTTCGATGTAGTTGGGGAGATCACTCTCTGCAAACCCATCGAGGCCACCGGGGTACTTCGCCTCAATTGCCGACTTTCGAATAATCACGTTGGCAAATTCAATTTCAACGGCCACGATATTTTCAGCCCTTAACAATCAACGAAACCGGGCCACGACGTTACGCGCGTTGCGACCATCGCACGGGTGCCACTGGCTTTGTAAGTGCTCATGGGTTGCGTGTCCAACCATATTCCATTCAGGTGTATTTTATGGCCAATTAAAAACACTGGCAGAGCCAGTGGCACCCCGGCGGTTTGCCGAATCGTACCGTGTACTTCTGGGACCTGATTCAGTCCTTTTTCTGAAGAACGAAGTGAATAGAGGATATCATCGATGCAATGGCTGAATGAACCTGGAGAATGGAATGCTCGGAGCAACGGCCTCTCCGTTAGGTCGGAACCGGAAACGGACTTCTGGAGAAAAACGCATGACGACGGGATTCGTCACAGCGGTCATTTTTACTTCGATTCCGTGGTCGGCGATTTCTCCGCACGAGTCAAAATGGCTGGTGAATATAACTCCCAATACGACCAGGCCGGACTCATGGTGCGAATCGACGAACGGACTTGGCTCAAATGTGGAATCGAGTTTCTAAACGGAAAGCAATACGCCAGTGCTGTGGTCACTCGTGAATACTCAGACTGGTCGATCGTTCCGCTGCCAAATCCGCCCGCGATCTGGATTCAATGCAAACGCAAAGAAATGACCTTTACCATCAGTTATTCGCTCGACGGCATCGAATTCGAAATGATTCGCCAACTGTTCTTGACGGATGAGCGCGAACAGCAGGTTGGAATGATGTTGGCCGCCCCTAAAGGCAACGGCTTCGCCGTTCTTTTCGATGACTACCTTGTAGATGGTGGAAGATAGGAGTGCAGGCCATCCGTGATTCCCCCACCGGGATAACGCAGTAAAACTCAGAGCAAGGCACACTGGCGGTGATCGTGTGGAAGAAAACTGAATTCGGCCAAATCTACAAAACTTTCTTCAACCACGGCACAACGCGCATCGGGCGGAAGACGTGCTTGGGGGCATCGACATTGGCGTATTGGAAGTATTCCTCGACGGTTAACCCTTCAGGGATCGGTTTGAAATCGAAGGGGCGGTCGGCTGGGGTACTGTATTTTTTGTAGTAGTAAATCTTCAGTTTGTCCTCAGCACCGTTGAGTCGGTAGGCGGCTTCGATTTTCGCAAGCTGATTGGCTCGGCCTCCTTCGGTGAATAGCAACGGTCTGGGAGCCAGCGAAGCCTCCCAGTCGGTCGCGTCGAACCATTGGTACATTCCTGGAATGACGTGATGATCGGAGACCGGTTCGCCATTCATGACGATTGTTCGTTCAATCCAGTTGCAACAGAAATCGTTATGGACGACGGCCTTTACTAAGTCAGGATAAAGAACCCCTAAAACATCTGCCGGCTCGGATCCGAGAGAATGTCCGCAAACTCCCATCCGGTTTTTATCAACGAATGGCTGTCGACTCGCCCATTCCATGATATGTGCTTTTTGAAAAGCGGAGATGCCCAGATAACAACGTCCCAGCAAGATTGCGTTGATTGAGGTTTGCGCACGCCCCCGCAGCGGGCTGTCGGTATCGTTCGTGGCAGGGTTGGCAACGGCAATACTCACCATCCCCTGTTGGGCGATGTGTAATGCCATCCGGTTGTCTTGCCATTTCCAGTCAGTACGGTTTTTGACGTTGTCTTTTGCCTTTTTCCCAATTTCTGGTTCGCCCACCAGGCTTTCTAGACTCCAAGTCGAACCGGGGAAACACATGACGGTTGCAGCGGGAGTACTTTGCGTGATCCCGTCTGGAATCAGAACCATAAAGGGAACGACACAACCCGGTTCGGGATACGCTTCCCATTTTTGAAGTTGGTACCCTTCCCGGTGGCGGATCCAGAGTCGTTTCGGTTCAGGCTGTGTGGGAACCTCGGGGAATGCGAGCAGGTCCCGCAGTTTTTTTCGAACCGCTTCCTGCCAGGCAGGAAACTCCGTCTTTTTCATGTGGGGATTGAACGCCAACTTCGGCGGGTTTATTTTCATCTGATTTTGCAGGAACCCGGCAGTGTCCTGAAATCGCCCATCTTCGCGGTTGGTCGTAAAAGTCTTCCTTTTTATTGCTTCAGCGGAATGAGCCCGTGATATAGAAAGATTTTCGCCGAAAGCTGCTGCTGTCATGCCCAAACCGAGAGAGCCTAAAAACGTTCGTCGTTGCATGATTCGATTTCCCTTACGTGAGTGAGAAACGCTTTGCTCTGTTATGCACGTTCTGCAAAACGGCCGGATTGGTGCCGTGGGGTCGGTCTTTCGACGAAAGCGGCACTTCGGGCAATGACATGTCGAAAAAGGATTCCAGATTGGCGCCGAAGAGCTCCGGGTCGCATGTTACCACATTCCGCGAGAACAGGTCGAGCGGCCAGAGTGATTCGCGTGACCTGAGACTGAAACACGGTGTACAGGCTCTCTTGCTTTTTAAAGGTCGTCTCGCAACATTGTCGGCATCGCTGTTAAATCTGGAGCACTTAATGCGCTCATCCGTGTTGCAGTCATGCTTGGGCTTATGAGTGGAGAGATTCGACACCTGGGATAAGTTTGTCCAGAGGGTGTCTCAGCGGGATTGGCGAACAGCCCATGCCAACCAACAAAAAAGTCCCGCGAATCAGCAGGCGCACGGGTGCCACTGGCTTCGCCAGTGCTCTTGAAGTGCATGCCGAACCACATTCTAAGCGTGCGACATTTTTTGTGTCCAATCGAAAAACACTGGCGTAGCCAGTGGCACCCTGGGCCAGGGAAAGTTTATCCTGTCCACCCACGAACGGCAAATCACGGTTCTATGAAAGTCATTGGAACGTGTAGTGATCGCCCAAGAATACAAAGTCGCCCAAATCGTCGAAGAAAAAGCCAGCGGTCAAGCCGAGTCGGGACTCGAATGCATAGGTTTCTCGAAAGCCTGAACTAACGGTGCGAATCGTGCCGTGCGCTGCGATCCATTCCAACTTAGCAGCGGTATCAAAATCATGCAGGTATTTGCGAACCGCATGTCGCTGTGAGACCAAGTCGATTAACGTGAAGTTGGATTGCATTTCGGCCTCCGCACGGGTGCCACTGGCAATTGATCATGTTGCTTCAGTTGCAAGTTCAAACTGATCTTGGCGGTACGTGATCCGGAACGGTTTTCCGGATTCGTGCGACTGCCACCCGGCAGTCACTGCGAATTGTATGGCAGATCGTACAAAGCTGGGAGTCACACAATGCGGATCGAAAGGTCGTGCATCTCTGTATTCAGGTTCTAACCAATCGACCCAACCCCAGTCAGCAACAAGTGCTTGGCCGCGGCGACTTGATTCGCTGTCACTGTAGACCACGAGCACGCCCTCAAATTGCCATTGATACGTCACATCATCGACGACAATTGACCGAAAGCGACGTTTCTTTATGGGGCGTGCCATTTCGCTGACTTCACTTGATTATTTCGTTCGCGGTTATGGATTCATGCATGCTACAGTGTATGGCGATTTCTTTCGTGACGCACCTAGCGCTTATCACGCCAAATCTCGTCGATAGATAATCACTTCTCCGGACGTTGCGACCACAAATGAACGTCCTGTTGGTGAAAATCCAGCAGCTCGAAATTCGCACGGTTCATCATTGCATAGTTTTGTGACGTTTGCGACATCCTGGGAAACGTATTGATATTCCGATGTCAGAAATACAACGTGAATTGGCCATGGCAATTGGAGGACATGGAGCACCCAACCGTCATTGGTGGATGCCGCAAGACCGCCGCCCGACAAACCTGCCATTCTGAAAATCGTCGACTCATGTTTTCCAATTCCGGGAGCCGTCAAGCGGGAAGCATCCGGATTGTGAAACATTCCCTCAGGATCTCGCGCAATCCGTGTCCCAGTGAGGCAATCAAAAACGCCTCGGCCTTGCGAGGAAACGACCAGAAGATCGTCAGTACCATCCGCGTACCCCACCTCAGTGAGCCCACCAATCGATGAGCCCCCTGCAAGACGCCACGGAGCGGGTGCGTCGGAGTATGGAAGTTGCTCCAACTTTTCGCGTAGTTGACGTTGGTAGGCATCGCTCATGGGTGATTGGCTATACGGTCCTAGGCGGGCCCCAGAACTCGACGAAACACTTTCGTAGAATTCGTAGCGACCACTCATTGGAAAAGACGTTCGGTTTCTTCTCGTCATACCTGCCGCGACTAACGAAGTAGTTCGGATGTTCTTCGGGGAACAAGTGGCCCTGCTTATTTTCTGTTTGGAATTCCCAACCACCATGCTTAGCACGAAAGTAAAAGTCGATTCCGTCAAACACACCAAACGCTTGCGCCATTGGCCACGAGGTAGTCAGTTCGTATCCGCCACCGACTTCCGGGAATGACGCGCGATGGAAACCCGGACGACTCTCAATAATCTCCTCTTGCAGTCTGATCAACTTTATTGTCTCGCAAAACTTGTGAATTCAAAGTTCTCTGACAATCCCTTTAGCACGCACGGGTGCGGCTCAAATATGGACTCCGTCAAAACCAGTGAAGAAAATAATGTCGATCAGGACAGCCGTAATTTCTAATACAAAAATAATGATGGGCGTCAAAATAAACAGACCGATTTTCCACGACCACCTGAGGTTGAGAAAAAGCGGAATGAGACATGCAATTGCTGGCAATGCCAAATGTAACGAGCCGAATCGGTATTCTGGTTGGGATTGGGTGCGATAATGCTCATAGGATGAGGTCACCGGAAGTCCAAGTATCGCGATCATC
Organism: Symmachiella macrocystis; assembly: GCF_007860075.1. NCBI lineage: Bacteria > Pseudomonadati > Planctomycetota > Planctomycetia > Planctomycetales > Planctomycetaceae > Symmachiella > Symmachiella macrocystis. Next base: position 882,200 of record NZ_SJPP01000001.1, read on the forward strand.
CAAATAATGGCTAGGATATTGTTGCGGACAGGCCATCGATTCGAACCTGTATCTGTCGAGTCATGCTGCATTTCCAGTGATTAGTCTCCCACGACTTCACGTGCAACGGTCAGTACACGGTTCACAAATGCTGAATCGCAAGTGACAACGATAGTGTTCTCACCGCTCGAAACATACGATATTGGATCCAGATGATCCATGCTCGCCCAGAATTGTCGCTGCAAAGGGATTAGCCAATCGTAATTCGTTCGGTCCCAAGTCGGATCTTGCGACGCAGCCAATGCATGCGGATCGGCGAGTGTGAATCCGCAGTAACCTAAATAGTGATCCATGATGTCGATCGATGGCGGAATGGATGGCAACACATACCACTCCATTCCATCAGCAGTGTCACAAGGGATTTCTAATTGCGGCGAAATCAGTGGACTGACCATAACGCCGTTTATTCGTGTCCATCTGTTCGCTTGCGTTCCAGAGTCTGGGGTGATCGGAGCCGAGTCTGATGCAGTGAAGCAAAGACGTTGCCCAACGTGGTACTCTTTAATCAGGGTAGAAATTTCGCGAATCTCTTCGCGCACGACAATCCATGACCATTTCCCACGTGTTCCAGTAAAGATTCGGTCATCCCAGCGCATTGATCTCAGTGGGCTAACGTGTTGGTCTCACAACAATCTGCTTTCGAAAGTACCCCCGGTCCGCGTGAGCGTCAATCTCAACGTCGGCTGTGCTTCACAACGAAGCCGCATTAGGAGATAAACGTGCCGTCATAGCACCACACGTTGAAAAAAGACTCTGATCGAGCGGTCCGGCTGCGGCCGCTCTCGAATTCCCCCCAGAAGACCGTGACGCCACGGCTGCCGGGAGGTATAGTATGCGGTGAATCGCAAACCAGAATCTACCAAGCCGCTCCGCACGGGTGCCACTGGCTTCGCCAGTGCTCTTGAATTGCTCGCCCAACCGAACTTCAAGCAGGCGCATTTTTTGTGGCTAAACGAAAAACACTGGCAGAGCCAGTGGCACCCCAGTAATGCAACGATTGGCCCTCAATCTCCAAAGTCGAAGAGATCAAAACCCTCACCCCAATCACCCCCACCGGAGAAGGCGGACGCCATACCACCTAAGATCATTATTCCAACCACAACCGAGATGGCAATTTCGTAAGCGATGGCACAACAGGCGATGGTGAAGACGATTCGGTACCACCATTTTCCGATTGCATATTTTCGGGTAACGGGGCGAGCCCAGAGTGAACCAACCAACGCCAAGATGCCACACAAGACAGCGATAATGCGTAACACCCAACCGATCGTGGTGTAATCAATCGACAGCAGCGTTGGCTCGCGGTGCATGAAAAAGTCTCGAGCAACCGCGACCAGCAAGATGCCGGTTAGGCCCGCTAAACCGCCCAGCACAGAAGTCAGCAACCTGAGTTTTGGATAACCAACTGTTGTCATTGCGGGCTCCCGAGGAAAAATTCTTCTGTCGGCGAAAGCTTCAAATCACTAAACTCTAGCTGGGGGGTGTGCATTTGCAATTTGGCCGGACACCTGCGTTCTGGTACATATGTTCGTTATGCGACAGCACAGGTGCATTGAGCACTCGCCGGATATTCGACGCCCTGCTCTTTGTCGGCACTTCGTCAGCACTTCGAATCACGGTCAAATTTCCCGATAGTTTGACCAAGCGATACGCGTTACGTCTTCACCGTCGACCCGACTCACGACTAAAGTTGTTGAGGATTTGGCTTCATTGATTGCGATGACGTACAGTTTGGAGGGGCGATCGTCTGAAACGTCTTGAATCAAAATCGATCGTTCCGTCTTGACCTGTTCGCCTTTCTTTCCGCCCAAGTTGTTGCCCTCGGCGTCAACGTTCAGTTTTTTGCGATAGAAGTCCATCACTTTTTCTGCTGAGTCCGGTGTTGTGAGAATCGCTTTGCTCTTGATTGCGGTGACTCCTTGAATGGCGGCACCAGAGCCTTCGGCGCCATTGAATTTTGATTCGGGGTATTGCCATTCAAGAAGCATGCCCAGCAGCGTTACTTTCTCCTCAGGCGGTGCTTCATCGGCAACACCCCTAATGCAAACGAGTGGGACAAGGATGAGCGTTGAAAGAATTATCATGTGCTTAAGCATTGCATTCGGTCCTATTAGAAGATAGTTCGCGAATCATCTACCGCCGGCATTCACGGAATTGCGACGTGCACGGGCACTCCAGCGGATTACTTATCCGGTTGGTGAGTTGCCGCGACTGCTGTTTGTTTGATGTAATGTGCACCAACGACAGAAAACGGTAACCCTACGATAGTAACGAGATAATCTGGTCCAATCTGAGTCCAGTTCCAATCCCAGTAAGCAGCGATGACGATCGGTGGCACGAGAAGGGCAACAGCACCGGAGACCATTGAGACAGTCCGAGGAAAATGCACACCGCGATGGGCAATGTACATGCCGGCACACGTGAACGGGACAATCACGCACATAATGAGACCGGTCACCCCTTCATCCGGTTTACCAAAACAGATCATCGCCACAATAACGCCAGCCAGCATCAGGATGAAGTGAGCAGCAGCGCCCGCGATGACGTCGTATGTAAATTGAAGAATCGTCCGCATACGTGGTCCGAACATTTGTGCCGCAGAATTTGTGTTTCTCTCAATAGTCCGTATTGAAAAGTACCCCCGGTCCGCATGAGCGTCAATCTCAACGTCGGCTGTACGTCACAACGAAACCGCTTCAGGAGATAAACGTGCCGTCGTAGCTCGGCACATCAAAAGACTGACTCTGCTCAAGCGATCCGACTGCGGCCGCTAATAAAAAGCCCAAAAAGACCGTGACGCCACGGCCGCCGGGAGGTATAGTATGCGGTGAATCGCAAACCAGGATCTACCAAGCCGCTCCGCTAAAGGTCACACTCAAATGCCCCGCGTGAATTTCACTGCCAACCTCAATCGGCATCTTGACTGTCCGGTTGTTGATGTCGAAGCGGTGACGCTCCGGGAGGCGCTTGAGGCGGTGTTTCGCGACAATCCGCGGTTGCGGGGTTATGTGTTGGACGATCAAAATCGTGTGCGGCAGCACATTACGATTTTTGTGGACAGCCGGCCGATTTGCGATCACAATGATCTGAGCGATTCGCTCGAACCGTCCAGCGAGGTGTTCGTCATGCAGGCCTTGTCGGGCGGCTAACGCAACAGTTCTAGCATAGGCAAGGTGACCGATGAACGTTTTGCTCAAAACAGACCCCGCGATGTTGAATCGGCGACTCGATTCGCTCGTTGGACTTGCCGCAGCCTTCATCCTTTGCGGACTCCCCGCCTTGTTGGCTGCTGACGAAACACAACCAGCGTCTGCCGACAAAGCTGCATGGGGTTCGGTGACCGGTCGCGTGGTATTTGAGGGTGACATGGCCAATCCACTGTTGGATCGTTTTCGCGGGGAGCTTCCGGTGTACGCGGGAAGGAGGACACAACGGGCGGCAGCGGGATTGGAGCCAGATAATCCCAACGCTGTGCGGCAAGTCGGCGTGGAGATCAATCGCACCTTAATGATCGACGAATCGACACGCGGAATTAAAAACGCGTTTGTTTATCTCCGGAAAGCTCCGGACGCGATTCATCCAAGGTACAGCGAGAAAGAGTTGGAGGATGTCAAAATCGTCTCCCGCCACACGCGGTTTATTCCTCGTGCCTCTGTCGTGCGACTCGGGCAAACGGTGGAACTCAAAAACTTATCGCCGAATCAAATAACGAATTTCAACGTCAGTCCGGTTCGTAGTGTGGCCGTCAATTATTTGCTCAAGCCATTGAAGCAGTCGGAGTGGAACCCGCAACGTACGGAGAGGTTTCCGATCCGCATCCAAAATGATTTTCAGCCGATGGCCAAAGCCTGGCTACTGATTTTGGATCACCCCTACGCGGTTGTTACGGCGGCAGATGGGACCTTTACGATCCCGGACCTGCCGGTCGGTGAACATCGCTTGAGGGTCTGGCACGAAACGATGGGATACGTCGAGAAATTTGTGAATGTCACTGTCGAGGCGGGCAAAACGACAAACTTACCCAACTGCAAATTGACGTTAGAAAAGCTTCGTAAAAAACATCAACGTTGAATCGCCACTTAATCTCTGACGAGAATAGATCATGAGTGATTGCCTGCACGTGGGAACGAAGAAAGGGTTATTCACCCTCCGCCGGAATAGCGCGGCGGACAAATGGACGATCACGCGCCGCGATTTTCTTGGCGAACCGGTCTCCATGCTGTTTCATGATACGCGCGATGGGAGTTTGTATTGCGCTTTGAACCACGGGCACTTCGGTGTGAAATTGCATCGCCAGGAGCAAGGTGAAGAGACGTGGACCGAAATCGCAGCTCCGCAATTCCCCGAGCAGACGCCTGCGGAAAAACAGCAGGAGGAAGAGAAAGAAGGACGGCCCAACTCGTGGAGTCTGTCGCAGATTTGGGCGCTGGAGTCGGGCGGCGAGGATCAACCTGGGGTACTGTGGGCGGGAACGATCCCCGGCGGATTGTTTCGTTCTCCCGACCGGGGTGAGTCGTGGCAACTACTGCGCTCCTTGTGGGACCGTCCGGAACGTCTGCAGTGGTTTGGCGGCGGGTACGACGATCCGGGCATCCACTCGGTCTGTGTCGACCCGCGTGATTCCGCGCATGTCACCGTGGGTGTCTCCTGCGGCGGCGTGTGGGCCACGCGTGATGGCGGCGAAACGTGGGCCCTTTGCGCCGACGGCATGCGGGCTGAATACATGCCTCCCGAACTGGCCGGCGCGGGCAATGTTCAGGATCCGCACCGGTTGGTCAATTGCCCCGCTGATCCGGATACGTTTTGGGTGCAACACCACAACGGGATCTTTCGCACCACCGACGACTGTCAGTCTTGGCAAGAATTGGATCGCGTGCAGCCATCCGGTTTCGGTTTTGCCGTCGCAGTGCATCCACAAAATCCCGACACCGCTTGGTTCGTCCCTGCAGTCAAAGACGAATGCCGCATTCCGGTGGCCGGTAAAATGGTCGTGACGCGAACCGATGACGGCGGACAATCCTTCATCATCATGAGCGACGGTCTGCCGGCAACCGATGCCTATGACCTGGTCTACCGGCACGCCCTGGACATCGACGCCACCGGTCGCAATCTGGTGATGGGCTCCACCACCGGTTCGCTGTGGGTGTCGAGCGATGCGGGAGAGTCATGGCAAACGGTGTCGCAGCATCTCCCCCCGGTGCATGTAACGCGGTTTGCGGGTTAATGCGTAACGAGCAATCACCCGTCGATTCAAAAAATCGTTGACCCAGAGGCGAACTTCACTTCTCTCCAGATTGGCGGTCACGTAGCCCAAATCCCCTGAAAAACCAGCCTGGATTGACTCATCTCCCAAATCGGGCTATAGTATCAGCACCGATTGATGTATGGCAGAGATTGCTTGATTCTCGGGTGGGCGGGGCAGCCCTAGATGCTTTCTCTAGAATCAGTGGCTGTGTTCTTCTGAACATGGCACCATGCGGTGAGTTTTTCGCCGAAGCTCTTACCTGCCATACCCTTACGTGTTTTGTCTTTTCGGAACTACGTCGACGTGCTTTCGTGTCACCTGCGGCTTTGAACGCGGCGTTTCGTACGAGGGCGGACCGAGTCTTGTTCGTTGCTAAACCGGCGAATGACGGTCATGGTGACGGATGCGGGGAAATCCTGCGATCCGATGCCCTACGAAGGAATGGATTCGAAAAGTTTAATTTTGTCAGTGAACTGACGCGAAGCCGGAAATTGATGGCCGGCAAAAATTCAAAATGAGCTTCCAGCCCCGCAGGCAGATCTTGCATCCTTCGATTTTTTCGGGGAGATATTGCGCGCCGACGGATCGTGAAGCCACAACCAGGAGAATTCATTGTCCAACGAAACGGAGAAGCCAGAAAAAGGCTTCGCAGACTTCGGTCTCAGCGAGACGACCCTCAAAGCTCTAAAGAAGGTCAATTACGAAACCCCCAGTCCCATTCAAGCAGCGTTCATTCCCATTGCCGTGACCGGCAAGGACTGTATGGGACAGGCCCAAACGGGCACTGGCAAGACAGCCTCTTTTGTATTGCCGTCGCTACAAGCCATCGATGATCGCATTCCCGCTACGCAAGTGCTCGTGCTCACGCCGACACGCGAATTGAGCGATCAAGTCAATGCGGAAGCCCAGCGGCTTTGCCACGGTACCAGATGTCGCACCACCAGTTGCGTGGGGGGCAAGGATATCCGCAAGCAGATCTCTGACCTCAAACGTGGGGCACAAATCGCGGTCGGAACACCCGGACGGGTGTTGGATTTAATTTCCCGTGGCGTGCTGGATCTCTCAACACTCAAAATCGTGATTTTGGACGAAGCGGATCGGATGCTCGACATCGGATTTCGTCCTGACATCGAAAAAATCCTCCGCAGCTGTCCCGAGAAACGGCAAACATTGTTGCTCTCCGCCACGATGCCGCCGCCGGTCGAACGATTGGCGCGACGGTTCATGAACGAACCGGAGCGGGTCGATCTGTCGACGAAGGGAATCGCCGCAACCACCGTTGAGCAGTTCTGCGTGACGGTCGATCGCAATCGCAAATTTGAATTGCTGACGCGCGTTTTGTTTCAAGAAAAACCGCGACAAGCGATCGTGTTTACGCGGACCAAGCGTGGCGCGGATGCGTTGCTGAAACGGTTGTCGCGAAAACTGACCAATCAGATCGCGGTGATTCACGGCGACTTGCAACAGCGGCAGCGGGACCGCGTGCTGAATGGTTTTCGCGAAGGCAACATTCGGTTGTTGATCGCCACCGACGTGATGGGACGCGGCATCGACGTCAGCGGCGTCTCACACATCATCAACTACGACATCCCGGAATTTTGCGATGACTACGTACATCGCATCGGCCGGACCGGACGCATGAACGGCGAACGAGGTCGCGGATTTACATTCGTCACCCCCGAGGAAGGGGAACAGTTGACCAACATCGAGATCCGCATCAACGGACTGCTGCAGCCGTATTCGGTACCCAATTTCGATGCCTTTGAGCCCCGCAAACCGTACGATCCGGAAAAGGCGGCTGAAGAACGCGAAAAATCGCCGCCTCCGCCGACGCGGAACGGCCGTTTCCGCCGCACCGCGCTCTCCGCCCGGGTGGTCTAATACTTCCCGGGGAATACCCAGGAATAGGAGGAAAAACCCCAGGTTTTTCCACCGTTTATGTGACATGTTGCGTAAAATGAATGGCAGAGCCGTATAGCGCCAGGCTCTGCCATTTTTTCGTATCCGCGACAAGTTCGTTCACATTCACAAGGGGAGCCAGCGAGATGATTAAGAAGGTTTGTGGGTTGTTCACAGCGGTCTGTGTGTCGATGTCAGCAACGGTGGCCATGGCGCAAGACCTGTCCGAATTGGACGGGGACACCACCGCCGAGTATGCGCAACATCTGACCGAACAGTTCAACAAGATTGAAGACCACCAGGTCAAGGTTGAGGTCGATCCGGAAAAGGCGGTCGGATTGAGTGACGAAATGGAAGGCATCATCGTCGTCCCGGCGAAGGATCTCAAAGAAGGGGAACCGAACGAAGCGGTGCACACGGAACAGGGCGCGGGGTTGGCCTATCTGTTCTGCTCGCCCCGTTTCGATCCGATCATCGACGGAAAGAAAATCGATGCCAAGAAACTGCGGACTTTCAAATATATGGATGACAGTGGCATCGAAAAGACTGCCACTTGCATGATTTTGGCAGTGCGGAACGTGGAAGGAGACGACTGGAGGTTATACGCGTATGGCGCCGAAAAGAAACCGGTGATCGATGCGAAATTCGCCGATGCCGCCGAAGCACCCGAGGGCAACCTGACGATCGCGGTTAAAGATGCTAAGGGCAAAAAACAAATGTTGGTCGTGACGCTGTTTGGAAAATATGCAGCGGAGTTCGCCATAGGCCACTAAAAAAACGACAGAATCTCCAGGCCCCGGGTTCGACTGAAGCGTTCAGTGGAAACCGGGGCTTTTTCGTTGGGTGTTGAGTCTGCCCGCCGCCGATCGCAGCGGAGTGGTGGACTATTCGTGTTGGGTCCCTTACGATCAAACGAACCATCCCTCCGATTCCCAGTCTTTACTGCCACCACCGTCTCCTCAGCATGCTCAATTTCAGCGGCGTTTCTAAATCGTATGGCAAAAAACAGGTACTGGCGCCGACGGACCTGCACGTCGAATCGGGCAAGATCACCGTATTGATCGGGCCGAGTGGCTGTGGCAAATCGACGCTGCTGCGATTGATGATCGGCTTGATCGCGCCGGATGCGGGACGGATTGAATTCGAGGGAATCGATCTGGGCCATGCCGACATTGAGTCCCTACGACACAAAATGGGCTACGTGATCCAAGACGGCGGCCTGTTTCCGCATTTAACGGCGGCGCAAAATGTGGGCCTCTTGGCACGGCACTTGAATTGGAAAGAGGAGACCGTTCGCGCACGGATGGCCGAGTTGGCGGAATTGACACATTTTCCCATGGAGGGTTTGGATCGCTATCCGGTACAACTGTCCGGCGGACAGCGACAGCGCGTCAGTTTGATGCGGGCTTTGATGCTCGATCCCGATTTGTTGCTCTTGGACGAACCGTTGGGCGCACTCGACCCGCTGATCCGCACCGACTTGCAAGTCGAACTACGGGAGATCTTTGCCGCCTTAAAAAAAACCGTGGTGCTGGTCACGCACGATATCGGGGAGGCAGGCTTCTTCGGCGATCGCATTATTCTGATGCGCGAAGGAAACATCATCCAATCCGGCACGCTGGACGAACTCGTCAATCAACCAGCCGATCCGTTTGTGACACGATTCATCAACGCACAACGTTCTCCGCTCGCCGCCCTGTCGGGAGGGGATCGATGAAACGGACCATCGCGATCCTGTCACGTGTCAGCTGCATTGATCCAATTCGCCGACGGATTTGCAGATGCGCCCTGATACTCCTCGCTGGATTATTGGTTTTGGCAGCTAACAAAAATCGACTCGTGGCTGAGGAACCGCCGCAAGTGCGAATTGCTTCCAAGGCATTTACCGAGTCTGTCGTGTTGGGCGAAATGCTGCGAGCCTTGGCGGACTCAACTGGCGCGAACGCCGAGCATATCGCCGGACTGGGCGGTACACAACAAGCCTGGACAGCGATGGTTTCCGGTGAGATTGATATCTATCCCGATTACACCGGAACGATCACGCAAGAGATCCTGGCCAAATTGAAACTCAACGACACGACTGAAACCCGCGCCGCATTGGCCGAACAAGGGATCGTGATGAGCCGCCCGTTGGGGTTCAATAACACCTATGTCCTGGGCATGCCTGAAGCATTGGCCCAGGAATTGGACATCCGCACGATTTCGGACTTGGCCGCTCACCCACAACTCAAAATGGGGTTTAGCAGCGAGTTCATAGACCGCGCCGACGGTTGGCCGGGGTTGCGCGCCGCTTACGGACTGCCCCAAAAAGACGTCCGCGGCTTGAATCATGACCTGGCATACCGCGGCATCGAAAGCGGCGCGCTCGAAGTGACCGACATGTATCAGACCGACGCGGAGATCGAACAGTATCAACTCCGCGCGCTCATCGATGATCGGAATTACTTTCCCAACTACGATGCCGTTTTACTGTATCGCAACGACCTAGCTGATAAGGCGCCGGAGGCCTTGGCGGCAATGCTAAAGCTGGAAGACCAGATCTCGGCTGAACAGATGCGGAAACTCAATGCGCAGGTCAAACTACATAATCAGACCGAAGCGCGGGTGGCGGCGGACTTTGTGCGTGATCAGTTGGGCGTCGCAGCCCACCCGGTCACTGACGACTCGGAAAGTTCCTTTCAACGCATCGCGCGCTCGATTTGGAAACATACGCTACAGCATTTGTTTTTAACGGGTATGTCGCTGTTTTCGGCGATCATCGTGGCGATTCCGCTGGGGATTTTTTGCGCCAAACAAAAACTGTTCGGCCAGTTGATTTTGGGAACCGTCGGGATCGTGCAAACCGTACCATCATTGGCGCTGTTTGTGTTTTTGATTCCACTCTTCGGCATCGGTCCCGTACCCGCGATCATTGCACTGTTTCTCTATAGCTTGCTCGGGATAGTGCGCAACACCTATAGCGGTCTGCACGACATTCCCCAACCGCTGCGTGAATCGGCCACGGCGTTGGGATTGCCGGGCATGGCGCAGTTGCGATTGATTGAGTTACCGTTGGCCGCGCGATCGATCCTGGCCGGTATTAAGACTGCGACCGTGATCAACGTGGGAACCGCTACGTTGGGAGGTTTCATCGGCGCGGGCGGTTACGGCGAACCGATTTTCACTGGCATGCGGCGCGGCGATACGTCGATGGTCCTGCAAGGAGCCATCCCCGCCGCCGTCATGGCCTTACTGGCCCAAGGTTTCTTTGAACTGGCCGAACGTCGACTAGTCCCCAAGGGACTGCGGCTCAGTCCGCACGAATGACGCGTCGCACACGCCCTGGCCCCGCAAATTGGGCACACAGCGATGCTTATGCTCGCCAATATTTATAGACGGCGACGACTGCCAAAGGTGGAAAAAGTAGCCACAGGCCGTAGCGGAATTGCCAGGCCATGAGCAGTTCGACGAATACCAGAAACAGCACGACGTATAACAGGCCGCGGGAAAGTCCGCCCCGTTCGGCGACCGTTCCGGATTCGCTTGTGATGTTCTGTTCGAGATCGGTTTGATAATCAAAATCGATGCCGGGCAATAACTCAGCCGCTAACTCATCGCGAGAGAGTGACGTGAGATTGCTTTCGGCGGTATCCACATTGACGGCAAATAACTCGGTGTCTGAAAGGGGCGGACCGAAATTGACTTCGTAGATCCCCGAGGTTTGTGTGTCGGCAAATTGGAATTCGCTGATGGATTCGGACTGTGTGATCCGCGCCGGGGTGGTCCCGCCGCCGGGACGGACGACGGTGATATCGACATCAAACGCCCGCGCCGGCAAGACCCGTTCGATGGGCTGTCCGACGGAAAAGTCGCGTTGCCCGGTCCGCCCGCTACAGGCCAGCTGCGCCATCTCGCGGATCATGGGCAAATAGCTGGGCCACAATGCCCAATTCCCCCAACTATCATCAAGCGAAGTCGCCACGACCAATGCAGGACCGCCATCGATCTTACCGTCAATAATCGCCGGATCCCCGGTGTTGAAGCGCAATGCCACGCGAAACGAACTGCGGGGCGGAAGGGTTAATTGATAATATTCGTACGTCAGCGTATTCCCCAATCCGGCCTGAGGATTGCCTTGAAAATCAGCGACGATCGGATGCGCATAATCGCCCGGATCGAAATAAAACGCTTCGCTACGCTTAGCGGCGTCGCCGCGACGCTTCCCAATTTTCACCGGCAAGATGCCCTTACCATCTCGGTACAATGTCGCGTTGTAGTTCTCGACATCGACTCGATCCCCCAAACTCCAGACCACGCCGCCGCCGCTCTTAAGAAAGGATTCCAACAGATTCGCTTCGGCCGGCGTGACGAGGGCGACGTTGCACATGAAAATGCAATCGTAGTCCTGCAAGTCCTGGCCAACGAGGTCGCCGCTGCCGATGACCCGCGGCGAAAAGGGGCTGGTCGACCCGGTTGACGGTTCGGTGGGTTGCAATGCCAAAGCCAGAAAGTCGGTCGCATTGCCCATCTCGCGCCCCGAGCGACTGCCATTGACGCACAGCACGTTCAGCCGATCACGAACCGGCACCGACAGCCAGCGACGATTATCGACGTCGAGCGCGTCCCCCTGCAGGCGAACTTCCACGCGATGTTCTCCTCCGGCAGAAAACGTATGCGTAAAGATTTCACTAGCAGCCGTTCCGGGCACCAAATTCACGCGGCGTGTGGCTTGCAGTTTGTTATCGACAAGAAATTCCAGCAGCTGACTATCTTGTGGGATCCGCCCGAAGTTTTGCACCGTCGCTTCGAATTGCACAGGACGACCCATCGCCACGTGCGACTGCAATGTCCGCAACGACGTCACCGCCGTATTTTCCTGGCTCTGCTTACCCAGATCAATCAGCACCAGTTGGGCATCCTGTCCAAGCTGTTTCATGGAATTGCGAAACTCGGTCAATTGCGAATTCGAACGCGGTAACCATCCGGCGCTTTGAAAGTCGCTAATAAAATAGACCTCTTTGCGCTCAGGGACTCCGCTTTTCTCTTCCAGCAGTTCTTTGATGCTCTCCAAAATCGGAGCCACGTCTCCCCGTCCGTGGGGTAACTCGAGCACCGATATTTCTTCAACCAAATCCTCTTTGCGAAACGAGGGCGTCGCTACAATCACCTGCGGCGCCGCTTCGGCAATGCGTAATAAATTAAACGCATCCCCCTGCCCCGACTGGTCAATAATTTGACGGGCGACTTCTTGGGCCTGATGAAACCGGCTTTGGTTCTCCTGTTGAAAGCCCATGCTGAATGTTGAATCGATGACCACAATTCGGTGCGTTGGTGCATCGGCGGGAAACGTGAGACCAAGACTCCGGAAGTGCGGCTCTGCCAGTGCAAGCGCCAACAGAATCATAATCAACGCGCGAATCGCCAGCAAAATCAACTGCTCCAGCCGGATCCGACGCGACTTTTTTTGCACCGCCTGAATCAAAAACCGCATCGCCGCCCATTCCGATTCGCGGAACTTACGCTTGTTGAGCAAATGGATGATGATCGGCGCAGCACCAAGCGCCGCTCCCCACAACATCCAAGGACTCAAAAAGAATTCCATGAGCGATTTCTGGTTTTTATTATTCTCTGGTTCCCAAACTCTGTTTGGGAACCCACTTTCCCGAAGCTCTGCTTCGGTGAATTTGGTTATCTACTTGATTTGGTCACAGTCAAATGTACAACGTGCGAATCGGAGCTTCGCTGAAATGCGTTCCCAAACGGAATTTGGGAACGAGTGAAACCTTTTCTAACGCCTACAGCCTAAAGCCTCTTCCCGTCTCTGTGTCCTCCGTGCCTCCGTGGTGAACTTCAAGTTTACGTCTTATGCATATGCTGCGACCGACCCGACAGGTACGCCGACAGGGCCATGTTGAGTGGTTGGTCGGTTCTGAGCAGCATGTAATCCATATGCATGTCGCGGCAGCCTTTGCGGACTTCGCGGAGGAATTGTTCGAACTCCTCTTGGTAGGCGGCGCGCAACACACGGGGTTCGGTTAATTGTTCGGGCAAACCTTCCAGTCCTTTAAACAACGTGGGGTCCTCGAAGGGAAAATCCTGCTCTGCCGGATCGATGGTGTGCAGCACAATCACTTCGTGGCGGCGATAGCGCAGATGTTTTAATCCGTGCATCAACGAGGTGATGTCGTCGAACAGGTCGCTGAGGATTATTACCAACCCCCGTTTATTGATCCGTTCGGCGATCTCATGAAAAATCGGCCCCATCGCCGATTCGCCAGCTGCTGGGTTCTGCTCCATCACGTGGCAGAGTTGTTTGATCTGCGAAGGATGGCTGGAAGCGCGGATGAAATTGTGCAAGGCATTGTCGTAGGTCGCCAAACCGACCGCGTCGCGCTGTTGCAGCACCAAATATGAAATAGCCGCGGCGACGTGCTGGGCATATTCCAACTTGGACATCGCTGCCTGATCGCTGCGATACCGCATCGATTCGCTGGTATCGAGCAGGATGTGGCAAGCGAAGTTGGTCTCTTCTTCGTACTGCTTGAGATAAAAGCGGTCGCTGCGGCCGAAGACCTTCCAATCGACGTGCCGCAAGTCGTCCCCTGGTACGTACTCTCGGTGCTCGGCGAACTCGATTGAGAAGCCGTGATAGGGACTTTTATGCAATCCAGAAACGAACCCCTCGACGATCAGTCGAGCTTTGATTTCCAAGCCCTGCAGCTTAGACAGCGTTCGCGGATCTAAAAATTTCCGATAGTTTTCCGCCACCGGCCAATTGCTCCGGGTCTTGGGGAATCAACTCCGTCAGTCGCCGCACGATTTCGTCGGGCGAAACCCCTTCGGCTTCGGCATTGAAGTTGGTGATAATACGATGCCGCATCACCGGATAGGCGACGGCGGCGACATCTTCGGTACTGACATAGGCGCGGCCATGCAGCATAGCGCGGGCTTTGGCACCCCAGATCAAACATTGACTGGCACGTGGGCCGGCGCCCCAATTGACAAATTCGTCGACAAAATCAGGAACGTTCCCTTTTTGTTTGCGAGTCAAACGCGCGAACTGCATCGCATACCGAATGACGTGATCGGCAACGGGTACTTTGAGCACGATGTCCTGCAGCACAGCGACATCCTCGGCGGAAAGGACTTTTTCCACTTTCGACTGCTCTAGCGCCGTGGTTTGACGGACGATCTGAAACTCTTCCTCTTCGTCGGGATAGTCGACGTAGATGTTGAACATGAATCGATCGAGCTGCGCTTCGGGTAACGGATAGGTCCCTTCCTGCTCGATCGGGTTTTGTGTCGCCAGCACAAAAAACGGTTCCGGCAATGCACGCCGCTTGCCGCCGGTGGTGACTTGATGTTCCTGCATCGCTTCCAAAAGCGCCGCTTGCGTTTTTGGGGGGGTACGGTTGATCTCGTCGGCGAGGATTACATTCGCAAAGATCGGTCCGGGCAAAAATTTGAAATCGCGGTCGCCGGTCGACTTATTTTCCTGAATGACTTCGGTACCGGTGATGTCCGAAGGCATTAAGTCGGGCGTGAACTGAATGCGATTGAACGACAGGCTCAGCGTTTCGGCCAGTGTGTGGATGATCAACGTTTTGGCCAAGCCGGGCACACCAACCAAAAGGCAGTGTCCGCGTGCAAAAATCGCGATCAACAACTGCTCGATGACTTCGTCCTGCCCGACAATGACTTTGCCGAGTTCGTCTTTGACTTTTTGGTAGCCTTCGCGGAGCCGCGCGACCGCTTGATGGTCGGATTCGGGAAATTCCGCGAGGGGTGCTGGGTCGCCGTCCACGGGGGGTGCTCCTTGTGAATCATGGTGTTGCTGCGCGCACGTCCAGCGCAGGACCAATGTATTATAGGCGGCCCGCCCGGGGAAGTCGCCTGCCACGCCCCAGAAATCGTGCAGCAGCATCCCCTCGGGCTAAAAAGTTGGTTATGATGAACCGACCGACAATTTGCGTCATCCCCCCATTTTGGAGAAGAACATGTCCTCAACCGTTGATTCGCCCGCCTCGCGCCGACAATTTATGAAGACGACCGCCGTCGCAGCTGCCGCTACCCTGGTCCCCGGCGTCGCCTCCCCGCTATTCGCCGCCGAGAAAGATCCTTATGCCGGTTTCCGCATGGGAATTCAAAGTTATTCGCTCCGCGGCTTCGACGTGACCAAAGCGCTGGATACGACGGACAAACTGGGACTGCACTACTGGGAAGCGTATCCCAATCACATTCCGGTTAGCACGGTCCCCGCCCAGGTGGCCAAATACAAAAAGATGCTCGACGCTGCCAATGTCAAGTTGATTGCCTTCGGCGTACTGCCGTTTAGCAAAGATGAGACGCAGGCCCGTGCGTTTTTTGATTTTGCCAAAGCCATCGGCGTCGAAACACTCAGCGCCAACCCGGAAAAGAACAAAGCAACATTCGATTTGCTGGACAAGTTGGTTGAAGAATACGCCATCAACATCGCCATCCACAACCACGGTCCCGGTGCAAAATACGACAAGATCGACGACGTGGTGGAGATCGTCAAAGGGCGGAATCCCCGCGTGGGAGCCTGCGTCGACACAGGGCATTTCCTGCGGAGCAATGAAGACCCCGTAGAAGCCATCGATCGCCTGAGCGACCGTCTGTACGGCGTGCATCTGAAGGACGTCAAGGATGCCAAAATCATGACAATCCTCGGCGAAGGAGACTTGGACGTGGTCGGCTGCCTCAAACTGCTCAAAAAGAATGACTACAAGCATTCATTGGCAGTGGAGTACGAAGAAAACCACGAGAACCCAGTCTCGGACATCGAAGTCTGCCTCTCAAACGTCCGCAAAGCCGTTAAGCAGATTGGGTGACGTAGAAACTAGTGGCCGGTGGCCAGTGGCCAGAATGGGGGGCGACCGGACTGGATGGCGTGGACCGAATCTTGGCCTGTGCCATTTGGTTCTCACCGACCAACCCTCAAGCCTGTCACCTCAAGCCTCACGCCTACTTCGACGTACTCTTCATCATCAGATAACCGATGATGCCGATCGTCACTAGGACGTAACCGTATTCTGCTGGTCCCATGGTGCGCCAGCTGTGCATGAGCGTTTTGTAGTAATATTCCGGCCATTCACTCATCGGAATTCTCGCTTCTGTCACGACAGAGAGGGGGGTTGGTCCGCATACCGAAATTCGGTTCTGACAAACCTAGCTCACGAAATCCCATTAGGCAAATTTTGGCCCCGGTCCGTGAGTCGGGTGCCTCTGCTGGCTGCGACAGCAGTGTTTTCCCGGTATTCAACCGGCGATTAGTCGTTGTTCGAGTCCGTTTTATGCGTCGCTTGAACTTCGATGATCTGCTCATTGTGCCGGTTTTGCGAATTTTGCGTCCCGGCCCAAAACTGCGCCGCCCCCTGCCCTGACATCATCACGCTGCCGCGAAACTTGACGGACAACCACTTCTTAATCACGGCCCGCGCGGGGGGAATCAGCAGGCTGAAACCGACCGCATCGGTCAAGATTCCCGGCGTCAGTAACAGCGCCCCAGCAACGAAAATCAACAGCGCATCGACCAGCGTCCCGGCGGGCGCTTCGCCGCTGGAGAGTTGTCGCTGAATCTTTTGCCAAGTCTGCCACCCCTGCAGCCGCGTCAACCAAGCGCCGACTACACCAGTCACCAGCACCAACAGCACCGTAAACTGCCAACTCGTGACGTCGCTGAGCCACAGCAACAACACCAGCTCGGCGAACGGCACGATCGTAAACAACAACATCAAACGAAATAACACGCGGGTTGGTTTCCTTATGGGGGCGGTATAATTAGCCTCAGATTGAACCATAATCACTCCGATTTCGCACTCTGCGCGTCGGAGTCCTGTGCTGGAGATTCGTCGGCGGGCGGTTTTTCTTGGGGCTGTTCTTTTGCCTGATACAGTTGCGGCGGTTTTCTCGCGAGGGGTGCTGAATAGGCGGAGTGTGAACCGACCGGTAATGTAAAGACTTGGTAACTGCCGTTGACTTGGCGGCGGTACATTAACGGATATGTGATGGCGAAATAGTGAGACTCGCCCGACGGCAACGTAAAGGGCGCGCTCCAGTCGCTATAGGGACCTTTCGTTTCATAGACGAGCGGTTGGTCGAAGTTGTTTGTGATCTTCACGCCGGGAGCGCCGAAGGTCGTGACGATTTGCGGCGGAGCCCAGGTGATGTCGTTGACGCGCAGCTTGCTGTAACCGAGATCGAAATCTGCGATGTCCACTCGCGAAGCGGTTCCCCCTTCGGTCAACTCCGCCCAACCAGCCAACAACACTTCGCGAATTCGCGGCAAATCAATCGTGTTGTCTTCCGGCTTCAAGTCGGGAGCGAATCGCGCTTGCAGATTCAATTCCGGTTGCCCCTGCCATTGCAGCGCCAACGCCCGCGTGAGTGACGTCGGTTTTTGTAAGGTGGGAATCACCCGTTGTGATGCGGAGAATTCTAGTTCCGCGTACGGTGTCCATGTCTCGCTGGTCGCATCGGTTTTGATTGCCAGCGAAATCAACAATCGGGGAAGCTGCAAGCGCATTGTCGATTGGGCGACATCCTCTTCGCCACCGGACTTTGCGGGGGCATCGACGATCTGCAGCGGTTCGGTCATGATCAACTCCGACCAAATCTGCACGTCGGGTCCGTAATGCTTTAAGTCGGGAATCACCTCGGACAAAAACTGGCGGTCCGCCAACTTTTTGAAATTTTCAATCGGCGTATCCAGCAAATGAATACGGGCTGCATCGTCATCAATCAGCATTTGTGTCAACGGGCCGAGCATGTTCGGCGCCAGGCCAAATTGAAATTCCTCGGTTTGTGGGACCTGCTCGGCATCGGGCCCCACTGCGGCAATCACACGGGGCCGCGGTGGCGCTTGACGCGCATCAATGGCGGCCGCCGTTGCGCCCAAGACGATCGAGATCCCTTTGTCGTCGGTACTGACCGATTGGGGCCAAACCCGCACGCGCGGCTTGTAGACCGGCAACGGCCACAATCCGGTGACCAGTTTTCCGGCGGGTGAGAGATCAATCTTCTTTTCCAACTCCGCCACCATCGGCGGAATCGCCGTCAGAATTTCGTTTTCGATGCGACTCTTACTACCGTACAACCCGCTGCGCAAACTGCTGGCAATACGGCCTTCATCCATACCTAAGCCGCTCGCGGAAATCCCATTGGGACCGCTCACCGACCAGTTGTCGTTGGGAATGCGGAAGTAGGTGCCGCGCAAGCGAAGTTTCAATTGCTGATTCACAATATAAGGCGTCACGTCAAAGCTGATCCAAATCGGCCGACGATATCCCAGCGCGATACTCATCGGTCCGGCTTGTGCATAACGCCCGCCTCCCAGCGGTCCGGGCGAACCTGAAATCGAGGCTCCGCTGATGTTGATCCGCACGTCGCTCAGCCCGACTTGCACGTTCACCTTGTCTTTGGTGTACGCTTTCACCCGCGCTCGCACGAGCCGGCCTGAATAGTTGATGCCATACAACGTTGTACTGAACGAGACGCCTTGTACCGACGAGCCTTGCCCAATGTTGGCAATGACGCCCCGCGTCACATCCGGGGGCGTCACTTGCGGAATTGTCTCGGCCATCGCCTTGAGCAGGTCGTTCCCCAGGCGCACACTGATTGCGCTTGGGATCTCCAAAGCCGGAACAAACGGTTCCGCATCGCGACTCTTCTGTTCGTCGATTGAGCGATCGCGCGGTTTGGCCAGCAGCGGCGCTGTCGATTTCACAGGGGCCGCGGGATCGAGCATCCAGGTATACAAGCGAGGATCCCGATAAGCGAGTTTCCAGGCATCGTGTTCAGCATCGGGATAAACGGTGAAATACGGATCCGCCCCCAATTTGCGCAGGGCGTCAATGACCTGTTGGTCGTCCGCGATTTTAACGACCGGATCCTTCGCGCCGTGAAAGCACCAGACAGGAATGTCTTGGATCGTTTTAGCAATTGCCGGATCGCCACCGCCGGAGATCGGTACCAAGGCAGCCCAGAAATCGGGCTTCGCCGCTCCCATCAACCACGTTCCATAACCCCCCATCGACCAGCCGGTCACGATTCGCTGTTGCGGATCAACGCGGAAATCCTTTTCGACCGTCTCCAAAATCTTCAACGCCCGCGCCCCATCGGGCGAATCGGGCGACCATGCGGTGAGAATCCGCCCCTTAGTATCCTCGGCTTGCGGAAAAACGGCAATAAAGGGAAAGCTGTCCGCCTGCTCTTTGATTGCCGGTCCCAAACCTTGCTCGACCTGCGCCTGGCCGTCGTTGCCGCGCTGGTCCGCACTATGCAGGAACAAAATCACCGGCCACTGTTTGGCCGCGTCATAATTCTGGGGTACGAAGACCTTATATTTATGATCGCCAGCGTCGTCGGTATAAACCCGATCCAAAAACCCAGTGTCAGCGGCCGTGGCAATCGCGACTGGCGCGACTAATGCCGTAATCATCAAGGCTACAATGCGGATCCGTCGGCGAAGCATGACTGTCTCTCCATAAAAAACTGGTACTCGTTTCATAAACCCGGTTGCGCTTGTCCTCGAAACTTGCAGATCAGTATCCGCAGGACGCGTCAAAGGGTTTTGAAACGACTTGTCAGGAAGATTTCCTCCGTGCTGTGCCGCCATGAAACAGCCGCGGGCGATTGAATCAGAAAGGCTTAAGCCCTCCCACGTTTATTGTTGCCGACGCGGTTATCGAATCAAGTCGGAATGCAAAAATTCGACGCCATCTGCTGCAAGGTTGCCGCGGTGTCGGTTTTGGACACTCGGCCGATTCAAAATACTCCTAATAGACCATCTTAACTCAGTTTTTCGGGTACGAACAACGAACAGGAAAGCGACATCGGAGCGGCGATTGTGAACAACAGACCCGAAAACCAAGCTGCCGTGCAGCACTGGCGGCGATAGTGTTCAAGTGTTACCGTTCACGATACACTGCTAGTCCGCCGACAATGGGAAAACATTCGTTTGACTCGATAAACCTAGCTGATTTCGCAATGCCCGACGTCCCCTTGAAGACCGTCTCCCAGCTGACGCAGGAGATCAAAAACTGCCTGGAAACCGAATTCCCCTTCGTGTGGGTCTCGGGGGAAATCTCGAACCTCTCACGCGCCGCCTCCGGGCATTGTTACCTCACGCTCAAGGACGACTCCGCACAGTTGCGGGCGATCATGTGGCGGGGAACCGCCAATCGCTTGAAATTCGACCTGCACGACGGTTTGGAAGTCGTCGCCGCTGGACGCGTGGAAGTTTACGAAGCCCGCGGCTCGTATCAATTGATCATTGAACAGTGCGAACCGCAGGGGCTGGGCGCTCTGGAACTGGCGTTTCGCCAATTGCATGAAAAACTAGCAGGCGAGGGTCTGTTTGACCCGGAACACAAACAACCGTTGCCGGCAATTCCGCAACGTATCGCGCTGGTGACCAGCCCCACCAGCGCTGCTGTCCGGGATATGCTGCAGGTCCTCACAAGGCGCTGGCCGGCAGCGGAGATTTTGATTCTGCCGGTCCTGGTTCAGGGGCCGGGTGCTGCGGCGGAAATTGCGGCGGCACTGCGGTCCGTGCCGCAGATACCGGGCGTCGATGTCGTGATCACCGGTCGGGGCGGCGGCAGCTTGGAGGATCTCTGGGCGTTCAACGAAGAGATCGTCGCACGGGCGATTTATGATTGCCCGATCCCCGTTGTCAGCGCCGTGGGGCACGAAATCGACGTGACGATCGCCGACCTCGTGGCCGACCGCCGGGCCTTAACCCCCAGCGAAGCGGCCGAATTGGTCGTTCCCGACGTGCGTGACATCCGCGCAGGCATCGCTCAAATGCGCAATCGGCTGATTGGCGGACTGAAACAACAGGCGGTCACTGCACGGGGACAACTCGACGCTCTCGCCTCGCGACGCGTCTTCACACAACCGGCCGAACGGGTTCACGATTTGCAACAACTCCTCGACGAACTCGAGGCCCGCAACCGCCGTGCTGTGCAGCGGATTGTGGAAACCGCAAAGCAACAACTCGCGTCATCATCCGCATCGCTGGATGCCCTCAGCCCGTTAGCCGTCCTGGGCCGTGGATATTCGCTCAGCAAAATCGCAGGCGGCACGGAATTCCTTAAAACGATCGACGATGCACCGGCGGGAGCGACGTTGCAGACGCTACTCGCAGATGGTCGGGTTACCAGTAAAATCGAATCGACAGACGCGGGCCAACCGCAAGACTTTTTGGAGTAAACCCAACATGGCCAAACGCGCCAAAAAAGAAAACGCAGCCCCGAAGTTTGAAGAAGCTCTTGAGCAATTGCAGCAGATCGTTGGCGAACTCGAAGAGAGTTCCGGCGGATTGGAGCATTCGCTCAAACGCTTCGAAGAAGGCATCGATTTGTTGCGAACCTGTTATCAAACCTTGGAGCAAGCGGAGCAAAAAATCGAATTGCTCACCGCTGTCGACGAACAGGGCAACCTCACCACCGCCCCCTTCGATGCCACATCAACCGTGGAACAAAAAACTCGCAAGTCAGCGAAAAAGAAACCAGCCGAAGACGAAGATGGCGGCAGTCTGTTCTAATCTCCGGATACGTCGGCCAAAGAACAACCGCGGGCGGCGCGAAACGTGTTGGTTCGCGCCGCCCTGCAGTTACCGGCATATTCCCTTTGTCCTAGACGTGGGGCTTACGCCGTCATCACTTTAATCTTCTGCGCCGCTTCGGCTTTCACCTTTGGCAACGTCAAACGCAACACGCCATCCTTGAGCGTTGCGTCGATGCCGTCGCGATCGACCTCTTCGGTGAGTTTGAACCGCCGCTGGTAAAGGCCGGCGGAGTGCTCGACGTAGTAGGGGTTGACCCCCTCGTGTGTGCATTCCGTTTTCTTCGCTTCGATCGTCAACACCTGTTTGTGCAAGGTGATGTCGACATCTTCTTCAGCGACGCCGGGCATATCGACGGTCAGAATCAACGCCTCGTTGGTTTCCGAAATATCTACGCGCGGATTCAATACCTCTTCGGTAGTTTTTTCCGTTGTGGTTTGGTCCGTCGTGCAACAACTCTTGGTCAAACCCTCTTGTGTTTGAGTCATGACATCCTCCCTTTCTTCTATCTGTTGCGTCGTATCATCAGACGCGAATGACAATTCCAATGTAGGTCGTGGCGCTTTACGAAGCGCGTTTGACCGTGATCTTCTTGGGCTTGCTCGCTTCCGGTTTGTGCAGGACAACCGTCAATACGCCTTGAGTGTATTCCGCTTCGGTCTGTGCTGCATCGACCTCGAACGGCAATCGCAACGTACGCGAAAATTCGCCCGTGCCCCGTTCACGACGATGGTACTTCTCGTCCTCGCCCAACGTATCGACCGGGCGGTTTCCTTTGATCGTCAGCATGTCACCTTCGACAGTGATGTCAATGTCGTCAGCATTGACTCCAGCAACCTCGGCGGTGACGACCAAACGGTCTTCACCCGACAAGACGTTCATGGCTGGAAAAGCTTGTGCTCCGGTCCGCACCGCGTCGGAAAGTCCGGAAAAAATTCGATTCATATCCACCGGCAAACGATTCAACTCTTGCCACGGATCCCAATGTTTTCGAAATGAAGTGTTCAGCATGATTTCACTTTCCTTTCACTCGTAATGATGAATTCGTCGAACATCTGTCTCCGCACAGGAACTGGCGGGGACTTGTGACTTTCAAATGTCCGATGGCAACCTTGAATGCAACCTCCATGCCGATCTGTTATCGCCGCAACGATTTGCCAGAAAATTCCAGCAGAAGCTTGTCCAACCAAGTCAAACCGAGCAGAACTAATCTCCATATCCCAATATTGAATAGACACTTACAGCGACACTCCGCAGTCCATTCCAATCATACCCCCTCTCAGCAAAATCCCCCAAAACCCATTTATGGCAGTTGAGTAAACCGGCCCGCAGACTGCCATATCGGCAGCCACCACCCAAGGCGACAGGCAGTGCCATTGTGGCAGCCTCAGGCGTGCGGCAGGCATGCCAGTCTGGCGGATAGTCCGTAATCCACTTGTGACTGTTAGGCAAGATTTGCATGCTCAATTTCACTGAGATGCCCGCAGCAACGTCGTAAAACGGCATTCGTTCGCCGCGCGTCCCCAAGGACTCCGATGAATAGAACCCGTAGTGATTGGTGCGGGGCAGGTCCGCTCTCTTAAAAATATGCGATAACGAACGAGGCTGGTTGCGTGACAGGGTTTGCCGGGTCTCAACATTCTGATGAACGGCGGCGGCGGCGTTTGGCAGTCGAGCAGGATGGCGCGCAGTCCGAATCGTTTACGTCGACCAGAGAAGCAAACAAAGAGTTGGACGCGATCGCGCTCGTCGAACTGGCGATCCAGGCCCTCATTCCCCGCTCCATTTGGCCGCACCTCGGCGTCGCCCTGGTTTTGGCGATGTTGGTTTTCGGCAGCCACGCTGCTCTGGATGCCCTGCCGCCAAATGACATTGCCGACATCTCACAACTGCGGCAGGTTGTTGATGAGTCGCAGCGTGTGGTGGCCGGGTTGTGCTTGTTCGTCACCATGCAAATTTGTGTCGTCATCCGACAAGTCCGCGGACGCAGCCGCAATGACTTCGACGGCCGCTATCGCCTCTGGAATTGGGCGGTCGTTGCCAGCGGATTCTTTTGTGCGGCGATATTTCTCAACCTACATCGCGTCGCGGGCGGAATTGTGGCGGCACTGCTGAATCGGCCCGACTTAACAACTTCCCCAATCACCTGGCAGGTCCCCGTGTTGACCATCGGCGGGCTGCTGTTGTTGGAACTGGGACGGGAGATGCGCGAACATCGTCCGACGAGCGTATTACTGTATCTCAGCTGTTTGTGTTATATGGTCCCCCTGCTCTCTTCCTTGAAACCGGTCTCCGGATCCCTGGATATGCTCCCCCCGCTGGTCGCGGGCATGCCGATCGAGATGCTGGCGTTCTCTGCAGCAAACATTTTGCTGTTCACCACGATGTCGTTACATGCCCGGTATGTCGTCCATTTCAATCCGGAGCCACCCACGTCGGTCGTACGTCAATTCCGCTTGCCGCTACCCCGCTTGCGTCGCCCGCGGTTCCGCCGACCACGGTTCTTGCGTTTGCCGAAATTTCTGCACTGGAAGTTACCCACATTTCAGAAACCGACGTTCAAGCTTCCGCAGTTCAAATTCCCGGCACTTAAGTTCCCGGCTTTCAAATTGAAGTTCCCCACCTTCAAGTTGAAATTGCCCAAACGGAAACCGCGTGCAGCGGCCCCTGTCGCACAAGCAGCGACGGAAGCGGTCAAACCGGCTCCGAAGAAAAAAAAGGCAGCGACGCCACGTCGCACGCGGACCGAACCGGCGCACATCGAACCCCCTGCTCCACAATCGGCAACAACAGAAGCCTTCGCGGAACAAATGCCGCCCCGCTCGAAGCGTCGCACCCCACCCAAAAAAGCAAAAACCCGCGCATCGCAAAGGCCGATCGAAGATCAAATCGATGAAGTGACCGCCGATGAGCTCAAAGGGCTGTCAAAAAAACAAAAACGCGAGCTCCGCAAAAAACGCCGCGAAGCACAACGCGCCGCCCAATAAGGCGGCACAGCCGCTAGGTTCGAGCTTCCGGCGGCACAGCCGCTTTGTGCGAGCTTCCGCTCGGTGGTTGGTGGGGCGCTTCCGTTGGGCGCTTTGCTTTGTGAATGGGGGTAGCGCTGCGGCTCGGTGGGTGCTTTGCCGTTCCGGGATACTGTTTTTTGCTCCGTTGCCCCTATTGCTGCTTGGGTTGTGACGACTTGCTGACTGGTGTGATTGGCAAATCTGCTCGTGTCGAGTACCTTATGGTGAGCGCCTCTTGAAGTTGGCGAAACCAGGAGTCAATCGGCATGGACCGGGACGTGTGGTCATCCACGGCCCCCGGCAAGGCGAGTTATCTATGAGTAAAACGGATCAGTCGGGATCGGCCGCCACTGCGGTCGTGGCGTTCGGACGTAGCATGGGCGAAGTCGCGGACCTCTCCGACCAAGCATTTTTGCAGTCCATCCAGTGGCGAAAATCAGCCGATGCGGATCTGGCCCGCGCCGCTCGAAAGGGCGACGTCACGGCGTTTACTGCGCGATTGCTGCAATGCTTCCCTGCAGGGAGTCCTCCCACCAAATTCTCCAAAAAACGTCCCGCCATTCAAAGCGGTTTGGCGGCAGCGGAGTATTTACCGACGCCCCCTGCCAAGCCGTTGCGAGAGTTGTTGCACACATCCAACGGTCACTCCACACAGAAGAACGGGAAGTCGACAGCTGCGGATGCTGCCAGCTTGGCAGAGGTTCTCGATAGCGTGGCGCAGAAAAATTTCAAAACCTCGCCCGCTGACCTGCACGCGTTGACGGAGTTGATCGCTTGCGACGGCGCTTCGCTGGAACAGGCGACTCTGTTTTCATTGTGGCGGACGACGTTGTCTGCTGCTTGTGAATTCACAAAGGTTTCCACAACCACCGACGAAGGGGATCCGGCGCAAACAGCTGATGAACAGTTGTTGCAGGCGGGTGAGTTGCCTTGGCGGGTGGGATTGCTGTTCGCTGACGTGAAAGGCTCAACCAAGATTCGCCGGCGCGGCCGCAAGGTGATTCGACGGGAACTGGAAGACCGCACCGATGGCGACGGCACGCCGCACGCTACGTTGTTGCCTCGCTTGGGATATTGGTTAGCAGCACTGGTTCGCAGCGGACAATGGGCCAACCGTTTTCAGGCGACGTTGTGGGACGACGATTTGTCGATGCTGTTTAATGACCTATTGGAACAAGCCATCCGCCTGTTTCGTCCCTCCGATTCCTGGGCGATGAGCAACGGGTTCTCGGCGTCGCCGCGTTCCTTGTTTCGGGCTGCGTCGCAATTGGCGGGAAGCGAATTCAAAATTGCCGATTTGGCCTTCGCATGGGATAAGGCTCAGACGAACACGCGGAAGCGAAAAGCCAAATCCAAAAAATCAGCATCAGTTACGACCAAACCGCGATTGAAGAAACTGGCGCCTTCGTTGCAGTCGGACTGGGCCAATTTGGCTTGTCTGCGCAGTGATTGGGATACGGAATGCGATAGCGTGGTGATCGACCACAATGGGCAGTTTCCACAAATCGACATGACTGTCTTAGGCCGCGCCCTGATCAACGGAAACTGGGATTTGCAGATTAAAGTTGATGGCAAACCGATTCCAGTCAAACGACAATGGACGGCAATCTGTTGGAGCACCGACGAGGATGGCGATTATTTAGAGCTGCAACAGACGTTCGAAGCAGGCGGTCGTGTGGAGCGACAAATTTGGTTATCGCGCTCAACGCATTCCGCTATGTTCGCCGACTCCTTAACGGGATTTTCCGGCAAACAGATCGAATACACATCCCGCCTGCCGTTGAGCGACGCTTTGGATACGCAATCCGACTCTGGCGATCGCGAAACGCGGCTGAAGGACGGTCCGATCTTGACGCGTGTCTTTCCGCTCTTTTTGCCACAGGATCGCGTACACGGCACGCCGGGCGGGTGTGGCATTTTTGGTGGCGATTTAGTGCTCAAGCACGTTGCAACCGGACAGGGTTTGTATGCCCCGGTCGTCTTGGATTGGCATCCCGACCGCCGCCGCAAGCCGGTGCAGTGGCGCAAATTGACGGTGACCGAGGATGGTCGTATTTTGCCGGGCGACGTTTCCGCCGGGTACCGCGTGAGGCTCGGCGAGCAACATTTGCTGGCCTATCGCAAACTTCAAAAATCGGATCTCCCGCAAACAGTGCTCGGCTTTCAGACGTTTGATGAAACGGTGTTGGGACAGTTTGACAAAAATGGCGATGTGACTCCCTTGCTGCTCGTCGAGTAGACGATGCAAAGCGGGTTGGAATTTTTTCTTTAAGAAATCTACAGAACGTGGACGGTTGGGCGGCGCAATGAACGAAGATACGTACAACAAAATGAATCAACTCCACGAATCGGGGGGCGCGGTCGCCACCGTGGATCAACTCATTCAAACGCTCCGCGACGACAAGAATTACGACCGACTGTTTGACGCGCTGCTGTTGAAAAAGCGGCTCGAGATGGGTGTGCCGGTTGTGCGTCCCACATCGTTTGACAACTTGCCCGAAGACCGCCGCGCGGAATTCGAAGAGCATTACGTCAATGCTGCCCGCGAAATCGGGGCACTGCACTTGGAAGCAGGTTCGATTCCCCGTGCATGGATTTACCTGCGGACAATTCGCGAACCCGAACCCATCGTCGCCGCCATCAACGCGCTGGATGTTACGCAGGACGTCGACGAAGAACTTGTCGACATCGCGCTCTACCAAGGGGTCGCGCCGGCCAAGGGTTTGGAAATGCTGCTTTGCAGCCACGGGACGTGCAATTCCATTACGGTGCTCGACCAACAGTTCATGCAGTTAGAACCGCGTGTACGTCAGGAATGTGCGGCGCTGTTAGCACAGACGATTTATCGAGATTTGACGGCGACGATCAAATACGAAGTCGAACGCAAACAAGGCTCCGCCCCCACTGAGGAAACGCTCCGCGAATTGATCACCGGACGAGAGTGGTTGTTCGCCGAAGACAACTATCACATTGACGTTTCGCATTTGCATGCGGTCATCCGCTTTTGCCGCAGCCTGGATGCCGACCGTGACGAAGTCCGGCTCGCCACGGAGTTGACCGAATACGGCGCACAATTGTCGCCGCAATATCGCTACGCAGGAGATCCGCCGTTTGAAGATTATTACACGGCGCATCACAACTTCTTCAATGCGTTGACCGACACCGATCGTGATGCAGCACTGGATTTCTTTCGCGATCAACTCGCGGGAGATGCCCCCGATTCGGACAAACAGTTGACCGCTTATCATCTCGTGGATCTGC
Source organism: Symmachiella macrocystis (assembly GCF_007860075.1). NCBI lineage: Bacteria > Pseudomonadati > Planctomycetota > Planctomycetia > Planctomycetales > Planctomycetaceae > Symmachiella > Symmachiella macrocystis. Next base: position 910,221 of record NZ_SJPP01000001.1, read on the forward strand.
TGAGACGCATCGACCGCACCGAGGATGCATTGGACATCGCTGCGAAATACTTGTTGAGCGTCGAGGATCAACTCGAATTCTCGTTTGCCGAACTGTGCGCCGAAACAGGCCGATACGACAAATTGATGGAAGTCAGCCGCGCACAACACGATCCCGTCGGATATGCCGCCGCACTCGTGGAACAAGCCAGAACTCCCTGAAACCGCACCCGCCCCAAGGTCGAACCTTCCCTGGTTCCCAAACTCCAGTATGGGAACCCAATTTCTCGAAGCTCCGCTTCGAGTGAGTCAAGCGACGTCCCTTCGCCAATTGCCTCAATCAGCGAAGTAAAACCTCTCGAAAGTGCGTTCCTCAGCCGGAGCTGGGGAATGAGTGAAATCCACCTTCTAGTCCCACCGTAGTTCGATGTCATTTGTCCAACGCAACCGTGCGGCCTGGGATCGCCTCGTGCGAGACGGTAGTCAATTCGCCAAGGTCGCCACCGACGAGCAATGCCGCGATCCGCTGCAGGCTTTGGATGGGCGGGGTTGGTTGCCGGACAGCGTCCGGGGCTTGGATGTGCTTTGTTTGGCCGCTGGCGGTGGATGGCAATCGATTCTCTACGCTGCCGCTGGAGCCAACGTTACGGTCGTCGACCTCAGTCCAGAGATGCTCAAAAAAGACGAACAGGAAGCGAACCGCCGCAATTACAAAGTTCGCGTTGTCGAAGCTTCGATGGACAATCTGCAGATGTTTGCCGACGAAAGTTTCGACATCGTCCATCAACCGGTCAGCACCTGTTACGTCTCCGATGTGTCTGCTGTCTATCGCGAAATTGCCCGTGTGCTACGCGACGACGGCCTGTACATTAGTCAACACAAACAACCGACCAGCCTGCAAATCACTGAGCGCGACGAACGGCACCGCTATGTGTTGGGGCTGCGGTATTATCAGGATGGTTCGTTGCCGCTGGTGGAAGACGAATCGTATCGCGAAAGTGGCACGGTGGAATTTCTACACCGCTGGGAGGAATTGGTCGGCGGACTCTGCCGTTCTGGGTTTGTGATCGAGGATTTGACCGAGCCTTATCGGGGTGACCCGCAGGCCCCACTGGGCAGCTGGCGGCATCGGGGATTGTTCGTCGCCCCCTATTTGCGGATGAAATCGCGTCGAATTCCACGTGTCACCGGGGAAAATTCGCGGAAACCATTGTGGACACCCCCCTAACCTGACTACTGAAGACGATTTGTGGCGACTGAGGCAAATTGCCGCTGCTCTTGTCAATCGGTGCGGCGTGCGTTAATTTTTGGGCATGAATATAGACGCAAAACTGTCAAACGACGACGACGACGATTGGGGCGCCTTAGCCGAGAACCTGCTAGGACTGCCGCCCGAGCCGAAACCCGATGCGCCGCAAGAGGTTGAGTCTCCTAGCGTCGATTCTACGGAGTCGCTGGAAGCGGTCGACGCTGAGGATGACGTCGAAGAGCCCCCCGAGATGGTGGAGGCTGCCGACGAAACGCCGGACGATGACTTCGGGATTATTGCCGAAGACGATTCGGACGAAGAAGACGACGCTGACGACGACCTCGAAGAGGCCGATGTGGAAGATGAAGTCGACGATCCGTTCTGGAATGCATTAGCGGACTGGGACTGGGAAAGCGATGAGAAATCAACGTCACCCGCCAAATCAGAATCCAAAAGCAAGCCCCGTCGCTCGGAACGTAAACCGAAACCGAAGACCGAAGCCGAGCGCACCAAAGTGCTTACCGAGTTGGTGCCGGACGAAAAGCCGAGCAACGTCTCCGACGATTCGGATTTTGCCGCTGATCTGTTTGACGAGCCTGCGGACAAGTCTAAAGACGAGAAGCCAGCCGCGGTTGAATCCGTGAAAGAGGCCACGGACGAAGAAACTCCAGAACCAGCCGAGGAAGAACGTCGCCCGCGCCGCCGACGCCGTCGTCGACGACGGTCGGTAGAGGAACAGGCTGCGGAAACCGCCCAAGCTGAAGAATCGGTAAACGAGGAGACGGAGACAGCCGACGAAGAAGAACCATCCGTCGCCGACGAGACTGCGGCTGCCGCCGATACGGAGTCGGAAGAGTCTGACGTAGAACCCGCCCCCAAAAAACGCCGACGCCGCAAACGGGGCGGACGGCGACGTGGCAAATCTTCGGTCGAAGCCAGCGACGAGACCAAGAAGGTTGTCGCTAAGGACGATGCCGTCGAAGACGATGACATCGAGGTCAATGACGCCGACCTGGACGACGACGATGATGAGGACGACGACGAAACTTCGTACGGAAAACCACCGAAAAAGTCGGACGAGAAGAAGTATCAAGACGTTCCGACCTGGGAAGATGCGATCTCCTTCGTGCTCAATCCGGTGAAGAAAACAACCGCAGCGGATGCACCGACAGCAGCGCCGACCAAAACGAAAGCGCAGAAGAAAACATCGTCATCGAGTGACAGTTCCTCAAGTTCGACGACGACCAAAAAACCGTCATCGAAGCGGTCCGGCGGTGGACGGAAGCGGCGGTCATAATCCGCCGTCATTATCCACACAGTCATTCGCCAGCCGGTTGTCCCCCCTTGCGGGGGTCGCTAGCGGCTCGCAATCCCGTTTTATCGCGTGTGGCCGCCTGCACGGCGGCGATCGTGCTTTGCAAACGGACCGAGTGCCCCAACGCTTTTAAGTCGCCTGCTAATTTCTTTTGCAGCGGCTCTTCGACAAACAGCGCGTTGGGCATCCACTGGTGGTGAAATCGCGGCGCAGCAACCGCGTCTTGTGCATTCTGACCATGCCGCATCATGTTCAGCAAGACCTGCAAGGTCGCGCTGATAATCCTCGGTCCCCCCGATCCTCCTAGCGCATACGCGGCTTTACCGTCGCGTACCACGATCGTGGGAGTCATGCTCGAAAGCGGCCGTTTGCCGGGAGCGACCGCATTGGCTTCGCTTTGAATGAGCCCAAACGCATTCGGTTTTCCCGGCACTGCAGCAAAATCGTCCATTTCGTTATTCAGCACGATTCCGAACTTCGGTTCGACCACCAAACTGCCAAACGTGGTGTTGATCGTTTCCGTGCAAGAGACGGCGTTCCCCTCTGCATCAATCACACAAAAATGGCTCGTTCCGCTATCGTTTTTCCCCTCGAACCGGCCGTACGCTTCGGGCGGTTGGGTTTGCGACGGGTCGACCTTTTCTGCCAACTTGTCGGCGTATTTCCGGCTGGTTAAGCGGGCGATGGGCACGGATACAAAATCGGTGTCCCCCAGATACTCCGCCCGGTCGGCAAAGGCGTGTTTGAGAGCCTCGGTAACCAGATGCACGGCGGACACATTGTGCGGACCATCGCCTAGCCATTTTTTTTGCGGATGATCTCTTTCGAAGGCCTCAATAATGTTTAACGATTCCAGCAGCGCCACTCCGCCACTGGAGGGAGGCGGCATGGTCAAAACCGTATTCTTGCCAAATTCCTCCGACAGCGGTTGTCGCTGCACGGCATGCATTTGTTCAAGATCCTCACGCTGCCAGATACCACCTTGTGCGGCAACGACTGCCAGCAAGGCATCAGCCACCGGTCCACGATAAAACCCGTCACGCCCTTGGGCGGCGATCCGTTTGAGCACGTCGGTTTGGGGTGAGATTATGCGATCCTGTTTGGTCCACATCCGGCCAGAGTTCAGGTATTGCTTGTACAGGGCCGCAAAACGTTCTTTCCCATTGCGCTGCAGGGCTATTAACAACAGCGCCGTACGCTGCGCGCTGATGGCGTGTTCATCGGCCATAACGCCTTGCTCGCTCAAACGAATGGCTGGAGCCAGCACAGCGGCCAAGGGGAGTTTGCCGAATTTTTCGTGAGCGTGACACAGGCCGGCAACCGTGCCGGGAATTCCCGCCGCAGCCCCTCCGACCCGACTGGAGAGTTTTCGGCCGTTCTTGTTTTTGGTGACAAACATATCCCGAGTCGCGGCCAACGGTGCCCGCTCGCGATAATCGATGGCAACGGCCGACTTGGTTTCGGCATTCCAAATCACCATAAATCCCCCGCCGCCGATGCCGCAACTGTCCGGACGCACCACCGACAACGCAAACGAAGTCGCCACGGCGGCATCCACCACATTTCCCCCCTGCTGCAGGACTTCTAATCCGGCCCCGCTGGCGGCGGGATGATCGGCAGCGACGACGTATTTTTGATAATTTTTGACCGATTCCTCTTCAGCGGCACGCACGTCCGCCGCTGCCAGGGCGACACAAATCATCAGGGCCAGACATCGTCGCAAAGTCGTCATATCAATTGATTTCCCGTATTAGCCGAGACTCGACTGGGACTGAGGTTCTAGTTCTGCTGTGTCGATAGAGGGGGACGTGTGAACAAGCCCGTTTCCAACGGACTCGCCGTGGGGAGCTAAGACTATTATACTGTGCGATCCTCATCGTCGCAGGAGTTGTCGAGCGAATTGGGCCGATCGTGCGGGTTTTTCTGGCGGACGTTCACTCGCTGGTTCTGCTGCAGACATGGGGCCAACGGTTTGATCAGCGACCCTCACCCTACCCTCTCCCAGAGGGAGAGGGGACTGATCATTGACTGATGGGGCAGTTATTAGACAGTTTGAATTTCTACAAAGCGTATTTCGTTATGTCACAGCCAACTTGCCGTTTGGTGACCTTGGGTTGCAAGGTCAATCAATACGAAACCGAATTGGTCAAAGAAGCGCTGGTTCGCGGCGGTTATCGCGAAGCGGCTGAGGAGGAAAATGCCGACCTGTGTGTGGTGAATACCTGCACGGTAACCGCCACCGGAGATTCTAAGGGTCGGCAATTGATTCGTCAGTTGGCCCGCAAAAACCCAGGCTCGCGAACAATCGTGATGGGCTGTTACGCCACCCGCGAACCGGAGACGTTGGCCCAACTTCCCAATGTCTTGGAAGTCGTCGAAGATAAACGCGAACTGCCCGACGTGCTGGCACGAGTGGGCGTGAATGATTTCCCGACCGGCATCAGTACATTTGAAGGGCGGCGGCGCGCCTACGTCAAAGTCCAAGATGGTTGTATTCTGAATTGCACCTACTGCATCATCCCCCAAGTCCGCCCCGGACTGCGGAGCCGTCCCCCGCAAGACATCGATGAGGAAGTTCGCCGGCTGATCGAAAATGGGCACAAGGAAATTGTGCTTTGCGGAATTCATCTCGGACACTATGGCGTCGATGCCACGCGCGGCCGCAGCGGCAAAGCTCCGTTTCGATTAGCGCACCTGATCGAAAAGCTGGACCGCATTCCCGGCGACTGGCGAATGCGGTTGTCGAGTATTGAAGCGGCGGAAGTCTCCCCCGATTTTGTGGATGTCGTCACCTCCACAGAGAAACTCTGCCCGCATTTCCATCCTTCATTGCAAAGCGGTTCACGAAATGTGTTGTTGCGGATGAAGCGGCGGTACAGCCTTGAAATGTTTTTGGGCAAGATGGAATTGCTCCGCAACCGGCTCGACAATCCGGCGTTCAGCACCGATGTGATTGTCGGCTTTCCCGGTGAAACCGAGGCCGAGTTTCAGGAGACGCTCGATGTTTGTGAACAAGCGGGCTTCATGAAGATTCACGTCTTCCCCTTCAGCGCCCGCGCGGGCACGCCGGCGGCTGACCTGCCGGATCAGATTTCTCCCGAAGTCAAAAAAGAGCGTGGGCAACGCTTGGCCGCGCTGGGCGACCGTTTGGCCCGCCGGTATTATGAATCGCTCGTCGGACGCGAGCTTCAAGTCTTGGTCGAACGGGAATCCCGTGATCGCCCCGGCTGGGTCAGCGGCACCGCTTGTCGCTATGCCCCGGTCGATATTCCGGGTGATGCCAAGTCCATCGGACAAATCCTCAACGTGCGGGGAACCGCCGCCACAGACCACGGAGTCAATGCCCTAGGGTGCGTCGCGACGCACCTTCCTATGTAGTACGAACAACGCGCCCAAGCGAATTCAACAAAGCTAACAAACACGTCAATCAAACAAGAACAACAAGACAGCAACGCGTGATTCGGAACGTAGACAGGTGCGTCATGACGCAACCTACGACAACATGCGTAGTGTGGATGGGGAGTGATTTATTTTGGCGTTGTTGGTGAACATTGAAGGAATCGATGGATCGGGCAAGGGGACGCAGGCACAATTGTTGTGCGAACGTTTGCGCGCTACGGGGGCGACGGTTCAACTGTTTAGCTTTCCCCGTTACGACGACACGTTATTTGGCAAATCGATCGGCGATTTTCTCAATGGGCGATTCGGCGCGCTCGACCAAGTCAGCCCGTTCCTGGCGGCGCTGCTGTATGCCGGCGACCGTTTTGAATCGCGCGAACTGCTGTTAGCGGCGCAGCGCGACAACGATTACGTGGTGCTGGACCGTTACGTGGCCTCAAACATCGGCCACCAAGCGTCGAAGGTCACCGGTGAAGAACGGCAAGAAATCATCGCCTGGATCAACAAGATCGAATACGAAATTTACGCGCTGCCGCGGCCCGATGTCACAATTCTCTTAAACCTGCCCCCCGCCCGCGCGCAGGAATTGATCGCCCGCAAAGCTCCTCGCAGCTACACCGACGATGCCGCCGACATTCAAGAAGCCGATGCGGATTATCTGGCCAAAGTGCACGAGGTCTATCTCGACGTCGCCCGGAGCGATGAAGGTTGGCAGATCATCGACGGGATCGCCGACGGCGAGATTCGACCTGTTGATGCGATTGCGGACAAGGTTTGGCAAATCGTCACCTCCACAAAACAGTGACGCGCGCCGCCCATTTTCACGCAAACCGAATCAGTTCGCTTCCAGTTGCCGCAACCGCTCGCGGAGGATCAGATGAAACGCTGTGTAACGCTCCAAATCCTGGTCAGAGCTAAATTGAACGTGCCGCAACGAGCCATGCCCTAGGAACGTGTGCGTGGCGGGCGTTAAGAACGCCGACGTGGATCGAGCGGCAATTTCCTGCACGAACAGGTGAAAATTTGCCGAAGCGGAGGCGGTCATCCGCGCCCCTAACTCACTGAAATTCATATGCGTTTTCTCGATGCGGAATCCTTGGCGGCACTTGTCGCAAAGGAGCCACAGAACCATTGTCGCTGTCCCGGCGACCTCATCTGGCGCGATATACCTTCTACGCGAAGCTGTAAAGGTGACATCGTTATCAAAGAAATAGTGCCGCGTGAGTTCTCCCGGAATTTGGCCGACGCTGATCATCTCCACGTCATTCCACGAAATCAGCGCACTCTGCTGGCCGCTAGGCCCTAGAATTGACAGTCCCTCATCCCCCAAATGGACATTGTGGACCTGGGGGGCGCGAGTAAAATCGGGAATATCCGACGTTGAAATCACTTCAGCGGCGATGCCCATCTTTTCAATCGCAGCCACCAACTGCTCCGCCTGTTCTCGATCCAAATGCTCTGGAAGAATGCCGGGAGTGCTATGCACGAGGATCATGGCGTCCGTGGGATGCATCGATAGCTGTTGGACAAGCAGATCGCGAAACTGATGGGGGTCATCGGCGGTGGCAAATACGACCACCCGAAAATCTCCCCCGTTATCCACCGGTGTCATGTCTTCGGATGTATTGGCCATTTGTCAGCATTGCTCCTCAGCGAAATTCCAGACCTGCTGGTATTCTAACTCAGGCAAGTCGCTCTGACAAACGCCGCCTCGTGTTGGACTGATTGGACGCATCAATCACGCCACACGAAGGGGACAGACGGAGCACGAAATTTGTCAAGCGGATGGCTGTTCAAGCGGATGGCTGTTCAAGCGGATGGCTGTTCAAGCGGATGGCTGTTCAAGCGATTCGCTGAACGTCGCTTTCACTCGAATCATCGCTATCGACTGGCTGAATACTGCCGGCGATTTCGGGCTCCGCTTCCGGTTCTTCGCTCACATCGGCGGCAGCCGGTTTCGTGACTCGCAAGCGATCGGCCATCGGCAGGCTCTCCAGATTTTGCAGTCCAAAGAGTTCCAGAAACAGTCGCGTGGTGCCGTATAAAAATGGTCGGCCGAGCGTCTCTTCGTTGCCGGCGATGCGGACGAGATTGCGCTCCATCAATTGTTTGAGCATCTCGGTGCTCTGGACGCCGCGGACAGCTTCGATATTGGCTCGCGTGACCGGTTGGCGATAGGCGACGATGGCCAACGTTTCCATAGCTGAGGGCGAGAGTTTCAACTCCGCCTGCCGATGATGCAATTTCCCCAGCCATAAGGCGAATTCCGGCCGGGTGAGCAACTGGTAACCGGCGGCGACCCGTTCCACCCGAAAGGCGGTCTCCGATGCGTCGTAGAATTCGTTGATGCGTTTGATCAACGTTCGAACTTCGGTCGCATCGGCCAACGTGGCGACATGTGCCAACCGCCGGGCGGGCAACGCATCTTGCGAGACGAACAAAGCCGCTTCCAGCCGCGCCATTTTATCGTCACGCAGAAAATGTCCCGGCGTGAGTGGCTCAAGCGATTCCGCTTCTCGGCGGATACGAAAATTCCAACCAAAGCCCCCGGCAGCAGTCGCCTGCAGTCGTCCTGGCTTTAAGAATGTAGGATTACTGTTGCGCACGCCAGTCCTCGATTTGTCGCAACACCTTGCGGACCGCCGCTAATGGCTCCTCTCCTGAGGCGACAAACAATCTGCGAATGCTTGGATTATGGATGTCGGTCACGCCGCACAAAAACCGAAACTCAGCACCATCCGCAGTCGCTTCGAGTTTGAATTTTCGAATCCCCCACGAGCGAAGAATTTTGGTGGCTTCCTTCAAGTTGCGGGGATCGCGATAGACCGGCGGACTAGCAGCGGGCAGTTCCTGTGAGCTTTCAGCGGGAGCATCAAACTGCGCAAAACCCTCATCAAAATCAGCCGGCTCCGTGGCCGAGGCCCTTTGCACGTCACGTTGCGGCGATGTGTGAGATGTCGACTCGGGTCCGTCCAACAGATCGTCAGTCCTAGAAGCTGAGATCAATTGATCAGCCGGGTTGCGCTGTCGGCTGCGTTGGGCGAATTCGTTTCGTCGCGCATCGATGGCAGCTTGCAGGCGGCTTTCGTGGGCGTCCGCAGGGGGACGCTCATCGAATGCTTCGTCCCACTGAGCATCGAGGTCATTGGCTTGTGTAGCAGTGGTTTCCGCAAAGATCGGTGCCTCGTCGCCGTCAGCCGACTCCGGATCTTCGGCAACCTGCCAACCTTTCATGGCGGCAGAGGGATAAGACCGGGGGCGACGATTTTTGGTAGGGCTTGGCCGACGTTGACGCTCGGTTTCCGGGGCCGGCTCTTCGGAGATGACCGTAATATCGGGATTCCGACCATACTCGGCGGCCTCCGCTTGCGGGGCATCCGTGGTTGCCGGACCGCTGGGGAAAAGTTCGTCGACGCCCAGTTGGGGAGCGGCGTTGTTATCGTCGCCGAGCATGACGATATCGCCACCAAAATCTTCTTCTGCAGAGGGCGCAGTCTGTGAAGCGGCAAGTGTATGGTAATGATATCCTCCCAAGTACGCTAAACCTGCAACGGCTAGCATCGGGAAGATCATCATCAATGTCCGAAACGGACCGTGAGACGATGCGCGCATCGGTGAAACCTCCATGTTTCGTGCGGCGGCCTTGGGGTCGAGGCTGCCATCCTGGGCCTAAACGGTTGCCCTGGGGGACACGGGAATCTCCATTTCATCTCAATTTCGATGCGGAAAATCCCGCGAGGGAGACAAGCTGGCCGGACGCATCTCTCAGCCGCCTTGTCACGGGCGGCGGATATTAACCGAATCGCCCGATCTCGACAATCTCGGTTAAATGGATTTTTCGCTGCAAAACGGCGGATGCATGAATGCGTGCGAGCGTAGAGAATCGCTGACTCAAACGCGCTGTTCGTACAACCGTTCTAGATCGTTGACTGTCACGGTGATGATCCGCGTGAATCCGGTGTGCGTCCGCTCGTATTCGACTTGCTCAGCCAATTCCGGCGAGCGGTGAATGGCGGTGGCGATCAGCGCTTTGTCTTCCTCAGACAGCTCCTTGGCGATATCCTCAGACCAGAAGGTTTTGGTTTCCATCACCAATTGATCGCGGCGAGCATCGTAGTTTTTGAGGGCCATGATTTTTGTGCGTCTGTTTTTGATCTGGGAAAACTGGGGGGAAGAACTCAGCGGCTGCATTTTCGCTGAGAGAGTCAATTTTCCCGTATTCGTCGCGAAATACAACTCTGCGGCCGTTTTTCCACAAAAATTCGTGTCGCTGCTGCCATAGCGACGAATTCTCAGGAAAATGAGGCCGGCTGGGAAAGTTTATGGAACGGGATTTCGCTACACTGGTCCTCGATTCGTGATGTTTTTTGAGATAATAATTCAGTTGCCTGCTGGCGTGAATGAGGATTTGAGATGGCGTTGCGTTTTGGCTTGCTGACCACGTTTGTCGTCGCGATATTGACCGGTCTGCCTATTTTGGCCAGCGGTCAACAACCACCCCAACCAGCGGGCGAGGAGCTTTCTGGGGGGCTGGTACTGCCGGGCATGGTCGCTGGCGAGATCGAAAAAGCTCAGGTGGCATTAGACACCAACAACCCACAGCGCGCGATTGAGATCCTCAGACCGTTGGTCGAATTGGCCCCCGATTCGGACGAGGCACGGGGCTTATTGGGGATTGCTCTGATGATGAATGGCGACCTCAACGAAGGACGCGCGCTGGTCGATGCCTTGCCTGAACATCCCAACTCATTTCATACACTAGGCCGCACCGTCTCGGTTTTGGAAGAGACAGACATCGACCGAGCAGTGCTCGCCCCTTACCGCGACCGCGCCATGAAGTTGGCACTGCTCGCTGCCGAACAAAAGGTGGATGATCCCACGCCCTACCTCTACATTGCCACCATCGCAGCGCGCGAGAACGACATCCCGGAAATGCGACGCGCAACAGAAGTGTTGCTCGAGAAATTTCCCAATGAAGAACAGGGCCATTTTCTTGCAGCATTGGTCGCCGGCAGTGAAGGAGATTGGGCAACGCACGATGCCCAACTTGCCGAAGCGGAACGTCTCGGCATGCCGCAAGACATCATCGAGGAAGCCCGAACGGAAGCCGCCCGCGCACAAGCCGTTCGGCAGAATAACCAGCAACTCAAATGGCTCATCGGCGGCGGCATACTGCTGCTAATCATCGCACTACTCGTCTACCGCAAAGCCACACGCCGCAACCTTCCTCCCGCGCCTTCTGAGAACGGACCAGGGTGAGGGGTTTCGTAACATGGGCGATACTCCCATCAACGAAACACCTTACAAAAAAAAGGCTGCGCGCGAAGCCGCTAAGACGCAGAGAGTTTTTTTGCAATATACAATCTGTTACGTGACGCGCAGCTTGGTTGGGAACGGGCAATACTGATTAACCAACGTGGGTTTCCAACAGTTTTCCTCTTTTTCTTCTTTGCGACTTTGCGTCTTTGCTCGCGGCCTTTTTTCAGAGGCGCGTCGCTCGTCCTACCTAGAAAGGTGCGTCGCGACGCACCCTACATTTGTGGTTTAACTGGCGGCGGCGCGGGCGGAAGTGGGTTGTAGGTCCATGCGCATATTGCAGACCCATTGCCGGAAGCCTTCGCGTTCGTAGTAAGGCAACAGTTCGGGCGTGCATTGCAGCAAGATTTTATAACAGCCCAGATCCTGACAATGCTGAATGAGATGTTGCACGAGCGCGTTGCCGATTCCCTCGCCATGTCGCTCCGGGTCGACAGCGACATCTTCGATGTGCCCGACCAGTCCGCCGCCATGGATGAATTTCGGCTCAATGAACACCGAGGCAGTGCCCACAATTTCGCCATCCTTTTCGGCAACGTAGGTATGCATTCCAGAATTCAGCCGTCGTTGAAAGACCGGCACAGCTTGTTCGAAGGTCAAATTGACGTCCGATAAAGCACAGAGCGCTTTGACAAAACCGCGTTTGAGGTCGGGGGCGACCATCTGTCGAATCTGCATGTTTGTCCCCGGAAGAGCTTGGCAGCGCGGGCTGAGGAAATCGAACCACGGCAACTGCGGACATCGGCAATTTGAGATGACTTGGCCGCCGAGGCACTGACGACCAACCCTATTATGATCGACCGGGGACCCTATGGGGGTTGGGACTTTCCCCTAATTGAGACACGTTTAAGCCGCTTATGAATCGACGGCAATTGGGAATGTTTGCCGAATCACACCAATTTGCGTGGGGCGATCAATAGCGTGAGGGCGAAGGCGAGCACAAATGCTCCGCCGCCCGCAATCGCACTCTTCGTGTAAACCGCCGTGTAAATTTTGGATTCGGGCTTTTCGGCCAATTGCGCAATATTAATCCGTCCCGGACCGTGATGTTCGATTTTCAGCGTGTCGATGCGGTCCTCAATTTCCTGCCAATGTTTTTCAAGCCGTTCAAGCTCTGATTGAAGTTTTTTCACTTCAAAGGAATCGACGCTTAAGGACTTTACGCGAATCTTCCGGCGATCGAGTTCTTGCTCCAATGCGGCAAGCGATTCATTCAACGCTTCAACACGCGCCGCTTGCGTTGCTTGGTGTTGCTCGCGAACCGCCACCTGATAGTCGCGGATAGTTGCTTCCAGTGTCGGTTTTAACTGCGCATTCAATTCCGCAATTTTGGTTTCTTGTTTTGCCAAGTCTGCGCGGAGCTGCACGAGTTTGGGGTGCTCGTTGTCGTCGAGCGTTTCCTCCAAAAGTTTGATATCCGCACGCATACGGTCGGCAGCAACCTCCTGGGCGGCAATCTTCAATTCCTCTTTGATCATTGTGCGAATCAGTTCTTTGGTCTCTGGATTCGTCTTGATCGCGTCGTCATTCAAGGAGGATTTTTGGAACTGCTGTGCTTGAAGATTAAGCGTATTGCGTTCCAGATATTGCTCAAACCATCTGGATTGGAGTTCGTGAGTCAATTCCTGCTCGGCCACGGCCAACAAAGTTTGCGGTTCGTCCTCGTTTACCCCCAGCCGCCGTTTCAGTTTTTTGATCTGGTCACGTTTTAACTTGGTTTCTTGCTCGTACTGGTCGGACAACTCCACCAACTTGGTAATCCGCCTTTTGTCATTGAGCTTCGATTCGTTAGCGATGTCGCGATAATAGACTTGCGTGATGGCGTTGACGATCTCCGCCAACTCCTCCGGTTTTTCGCGATACTCCATCTGGATCTCAAAGAATTCCTCGTGCTTCTCCACGGCAGAGAGCTTCGTTTCTAACCAATCAATCGGGAAGGCTTGAGTCTTGATCAGTGACAGGTCGCCGATTCTCTTGAATCCCTCGCTCTTGAGCTCGCTGTTACGGACCGGTTCATTCAAAGCGGTGTCCAACACCACCCGAGACAACGCCCGAAACATTTGCGTGCGTTTGAAGGTCTCATAATCTGCGTTCTCGTGTACTCCGGCATTCATTAGGACATCTGGGGACGCATCGATGTAGATCACCGAGGAGGCCATGTAATTGGGAGGAGCCAAAATGTAGACCGCAGCGATTGCGGCGGTGGCACAAACCAGCCCCATCACCAAGGCCCACCCCCAACGTCGGCGCCGCCGCGGGATGGGACTGTATGAGGTTTCATGAACAGGTTGCGCATGCTGGCTGTTGGTCATTATTTGACTCCGAGAACGTAAACACCGCCGGAAAGCTAGGTCGTGATTCCCCGCGTGGAGGATTGCAGTTTACCACCCCGCTCCAGGGAATAATCAAGGATTTTTTCCAGTGATTTCGACAGAGTGAGGGTTATTCAGCAGACTCAAGGCACGAGAGGACCAGTTTGAGTGGCATCCGTTTCAAATCGATAGCCGGAGGGAAGCCAGCTGGGAACAAGCACAAGCTCGCTCTCCTCAGACGTTTAACATCCCAACGCCCCAGCCACCCATCGCGACTTGCTCCCGCGCAACCCCCTTCTCGCCACCGGCCACCTCCTCTCTGCCTACCGCCTACTGCCAGTGGCCTGCAAGCTACGCGGCCGTTATGATGCTCGTTTTCGAAATCCTCCCGTCCTCAGCGCGCCACAAAGCGGCGCAGGAACTCATTTTGCCGACCACTGTGGAAAAAATTGTCTCCGGCGGCCAGACGGGCGTTGACCGAGCCGCTTTGGATATGGCCATTGTGGCGGGTATCGCTTGCGGCGGTTGGTGTCCGTTGGGGCGGAAAGCCGAAGATGGGCCGCTGCCGCTACATTATCCGCTCACCGAAACCGAGTCGGGGGACTACGTTGTCCGCACCGAATGGAATGTCCGCGATAGCGACGGCACGCTGATCCTCGCCGGACGGCCGCTGACCGGCGGCACAGCACTCACCGAACGATTGGCAAAGCGACAGCAACGCCCCTGCCGAGTCGCTTTTCCGTATAGCGACAGAGATGTCGCCTCGGTTGCGGAATGGCTGGCGACGAATAGAATTCGCACAGTGAACATCGCCGGCCCCCGCGAAAGCCAACAACCAGGCATCTACGCCGCCGCGGTGGCATTTCTGGGACAACTATTCAGCGACACATAACACAGGCACCGCTGTCTGGAATGTCGTTCCACACGGTTCTCAGGCGTTGCGAATTCAATACACACTCCTCAACCCCTGGGACTGCCGGGGGATTCACAACATAATTAACGGAACATGCAACACAATGGCACAGAATTACATTTTCACGATGGAAGGCGTCACCAAATTGTTCGGGCAGAAGGAGGTGCTGCACGATGTTTGGCTTTCCTATTTCCCCGGCGCAAAAATCGGCGTGCTCGGCAACAACGGAGCGGGGAAATCCACGCTGCTGAAAATCATGGCCGGTGAAGATACCGACTTCATGGGTTCAGCCAAACCGGCCAAAGGGGTGACCGTTGGATATTTCCCGCAGGAGCCTCGGCTAGATGCGGAGGCAACCGTCGACGAATGCGTGCAAACAGCGGTCGCCCATTCGCAGGCGATTTTGGATCGCTACAACGAGGTCAACATGAAGCTCGGGGAAGACCTCTCACCTGAGGAGATGGAAGAGGTCCTCGAGGAACAGGGGAAACTCCAAGATCAAATCGACGCCGCTAATTTGTGGGAACTGGAACGGTTTGTCGAAATGGCCATGGACGCGCTGCGGCTCCCCCCGGGCGATGCCGTCGTCAAGACGCTCTCCGGCGGTGAAAAACGCCGCGTCGCCCTGTGCCAGTTGGCGCTGCAGAATCCCGATATTCTGCTGCTCGACGAACCGACGAACCACCTCGATGCGGAATCAGTGGCTTGGCTGGAAGGATTCCTGCAGCAGTTTTCCGGCACGGTGGTGGCTGTGACGCACGATCGCTACTTCCTGGACAACGTTGCCGGTTGGATTTTAGAACTCGACCGAGGACATGGTTATCCGTACGAGGGAAACTACTCCGGTTGGCTGGAACAAAAAGGAGCGCGGCTGGCCGTCGAAGAGAAACAAGAATCGAAACGGCAAAAAACCCTCAAACAGGAATTGGAATGGGTCCGCCTCTCGCCTAAGGCGCGGGAGACCAAAAACCGCGCCCGTTTGGAACGGTACGAACAATTGCAAGCGCAAGAATACGACGCTCGCGAAGATGCCGCTGATATCCAAATCCCCTCTGGACCCGCACTGGGCGACCTTGTCGTGCGTGCCAAAGGGGTCTCCAAAGGCTTTGGCGACCGGCTGCTGTTTGAAAACATGAACTTCGATCTCCCCCGCGGCGGTATCGTGGGCATCATCGGTCCCAACGGTGCGGGCAAGACCACACTGTTCAAAATGATCATGGGCCTCGAACAACCCGACGACGGAGAATTGCGCGTCGGCAAAACCGTCGTGCCGGCCTACGTCGATCAAAGCCGCGACTCGCTCGACGGTGAGAAGACGGTCTACGAAGAAATCTCCGGCGGGGTCGACCAATTGATCGTCGGTCACACAAAAATCCACGCCCGCAGTTACGTCGGCCGCTTCAACTTCAAAGGCTCGGACCAACAAAAAATGGTCGGCAAACTCTCCGGCGGTGAACGCAACCGCGTGCACCTAGCTAAACTGCTCCGTAGTGGCGGCAACTTGATCCTGCTCGACGAACCAACCAACGACCTCGACGTCGACACACTCCGTTCACTGGAAGAGGGCCTACTCAACTTCGGCGGCTGCGCCGTTGTGATCAGCCATGATCGCTGGTTCCTTGACCGCATCGCCACACACATCATGGCGTTCGAAGGCGACAGCCAAGTCTATTGGCACGAAGGCAACTACCGCAGCTACGAAGCGAGTCGCAAGGAGCGGTTAGGGGAAGAAGATTTGCGGCCGAAACGGATCCGTTATAAGGTGGTGGGTTAGGGTTCACCACGGAGGCACGGAGGACACGGAGAGATAGGGACGGGTTGATTGTCAGGTCCCAAGCCGACCGCTTGCGGTCGTGTGCGGCGTGGGTTTTGTGCATCGTCCTGAATGTGGTAGGTCATGCTGTGCATGACGAAACGCTAATGAATGCCATTCATCCAAGAATCTTAGGACGACTAAAATGGCCTACATGATCGGATTTCAAATTCCCTCCGCCCCCACTGATAATCAGCAGGCATTTGAACAATTCGATGCACTGGCGGAATCGGTCACGATAGAGGAAGAGCCGCATCCTATTTTTATAAAAGTTCATTCTGAGCTTACGAATAAATATCCTTGTCTTTGTGACCTGCCCGAGGATCAAATCGATGACGGAATTTGGTCCGATGGTCCGTTAATCAATAATTTTGGCCAGCAAGCCGCAGTGCTGGAAATTATGTTTTCTAAGGTGGAAGCCTCTGTGCCTTATGTCATCGATGTCGGCCTCAAACATGGCGTCACCATGTTCGATTGGCAAACGGGAATTGTGCACCGACCAGATTCTTAGCAAGTCGGGTCCACTGTGCGGACCGCAGTCACATACGTATCGCACTTCGTGGATAGCATTTTGGATTAACCGGTCCGCACAGCGGACCCTTGGACATAAAAAAAACAACATTCCACATGCAAAAAATCCTCCCCCTCATTGTCCTCACCCTCATTGTCCTCACCCTCCTCGTAATACCCTTTACAACCTCCGCGGACGAAATCCAATTCACCCTCCGCGAACCGTACGGCATTATGCGGCATGGGATTCCGGTGGGGGAGCTGGTGACTTTTCCCGTAGCGGTGCCGGAGGGAACTCCGTTTCGACTCGTGCGTGATGGCAAGCCGGTGCGGGCGCAGTTTCGTAATGCGACGCCGGGGCAGGAGTCCGACAAATGGTGGTTGGATTTTGCTGGGGTGTTGGATCCTTTCGAAACGGCAGCGTTTACGATTCAGTACGGTCCCGAGACTCAACCGGGGCCGGAGCGTGAACGGGGGCATGTGCTGAGCGAAAATGAGAATGTGTATTCAATTGCCAATGCACCCTACATTGAATGGAAAGTTCCTCGCGACCTGAGCGGGTTGCTGGCATCGGTTAGTTATCCGCCGCTGGAACACCTGCAACCGGCCGAGGGGTTGTTGCTGCGCGATGCGCAAGGGAATCAACATCGTTTGGGAGGCGCGGGAACCAAGTCGCGTGTTCTGCGGCAGGGGCCGATGGCCGTGGGATTGCGGTTTGAAAAAACAGAAACCGCGCCGGAATTGGCGGGGGTGAGTTGGACCGTCGATCTGATCTTCCCCGCACGCGTCAGTTGGATGGAGGTCGACGTGCGAGTCGACGATCCTCAACAGCAAGTCGCTGCGTTGGGATGGCAGTTGCATCTGAATCTCGATCCGCCAACCGCTAAGGAGCCGACATTGGTTGATTTCGGAGCGTCGCGCACTGTGTATGGATCACTGCGGCCGGAATGGCAAATGGAACTGCGGGCACGGCCGTCGCTGGAGATTCCGTGGCAGGTGTGGCGCGGCAAGGCGGGCGAGTTGCGATTGATGGAAGCCGCCCCGTTGAAATCAGCTGCGCTCGCTGAAGGATGGGCCCACGTGATGGACCGCCGTCGTTGTTTGGCATTGGCCATTAGCGAGTTTTCGAAACAGGGTGACGAACAACTCACCGTCGATGCGGACGGCACGCTCTCCGCTTGGCGAACATTTACCGCTGAGGGGGGTCAAGAAAAAACGATGCGGAGTTGGTTTCACTTCGTCACCTTCCCCCACCAGTTGGGCGCAGCGACCAGTCCGCAATCGATGCAAAACCCGCCGGTGGTGCGTTGGGGCCAACCGTAGCGCCACCAATTCCCCCCCGGCAAAGCCGGAGGCTGGGATTAAAACGCCGCAATGATTCCATCAGCCCCCGGCTCCGCCGGGGGGGCGAGCTACAATCGATTTCCCACGCGAACCATTTTGCGTCGACCGCATCTCTATGTGGTAGAGGGCCGAGTACGCAAATGGGAAAAGCGGCCAGGTCGAGAGCCTGGTGAAGTTGTGGGTTCGACTCCCACCTTGGTCACCTTAAAGAATGGAAGGTAGCCGGATACGGTTGGCCGGGCCGGTTTGCTAAACCGGTTTCCTGAATATCAAAGGAATGCGAGTTCGAATCTCGCACCTTCCGCTCATCACTGGGTGGCTGGCGGACGGACGAAGTCCGCCCCCGGGCTGGCATCCTCAACACCTACAGTCCTCGGAGTGTGTTGGATTCGCACGCGACTCTGCGAAGGTCGAAGACCAGGTTCGATTCCTGGCGGGGGCACTGATTACTTTGTTTCCAAACCCTCTGATGCTTGGCGATCAAGGTAGTTTAAACGCGTGTTTGACAAGCACAACCGGGTTCGGAAACGTCGAAGGGGTGGCCCCGAAAGATTCATTCGGGGCGGCGTAGCCGCTGGAGGCGCTTCCACGACATTGACAGCATTAGGATAAACTCCTGCCGTGTTTTTTAAAAAGGGAGGGCGAGGCTCCCGCCGAGCCGCGCTGAACTATAACGCTTACCAAACCCATTGGGTCGCTCCACGCTGAGTGGAAAAAGCGGCTCAGCAGGAGCTTCGCCCTCCCGCGACGCTGAAAGACAATTAATACAAAAAGACACCGAGGCTCGATGGCCGGGCGACTGTCTGCAACACAGTTTTCTAGTGAGTTCGATTCTCACCGGTGTCTCTCACCGCTCGACTGCACGTTCGGAATACATCTTTGTGAAAGACCATCTGAACAAATCCTTCGTCGAGCGGTACCTACAATTTGACCGACTGCCGAATCGGAGTACATGGCACATAACCCGCGAGTTGTAGGTTCGAGTCCTACCACCTCTACTTTGTTTTCTACGGAGGTGTAGCTCAATGGCAGAGCAGCGTACGTCTCTGGCTCAACACTTCGTCGGTCAAGTTTTTTATACATAGACGTTTCGACTGACCGATTGGAATACATCGGATCATGAAATTGTGGGTTCGAATCCCACCGGCACAACCGTGTGCCGTGGCGTAATTAGATAACGCACATGAGTCCCCGCAAGGGGATGCCTTCTGATCAACAACTTCGTCGGAACGTTTTCCATTCGACTGCGTGAGTGGAGTCCATGGCTTAGCTGGTTCGATTCCTGCCCGGCCCCCTTTTGATTTTTGGCACGGGGCCGGAGCTCTGCCCAATACTTCGTCGAATGCTTTTTTGTCCGCATCCCGCCCAATGGCGCTCGTCATTTCGCAGGGGATGTTATTTTTTGTCACGGAGGTCATGATGGCCAACAACACACTCTTCTCAAGCTTGAAAAGCAAATTCCCACGCGCGTTCGCAAAGAACGAAGCTGGTGGTCGCGCCTATCAGCTGACGCCGAAACAGGCGTTGGCGCAAATGGCAGCGACCGGTACGTTCGGCGGCGCGTACTACGCGAGCGCGCAAAATCAACTGGATACGGTGCGTACGTTGATCGACAAAATCGACGACAACCAGTATCTGGCGAGGTTGGCTGTTTATGCGCGCGAGCGAGCCTATATGAAAGACATGCCGGCGGCGCTGCTGCTCGCGTTGTCGAATCGTGATACGGAGTTGATGCACCGCGTTTTCAATCGCGTTGTCGATAACGGACGCGTACTGCGGACGATGTTTCAGATGATTCGTTCGGGACAGTTCGGCCGCAACAGCTTGTCGTCTTCATTGCAACGCGCATTTGCGCGATGGTTGAACGAGGCTTCCGTAGGTAAGTTGTTGTCGGCTTCGATCGGTCACGATCCCAGCTTGCGCGACGTATTGCGGTTGGCGCGACCGAAGCCGCTGGACAATCAGCGGCGCGCGTTGTTCGGGTGGTTGACGGACAAGGAGCTCGACAAGTGGGCTCCGGCCTCCGCAGACGACCTGCCGGAGACGGTGCGGAAGTTAATCGCCTATCGCGCAGCAGATTCGGTTGAGGCGCAGATTGAACTGCTCGACGGAGACGGTCTGTCGGTGCGGTGGGATCTGTTGGCTGATGCGGCTCTCGGTCCAGCCGTCTGGAAGGCAATTGCCCGTCAGATGGGACCGCAGGCGCTGCGAATGAACCTCAACACGTTGTTGCGTCATCACGTTTTCGGCAAAGGTTGGCGGAACAACGAGATGGTGGATTACGTAGCCAATCGCTTGAGCGACGTGGACGAAATTCGCCGCTCGCGTCAGTTTCCGTACCAATACTTGGCGGCCTACTTGAACGCCTCGGAAGAGGTTCCGCACAAGATCAAAGCAGCACTACACCAAGCAGCAGAGATCTCTTGCGGAAACGTGCCGGAATTGCCGGGACCGGTTGTGATCGGATTGGATACGTCCGGTTCGATGTCGATGGCCGTTACGGGACGCCGCGGACGGGGTGCGATAAGTACGATGCGCTGTGTCGATGTGGCGGCCTTGTTCGCCGCAGCGATGCTGCGTCGCAACCCGGACAGTGTGTTGATTCCATTTGACACGCAGGCGTATAGCGCACAGTTCGATCCGGCCGACTCGATTTTGAGTCTGTCGAAGCGGCTGGCGAAGTTTGGTGGGGGCGGAACGGATTGTTCGATTCCGCTCTATTTTGCAAACACCATGTATCGCGACCGGCGTTTTGCTGGAGCGATTCTGGTAAGCGACAATGAGAGTTGGGTGGGCACGGGCCGATATGGTTCGACGGGTGTGATCACCGAGTGGCAGGCGTTCATCAAGAACCAAATGCGACTGGGGGGTCACGACATCGCCACACCAAAATTGGTGTGTGTCGACATTCAACCTTATGGAACGACGCAGGCTCCGGAACGGGGCGACATTTTGAACATCGGTGGTTTTTCGGACGCCGTGTTCAACGTTGTTGCCGCGTTTATCAGCGACGATACCCAACGGTTCGTTGCCGAAGTGGAGTCGATCGTGTTGTGATTCCGCACCCCCGGTTCTAGCAATAGGACCGGGGGTGTTTTTTTCCGCATGCGTTCGTCGTCCCATGTAAATTGCTCGGTCCCCCTGACTGGCGTACAATGGCCCTTCAACTCATCGATGGTCGCTAGTGCTGTTCAGGGGAGTGGGGACGTCTCGTATGTTACGTTTGTTGATAGCTGTCGGGGCCATTCTCGTTGTGGGATCGCCGTTATCTGCAGCCCAGCGGCCGAATATCATTATGATCGTTGCCGACGACCACGCGCCATGGGCGTTTGGAGCAGCGGGACATCCTGATGCGCGGACGCCGAATATGGACCGGCTCAGTCGTGAAGGCGCCCGGTTGACGAATTGCTTTGTCGCCACGCCGGTCTGCAGTGCCTCGCGGGCAGCACTCATGACGAGTCGTTATCCGACCGAGACCGGCATCACCGATTATCTCAGCCCCGAGAGAATGCCCGACCTGGGACTCGATCCGGCGCTGCCCGTTTGGCCGCGGCTGTTGTCGGCGGCGGGGTATCGGACGGCTCTGATTGGCAAGTGGCATTTGGGGGAGACCGACCGCTGTCATCCTACAAAATTCGGCTATGATCTCTTCACCGGTTTTCGGCACGGCGGAATGACGTCGCAAAATCCGCTGGTGGAGATCGACGGAACCGAGCGACGCGTCACAGGTTGGACACCCGATATTCTGACCGACCATGCACTCCAATTCCTCAAAGAAAATGGCGACGGCAAGCCGTTTTGTCTTTCACTGCACTTCTGGGCGCCGCACGCCAACGCGCACAAGATCGACAAAGACCGCACATGGCTCCCCTTGTCCGCAGCCGACTTTGGACCGTTTCGCGATCTCGATCCCCAGGTTCCCCAGCCCGATTTCCCGGACCTCGACATCCCCCGCGTCAAACGCATGACCCGCGAGTATTTAGGCTCGATCGCCAGCGTCGACCGTAATGTAGGCCGCGTCCTCCAAGCTTTAGAGGATTTAAAATTGGCCGAGAATACTGTGGTCATTTATACCTCGGACCACGGCTACAACCTGGGGCACCACGGTATCTGGCACAAGGGAAACGGCCGCTGGATCTTAAAGAATAATCGCGGCGCCCGTCCCAACTTGTGGGACCACTCATTACGCACGCCAACCATCATCCGCTGGCCCGGCCAGATTCCACCCGGCACCGTGATCGACCGTTGCGTCACCTTTCTGGATTGGTTCCCCACAATCCTCGACATGGCCGGCATGGCCCGCCCAAAAGATATTACGCTTCGGGGCCGTAGTTTTTTGCCGCTACTGCAAGGCGAGAAGATCAATTGGGACGACAACGTCTTCGTGCAATACCGCATGTGGGACTGGAACCAAACCGCCGCCGATCTGCGCGCTTATCGCACGCCACGCTGGAAATTGATCCGTGATTTTCACAACACCGGGCAGGACGAACTCTACTATTTGGCGAATGATCCCAAAGAATTAAACAATTTGACCGACTCGGTGGATCCCCAAGTAGTGGCGGTCAAAGCCAAACTCAACCACCGCCTGCAAAAAGCGATGCAAAAGATCGGCGACCAGCCCAATTGATATGGCGCGCCCTACATTTATGTTGTGGGAGTTTCAATATGATGCGTTTTGTTCTTGCCGGGCTGTTGCTCATCAATTGTCAAACATGCTGGGCTGACGATGAGCCGCCGCAGGCGATTTCAAAACGTGATCCGCTGAGTTTTACGCCACAGCGGGCGGAAACGCCGGCCCTGCAATATGTTTTGATGCCGCCTTACTTGGATAAAACCGAAGGAAACGCGGCGACGATGTATTACCGGGCACTGTTGGAGCTCAGTGAACTTGAACGACTTAAAAAGGGCGCAAACCTTTTCGATGAAGTACTTGCCTGGACTGCGGCGCCGGACGATGTCTTTAACGTGGATAAAGTGCGAGACACGCTCAAACCGTTTCGGGCAGTTCTAGAAAACACGGAAATCGCCGCTCGTCGAACCTATTGTCGCTGGGATCTGCCGCAAGCAGAAAACAAGGAAGATCTGTATTACATCACGCTGAATGAGAGTCAGGAGATGCGTGAAATCGCTCGACTATTGGTCCTCAAAGCGCGACTGGAGATCACCGAAGGAGACTACGATCAAGCGGTGCGGACATTTCAAACGACTTATGCCATGGCTCGGCATGTTTCCGAACCGCCTATCATCATTTGTGATCTCATCGGCGTGGCCATCGTCTCGATGATCAACGATCAGGTCGCCGCGTTCGTCCGTGCTCCCGATACTCCGAATCTGTACTGGCCGCTGACAGCGCTGCCGCGACCGATTATTGATGTTCGTCCGTCGATGGGACTGGAAGGGAACGGCCTGTACTTTGTATTCCCGCAATTATTGGCAGCCAAAACCAAAACGCTGACGCCCGAGCAATGGCAGGCGGAGTTGGAGGCGTTTTTGAAGAAATTCGAAAAGGTCGCCGCCGCTACAGGGGGCATGGACGCTGACGAACTGGCCGAAATCAAAAAGAAAACGGACTTTAAAACCATCATGGCTCGTGCGGTGGAAGCGAAGACCGGCCTAATCAAAATGGGGCAGCCTTCACAAGCCGCAAAGGACATGGCAGCCGGTCAAGCAATTTTGCTGTATACCGCATTGGTCTTCGATCATTTCCGGGATGACCTATTTAAGTGGGCCTACGTTCCTTTGGCAGAGGCAGGTGAGGAATTTAGAAACGCCCGCAAATCGATTAAAGAAAATAGCGATACGATCGAACTCGTGCCAGTTGCGGCACTGTTGTTACCGGCTTTGGATGGGGTCGTCCGCGCCGTCCAACGTCAGGAAGGCGTTATTGCACAACTGCGCGGGTTCGAGGCGATCCGCATGTATGCCGCCGAGCATGACGGAGAATTGCCGGACAAACTTTCGGATATCAAAGCAGTCCCGATTCCGGATGACCCGCTGACCGGCAAACCGTTTTTCTATCACCGTGACGGAGAGACAGGGGCGCTGGGAACGATGCCGTTGAGGATCGCTAAGTAGCCCTCTGGGCTGCTATTGCTTTCGGCGACCGGGCTGGGCTTCGTTGGCGACTTGATCCGCTGGTTTGGCCACGCGATAGATCCACATTTTGTGAAACCGCGGATCATTCTCAAACAGCAGTTGCAGTTCGCTGGATGGCGCTAATTTCCGGTTGCGGACACCGGCAAAAAAGGTGTAGTCGCGCTCCAGCAACAAGAATTCTACGTTGTTCCTACGCAGCCAACCGATGTTGTCTTTGAGCCAAATATTCAGATCCGCACGAGGAGGGACAACCAGCTTTGTGTATTCCGACTTCGCGTAAAAAGGAACGCGGCGCCATTTCTGTGTGCAAGCGATGTTCGTTTTTTTGCCGCTCGTCTTGCGAACCAACTCACCCAATTCTCGTTCCAATGCCTTTCCGTCCCGCAGGTAATGGAACGAACGGCCGATCGATGCTACCGCCAAGCAGCACACAATCGTGCAGGTCGCAGTGCGGACCAAGGCCCCGCGGTTGATCTGCTCCAACTGCACGCCCAGCCAATCGGTGAATTGAAAGAATCCCAAACAGGTCCACGGTAACACAAAGGGAATCAAGGCAAAGGCGTAACGTGACGAGATCACGTGTTCGGTAGCCAAATGGTGCAACAAAATCCCCAACACCAGCAGCGATTGCAGCACCAACGGCCAATCTCGTTCGTTGCGCCAAAACCGGGACCGTCCCCAATACAACCCAATGAACAGACAGATCAACGTCGGAAATTCAAAAGCCTTGGTCACATGGTAGGACAGGTCGGCGATGTAGACCCACCAGAGATGATCCTTCGCCAAGTCCACAAGCCGCGTCTGTTTATTCTGATAGGCGGGCAAACTTTCCGCCAGATGTTTTAAGCTCCGCCGCGGGCTCATCAAATTCCAGGCTTCCGGACCGTCGGCCGGCGTCAAACCCGCATACGCCGATTGGTGCTTTTCAGAATAATCTCGGGCCATAGCAACCAGTTGCCATTTCCCCCAATCTTCGGCCGGAATCACCGTAACCGCTGTGGTGACAACAGCAGCGAACAACAACGACACAGTCAGCGCTGGTTTCCATAGTTTCATAAACAACCGCCGCCGCTCCGGCCAGACATGGGCCGTCCACCACATCCCTGCCAACACGAATAGAATAATGCCTTCCACGCGGGTCATCGTCGCGATCATGCACAGCACGCCGCCCAGCAGAAAGCGCCACCAACTATTGTGCTGCACCGCTGACCAAAAGACAGCGATCGCTGAAAATCCAAACAGCCAATACAAACCTTCGCGCAGAACTTCACTACTCACGTG
The DNA here is from genome assembly GCF_007860075.1 of Symmachiella macrocystis. Lineage (NCBI taxonomy): Bacteria > Pseudomonadati > Planctomycetota > Planctomycetia > Planctomycetales > Planctomycetaceae > Symmachiella > Symmachiella macrocystis. The sequence continues at coordinate 935,750 of NZ_SJPP01000001.1, forward strand.
CGCCATTGTGGGATGCACCGTATAGATCAGCGCCGCCATTTCCGCGACGCGCCGCCCAAACGCTGACCGGCAGAACCAATACAACGGCAGTAAGGCCAATGTCGCCGCAACGGCGCTAATCAGTTGGCCCGCCAAGACATGATTGATTCCCGTGCGCGCAACGAGCAAGATCAACAGTGGATAGGGGTTGAGCAGATATTTATCGGGAATTTTTTCGACGTTGCCCGATTCAATCATATGCGCCCAGCCGACGTAATTCAGGCCATCGCGGCTGATCACATCGTTTGCATTGACCAACACCAATCGAAGCCCCAAGGCGACGATCATCAACAACGGCAATAACCAACGCGAATCACCCAACCAAGGTAATCGCCAACCTTCATTTTGGGTTACTGAGGGGTGATCAGTGGTAGTGTCGCGTGGTTGCTTCATGCGGAGGTTGCAGAGTCGTCCTTGAGCGGGCGGCCGTGTTATACGTTTCACCCGAATTCGATCGGCGAAAATTGCATCGTGTTCGGAAATTCACTCGACAGTTGAAATCGGAGTTCGCGCCCCTGCAGCATCGGGCCTGCTTCCCACCGATCTCAAAGCGCGGCGGATTCTAAGAGGCATTCCACAGACTGGCAAGGGCAATCACCGGCAACACCCTCCGGCCTGCAAACTCCAGACGATCGCAATTAGCGCTGGCTGTATTGAGATAGCCAATTCCTGCAGAAAAAACCTCTATCTCAATACTGGCCCGCACCCAACTGAGCTGCCAAATCGGTTAAGCGTCAGGCTTCTCGCAAGTCGTTTCCAAACCTCTGAGGCTTCCTGTTGACGGTACTGTGCCAGTTTTCGGTACTTGCGCAATCGACTTTTGAAACGGGTTTTAGGGGTCCCCATCCAGAATTTGCGGCGGATATTCCGGCGTCGACGCGCGGAAATCGCGGGCAATTTTCACAAATGCCAAATAATCATAGACCGCGTGCGAAATGATCGGCGCCATCAAATTCCCCGTATAATGCCATTGCAAACCGAAAAACAGTCCGGCCAGCGCCGCTAAAATCACATAGGTCGTGGTGACCGCGTGCGCCAATCCAAACAACAAGCTGCTAATCAGCAAACCGACCACAAACGACCCGCCCCCGGTCAATGGCAGCAGCAGGCCGCGAAACAACACCTCTTCTCCCACTCCGGCCAATATCGCAACCACAGCCAAATCGGCTTTGCTGCAGCGGGCAAAGATCGGTCCCAGCAAGTCGTTCAGCGTCTCCTTAATCGTGCGCAGCGGCCCGACGGGATAGCGGTCAAAAATCACAAATCCCGCGTACAGCGGCACCACACCCGCCAAACCCCACAAGACCGCCCAGGGATCCCAGTCCAAACTCTCCAGTGGCGGCACACCAAACACCCATCCCAATGCCAGCGCAACGACAACTAACCCTCCTTCGAAGAGGGCCGCCATCGCGAGAAACGAGTTGCGATCCGAATCCTGCTCCATGGTCGTTAATAATTCCGCAAAATGGTCAGTGAGCTCTGTGTCGTCAAATAGCAGTGTCGTAAAATCAGTGATCGAGGCTCTACGGTAATGCATTTCTCCGCGGAATAACAACTATCAACCTCGCACCGAAATTCAAGCTCCGCAAATGTGTCACGCCGTTTCCCCGACAGCTAACGCTCTCAGTCGCCCCAATAACTCTTCCCGAAATCGCTGCAACGAAAACTCCCGATCACCATGCGCGCGGCAACTGCGTGATTGACGTAACTTTTCGCCCGGATCGAATAACGTCGCGATCGCGTTGCTGAATTCTCCAACACTCGTACACAGATGTCCGCAGCCATCGACAAGCTGTTCCTGAAATCCCCCCCGACGATCAACAATCGGAATGCAACCGGCCCGCAGCGCTTCGGCTGCCGTCCGTCCAAACGACTCCGTGAGAGTCGGATGGTGGTACAACAACGCATCCCAATGCAACAAACGTTCACGAGCCGACCACGCCGCTTCAAAAAACTGGGCCTGCCCCGCGCAAGCGGTGCGCAGCGGATCTTTTAGCTTGGCTGGACACCCCACGAACTCCCAGGCGACCTCCGGATGTCGCTGCGCCAGTTCCGCATAAAACTCCACCAGCATCTCCGGCCATTTCCGCGGCGCCGGCGTACACAATCGCCCCACCACCGGTCTGCCCCGCAACGCGCGTGTGTCGAATCGCCGCTCCCGCCCAATGGGTGTCGGCACCGCTTGGTGCAACACGGTGTCCGCCTCAGCGCCACAGCACTCCGCCAGCAACCGCGAACAATAAACACGCAAGTCACTCGCCGCCGGCGTGATGCGCGAATGCTGATACAGCAACGTCGCCACGGGCAAAGGACCTTCCGCGCGACGGGCGGAGGTATTGTGCAACAAGACCACATCCGCGCCGCTACTACGCACGCGCGCTGCCGTTACTTTGTCCCATTGTTCGATTTCACAATCATCAAACACCACCCGCGTGTCCGCAGCTACGCGGCTGAGAAATACAACCGTGTGTTGAAACTCCGGCAAACTGCGAACCACCGTCCACGCGCACGCCGCCGTCCCCCCCATGATCCGCCCCACATTACACACCTGCAACATGCGCACAGCTTTGCTCCCGGCCCAACAGAGAGGATCTCAAACCAAACGAAAAATCAGTCAAGCCCGGACAGACCACCCGCAAGAAGCTGCTGCCACTTCGCAATAAACACCTGACGGTCCGCGCACCATTGCTCGCGCTGCCGCGGCAAAAGGCAGCCGTCATGCGCCGTGCGATGCCCCAAATGCACCAACGGTAACCCGGCAACATCCCGCAGCACTTCTCGGGAATCATCCGCCGCCGATGCCGCGCGCAACTGCAAATCGGTGTCCGACCAATACACGCGCAGCGACTCATCGAATCCCCCCAGCTCGTGAAATACAGAAGCTGCGATCGCAAAACACCACCCTGCCAGATAGTTCCGCATCGCCAACCGGTCCAACAGCGATGCGGGCAACGCCCGCTCAATGCGCATGGCAACACCGGTCAGGACGCACTCCTTCTGCCGCAACGGTCGCACCAATTCGTCGACCCACGGCCCCGTGGAAATCGTGTCGTTATTCAAAAACACCAAAAACGGTGTCCTGGCCGCGGCCGCACCACGGTTCCAAGCCGCCGAGACCCCGCGGTGCGGTTGTAAAATCAATCGCCCGGGAGAAAGATCCCCCACGCTTAACCCTGCCGCTGTCTGCGGACTCCCGTCATCCACAATGACAACCGGCCAAGCCGCAGGGTCCTGTTCGCGAAAACTGGTCAAACAGTGCCGTGTCAAATCCGCATGTCCCCGCTGCGGGATGATGATGGTCGTATCGAGCATCGTGAATCCTGTGTTATCCCATTTCCTGCAGAGCCGGTTCTGCATCCCCCACGTCCTCCAGCGCGCCGCGCAATCGTTGCCGGACAGCTTGACGACCGTTACCTTCCACTTGTTGATAACCTTCCGCCTCCACCACCAATTCCCCGTCTGCGGGAACCGGCTTCTCAACCTGCGCCACGCGCGGAGCCTTCCAATTGTGGGGCTTGAAGTCCCGCATCGGTCCCACCTCGGCCGGTTGTCGTGCCTCCATCTGTCGATACAACCCGCGCACCGGTTCGATTCGTGGATCCCCCACCACCTGTGCGATCTGCCCGCAGGCATCCTCGACTGTGCGGTACGGAAAATAGTCGTTCAAGCGACTACCGGGCGTCACGGATATCAACTGCAGTCCCGCCAATCCCAACGACCGTCGCGATAATCGCAGATACTGCGCAATACGAAAATAATGAGCATCGGTATTCGCCGCCGCCCGCACATGCTTCTGCTCGTCAAAGTGATAGTGCGGCCCCGGCGGCAAGGCATCGAACGTGTGGCAATCAACACCCGCTTGTTCTGCTCGCCTCAGAAAATCTCGCAGCAATTTCCCCGGAACCGCTTCGATCCCCGCCGCTGCCGCACATTGCATCTGTGCATCCGACAAGCGCACGCGCATCTCGCAACCGGCCAGATAGATCGTCCGAAATCCCAAGCGATACAAAATGTCGATCGCCTGCACCATCGAATCAGCCCAATCAACGATGCCGGTGAACCTCGGCGACAAAAATTGATGAAACCCCCGTTGGGCATCCCGCTCGAAAAAATAGGTCCCCGGACATTCGCAAACTTTATAGGTCGTCTCCGGCACCAGATCCATGGCCCGCCGCCGATGCACGAACTTCAGAATTCCCGGATCAAGATACACCGACCGATGAAATCGGGCCGACGGATCGTACGAAGTCCAAAAATTTGGCCGTAGTATCCGTGTCCCCGACAGATTCACCGACATCTTGGGCACGGGAGACTCATCGATCAAACGGTGCGGCAACTCCGCCAACGACGGCCCGCCCCCAATTAACCAACACGCCGACGCCACCGGTCCAGCGAACGCATCATCCAACGCCGCTGGGATTTGCTGGCCGTCGGTCGTCAGTCGATAGAACAACGTCGTCATTGGTTATCCATCCCCTGATTGAATAATCCACTGCGAGTTAGTGAATAAAACTCCGCGCCGACAACTTGCAATCACGGTCACTCTTCGTAACACACCTTGAGCTTGACCGAATTGACCTCCGCCGTACGATTAGTCGCATTGCTCAAATGTTCGACTGAGGATAAATCGACCTGCAATCCAAACGCATTGAAATCATCCGTCGTCCAGGATTCGCCCCACGTATCCCCTTCGCCGCCCACGATCTCATCCGTTTCGCTGTCCGGCCACACGCCGCTACCCACGAACAAGCTCTTCGTCCCCGACTTGCTGCCACTGGTCACCGTGACCTCGCCACCTACGACATCGTCGGCTCCGTTGTTCGAGCACTCAAGGTTGTACGTCACCGTGATTCCAACGACTGTTTTGCCCGACGGCAACGAGAAATTGAAATCAAAGCATCGCAGGATTTGGGCAGATTGGGACTGGCCCAAGGTCACCTCTCCCTGACCACCACCAAGTCTTTCCCATGCGACATCGCCGCCGTCATTAACTTTGTCTGAGTCCGTCGCCGTTTTTTCGACACACGTGTCATTCGCACTGCTGGTACTGCTCTCGCCGCCAGTACCACTTTCCCCCCCGCCACTGCTCTCCCCACTCTCCGACGCTCCGCTCGATTCCTCTCCACTGGACACACCCGAATCCGACGAACCGCTTTCCCCGCCGCTCGATTCGCTCTCACCACTACTGCCGCCTCCTTCCGATTCAACACCTGATTCGCCACCAGACAGTTCGCTGGAATTCAAACTGCTCGACAACCCGGAACTGGAACTATCCGATACAGACGACGAACTCGCATCGGTCGAATCAGGACCGACGTCGCTGTTGTCAAACGAAAGTTCGCTCCCCCCATGCCCGCCATTTTGATTTTGGTTTCCCGGAATCTCCCACCGCTCATCGTGCGGCGGTTCCGGCCAATGCGTGTGTGGATCTTCCGGCCCGATCTCCAACCGAAAACGGGGCGCATGATCAAATTGCACCCGGATGGTCTCCACCATCGCCGAGATCAACTCCGCCCCGCTTTGATCCTTGATCTGTATTCGTCCGCCCCACGGCACCGGCAGCGCAGCCTGATCGGCAACCTCAACGAAATACCGACTCGTCGGTTGGGCGTAAACGCGAAAAAACTCTTTCACAAACTGACGCGAATCCGATTCCGTCCGTATCCAAGGAATCCAAATCCGAATCCGCCGCTCTCCATGTTGATCCCGGCTCGCCGGCTGAATGTAATTGCCCCGCCAACGATAATAACCCCGCATGAAAATGTCCGACCCCAACTGCTCGTCATAGATATACCCGCCGGTCAGCATCACGCGGTTGTACAGCAAATCCCGATCGCGGGACTCCTCCAGCGAAACAACATCCAGGCCCTCTTGAAACGTGGCAATCACCGACGTCCGTTTTTGAAAAAAGAAAAAACGCCCCCAGGCATCCACGCCCCACGACGCATTGAACGCCCGAACGGCCTCTTCTTTGAGAATCGAACGCACAGTCTCCTCGCCCCGAAATTTGGCTGTCGTCACTCCCTCGGCCAAATTCACAGCATCGATCATCGCAGCATCGAGTGTAATATGCGTCCGCGAAACCACATATTGTTGCAGTAACAACGTCACAAATTCATCCGGCTGACTCACCGCATCGACCGTCTCTAGCGAATGGTCCGGGTCGTGGGGAAACAGATCAGTCCGGGCATAGCGATGCGGAGGCGCGCCATCAGCGCGGTCCGGAGAAAACCCACCGGGAAACACCTCTCCCAATTCCACACTCATTCCCTGCAAGCGAAACGAGATCTCCGCCGGACTCGTCGCCACGCGTTCCTCAACGCGCCCCAAGTACCAGCGATCACCCGTCTGATACGCCATCGAGATCCAATCCCCGATCTCGATCTCCGCACGATCCACGAATCGATCCTTCAGCCGCAATTCCCCCGCCCCGCAGCCACCTTGCCGATGCAGTTCAAACCAACACCCAGCAATCGCACGATCAGAAATCACCGCCTGAAAATCACCCGGCCCCGGACGATAATGCACAATCCGTCGTTGATAACCCATGAACCATTCCTTTGTAAGAGGCGTGAGGCGTGAGGGGACAGGCCTGAGAATTGCAAGCAAAAAACCAAACGCGCCCTCGTGCGCGGGTCTCCCGACCCCGCACATCCCCCGACCGAAGGTCTCCCCCCGCCCCTCCCAACCACTACTCACTACCTACTCTTACTCGCCACCGACCACTTCTCCCCCGCCTACAACAACTCACCCCCCAGGCGCCGTCGTAAACAACACCGGATTCTCCGCATGTACCACCAACGAATAGGTGAACAAATTCTGATTCGACAAATCCATTTCAAACTGCACCGTCGAACACAATTCGAATTTGCGATACGTCCCGCTCGTTGCGTCGTGATAGAGAAAGAACTCAAACTTCTCTGACGCCGACGAAACATCCAACGTGCTTCGCAACGCCTCCAATTCCTCAAGCATGGCCCCTTCGGAAGTCTTCAGCGAACCGCTCTGCGAACCGATCTGTCCTTCCAGGGAAATATCCACCCCCTGCCGCGAATGCCCCACCAATGCATCCCCATCGGCTAACGGCACTTTAAACCGACTCGCATCCCAAGCATCCCGCACCCGCAACACCGGAACCGGCCGCGGCAATTCATACAACACAGAACTCTTATAAACCGCCGGCTTAAACACAAACGACATCGCAATTCTCCAAGCGTCATTAGACTGTAGGCTTGAGACCTTAGGCTGTAGGAAGGAAGGGGTGAGGCGTGAGGGAACAGGCGTGAGACTCGCAAGCAAAAACCAAACGCAAATCCCCCACCACTGCCTACTGCCTACTGCCTACCTTTCTGGCCACCGGCCACTAGCCACCGGCCACTTCGCCCCTGCCAACAGCATCACCCCCGCCGCGCCCGCAGCGACGAATCACGAAACTGCAAGTCACGCACCACCCCGGCGACTTCACCCACCTGCGAAACATTCACCGTCACGCCGCCCAGATTGTTGGTGATCGAAGTCGACTGCCCCGCCGGGGATCCCGGCAATTGCATGGTCCGTGGATTCGTCGGCGAAGACTGATTCAGCGCCGATAAAAACGCTGCCCCCAATTGCTGGACCGCTGGACGACGAATCACAAACTCGCCGGCCGTCAACATCGCCGGTACACGATCCACCCCGCCCGGCCCCGTCACCATTCCGCCACTGGCATACGCACGAATCGGTCCCGTCGCACCTCCTGCGCCCCCGACAGTACCTACGGCGGACAACCGCGCCAGCCGCGCAGCGGTCGCATCAATCAACCGCCCCAAAATCAACAGTGATTGCACTGCCGGACGAATGTCCAACACAATCGGCGTCCGTGATAACAAACGAATCTGACTCGTAATCCGCTCCAACAACGTACTGATCGTTTGCAGCGGCCCAATCGCCAAACCAATCCGCTCAAACGACCGCCCCATCTCCGATGCCGCCCGATTGAACCGCCCCAACCGATCACTGAGCGAAGAAATCCGCTCACCCACCCGATCCAATTCCCGCGACAAATGCGAACTATCCCCCCGAATCGCAATCGTCAATGACTCCCGAAACGCCACCATCGCTATGCCTCCGTTGTTAGACTGTAGGAAAGTAGGCTTGAGGCGTGAGGGGACAGGCTTGAGGGGAAAAGGCGGTAGGCCTTAGTCCGTAGACTGTAGGGTTGGCATTCAATTGCCGTTTGGTTTCCCCCCATCTCTGGCCACTGGCCACCGACAACTGGCCACTCTTTTCTGCCTACTGCCTACTGCCTACTCTTTCTGGCCACCGGCCACTGTTTTCACTGCCTACTAATCACCGGCGCCACCTCAAAGTCGCGACCGGAAAACGAAATCAAGTTCGCCTCATCCCCTTCGTTCATCGTCAGCGACTCACGATACACCTTGGCAAACACGATCTTCTCACCGGCAACCCCCGCCGGATCGGTTACCGTGAACTCCAACTGCAACGTCTCCTGCTCCCCACTCTGGGACGTGCTGACAATATTCAGCCCCGACATGAAGTTCAGAAACTCATACAACTGCAAGGGATCGCCGCTGTCGTTGTACTTCCCAATCAACTGCGTCCACTTCGCCGTAAACGACAGTGCAATCGATTCCTCATCCCCCGGCCGCGTATGCCCCGCTGCGACCGATCCCCGATCCTTTACTTCAATCGTGTTCGACCGCTGCGTCCAGGACAAATCCCCCTCGTCCAACAGCACCGTCAACGACTGCGGAGTCTCCGACGTCCCATCCTTAATCACCAATTCCCCATCGCGCAAATTACGCGTCACATTCGTAACCGCCATCGCTGCCACTCCTTCGTATTTATAAGAGGCCGTAGGAAGAAGGCTTGAGGCCACAGGCCCAAGGCAAACAGTTGTGCGCAGGTCCCCACTCGTTGTGCGCGGGTCTCCAGACCCCGCACCAACCTCGACCGCAGGTCTCCCCACCCCAACAACGAACCTTCAACCACTCCTCATCTGCCTACCGCCTACTGCCCTCTGCCTACTCTTCCTGACCACTGACCACCGGCCACTCCCATCAAACCTCCGTAGCCACCCCCGACGTCACCAGCACCACATGCTGCAATCCATGCCGCCTCGCATCGCGATCCACTCGCGTCATCGTCCGTGTTTGCGTCTCGAACAATTGCAAATGCCCCACCACCGGCGGATCGCTCAACGATTGATCCGTCACCGGAACTTGCTGATGCTCCAACGTCGACTTCGCCGCATCGGCCAATTCCAAAATCCGACCTTTGTCCAAAGTTCGCTCCACAAAACAATGCACGGTCACCGACACATCCACTTGCTCCTGCCCCGCCGCTCGCCGCGGATTCCGCTGCCAGGCATTGACCCATATCTCCAACCACTCGCTTTGCTCGGTCGCATCGATCTGTGTCCCCGGATACACCGTCGTCACCCCCAACGGGAAGTTGTCACTCCAATGCGCAAACAGACTCCCCGCCAATGCTTCTTGTCCAAATCCGCTCACACCATGCTCCCCATTTCATCCTCAGCAGCAGCAAAAAACGGTTGCAGCGGAACCGCCGGGCGCAGACTCTGCAAACTGCGGGCCACCATTTGAAACGGCGACATCCGCTGCGTACCGAACTCCAAATAGTTGATGTAATCCACCCCACTCGTCGCCACGACTTTCGTCACCTCTGACTCACTCGACTCAACAAAACCGCTCCGACTCCGCCCCTCAGAAATCGCCGCACCCTTCGGATGCGATCCTGCCCAACCGGCCGGAGCAGAACCACCCAATTGTTCCAAAGCCGCCACCCAAGACGCGCGCGAACGCGCCGTATCCACCGGATTATTCTCAATCGTCCGCACCAGCGCCGACCGAGAAACCCGTCGCACCAACCGCCTACGAGCAGCCGGCACCTCACGCCGTTGAATCCCCCCCAACCATTGCCGCACCGCTGGCTCGTTGTTCAATTCAAGCGAAATTGACACACCCATCAGCACTCACCTCTTAGCTCTTCACACAACGCAAAGGGTGGCAGCGATTACAACGCAATCGGTGTTCCGCAGGCACAAGAAACCGCAATTCCCGCGTCCTCCGCCCACCAACCATCCCGCCCACAATTGACCTAAAATCAAGCCCCCACAAATCAACCACCCCCAAGCGACCAACGGGAGCGCCCCAACCCCCTCGTGCGGCAGCACGAACCGCCCGCCCGGCTAGGGCCGGCAAAGGAGTTGGTAGGTGGTGCCGTCTTCGCTGTTGGCGTAGCCTACGATTTCGTATTCGCGTTCTTGATGCACGATGCGGCTGGTTAGTTTCGGAGTCCCGGCCGGCAGGTCCGCTTGTTTGACGAAGAACTCAATCATGTCGGTCGTATGCTGCCCCGCCGTCCCCAGCGTCGGTTCCCCCGCATCGCCGCTGACGAGTGCCGTGATTTCGGTGTCGGTGTATTCTTCACTCACCTGCTGAGTCGCCGGCACATACGACTGACTCACCTCACGATAAGTCACCCCCACCCCCCAATCCGAAAACACAACATCCAAATCCGCCCCCAACACCCCCGCTGCCACAGAAACCATTTCGCGCTCCTTTGTGTGAATAGACTATAGGCTTTAGACTGTAGACCGTAGGTAGCAGGCGTGAGGCGTGAGTGAACAGGCTTGAGGCAGTCCCGTCGTGCGCGGGTCTCTCGACCCCGCCCCCAGTTAGGTTGTGCGCGGGTCTCCTGACCCCGCACCCCCCTCGACCGAAGGTCTCCCACCAACACAATTCTGGCCACCGGCCACTCCTTCACTGCCGACTATTACTCCCCCACAGAAACTTCCCAACTCGGCCGCGACGTCAACAGCGTCTGGTAATACGACCGCGCTTCCAACAACGCCCGCAAGTTCCCCGCCCGATCCGCTGCTCCCGGGATCGCATACTTCAATGCCGACAACTTCCCATCCCGCAACAGATTCGTAATGTCCAAATCAATCTGCGCCAAAATACCCCGTATCTGCGTCTCAGTCAGCGAAGCCCCGCTCACCGAAGAAAGCCCCGATAAATCCGCCATGCGTTTCACACCTCTTTTCTAACTAGGCTGTAGGCTTTAGACCGGAGGCTGTAGGAAGGGAGGCTTGAGGCGTGAGGGAACAGGCGCGAGGATACGATACGCTGTGCACAGGTCTCCCGACATCGTTGTGCGCCGGTCTCTCGATATGGTTGTGCGCGGGTCTCCAGACCCCGCACCAGCCCCGACCGCAGGTCTCCCAACTTAAACAAGACGCCTACAAGCAAAACCAAACGCCCCCACACCCTCTTCACTGCCTACTGCCTACTGTCTAATATTTCCGGCCACCAGCCACTAACCACCGGCCACTCTTGTCCACCGACCACCCACTACCCATCCCCATCCCCATCCCGCAGCATCACATACGCCAACCACCGCACCTGATCCACATACTCCGCTGCGACAAACTCCGCTTCCCGCAGCCCCAACTGCTCACAACAACGCAGGATCCAATAATCGACGGACCGCGGACCGGCGACGGCATCGTTTAAGTCGCCGCCGCCGGCGAAAAATTTCCCGCCGATTCCCGCACATGATCATCCAACAAGTTGCTCACGCGAAACACATATTCGCACACCAACCCCACATCTCCCGCCGACCAACCCGCCCGTTCCAACTCCTCGCAAATTCCATCCGCATAGCCGAGCCAATCACCATCCACGTGCGGCAACGCTGTTTCAAACTGCAAGGACTCATCCGCTCGCAATCCTTCTACCAGCACCAAAGCCGCCACGCGCTGGTTATAAAGATCCAGCGCCGTCAAATACTCGCCACTCTCCGCATCAGGCACCAACACAGCTAACCCCTGATGATCCCGCAGCGGTTTGCCCGATGAATCCCGCGCCACACGCGTCGGCCGCCGCGGAGCCACAATCCCCCGCTCCCGCAATCGCCGATGAAACGCCAAAGGCAACGGACTAACCGTCAACCCCCACACCGCCCCATCCCCCCGCGGCAACTCCACCCGCCGGCAATACCCCCCACTACAATCCACACCGCCATATTTCATAACCGCTCCCAAGAAAAAGAGGCTGTAGGCTTGAGACTGTAGACCGTAGGCAAGAAGGCGTGAGGATTTGACAAGTTGTGCGCGGGTCTCCAGACCCCGCACCCACCCGACCGAAGGTCTCCCGCCTACCCTTCACCGACCACCAGCCACTCTTCTCTGCCTACTGCCCTCTGCCTACTGCCTACTATTTCTGGCCGGTGGCCAGTGGCCACTCCCCCCCCGCGCGCATCAAGCACCATCCACCTTCGTCACAAACGACGTATCCACCGCCGAAACGCCGCCGTAGTACCGCACCTTGACCCGCAACACCACGTCGCGATCAAACGCCGATTCGCTGTCCGCTCGCTGCAGGAACGTCTGCACCGGCCAAATCTCCGTCCAGACAAACTGCCGCGCAAAATCACCCAGGTACCAGTCGTTGACCGCCTGGCCCCCTTGCTCGTCAATAAACGGCGAACTGAGCACCTCGGCCAAACCGTGAATCGGATTCGCAAACGTTGTCTCATTATCGCCGCTCGTGACGGTGACCTGCGTTGAGTTCGCGACGCTCATCGCCGTCCCCCGCAAGGCTTCGGGCACCAACATGTGCTTGACCGGCATCACTATCGGTCGAGCCGTCCCGTCGATCCGATCGTCCGTAACTTCCGTCGCCCGGTACTGCAACACCGTGTCGACATCGGTCCAATCCGCCAGCGGCACCGCACTGTTAAACGCCGTCGACGTCGTATTCCCGCTGCCCACCCAGTTCCGATTCGAACCATCGGTCTTATACAACGCCTGACCGGCCCCGTTCGGCCGATAGACAAACTTCGAGCTCGCCGCATCGGCGTCGGTCACGCCCCGCACGATCGTCCGCTCGCGCTCCTGCCGCAGATAAAACCCCAGCGCCATCGCACGGCGATTGATTTCACCCGTCTGGTCAAAGGCAATCAACTCTTCGTTGATCGTCAGAATCCGCCCCTGCTTCGATTCCTCCGAGGTGACGTACTTCTCCTCAAACGTCGACTCCTCATACGGATGCCCTTCAGAAACCTCCGTCGGCCCCGCCAACGCCTTAAAGCCGGCGATCTTCTGATTCCGCAATCGGCTCGGCATCACCGAGACCAATTTGTCGCCGATGAATCCCGAGTCGTCTTCGTAACCCTCAATCACCTTCCGCCCGATCAGCTCCCCCGTCACAACCTGAAACAGATTCGTACTCACCCCCGGCGACGATTCCCGCAACACATGTAGCGGACTCGAAACCGGCGAAGCCATCTCATTCAACCGCCGCAAATCAGGCAGCACCCCGCAAGCGTCCGCCAGCTCGTAATAGCTAAAATCATCAACCGAAATCTTTCGCTCATTGAGCAGCCCACACACCTTCTGATAAAACCCCTCCGCCCCCAAGGATTCCACCAACCCCCTCAAACTCTGCCCCTGCATATCTCACCGTCCCTTATTAAAAAGGCCGTAGGTGCTAGACCGTAGGCCATAGAAAAACAAACCAAATGTCGTGCGCGGGTCTCCCGACCCCGCACTCCCCACCAAAGTTGTGCGCGGGTCTCCCGACCCCGCACCCCCCCGACCGCAGGTCTCCCAACCTAGGCATAAAGCTCGAGGTAACACGCATGAGGCCGGCGCAGGAAAACCAAACGCACCTCCACCCCAGCCTACTGCCTACTGCCTACTGCCTACTGCCTACTGCCTACTGGCTACTGCCCACTGCCTACTGCCTACTGCCCACTGGCCACCAACCACCGGCCACTCCCCCCTACCCCACAGCCGCATTCACATTCGCCGACCCGGTATGAAACGCCGAAGCAAATGTCACCCGCAGCTTCGTCGCCGCGGCCGCCTTATATTCCGCGGCCCGCGCAATCGCCAACGTCCCGGTCCCCACAGCTTCCAACTGTTGATCCATCAGCGACGACGACAACTCGTCCGGCCCCAACTCATCGCCCACTTCATAGGTCGCCGCAGCGACGTCGAACTCATAGATCGCCGACGGACTCATATCGACCGACACATCGTCCGTGTCGCCATCAGCGGATTGATGATGCACCACCCCAAGAAACGAAGCGGCAAACGCCGATTGCGTTGTTGCCAGATCACTCGTCCAAGAAAAACTGCTGGCCGGCTTCACGTCATCGGTGTCCAAATACACCAAGTCCCCCGCCTCCAACACCGTCCCACTATCCACACGCAATTTATGCAACTGCACTTCACCGCTACGAAACCGCAACTGATTTCCCATATCATTCCCTCCGGGAAAAAGGCCTTAGGCTGTAGACCATAGGCCATAGAAAAAACAAATCGTTATGCGCGGGTCTCCCGACCCCGCACCAGCCCCGACCGCAGGTCTCCCAACATAGGCATAAGGCTCGAGGTAACAGGCGTGAGGCCGGCGCGGTAAAACCAAACGCACCTCCACCCAGCCTACTGCCCACTGCCCACTGCCCACTGCCTACTCTTCTCAGGCCACCGGCCACTCCCATCACCGCCGACAAGCAAGCAGCCGCACCAACGCCGCATCTGTACCTGCGCCACTATCGTCATCAGCACGCAAACAACTCGTCGGCCTGCAAGACCGCAAACGCTCAAACAACTCCACGCGATCCTCCAACAACACCGCGCGCTGCTCATCGTCGCTCGCATCCAACAATTGCTCGCGAAACGTCTCCGTAATCGCCTCCTCCGGCAATTCCGCTTCCGCCAACAACCGCCCCACCGCCTCCACCCGCTGAGCCATGTCCCGCTCAGCCGTCAGATCCGAGACCTCAACCAACAACAACTGTTTTTCTGCTTCCAACACGCGCAACCGCTCGGCGTATGTCTCCAAGGAATCCGCGTCGTCGGCCTCCGACGCAGCCTGGGCACGACTCAAATCCTGCCACGACTCAGCACTCAGGTCGAGATCCCCCACCGGTTCCCACTCGCCCGACAGCCAAACCCGCCCGTCGCGTACCCGCCAGCCCATGCGGTATTGCTCGCAATCGTCCGCCGCCCCCAATCTCACGACCACGCTCCGCGGAAACAACGCCACCCGCTCGCAGACCACGTCCGCATCACCGGTCCAATCGCGGGCGTGCCCCGGTAATTGCCCATCAACCTGCCGCAAGACCGATTCCAGCGATCCAAACAGTGGCGGAGCGCCAGGCAATTCATTGGTTTGCTCGGACAGTGATGACGTCGTTGCCGGAAACATCACCGCATCCACGCTCACCACTTCGTGGATTTCCTCAACCAATGTCCGTTCGCGGTTTTGCGTGACCAGCACCACATGACTCATCCCCACCGATCCGCTGCCGCTGCCCGCCAACGCCAAAAAGGTACGCCCGGCCTCCGTGCCAAGCGTCTGAATGTCACCTCGAATCCGCCCATCAACAAAGCGAGGATTCACAATCTGTCCCGCCAAGTCCCGCGTGCTGCGTTCCTGCGGTTTGGACAAGTCCCGCCCATGATCCAAAAACACCGGCTTGTCCGCATACAACACCGCCGCCCGTCGCAGCGACTCCTCCGTATAGCGATAACCATTCTTCGATTCCGGCCCAGCCAACGCCACATTGCGAACGATCCCCGTCTCTAAATCGATCACAACCTCAGCAGCACGCCAATCCCCGATCCGTTCCACCACCCGTACCGGCAAGTTCGTCGCGGTTTCCGTCGTCATCACCTCAACAAGCCCCCTGCTAAGAACCACAAGCAACCAACACCTCTCAACCTACCCGGCCAAGGTTGCGCAGCAATTCCACAAAAAGCGATTCGGATGAAACAGCCCATAGGCGATAGACCCCAAGGCCAAAGAAAGTGAGGCACGAGGCCACAGGCCAAAAGACCGCATGCCCCCCTCTTTCTCTGGCCACTGACCACTAGCCACCGGCCACTCCCCCCTACCTCCCAACAACAAGCGCAGCCACCCGATCCCCCACCACCTCCGTCCGCGCCGTCCCTCCCAAATCGGGCGGTAACAATTCCCCTTCAGCCAGCAACATTTTCACCGCCGCATGCACCGACGCAGCTGCACGCGGCAATTCCAGATGCTCCAACATCATCGCTGCCGACAAAATCGCCGCCAACGGATTGGCAATCCCCTGCCCCGCAATATCCGGCGCTGACCCGTGCACCGGTTCAAACATGCTCAAGTTTTGCCGCTCGATCGCAATATTCGCACTCGCCGCCAAGCCCATACTGCCCACCACAATCGCCGCCAAGTCGGTCAAAATATCCCCAAACAAATTACTGGCGACCACCACATCAAACGACTCTGGCCGACGCACAAATTCCATGGCTGCACGATCGATCAATAACGATTCGGTTTCAATCGACGGATACTCCGCAGCCACCTCAGCAAACGTCTCGTCCCACAGCACCATCCCGTACCCTTGCGCATTACTCTTCGTAATCGAAGCCACCCGCTTGCGGGGACGCGTCATGGCCTTCTCAAACGCCGCGCGAATAATCCGCTCGCACCCCCGCCGCGTAAACACCGACGTCTGCACCGCCACATCGTGATCCGAATGCTGATACAGCCGACCACCAATATTCGCATACTCCCCTTCGGTGTTCTCCCGAAAGACCAACATGTCGATCGACTCCGCCGGTTTATCCCGCAGCGGACTGGGCACGCCTTCGTACAAAAATGCCGGCCGCAAACAAATCGCCTGATCAAACCGTCGTCGGATCGGCAATAACAACCCGTTGAGCGTGATGTGATCCTGTACCTCAGGATGCCCCACTGCCCCTAACAACAACGCATCGTGCGGAGCCAATTGATCCAAATAATCCTCCGCCGCCATCCGCCCATGCTCAAAGTAATAATCCGTGCCCCAGGGAAAATAGTTCCAAGAAAACGCCGCTTCATCCACCCCCCCAGCCGCTTCCAACACCTTGATCGCTTCCCGCGTCACATCGACACCGATCCCATCCCCTTCAATCACCGCAATCTCAAATGTTCGCACAACAACTCCCGTTTGATAATAGGCTGTAGGCTATAGACCGTAGAAAGATAGGCTTGAGGCACGAGGCAACAGGCTTGAGGCAATACACTCGACGACGGCACCGCTAAAAATCCCCCCTCTCCCTCTGGGAGAAAGGCCGGGGGAGAGGGTCGCGCGACGTTGTGCGCGGGTCTCCCGACCCCGCACATCCCCGACCGAAGGTCTCCCCCCACCCGTCCTGCCTACCGCTTACTTATGCTGGACACTGGCCACTGACCACCGGCCACTAAGTCATACCGATCCTACCAAAACTCTTCCCACCGGTCATGCGATGGCAATTCAGCAAAATTTAATCCCGCACAACAAACCCCTCTGTGGCCTCGGTGTGCTCTGCGGATAATTGATTCCAAAAAATTCATCCCCAGAAAAAATCGCCGACACGCAACAAACAATCATAAGTATTCTTCAGTTTCCCGCTTGACCCTCCAGTTACTGGAGGCTGTAAACTGTGGACCTCACAAGTCACATTTCCACGGATTCCCAGCATGTTCACCATCGGCCAATTTTCCAAAATCACTGCTCTACCAGTCAAAACTTTACGGTTCTATCACGAAAAGAATCTGCTCATTCCCGCCCGCGTCGAAGCCGGCACGGGATATCGTTATTACGACGACCGCAACACCCAAACCGCTCGCGTCATCACAGCACTCCGCGCACTCGAATTTTCACTCGAAGAAATCGCTGAAATCCTCGCCCAGCACGACGATGACTCCGACATTCTGCATTTTCTCAAGCACCGCAAACAGTCGCTACAAGATCGTATCGAACGCGACCGAGATATCGTTGCCACTATCGAACGCAT
Organism: Symmachiella macrocystis; assembly: GCF_007860075.1. Lineage (NCBI taxonomy): Bacteria > Pseudomonadati > Planctomycetota > Planctomycetia > Planctomycetales > Planctomycetaceae > Symmachiella > Symmachiella macrocystis. Next base: position 953,625 of record NZ_SJPP01000001.1, read on the forward strand.
TGTCCACAATGAACAGGAGGCCCGACGCACAATGTCTCAAGCGCAATTCGAAATCGAAGAGAAAACGCTCCCGCCCCAACTCGTCGCCGGGATCCGCATGCAGTGCCGCTACGACGAAATCGGCACCGGATTCTCCCAAATCGGCCGCAAACTAGGACGTCATATTTCCGGCAAACCACTCTGCCTCTACTATGACAACGAGTATCGCGAAGAGGACGCTGACCTCGAACCTTGTATGCCGCTTCGCAAACACGTTCCCGTCGATGGCATCTCTGTTCGCGAACTCCCCGGCGGCCGCTGCGTCACGCTCGTCCATCGCGGCCCCTATCAACAACTCGGCCGCTCCTATGAACGGGTGCTCAAACATTGCGCCGACCATGGCTACGAAATACAAACCCCGACCCGTGAAGTCTACCTCAAAGGACCCGGCATGATTTTCCGCGGCAACCCCAAAAACTACCTCACAGAAATCCAGTTCCTGATCCAGGAACCCAACCCTGCCCCGTAACAAAACCACCCGTCAAACAGCCCGCGATTCCCGCTCATACCACGCCACCGCCAACGGCTCCACCCGTTTGATCCACGCATCTTTGAAGGCGCAATAACCCTTGATGTCCGCCGGATGCGCGGCATACGCAGCACGCTTCAGCGATTCGTAATCTCGCAGCTCATCGGCATGGCTCCGCAGATACGCGCAAAACGCCACATGCCGCACGATCTCAACATTCCCCGTCTCGTAGACGTGAATATTATGCGAGCGAAACTCCCCCGCATCCTTCGTAAAAAATTGCCGCCCCGGCAATCCATATTCCCCCCAAGCGCGATACCCGAACTCCACAATTTTTCCAGCGCGCTCTTCAACTTCTGCAATATCACGCACCTCCGGCAGCAAATCAATCACCGGTTTCGCCGACAACCCCGGCACCGACGTGCTTCCCACATGATGCACCTTCACCAGTAGCTCACCCAACATCTCCCGCCACCGCGCCGCCTCCTCTTCAAACATACGTGGCCAATCCGACGAATATTCAGCAAACAGATATCGGCTCGCCACGCTTCCGTTCCTCCTAACAATCGACCTCAGCCTCCCGTATGGGGAGACAATTCGCTTCCTCACCTTGTATACTCACCTACTCCGCACAAGGTCAAACACCCACAACAAAAACGTGCTGCTCGTTTCAAGGAGAGACACCATGCAACGCCTCACGCAATTCACAATACTCCTGTCATTCGCCTTCAGTTCGCCTGCACTGGCCGAGGATTCTTCCAATTCCGAGGACCCGTCACCCGAGCTCTCCCCGCTCGAATCCAAACATCTGACCAATCTCCGCCAAGTCACCTCCGGCCTCCCCCGCGCCGGCGAAGGTTACTTCTCGACAGACGGCAAACAGATCATCTACCAAGCCTACCCTGTCGGCTATCCCTTCTACCAAATTTATCTCCAAGACCTCGATAAAAATGACCCCCGCCGCATCAGTACCGGTCGCGGACGAACCACGTGTAGCTACTTCAATCCCGACGGCAAATCACTTCTGTTTGCCTCGGCCCACACCAACCCCAATCTCCCCACCATCGAACGCGACGCCCGTGCCATCACCGGCCGCCGCCGTTACCAGTGGGATTTCGATGATTTCATGGACATCTACACCTGCGACCTCGACGGCACCAACCTCAAACAACTGACCGATGCCCCTGGTTACGATGCCGAAGGCAGCTACTCCTCCGACGGCAAACAAATCGTCTTCACCTCCAACCGCGATGGCGATCCTGACATTTTCATCATGGATGCTGACGGCAGCAACGTTCGCCAAATCACCAACGTCGACGGCTACGATGGCGGCCCCTTCTTCTCGCCCGACGATCAATGGATCATCTTCCGTAGCGACCGTGACGAAGAACACATGCTGCAAATCTTCATGATCTCCGTCGACGGCAAACACGAAGTCCAACTGACCCACAACCTCAAAGAGGTCAATTGGTGCCCCTATTTCCACCCCAGCGGCAAATACTTCGTCTGGTCCGGCGCCGACTATTCCCGCGGACCAACGTTCGCCAAATTTCAACTCCACGTCATGGACATCGATTTCAAAGACGGCCAACCGACCGCCGGTACTGTCACCCAGATCACCGACAGCCCCGCCGCCGATGTGCTGCCCGTCTTCAGTCCCGACGGAAGCAAACTGATGTGGACCTCCACCCGCGGCCCCAAAGGTACTAGCCAACTCTGGATCGCCGACTGGAAACGCAACGACGATCCCCCCAAATCACCGTGACAATTCCGCAACATCCTCTATGATGCCCAAACAATAATTCACATATCGGGTGCCACTGTTGGCTTGTCCGCCAGTGCTGCCAAACCCCAAAACGTTCCACTCTCGATACCCGTCAACGAATGAACATCGCTCAACAACACACCCAACGCGCCGCATGGTTCACTCGCACGCTGCACATCGCCGCAGTGTTGGCACTCCTCGCTTGCTCCTCCTGTTCGCGCATCGATGAAGAAGGCAAGGTCTTACGTTTGCCATTGCGCGCCGACGACCCCAAATCGCTCGACCCGGTCCAAGGTTCAACGGTCTACGACAATAAAGCCACCTGCCAAGTCTACGAAACCTTAGTCCAATACAAGTACCTCATCCGTCCCCCGGAATTAGAACCGCTGTTGCTCAGCGAGATGCCCACAATTTCCGAGGACCGACTCACCTACCATTTCAAACTCAAACCGGGCGTCCTCTTCCACGATGACCCCTGTTTCCCCGAAGGCAAAGGTCGCGAACTAGTGACCGACGACGTCTTCTACTCTTGGAAACGGATGGCCGACAATGGCAACAACCCCAAGAGTTGGTGGCTGCTCAAAGACACCATCAAAGGTTTCGACGAATACCGCGAAAAACAAAACGCAGCCGTCGAAGCCAAACAGGCCTCCTTCGATTACGACGCACCAGTCGCCGGCATGCAAAAAATCAACGATCACGAATTTCGCGTGATTCTCAAGCAGCCCGTCCAGCGGTTCATGTGGGTGCTCGCCATGTTCCAAACCGCGATCGTCCCCCGCGAGGCGGTCGAGGAGTACGGGGATCGCTTTGGCCGGCATCCCGTGGGAACCGGTGCGTTTACCCTCGCCGAAGAAGACTGGCGGCCCGGACAGCGGATGGTCTTTTACAAAAACCCCAGCTACCACCCCTGCTATTACCCCACTGAACACATGCCGAGCGATGTCGCCGCCGGCTGGACCAAAGACGCAGGCAAACGCTTGCCGCTCGTCGACCGCCTGGAGTTCCAATTCTTTGTCCAAGACCAACCGATGTGGCTATCGTTTCGCACCGGAAAAATCGACTACACACAAGTCCCCGATGAATACTTTGACGAAGCCTTTCTCAAACGCACCAAAACATTGCGGCCCAAATTAGTCCGCGAAGGCATCACCACACAGAACGTGGAATTGCTCGACTTCATCTTCCGCGGATTCAACATGGAAGACGAATTGTTGGGTGGCTATGGCGAGAAACAAAAAAAACTCCGCCAGGCCATTTCGCTGGCCATCGATCTGGACGAATTCAACGAAGCCTTTTACAGCGGCATCAACTCCGTCTACGACGGCCCCATCCCCCCCGGACTAGAAGGCTTTCCCCCCAACGGCAAAGCCGACATCAGCTATCGCGGCCCCAACTTGGAACGCGCCCGGCAACTGCTCGCCGAAGCGGGATATCCAGAAGGCAAAGGCTTACCCAGAATCGAATTCTATACAAGTAGCGGAAGAAACAACGTTGAGCAGACCGAATTACTGAAACGTCAACTCTCCAAAATCAATGTGGAAATCAACGCTCAGATCGTCGAATTCTCCACCCTGATCGAAAAAGTACACAACAAGAAGGCCCCCTTCTTCGGATTCGCCTGGGGTTCCGACTACCCCGATGCAGAAAACAACCTCGCCCTGTTTTACAGCCCCAACGCCGCCCCCGGTTCCAACAGCTTTAATTACAGCCGCCCGGAATACGACCGCCTGTACGAACAGATCCGCAGCATGCCCCCCTCTCCCGAACGGACGGAACTCTACATCAAAATGCGGGACATGGTCATCGAAGACACCCCTTACACTGGCTCCATGGGTCGCACGCGGTTTTATCTGATCAACCCCTGGCTGAAAAACTTCAAAGTCACCGAAGACTTCTACAACTGGCCCAAATACCTAGACGTCAGCCAGCGCGGTGTGTATCCCTCAGAGAACTAATGCGGTTTCCCTTCGAAGCCACTGATTCGCTATCCCTGCAACCTGACTAAAGTGACCGAGCTATGTGGTCCTACATCATTCGCCGTTTGATCTATTACATCCCCGTCTATCTGGGTGTCATCCTGATGGTCATGGCCATCCTCCGTATCCAGGATCCGGTGGCGATCCATCTGGGCAAAAACGCCACGCCGGAAAAAATCGCAGTCACGCAAAAAGCCTTCGGTTTAGACAAGCCGTTCATGACGCAATATGCCACGTTTCTGAAAAAACTCGTCACATTCGACTTCACCGAACAAAGCTGGGATTTCCCCGGCGTCACTGTCGGCAGCATGATCCGCCGCTCGATCGTTCCCAGCCTCTCCATCACCGTTCCGGCGCTCATCCTGACCACGATCCTCTCCATTTGCGTCGGCATGATCTCCGCCTATTACCGCGGGCGGACCGTCGACAAAACATTGGTCTTTTTCGCTGTCTTGGGCATGTGCATCAGCGTGTTAGTCTACATCATTTTAGGACAATACTTCGGAGCCTATTTGATCTACAAAAAGACCGGACATGAACTCTTCGCCATTCAAGGCTACGAGCCGGGACTCCAGTACTGGGCGCATTACTGCCTGCTTCCCGTGTTGATCTCGGTCATCGTCGCCATGGGCTACGACACACGCTTCTACCGCGCAGTGATGGTCGAGGAAACCGGCCGCGATTACATCAAAACCGCCCGCGCCAAAGGGGTCACCAAACGCAAAGTCATGTTCGTGCACATGCTCAAAAACGCCATGATCCCCATCGTCACCCAGGTGATGATCACCCTCCCCTTTTTAATCACCGGCTCAATCGTACTCGAAATGTACTTCGGGATTCCCGGCATGGGGCGGGCGCTGATCATGGCCGTCAATGCCAAAGACTTCCCGGTGATCCAAGCCTTCACCGCTGTCTTCGCCGCTCTATTCATCTTCACCATCATTCTCACCGATGTGCTCTACGCCCTGGTTGATCCGAGGATTCGCCTCTCATGATTTTGAATTGGAAAGAATCCCGGGCCGCCCGAAAATTCTTCCGCAGCCGGTCATCGATCCTGGCGCTGCTCGTCATTTCCGCTTATCTGGCAATCGCGGTCGTGATCCTGGTACCGGAAATGTATTTCGATTTCCGCAGCTGGCAGGATAAAGACTACACACCTCCGAAAAATTACGGGTTCATCAATTTGGAGCAAACCGAAGGCCGGGTCGGCACCAAAAACATGCCCGGATTCTTTCTCCAGCCGGAACCGGAAAAACGCTTGCAACACTGCGAGCAACTGTTAGAAATCGTCGACCGCGCGCTCAAGAACCCCGATCCACAAACTGCCCTTGCTGAAATCGATTTCGGCACCCTCAAAGTCGCCGACCTGCCCCAGCCGGAATTGAAAACCCTGGTCGATCAAGGTTGGAAGACCTTCGACACTTTGGCCACCAGTGCTAACCTCAACGAAGCGCCCGAGCAGTTATCTAAACTGGCCGAATTAGAGCAAATCGTCAATCAACTCTACCCGCCACCCACTGGCTGGCAGGGGGCTTGGCGCAGCTTTGAAATGCTTTTGGGAACCGACCGCCAAGGACGCTCCATCATGTTGCGGGCGATCTACTCCATCAAAGTCGCCATGCAAATCGGCATCGTCACCGCTCTGTTCGCCGTCTTATTTGGCGGTTTCCTGGGAGTCGCTGCCGGATTTTTCGGCGGCTGGGTCGACCATCTGGTGATCTGGCTTTACACCACCTTTTCCTCGATCCCCAACCTCGTCCTCTTGGTGCTGTTGGCCTATATGTTCACCGGCACCACCTGGGACGGCACGCTGATTCCCGTCTATGTCGCCTTCGGACTCACCTTTTGGATCGGTCCCTGCCGCGTATTACGAGGCGAGACGCTAAAGATCAAAGAGCTGGAATACGTCCAGGCGGCCACAGCCATGGGTTGCGGGCGAGTCTACATCATGCTGCGGCACATCATCCCCAACACAGCTCACTTACTTCTGATCAACTTTTCACTGCTCTTCATCGGCGCGATCAAGTCCGAAGTCATCCTCAGTTTTCTAGGACTGGGCGTCAAACGCGGACCAAGCTGGGGCATCATGATCAGTCAGTCCGGATCGGAAGTCATCAACAGCTTCTTCTGGCAAATCGGCGCAGCCACCGCCTTCATGTTCGGCCTAGTCCTCGCCTTCAACATAGTCTCCGACGCCCTACAAGACGCCTTCGACCCCCGACACCAGTGAGGCCAGACTGTCGGTTATAGACCGTAGGCGGTAGGAAGCGAGGCGTGAGGCCACAGGCCCGAGAAAAGTTAGTTGTGCGCGGGTCTCCCGACCCCGCACTCCCCCCGACCGAAGGTCTCCCCACCCCCAGCCACCAACCAAACCACTACCACCCCCCGCCACCACCCCACCGCCGAGACTGCAACCGCCCCCGCCCCGCATCTCCACCCGGCCACGCATTGCGCCGCCATTGCCCCTGATCCGGATCAATCACTTCGCTCGCCAGAAAAGACAACTGGTCCCCCGAGGTCCATTCCTCAAAGAACTCTTCCTCCGCTTCAAAGCCGAACAGACGTTTGATCCCCAGCCACATCCCTAACAGCGATGCCAACGCGCACAGCATCACCAAACCAACAACCGGTAAAAAGACGCCCAAGGAAAAGATCTGGTCCGTGTTCGCCCAGATCTGCTGCCAAAACAGCACGACCACCACAGCGGCCAGACTCAAATACGGTCCAAATGGAATTTCGCGATTCCGCAAAAAAATCCACGACGGCACCACTGTGATCAATGCAAACAAAGGCGCCAGAAAAAACACGATCGCAGCCGCCTGCCACCCCAAAAAGCTGCCGATCATCGCCAATAAAATCACATCGCCAAACCCGATCGCCTCCCGGCCCAACACCCGCTCACCCAAGATACGCACCGACCACACAATCCCGCCGCCCACCACCAACCCAAACAAACTGACAACCAAGCCATGTAAATGCGGCCAACGTTCAATCCACTCCGGTCGCCCCTGAAAAGCGGCCAACCACGACCATTCCCCCTGCGCCAACTGTTCAAAGAACGCCAAATGCGGTTGCTGATACCACACTTCCGTTAGAAACACATAAGGCAACAACCACCCGCCCAGTACCCCCACCGCCATCGCCGGCAACGTCGATCCATCGGGGATGATCTTCAAATCAAAATCAATAAACGTCGCCACAATCAAGGCACAGATCATCACCGCATGATACAGAAACCGCAGATGCAACTGCGTCTCGGACAATCCCACCTGAGGTTGGACCTCGAAAGCGTACAGCACCGCCAACAACCCACCCGTCAATAACTCGACAACCGCAAATCGCCGCGGAATCCGTCGCCGGCAACCTCCACAGCGCGCCGTTTTCGAGAAGAGACTCGTCAAAGGCAAGCATTGCCACCAACGGCGCGGTAGCCCGCAGCCATCGCAGGCACGCGGACGCCGGAACAACAGTTTCAATTGCCCAACAAAACTGTCATCGCACGGAAAGCGGACGATACACAGATTGAGAAACCGCCCAATCAACACCCCCACGGCAAACACGAGGACTAGGCGCAGTGCAAGATCGAAAAGGTGGTCCATCACGCTATTGATCCCTCGTTACTTCATCGGGCAAAGCGAAGTAAACAGCCGCAGCCACTTCCGCAACTGTCCGCCCTGCCGTATCGATCACAATCGTCGCCGCATCGCGATACAACGGTTCACGAGCAGTCAATACGCTTTCAACCTCAGCCGTCACCCCCGCATCGGTCAACTGCGGACGGCGCAGTGCCGTGCTGCCATCATCGGAAATCCGTCGACTCAAATCCGCAACCGGCGCCTGCAACCAAACCACGGGACCTGCGTCGCGCATCCCGACACGCGTTGCTTCCGCCAAAATCGCCCCGCCCCCCGCCGCTAGTATCAATTGCTCCCTGCCAAGCAATTCCGCAATGACCGTCCGTTCCAACTCACGAAACACCGGCTCACCCTGCTCCGCAAAAATTTCGCTGATCGAGCATCCCGCGCGGCTTTCAATCGCATCATCCGCATCAACGCACGCCCAACCCAGCCGCGCCGACAACAACGCCGCCACAGTCGATTTCCCGCAACCGCGATATCCAATAAAGGTGATCACCATAGAAACAGCGTCTTACCCGACTACACCGTCGCGGAGAACTCCGCGGAGCTAGAACCAGTTTAAAAACCCGGCTGCGACGATTCTGGAACTTGCGTATCAGAAGTAGCGGGACGCGCCGGTGGGGATTGAAACGACTTGTCAGTTCGCGAATCAGCATCGCGAATCAAAATCCGTGCCGCGAACGACACACAATCACTCGCCGTCGTATTGGGCGGGAGAGATTTTGTGCCGCAATGTTTCCCGCATCAACTCCAATGGAGCCGCCGTATTGGTGAAGCGTTCATACTGCGCCGCTGCTTGCCGCACAAACATTTCCACCCCCGTCACTGTTTTGCACAAATGCTCGCGCGCCTCTTTTATTAACATCGTCCGCTCAGGCGTATAAATCGTATCAAAAACCAGCATGCCGTCCCGCAGCCAACTTTGTTGAAACGGCGACTTATCCACATCGGGATGCATACCGACCGCCGTACAGTTCACCAAGATGTCAATAAAGCCACTGCCACGGTTTTCCCATTGGACTTCGCGGCAACCGAATTCCGCTGCCAATTCAACCGCCCGTTGTTGCGTACGATTGGTAATCGTCACGTCTGCCTTCGCCTCGCTCAATCCCGCGGCAATCGCCCGCGCCACGCCACCGGCCCCCAGGATCAAAATCCGTCGGCCCGACATCAGTTTTTCGTAACTGTCGGTCGCTGGATCGAATTTGGGATCCAATCCCAAACAAATCGTCGTCAACGCTGCATCGTAATCCGTATTCGCCGCCACCCATCCCGATTCCGGATCCTGATACAACGTATTGGCCGCCCCGATCTCCTCGACCGATTGTTCACAAGCGTCCGACACGTCAATCGCCGCCACCTTGTGCGGCAAGGTCACGCTATAACCTTTGATGTCCAACCATTGGAAATCTTCCAAGGTTTGCTTAAACACCGAGGGCAGCACATGAAACGGCAAATACGCCTTGTTCAGACCCGCTGTGCGAAATGCCCGATTGTGAATCAACGGACTCAAACTATGCGCAATCGGATCCCCCAAGACACCGTAAATCTCCGTCGCCTCGTCGATCTCGTCGTAATGATAAACCTTCTTCATATCTGAAAACGACAATTGACCCGGCGCCATAGCACGGCCGCTATTGAATGTCGCATACGTAAACGGGGCGCCATATTTCCCAGTCAAAATCCGGCTGGTCAGCCCCAATTCCCCCATGCAAAAACCAATCGTAGGAACCTTGGCGGCCTGCACGACCTGCAACATTCGGATATTATCCTGCTGCGAATTCGCCATCGTGACTAACTTCACGACATCCGGATCGTGGCTGCAGAGCCGACGATGGATATCCCACAGATCCTGTGGCGTTTCCTCAAAATCGTGGTGGCTGACGATCCGCTTGGTCGAACCATATCGCGGGATGCTCCCCGCAATATCCTCTTCCAGATCGACGTAATCCACTCCGTCGGCGATGGCGTTTCGCAGTATCGTCCGCCGCTGCTCTTCCGTTCCCCGCCAGCGCCCCTGGTCTTCGCTGCGGCGGCAAGTGATTACCACCGGGCAAGGACGATCCTGCAACAGCCGATTCAAATCTGGCAGTCGCCCTAGCCAATCCAGCCGCAACTCCACCAACTCCGCCCCACGCTCCGCCAGGGTGCGGTACTCGGCCTGCATCATCTTGTGACGGGTTCTGCCAATACTAACGCAAATCATAAGTCGTTAATTTACAGGGTGTTTATCGTCGCGAGCGTAGATCCCCATGCCGTGCACACCATGGCACCGAACCAACGTTACGCCCAATTCAGATTCCGAATCGGCAGCAATTCACCAAAACCGGTAGGCCGCCAAATCATCGTCTCCAACATTCGAGTGTAACCCATTTTCGCAGCCGCCGCACTATGACCGCGGGCTGATCATCAACATTTGATACGGTTTACCCCGCACGCGACTAGCCCAAACGGCCAAATTGCCGATCCAGCTGTGCACGCGACAAAACCAAGGCCGTCGGCCGACCGTGCGGACAATGATGCGCATCATCCACCAGATGCCGCTGCTCCAACAGACTGTCGATTTCCTCGGGACTCAACCGATGCCCCGCTTTGATCGCTGCCTTGCAGGACATCATATGCAACAACTCGTCAATCAAATCCCGCCGCGTCGGTTTTTCACCCGATCCCGACAGTTGATCGACCACATCCAAAATCAATTGTCGCAAATTCGCCCGCGATAGCATGACCGGATACCGCGTTAACAACACCGTCCCGCCGCCGAATCCCTCAATCCCCAGCCCGAATTGCCCCAACAACTCTGCATTTTCCAACAACAACCCCGCCTCTCCCGCACTCAATTCGATGGTTTCCGGGAGCAACAATCGCTGTGATTCCACATCATCGGCCAACACCCGCCCCCGCAAATGCTCATACATGATCCGCTCATGCAGCGCATGCTGATCGATCACCGCAATCCCCTCCTCGGTTTCGACCACCAGATAACAATCGTGCACCTGCATCGCCCGCGGGCGCTCACCCGCATGGAAATCGTTATGCGCCGCATCCCGCCGCGTCTGCATCTCCCCCGCCGGAAAATCCGCAGTTGGCGTTTCGGATGCACCCGTCTCCCGTCCCTCAATCTCAGCCGCCGACAGCGGAATCGAACGCGGCGCCAGCTCCCAAGTCCCTTCTGACTTTGTCGGCTTCCACGCAGCAACCTGTTCCCCCGCCCAAGCTACAAGGTCCCGCTGCGCCTCCGCCCGAATTTCCGGTGTCGGCGCCGGTGCCTCCTCGCGCGGCCCCTCACCCTCCACATTCAAGCGACCGTCGAGATCAACGCTCAAAAACTTCTTCCGCAGCGTCGACAACAACTGCCGATACAGAATTTGACTGTCACGAAAACGAACTTCCGATTTCGTCGGATGCACGTTTACATCCACCGACTCCGCCGGAACTTCCATGAATAAAAACGTAATTGGATATCGCCCCACCATCAACAACCCGCGATACGCTTCCCGCAACGCATGATTGAGCGAACGGTCCTGAATCCAACGGCCGTTGAGAAACAAATACTGCCCCTTAGCGGTCGATTTGTTTTGGCTGGGATGCGCCACATAACCCCACAGTCGCACTCCCTCCTGCTCCGATTCAACCCAAATCAACTTCTCGGCCAACTCCGCCCCATAGAACAATTCCAACCGGTCGATCATCTTTTCCGTCGCCGGCAAGTCATAAATTACTTTGCGATTGTGTCGTAGCGACAAATGCAACCGCGAATTCGCCAGCGCGATCCGCGTGAATTGTTCAGTGATATGCCCCATTTCCGTCGCCGGCGTTTTTAAGAATTTGCGACGAACCGGTGTATTACAAAACAGATTGCGAACTTCAATCGTCGTTCCCACCGGGCAGCCGCACGGTTTCGGTTCGCTCAATTGCCCCCCGTTCACCTCCAATTCAAAGCCCCGCGGATTTTCCGCCTGTCGGCTTCGCAATGAAAATTGGCTCACTTCGGCAATCGACGCCAGTGCCTCCCCTCGAAAGCCCATCGTATGCACGCTGAAGAGATCTTCAGCGGAGCGAATCTTGCTCGTCGCATGGCTGCTAATCGTCAGCAACGCATCGTCGGGATGAATCCCTTCGCCATCATCGGTAATCCGAATCAGCTCACTGCCGCCGGCAGCCACTTCCACTTCGATCCGCGTCGCCAACGCATCGACGGAATTCTCCAGCATTTCCTTGACCACGCTCGCCGGCCGCTCGATTACCTCACCAGCGGCAATTTTGTTCACCACCGCCGGAGTCAATTGTTGAATGCGAGACATGAAATCAGAATTCGGTAAGCAAAATTCAATCGGTAAGAAAAAAGCAGTGCCGCAACGAATCCCCAAGACTGTCGCCTCAAGCTTCGTTAAGCACCAACGCACGCGACGCGATCTTACCGACTTCGCCCCCCCGTTACCATCGAAACCTCCCACGCTCACCACCACATCACCAGGATCAACGTCACCAATCGCTAGCCGAACAGTGACTCCTGAATCGCCCCGTGTGATCGGACAACAATCTGCAGCCGGGACGCGGTAAGCATCAACTTCCCCACCGTTATGGTGTAGGAGTTCTCCTAAAAAAATGGCGACCTGTAAATACGAACAGGCGGCCCTCGGCAAAATGCCCAGAGCCGCCTGCGTTCGACCCGTTTCCTAATGAACGGAGATGAGTCGCTTAATCACTTCGTCGTAACCAAACCCATCGCTTACTTCAGGCCAAACAAGTTGCCCAAACCGCGATGCGATTTTTGCGACTGACGCTGAGGAATCCGCGAGGGGAAGTACGCTTCCGGTTCGGCCGGAGGAGCCGGAGCCGGAGCGGCTTCTTCATTCGCGTCGGCCGGAGCCGGAGCGGCGGGGGCAGCACCAGCGGCACCACAGGCAGCCGGAGCACAGCTGTTGCAGCACGTTTGGCCACAGCTGGTTCCGCAGTTGCAGCAATCGTCAACTTCGTAGCCACATTCTTCCAAGGCTTTTTCCGCAGCGCGGCGAACACGCCGGTCGCAGTCGCCCAGGGCACTGGCCAAGGCACAAACCACGTTCTTGCAGCAGCAGCAAGGGAACTTCTTCACTTGATGGCGGATGCCATCGGCGGAAGCTCTCCGGACGCGTTCGTCACAGTCATTCAGACCGACAACCAAAGCACACATGATTTCCGGATTGCAGACGCACTTAAACTTCCTCAGCTTCTTGATCGCACGGGCACGCTTTCTGGCGTAGCATTCCGTTTGCGACTCGTAGATGTAGTGTGCGATTTCGCACGGATCATCGTCGCAGCAGATTTGCTCGCAGCAGCATCCACCACCGCAACCGGTGTCGCAGCAGGAGGAAGGAGCACAGCAGCTATTTCCGGCCGGAGCACAGCATGCGTTGCCAGCCGGAGCACAGCAGGCGTTGCCAGCGGGGGCACAACCAGCATTGTCGCAGCAAGCGTTGTCACAGCATTTGTTGTCGCACAGTTGCTCGCAGCATTTGCAAGGATTCCAGCACGGCTTGGGGCAGCACTTGGGAACGCAAACAACGCGAGGTTGGCAGCACGGCATCGGGGCACAGCAGGACGCCGGGCCACAGCAGCTGTTCGCAGCCGGAGCACAGCAGCTATTGCCGGCCGGGGCACAGCAAGCGTTGCCAGCCGGAGCGCAGCACGCGTTGCCGGCGGGGGCACAACCATTGCCAGCCGGAGCGCAGCACGCGTCGGCAGCGGGGGCACAGCCGTTACCGGCAGGAGCACAGCACGCCTTGGGGGCGCAACAATCAGTGGGAGCACAAGTGTCGCAGCAAGTCGGCTTGCAGCACGAACGTTGGTAATTGTAGACCTTGTGACAGGTCGGACGACAGATAACGGGTTTACAACAAATGCGCGGACAGGCCAACGCACAATCACAGCTCTTCGCGGCGCCGCAACAATCGCTGCTACCATGGTGTCCGCCGAACAAACCAGCCTGAGCCGTTCCGTTCATGCCCAGCGCTAACACCAATGCGCCTATAAGATTCAGCCATTTCATGAGGTTTAGCTTCCTTTCGATCTCTCAAAAAAATCGTAGCTCGTTGTCGATATCCGCGTGGTCTGCGGATCGTTTGGATTTCGTGGGTCGATGCACGTCCGGGAAGGAGTAATGCGAGATATCAGATGCAAAATGGAGGTATTCCACCCGCAGTCAAATCTCGACGCGCAAGTTCCCCCTTCGGAGAACAGTTGGTACAGACTGTTCTATCCGCTCAGAATCCTTTCACCGCGTCCTGGTTTCATGGATCTCCCATGACCATCAACGCAATTGCTGTCGCCCCAATTCGGCGGACGGCATGCCAGATTCCTTTACGGCTTCACCCATTGTATCGGTGCGCGGCGGATAATCGCTGTAACGCGATTTGCGTGACTCTCCGGCACAGCAGACCGACTCGAGACCCGCCGATTGTTCCGGTTATTCCGAACACGAAACCCACCCCGACCTGAGCGCCGAGAAGATCAGTCTCGGACCCCCGTTTGCGATAACTTGGGGAAATTGCCTTCACCGCTGCCGGACTTGCCACATTGTCCGGCTAGGTATGCACTCCCGGTTCTACGGCACAATTTCGTTGCGATATTTACCGAGTTTTTTTCGCAATTCCTACCGCAATAGCCGGAACCAACAAACCCGTGTCGCCCCATTCGGCGATATAACCGGACCAACCGGCGCAGCTTCACGCCGACAACCAACGGGGCGCACCTGTCACGTCGGAAATGGGGGCACAAAAACTAAATCCGCCCGCCCCAAAGCGCCAAGACGGGGATCAGCTCACGAAAACGACCGCTTAAAGGCCCGGTCAGAAAACCGGCAATTCAAAGCCCTGCCGGTAATCGCGCGTCAAATACCGATTCGCCTCCTCATCGTCGACAAATCGCTCAGCTTCGCCGTCAAATTGCAATCGACGTCCTGTGCGAAACGAAGCATTCCCCAAATGGCAGAGCAACGCCGAATAGTGCCCTTCTTCAATATCCGCAATCAATTCGTTCCGGTCTCGGCTTTTCACGCAATCGATGAAGTTCTGAAAATGCCGCGGCGAATCAACCCACTTCTCTCCCCCGACCGGTCCCCGCTCCCCTCTCTTATGAAACACGCGATAACCGTCGCGGTCGATCATCAAGTACCCTTGGTCGCCGAAAAAGATGTTGTCGTTGTCCAATCGATGTCCTTGCATGCGATACGGTGTGAAGTCCCGCTGTTCATACACAAACAACAGGTCATCATATTCCCACGTCACCACCATCGTGTCGGGCGTCTCCTGCGCATCCCCTTTCGAACCCAGCTTGGCCCCCATCGCCGAAACGGACTTCGGAGCCTTCAAACCCAAAGCCCAGCGTCCTAAGTCGATTTGGTGCACGCCATCGTTACCAATATCTCCCGTGCCGTACTCCCAATTCCAATGCCAACTGCTGTGAAAGCGATTGCGATTGAACGCCCGCTTCTCAGCCGGCCCCAACCACATGTTGTAATCCACCCCCGCCGGCGTTGCTTCGTCCTGCCGCTGCGCCAATCGTCCCCGCCGTTGATTATTGATCGCCTTGACCATCAAGACCTTGCCGATCACCCCTTGTCTTAATAGCTCCCAAGCTTCTTCATAGTGCGGAGCCGCGCGTAAATTTGTACCGTGCTGCACGATCCGATCAAACTTGCGAGCCGCGTTCACAGCCATCCGTCCTTCAGCGACGTTATGAGATGCCGGTTTCTCGACATACACATCTTTTCCCGCCGCACACCCCAGGATCGTTGCCGGCGCATGCCAATGATCGGGTGTCGCCACGGCCAACGCATCCACATCCTTCTGGTCGAGCAAAGTGCGAAAATCAGCCACCACCGGCGGACGCTTCCCGGAAATCGCCTGCACCCGCTCCGCCAATTTCTGCCCCCGCGCTGCATCCACTTCGCAAATCGCCACCACCTGGCTGTCGGGCAACGCGGCAAAATGCGCCGCCAAGTTCGCTCCCCGGCCCGCTCCCAACACCGCCACGCCCACCGTATCATTCGCCGCTGCCTTGACCGGTGCGGCAGACGCGAACGTCCCCGCCGCCACCAATGTCGTTCCCAAAAAACCGCGTCGATTCATCGCAGACATGACGGACCTCCATTGACGGACGGAAATACACCGGATACCAACAACGCTCGTCTCTGCATCCTACCCGACCACTACAACGGATACAAATCTTGTCCGCACCAACACCAATCACCAAACCACAGATTCGCCAGCAAGCCCGCGATGCGCGCCAAGCACTCGACAACCGCCACGCACGCAGCCAACAGATCACCGATCACCTCCATACCCTCCCCGAATACCAATCCGCCCACACCGTGATGCTGTATGTCAGTGTCCGCGAAGAAGTCGCTACCGCCGACCTCATCAACGCTGCATTAGAGACCGACAAACAAGTCGTCATCCCCTATTGCCACGACGGTGAACTGCAATTGTTTCACCTAAAAAACCGTGACGAGCTCACCCCCGGAGCCTACGGCATCCCCGAACCGCACAGCGAACTCCGCACACAGCCCGACCGCAGCGCCGCGACCGATCAACTCGACATCATTCTCGTGCCCGGAGTCGCATTCGATATTCACGGCGCCCGCTGCGGCCACGGCAAGGGGTATTATGATAAACTGCTGCAAACCGCAAAAAGCAAAACGCCACTGATTGCACTAGCGTTCGACTGCCAAATTTTCCGAAAAATCCCCACCGAATCGCACGACGTCTTCATGGACAAGATCATCACCGAGTCTAGGATTTATCCAGAAGCCTAACCAAAATCTCTGCCTCGCCATCAACACCAACAAATTATCACGCAAAGACACCAAGCCTTCGAACATGGGTTACCGCACACTCAAAGCCTGCACCGATGATCTGCTCGCCACCGGGCGGATGATCCGTATCGAGGAACCGGTTGACCCCAACTTAGAAGCAGCTGAAATCCAGCGCCGCGTCTTCGCCGCCGACGGTCCCGCTATTTACTATGCCAACGTCACCGGCAGCCCGTTTCCCATGGTCAGCAACCTGTTCGGCAGCATGGACCGCGTACGGTATATCTTTCGCGACACGCTCGATGCGGTTTCACAACTTGTCCGCATTAAAGCCGACCCCTCTACCGCTGCCCGGCACCCGTGGAAGTCCTTCCGCGCCAGCCCGACCGCACTCAGCATGCTCCCCCGCAAAGTCCGTCGCGGTCCCATACTCGAGCACACCACCAGTATCGATCAACTTCCGCAACTCAAATCCTGGCCCGATGATGGCGGCGCGTTTATTACCTTGCCGCAAGTCTACACCGAACACCCCGACACGCCCGGCATCGCTAAATCCAACCTGGGCATGTACCGCGTGCAACTCTCTGGCGGCCAATACCAACCCAACGCCGAAATCGGACTGCACTATCAAATCCATCGCGGCATTGGCGTCCATCACGCCGCTGCGATTCGTCGGGGCGAAAAACTGCGGGCGAATATCCTCGTCGGTGGCCCTCCCGCGATGAGCGTCGCCGCTGTAATGCCCCTTCCCGAAGGCCTCCCCGAACTGTACTTCGCCGGCGCGTTAGGCGGCCGACGCGTGCGCATGGTGCACGGCGCACAACCGTTGCCGATCCCCGCCGAAATCGATTTTTGCATCAGCGGCTACATCATCCCCGAGCGTACCCTCCCCGAAGGCCCCTTTGGGGACCACCTGGGATACTACAGTTTAGCGCACGAGTTCCCCGTCTTCTGTGTCGAAAAAGTCTATCACCGCGACGGCGCCATCTGGCCATTCACCGTGGTGGGACGCCCCCCGCAAGAAGATACGCTATTCGGCGCACTGATCCACGAAATCACCGGCCCCATGATCCCCACCGTCCTACCCGGAGTCCGCGCCGTAAACGCCGTCGACGCCGCCGGTGTGCACCCCTTGCTGTTGGCCATCGGCAGCGAACGGTACGTCCCCTGGGGCGGCGACAGTGCTCCGCAGGAAATCCTTACCCAAGCCAACGCCATTCTCGGGCAAGGGCAAATGTCGTTGGCAAAATACCTCTTGATCGTTGCTGAAAACGATGCCCCGCAACTGGACGTCAACGACATCCCCGCTGTCTTTACGCACCTACTCAGTCGTATCGATTGGCGGCGCGATTTGCATTTCCAAACTCAAACCACGATCGACACGCTCGATTATTCCGGCAGCGGCCTGAATCGCGGCTCCAAAGTTGTTATGGCCGCTGCCGGTGAACCGATCCACAAACTGCCCACCGAAATCCCCCACGAATTGAACCTCCCCGACGGCTTCACCAATCCGCGCCTCTGCCTGCCTGGCGTCCTGGCAATCACCGGCCCCACATTCCAATCCCGCGAGGCCGTCGCCGCTTTCTGTAATCATTTTTCCGCCGACGCCCCCATCAATCAATTTCCGCTCATCGTGATCGCCGACGACAGCGAATTCACCGCTCGAACACTCAACAATTTTCTATGGGTCACATTCACACGCTCCAACCCAGCGGTCGACATCGATGGAATTGGCAGTTATGTCCAAGATAAACATTGGGGCTGCCACGGCAGTTTGGTCATCGACGCCCGCCGCAAACCACACCACGCGCCGCCGCTGATTGAAGATCCAAACATCACCGCACGCGTTGACGCGTTTGCCGCTTCCGGGGGTCCCTTAAGCGGAATTCTCTAACTGCCCAGCGCAACCACGCGACAATAGGAAAACGGCGGTTGCAGACTTGCATGTAACTACGATACCGGCCTATTTGCTTCTGAGATAACACAACCAGTCAGACGGATTGATGACGTTTGCAAGTCACCAATCACGGCCACAAATAATCTCCGCAGATTTGTCTTTTCCTGTTTCGGCAGTTGTGATAGAAATCGCGCTTTCACACTTCGGTTACCAGTTCTCCCCCAAAAATCTGAGTTTAGTTGAACCAGCATACGCTGGCCATTTTCCTGCGCATGGCAGGAACGGCCCGCTGGGAATTCCATTCTCGGACTGAACACGATACTATCGTGTTGCGGGTTCAGTTGCCCCAAGCGGGTAATTGTTTCCGTGCCAGCAAAACGGATCAGCTGGTTTCCGTCGTGGTTGGAGGTCAAACGCGTGTTTGTGTTTCGAAAACGATCGCAACGAAGCGGTTCGCAGATACGCCGGATTTGAAGCCTCAGTAAAGGCAAGGAGGCCGCCGTGAATTCCGATTCCGGACAATACCACAGACAAGGCATTAAAAGCGTCAGCGTCAAAGTCCAAATCCGTTGGATGATTCGGCGAGATATGGCCGAAGTCCTGCGAATCGAACGCGAAAGCTTCGAGTATCATTGGACCGAAGAAGATTTCCTCTGCTGCTTACGTCAGAGGAATTGCATTGGTATGGTCGCCGAAGTCGACGGGCAAGTCGTCGGTTTCATGATCTACGAATTGCACAAAACGCGATTGCACATTCTCAACTTCGCTGTCGCTGAAGATTTTCGCCGCCAAGCCATCGGCGGACAGATGATCGAAAAGCTCGTCAGCAAGCTGTCGCAACAACGACGCAAGGAAATCACTCTGGAAGTCCGCGAGACAAATTTGCCCGCGCAGCTCTTCTTCCAAAACAGCGATTTCGTCGCCGTGGGTGTGCTCCGCGACCACTACGAAGACTCTGCCGAAGATGCCTACGTGATGAAGTACCGCCTCGACCCCGAGGACGCCATGTACAACTTCGCACCGCACAATCGCATCGCCAAATACGAAAAACTCGCCGACGGACTCCACGAAGAATCCTAACGCAGGTTTCACGATGTGATCACGGGGTTTAAAAACGCACTTACAAGCGTTTTCACGCCCCCATGCCGATACGCAATCGTGCCCTCGGCATTCATCACAATGACGTTACGTTAAAACACGCCTCTCACCAGGCGTGTTTTTTTTGCGCCTCACCATTCAAAGGCACCGAACTCTCTCGACCATCCCCTGGTTCTTGAGATTCTGGTTGCTACACTGGTTATTTCACCGCCGGCAACCAACTCAACCCGCTGCCCACGAACTCATGGAAATACGCGACTTTGCCGAAAGAATTCTGCAGTCCGACAGCCTGGCCGAAAAACTCCGGCCGCTGGACGGCCCTGCGACGGATCGGATCCCCGGCCCTCCGCAGCGTTTTCCGTTGCCCGCCCGCCCGGCCAACCTGAAATTCGCCGGCCGTAAAGAAGCGCCCGCCATGCCCGCGCCGACCGCGTTTCGAGATCCCGCCAAACGCGCCGTCGCCCACCATATCATGGCTAACCACGAACTCCAGGCACTGGAGGTCATGGCATTTACGTTATGCGCCTTTCCCGATGCCCCGACCGAATTTCGCCACGGCATGCTGCCCATCATGGCAGATGAACAACGCCACACCCGCATGCATGCCCAGCGACTCGAAGAATTCGGCATGACGTTCGGAGACCTCCCGGTGAACGGATATTTCTGGCTCAAAGCTCAGGATTTCCAAAGCCCACTCGACTACCTCGCCGGTTTGCCCCTCACCTTCGAGGCGGGTAATCTCGATCACACCATCGAATTCGAGCAAGCCTACGATTCCGCCGGCGATAAAAAAGGCGCCGGAATCATGCGCGCGATTCACCAAGACGAAATCGGCCATGTCGCCTTTGGCATCCATTGGCTACGCGCCATGAAACCAGCCGACCAAACCGACTGGGACGCCTATATTGACCACCTTCACTGGCCGCTCCGCCCCGAAAAAGCCAAAGGCAAAGCCTTCCAACGCCAACCCCGACTCGACGCCGGCCTGACGGACGAATTCATCGACCAGATCCAACACGCCGGTCGTGATGACTTGCGCTAGTCGCTCTACGATAGTAGGCAGTAGGCGGTAGGCAGTAAAAAATGGCAGGTGCAGGAACTGTTCCTCTCCTTCCACCAAAATCTTCGCCTT
Source organism: Symmachiella macrocystis (assembly GCF_007860075.1). Lineage (NCBI taxonomy): Bacteria > Pseudomonadati > Planctomycetota > Planctomycetia > Planctomycetales > Planctomycetaceae > Symmachiella > Symmachiella macrocystis. Next base: position 974,436 of record NZ_SJPP01000001.1, read on the forward strand.
CCTCCTTCCCCCTGCCTTTGCTATAAACTCGCCGAACCAACTGCGACGTCCATTTGCCGAACCGCGTCGGTTCAACTCTTCGGAATCGAGATCCGAGTTCGCCCGATTGCCGTTGGAGAATTCTTTGCAAATCGCCTCGTGGAATCAAACAGGCAAAGAGCCTTTCCTCCGAAATCTCGAAGGTATGCCCGAATTCTTCATAGGGAAGCCCTTCACGCAAAGAAAGCTGGGGCTGATCCTGGCCCTCTTGGTGCTGCTGACCGTCATTCCCCGTCTATTGCTGGCCTGGCAAATCTCGTCAATCTGTGACGATGGATACTTTTATCTGTCGGTCGTCGAGATGTGGAAACAAGGTCAGACGGATGCAGCTCTGAACTATCTGAACCTCAATATCTTCCCGTTTATCTTATGGGGACTAGAAAGTACGGGGCTCGCATTTCCCTGGAACTTCAAGATCTGGGGCATTTTGATCTCCGGTCTCACCGTGTTTCCACTGTTTGGGTTGGTCCGCCGACTATTCAATGACCGTTGGGCCACCATAGCCGTCCTGCTGTTCGCCATGCATCCGGAGTTAGTCAAACTCTCCGTCGAACCGATTCGCGAATCGACCTACTGGTTTTGCTTTATATTGGCGAGTTATTTACTGCTGCGCTGCGCGACATCCCGCGACAACATTGCGACTCCCATCGCCGCCGGCCTCGCCACGGCTGGCGCCATCCTCACGCGTACCGAAGGTTGGACCTTGATCCCGTTGGCCTGCTTCTGGTTGCTCAGCCTAGCTCCTGCAACTGTTTCCCGACTGCGCCAAACCCAACGCATCGTGATCGTTTTGGTCATGATCCCCCTTTGCATGTTCGCCATGAACCTCACACTGCTCGCCGGATACCCCCACTGGCAATGGGGACGATTTGATCGGGTCCCAAAAATTGTCGCATGGATGCAATCACAAGCGTCGCCTGCGAACAGTCCCCAAGCCAAAACAATGACGGCCGCAACGCAGTCCCGCCCACTACCGTCCCACTCCACCGCTGGAAACGACAACTCGTCTAGTACCCCGAGAAAAATCGACAACCGCGACGATGAAAAGGCGATTTGGTTTGAATTCCTCAACCAGTTCAGCGAAAGTTTTGAATATTTCAATCTGGTCTTGTTCATTGTGGGCCTGACGCAATGCCACCGCATGTTGCTGTCGCGCACCTATGCGCCGTTGCTCATGATCGCAGCGGCCATCCTGATCGCCGTGTTTGTCATGCTCGTTCAACACCAGAACATCAATGGACGGTATTTCCTGTCCGTGTTAATCATTACATTGCCCATTCAGGCGTCGGGAGCCATTTTTTTAATTCTGTTCATCCAGTCCATCGCCCTGCCGACGACGATCAGTCACAATCAAAAGCTCGTCGTCACCGCGGGATTCGTGCTCACGGTGTCTCTGTTATTTTGGTTCGAAGCACTCACCAGCCGCCACAAAGGGCGCGTGGCAGAAGCGACTTTGGGAAAACACCTATGCACGACCTTCGGCCCATTTGAAAAAGTCGAAACCGATCGCAAGTCTGGACGCGTCGGATTTCACACAATCGGAAAAATGCCCAACATTCTCTACAATACGATTCAGAAAAAATTCACCCACCCGGATCTGCTCATTTTGGTACGCCCCGTCCGCCCAGCTCACCGCGCACGCGCGCACCGCTGCGGATTAACGGAGATCCCACTGCAGGATTTACGCCAGTCTGAATTCACCGCGTTCGTCCACCCCTCACGAATCGATCAGAGTTCTGAACCGAAAGCACAGCCGCAGATCGGCGGCGAAAACGGCACCCCACCCGATCCATCAATCACCAGTCGGCCGGAGGTCTTGCGCTAGCATCATGCCAGATCCCTCCGCAGATTCACAAATGGACAACACCGACAAATCGACTGTTGATTCCCGTGGCAGCCGCTCAATCCTCGGCCTGCACCGTAGCGATCAAGTCTTCGTCGCCGTCATGCTCGCCGCGCTAGCGCTCTTGTCCTTTGTCTATTGGACCAAGCTCAGCGGCTGGGGGCAAAAACCGGTTGAAATCAAACGTTTGCAGGCACGAGAATATGACTTCCGCCTCGATATCAACAACGCCCCCTGGGTGCAATGGGCACAACTGGAAGGCATCGGCGAAGTGCTGGCGCGGCGAATCGTCGCCGACCGCAACCAACACGGCCCCTTCGCCACCGTCGACGACATCCGTCGCGTCAACGGGATCGGCGCTAAGAAACTCGACGCGATCCGAGAATGGCTATACATCACCCCCGCAGCCAACGACAAATAAGCACCGAAGCCGCTTTGAACCAGTTTCAAAAGCCGGTTGCGCAAAGTCAAACTGGCAAATTCGGGTGCCACTGGCTTCGCCAGTGCCTAGGAACTCATTCAAGTATTTGAGCTGCCCCGCGCAATGCCTTAACGCCGCCCAGGCACTCTGCTAAGATCCGGATTATCAGCATTATCACCCAGACGCTCAACGGGCGTCAGTTATCATCTGAAACTCTTCCATGAAGGTTCATCCCATGAATCCAACCCTCACTCGCCGCGCGATGCTGCTTTCCACGTTATTTCTCACAAGCGTCGGATGTGGAGCGACTGCGACTGAGGGAGAACCGATTATTGAACCCACTAAAGTCGACAAACCGGTCATCGCCGAAATCGTGACCAATCGCGGTACCATTCGCTTGTGGCTTGATGGCGACAAAGTTCCGATGACCGTCGGAAATTTTGTAACGCTCGCCGAAGACAAATTCTATGACGGACTGAAATTCCACCGCGTGATCCCCAATTTCATGATCCAAGGGGGAGATCCCAAAGGCGACGGAAGCGGCGGGCCGGGATACCGCTTCAAAGATGAATTCCACCCCGACTTAAAACATGACAGCGCCGGCATTATCTCCATGGCCAACGCCGGCCCCACCACCAACGGCTCCCAATTCTTCATCACCCACAACGCCACCCCGCATCTCGACGGCAAACACTCCGTTTTTGGACACGTGATCGAAGGCCAGGTCATCGTCAACTCCATCCGCAATGGGGATATCATCGAATCAATCACGATCGATCGAAACCCCTCTGAGGAACCGGCGGCCCCGGAAACCGCGGCCCCTGAAACCGAAACAGAGACAGAGAAACCGGCTGAGCAATAATCCGCCTCACCTGCAGTTTTCCCGTAAAAACACGCGATTTCGGCCCGTTTCAAGACGTCTTAACCCATTTCGCCGCTTGTGCTAAACTCCGCCCTCCCAGGAGAGACCGACGGCGCATGGTGGGCCGTCGGCACAGGCAAAAAACCCTGAAAGGACTCGGGTTATGATGCGGACGATCAAGGTACACACGCGCTTAGTGGGCGCACTGCTGGTTTGCGCAGGGATCATCAACTGCACTGGCTGTTCGTCAGCAACGCGAGACGCTTCGCTCGAATCTGCCGATCTCGGACCGGCCAGTGAAATGCGACAAGCAGCCGCTCCCATCGGGACACATACGGCCGTCATGGAAACCACCCGAGGAACGATCAAACTCGCGCTACACGCCGACAAGACTCCCAACACCGTCGATAACTTCACACGACTTTCCCAGGACGGTTTTTATAACGGACTGGTGTTTCACCGCGTGATCCCCAACTTCATGATTCAAGGGGGCTGTCCCGACGGCAAAGGCACAGGCGGACCGGGCTACGAGTTCGACGACGAATTCCATCCCGCCCTGACTCATGACGGACCGGGCATCCTCGCCATGGCCAATTCCGGCCCCAACACAAACGGATCACAGTTCTACATCACGCACACATCAACCCCCCACCTGAATGGCAAACACACCGTTTTCGGAAGCGTCATCAAAGGCCAAGACGTCGTCAATTCCATTAAAAAAGGTGACAAAATCAAACGCATCACAGTCACCGAAAACCCCAGCAACGCCCAATAGCCCATCTGAGACATCGAGCCCCCCTTAAAACGGGGGGGAATAGCGGGGCCGCCTAGCGGACACCCGCTGCAAAGACGGGCCTAATACCGCTGCGCGAGACGCCCGATCAACCGGGCGAAGTGCTCCCAACAATCCCCGGAGTGATCATCCGGATTGAGATTGTATACCGGAATAGCCAGATCAACGCCACAAGCAAACCCGATTCTGGCCACCGGCCACTAACCACCGGCCACTTTTTTACTGCCTACTGCCTACTGCCTACTGCCTACTGCCTACTGCCTACTGCCTACTGCCTACTACCCGGCACCTTCCACAACCGCACCGACTTGTCGTAGCTGGTCGTGACAATCTGGGTGCCGTCGGGCGAAAAGGCCACGTCCGTGACGCGGGCGTCGTGCGCTTCGATCGTCTTGAGGATTTTCCAGGTCGCCGTATCCCATAACAGAATATTGTTCTTACCTTTGAACCGTCCCCCGCCGGCAGTCGCTAGCATTTTACCGTCCGGAGAAAAGGCCAGTGCATTCACCGGCCGCGAATGCCCTTCCAGCATTTTGAGCGGTTTGCCGGTCGACGTTTCCCAAACGCGGACGGTTTCATCAGTCCCTCCCGTTACGACCTGCTTTCCATCCGGCGAAAAAACAATGCCGTTGATCCCGCGTGCATGGCCGTTCAACGTGGAGCGGACCTCGCCCGTTGTCGCATCCCAAATAGAGGCGGTCCCTTTTTTTCGCGGTTGCTCCGCATCGCCATCGGTCGAAGCAACCAATGTGCCGTCAGGCGACACGGCAATTGATGTCGCCGGCAAACGATGTTCGCTAAACGTCAGTCGCTCCGCGCCATCCGCCACGGACCAAATCCGCACTGATTCGTCTTCCGCTGCCGTCGCCAACCACTGGCCGTCGGGCGAAAACGCCACGCCCAGCACATAGCCCCGCTGCCCTTTAAAAACGCGCGACTCGCCTGTCGCCGAATCAATCACCGTGACCGATTGATAACTCCCCGCCGCAATCAGTTTTCCATCGGGCGCATAAGCCAACGCATGCACGAAACCGGTGTTCAAGTCGATCGACCTTCGTTTGCCCTCCTCAGCCAGATCCACAATTTCGAGTTTTTCATACGTCCCAACGGCCAGCGATTTGCCATCCGGCGCAAATGCCACCGCCGTCGTCCATTCCTCAAAACCGCCCCAACTCTGCTGCGGATTTTCAGTGGCCGCAGGTTGCTGCAACGGCGAACGCTGCGCATAGGCCACTTCGCTGCCAAAAATGATGAAACCGGCCATGCAGACCGAGAAAAAAAGATTCGCCTTACTCATGGTCATGTGTCCTGAGTAATGTCGTTGTGGAAAATTTTCTAACAAGTAGTTTCAAAACCCTCTGACGCGTCTCACTGATACTGTTCTGAACGTTTCCAGAACAAGCGCAACCGGGTTTTGAAATATAAGTCAAACATACACTTCGATCCGCTCACAATACTCAACCGCACCACAAACGGCAATTCCGCTCCACTTGACGCATCGACTGTCGGGAAACGAAAATCAAAGACTTCCGGCGACGTCCCTGTTCACAAACACAATTCACTGAAGTTCAACAACATGCGCCGATCTCGTCTCCTCTGGATCTTTATAGCCTGCGTGGCAATACACCAGGGGACCGCTGCGGACGAAACCCCCGCCAAGAAACCGATCACCTTCGACACCGCTTACGGTCCGCACGCGACACTGCATCCATTCCGCCATCCCGCCCCCCGCTTTCAATGGCTCCCCAACGGCGCGCACCTGCTACAAACGCACAAAGGACAATACACCAAAGTCCACGCAAAGACCGGCGACACCTCCCCGTTGTTCGACCCCACACAACTGGCGCAAGGATTGCAATCACTCTCCGATATTGATGAACCAACTGCCCGCAAATTGGCGAATAAAGCGCACCTGCAATTCAACCCCGCCTACGATGCTGTATTGATCCCGCATGCGGACCGTCTCTACTTCGCCAAACTGGACGGTAGCTTCGCCTGCCGATTGACAGACGCAGCCGGAACCGCTGAGTTAGCACAGTTCGGCCCCCAAGGAGAATCCGTCGCATTTGTCCGTGACAACGATCTCTACACCGTCGATCTGGCTACACAGGCGGAGCAGCGATTGACGACCGACGGCAGCGAACTCATCCGTAACGGGAAAGCCGATTGGGTCTATTGGGAAGAGGTATTTAACCGGCAGTTACGAACCTTTTGGTATAGCGGCGACGGCACACAGATTGTGTTCCTGCAGTTCAACGACACACCGGTGGCGCCCTTCAGCATTCCCAACAACGTTCCGGATACCCAACGCATTCATGAAATGCGCTATCCTAAAGCCGGTACGGCAAACCCCCTTGTGCAAGTCGGCATCGCTTCCCTGACTGACGCAGTCGTCCGATGGGTCGACCTCAGTGCATACCCACCCGAAGATCGATTGGTCGTCCGCGCCGGTTGGCTGCCCGACCACCAAACCGTTTATCTCTATCTGCAAAACCGCGCGCAAACCTGGTTGGATCTGCTCGTCGTCGATCCCGGCAGCTCAACGCCCCGTCGATTGCTTCGGGAAACCACCGCAGCATGGGTGAATAACCTTGCGCCGCCCCATTTCCTCGAGGACGGTTCATTCCTCTGGGAAAGCGAACGCTCAGGGTGGCGGCATCTCTATCACTACGCCGCGAACGGCCAACTCCGCCGCGCCGTCACCGCCGGACCGTGGGAGGTCAGCAAAGTCCACTTCATCAACGAACCTGCCGGAGACGTTTATTTCTCAGCTGCAAAAAAATCACATCTCGAAGACCACCTCTATCGAGTTTCCCTCAATAGCGGTGAACCGGTGCAACTGACGAGCACTGAGGGTTCCCACCGCATTCGTTTTTCTCCAAGCGGCAACGGTTATCTCGATACGCATAGCTCTCTCGAACGTCCCCCGACGACCGAAATTTCTGGCGGCGACGGCCATCGAATCCGCGAGTTGCACAAGACCGACACCACCGACCTCAACGAATATCAATGGAGCACACACAAAACGGTCTCCATCGAGACCGGCGATGGCGGCACGCTCGATGGCAGTCTCATGCTGCCGGCGGATTTCGATTCTTCGCGGCAATACCCTGTCTGGATCAAGATCTACGGCGGCCCCCATTATCCCACCATCCGCAACCGCTGGACAAAGACACACCGTCTATTCGATGAAGTCCTGGCGACTTCGGGCGTTGTGATTCTTCGCGTCGATCCCCGCTCCGCTTCCGGCTCAAGCGCGCAAAGCGCCTGGACCGCCTACCGCCGACTCGGCGTGAACGAACTCCGCGATTTGGAGCACGCCGTCACGTGGTTGAAATCGAAATCCTGGGTCGACTCAAAGCGGATCGGCCTGGGCGGCCATAGTTACGGCGGGTTTTTGACCGCCTTTGCCCTGACCCACAGCCAGTCCTTTGCCGCCGGTATCGCCGGTGCGCCGGTGACCGACTGGCGAAACTACGATACGATCTACACCGAACGCTACATGGACACCCCCGCCTCCAACCCCGCAGGATACGACGAAACGTCGGTTGTCAAAGCCGCGAAAAACCTACATGGCCGGTTATTGTTGTTGCACGGCATGCTCGACGACAATGTCCACCTGCAAAACACGACGCAACTGGTCAACGCGCTGCAACGAGCGGACAAAGATTTCGAGCTGATGCTCTATCCCCGCGCTAAACACGGGATTCATGGTGCACACTATACGCGAACAACGTATAATTTCATCATCAAGACCATGCTCCCCGAACAGACTCCCTCCCAACATCAAGATTAACATCTCCATGCCGGAACAAATCACGATCAGCGCCGAGACTTGGGACCTGTTGAATACTCCCAGTACCGCCACACTCACCACCGTGCTTGCTAAAAAAGGGCTGTGGAACACCTTTTTGACAGGGGTCCAACCACTCGCGGCCGGACAACGCATGGCCGGTCGCGCGTTTACTTTGCGCTATATTCCATCCCGCGAGGATTTGGATACGTCGCTCAAATTCGACAACCTGACCGATCCTCAACGACTGGCCATCGAAAAAGTTGGCCCGGGAGAAATCCTCGTCATCGATGCCCGTGGTGATGAACGGGGTGGAACCATGGGAGCCATTCTGGCAACGCGTATGCAGGTCCGCGGCGCAGCGGGGGTGGTCACCGACGGCGCCTTTCGCGACTCTCCCGTCATCGCCCAATGTGGTATGCCCGCCTACGCCCGCTCCGCTCACGCCGCCACCAACAAAACAATCCACCATCCCTGCGATTTCCAATTGCCGATCGCCTGCGCCGGTGTCGCCGTCTACCCCGGCGATGTGCTGATTGGCGATGACGAAGGGGTCGTCGTCATTCCCCCGCATCTGGCCGAAGAGGTCGCACGCGAAGCGGCTGCCCAGGAACATCGCGAGGATTTCATCATCGACAAAATCCGCGGCGGCGCATCACTGGTTGGGACATACCCGATGGACGAACGAACACAAGCCGAGTATGAACAAACTTTGCGTGATCAGTGACGCGTCGCGACGTTTCATTTCAAAAGGTATCCCCGAACATGACGTTTCGAGATCAACTGCTACTGCTGACAGCCTTCATTCTGTTGTTTCCGTTGCCCCTACTGGGCGACGATTCGGCTCAGCAGTCCGCCATGATTCAACAAGATATCGCAGCGCTGAGCAGTGATAACTTCGCCGAGCGTGAAGCTGCCACAAAACGGCTAAAAACCCTGGGCCGTCCAGCAATTGCCCCGCTAGCCAAAGCCGCATCGAACGCGGAACTGGAAACCACGAATCGCGTCCTACTAGTTCTCGCATCGTTTTACGACAACAACGATGATGCGACTCTCGACGAATTGGATGCCGCTTTAGAGGAACTCGTCGAATCCGCAGCCCCCTCAGCCGCGCGACGCGCCGCAGCAGCCATCGCGGTCCATGCCGACGACCGTGACCGCCGCGCCATTAAAAAACTCAAAGAATTGAAGGCGATGGTTCTACCAGTGGGGATTAGCGGCCCCAGCGTAGATATCGGCGGTCCGCTGCAAATTTGGATCGACGATCAATGGCAAGGTGGCGACAAGGAACTGCGGCAGTTTCGGCGTCTCCGCCCGGGTCGGCTACAGGCTGTATACCGTGTCCAAGACTGCCCCGCCTCCCTGGATGCCGTCCGAAAACTTGAGCAACAAATCCCCAACTCAAGCGTGCAAGAACGTGGCGTGGCTTGCTTGGGCCTCCAAGCAGGTCTCCCGAAAGCACGCGGGTTTGAAATTCAAAAAGCCACACCTGAAGGCTCCATCGCCGCCGCCGGAATACGGGACCGCGACGTGATCGTCGAATACGCGGGTCAAGTCGTTGATAATTTTGAACAATTGGTCGAGATGATCAAAAAAAATAAAGTCGGCGACACGGTCAAGGTCGGGTTTCTTCGCAATGGCAAGGAAATCTCCGTCGATGTCCGTCTGAAAAGTTGGCGGGAATTCTTCCACGACAAGGAACACAATAAACGGAAAAAAGCCGAGGCTGCAAACAATCCCTCGAAACCCATCCCCACTCCTTTCCCCACCCCCAAGGCAAATTCCAAACCTAAACCGTCTCCAAAAAATGGCGAGTCTCTCGATAAAAAATAAGGGACGTGCGTGAACTTCATTCGCATCGGGTATTTTAGATCGGTACTGTTTGCCAAAACCGATGTTGACCCGCCCGAGCGGATTTTGTTATTCCCCATCCCCCGCCGCACGGCAGAAAAAAAACTCAACGACAAACGGCGGAGATGTCGATGAAGTCAGTTATCGACGACGGCTTCGGACGGGCAAACGAAAGTTTGATCGATGACGACCGGGTTTCAAAAAGCCGTCGCGATTTTTATACTATTAGGTTCAAGTCATTCGTCTCGCATTCCGGCGGAGGGACCAAATTTTTTGCGTTGGCCGGGGTCACTGATCGGTGTTCGCCTAGCGGAGCCGGACCCTCGTCATTCTCGCAGCGACTCGACCGTCGCCATCGACCTATGACCTGAACCATGGCCGCGGCCTTCCAAATTTGAGAAGGCCGCGGTCCTTTTTTTGCGCCTCTGTAAGTCGCCTCACCCGGTAGACAACCGCTACCATTTCCGGCTCTAATAGCACTGCAACGTTTTCCTTCCTTGCAGACTATTACTATTCTCGGAACTGAGGCCGTTCATGTCTTTCATCAAACCGTCGTGTACAATCGCGGCCATCTTGCTGGCCTTCCCCCTGTTCACGTCGACATGCTCGGCTGCTGAAACAGACCGGCCGCTGAATGTGATTCTCTTCTTCGCCGATGATCTCGGTTCAATCGATCTAAACTGTTACGGCTCGACCGATTTAAACACGCCTCACATAGATGATCTCGCAGAGCGCGGCGTGCGGTTCACGCAATTCTACGTCGCCAGCCCCGTCTGTTCACCATCGCGAGCCGCGCTGATCACCGGCCGCTATCCACAACGCGCGGGCGTACCCGGCAACGTCCCTTCCCAACGCGGCCACCGCGGGATGCCCCCCGAACAGGTCACTCTCGGCGAGATCCTCAGCGGCGCCGGTTACAAGACCGCACTCATGGGAAAATGGCATCTGGGAACGCTGCCCGATTACCATCCCAACAGCCAAGGCTTCCAAGAATTCTTCGGCCACAAAGCGGGCTGCATCGACAACTATTCACACTTCTTCTACTGGGCCGGCCCCCATTTTCACGACATGTGGCGTAACCGCCAGGAACATTGGGAGCAAGGCACGCACTTCAGCGATCTAATCGTGCGTGAATCGAAGCAGTTTCTCGAAGATAATCAAGACAAACCATTTTTGCTATACGTCCCGTTCAACATTCCACACTACCCCATGCAAGCCGCCGACCGGTTTCGTGAAATGTACGCCGATCTCCCCGAACCGCGCCGATCCTATGCCGCCATCACTTCCCACATGGACGATGCCATCGGCCAGATTATGGCCAAGGTGGATGAACTCAAATTGCGCGAGCGGACGTTGGTCATTTTCCTGAGCGACCACGGGCATTCCACCGAAGAACGCGCCAACTTCGGCGGCGGCAATGCCGGTCCCTATCGCGGTGCGAAATTCAGCGTGCTGGAGGGGGGCATCCGTGTCCCCGCCATCGTCAGCCTGCCGGGAATCATCCCCGCAGGCCAAACCCGCGACCAAGTCGCGGTCAGCATCGATTGGCTCCCCACGATCGCCGACTATTGCGATGTCAACCTGCCCGATCAAACATTCGACGGCCGCAGCATAAAAGCCGTGATCCACGACCCGGACGCTGCGACACCCCATCCGACTTTTCACTGGCAACTCGGCCACCAATGGGCTGTGCGTGACGGCGATTGGAAACTGGTCGTCAACGGTAACGACACCAAACACAAAACCCGCCTCGAAGGGGACGACCGTATTTTCTTGAGCAACATGGCTGTCGACGTCACCGAAACCAAAAACATCGCCGCCCAACACCGAGACATCGTCACCCGCTTAACCAACCTACACAAACAATGGGCCGCCGAAGTACAACCGTAGGGTACGTCGCGACGCACCTTTCGATGTAAGACAAACGATCTGCCTCTCAAAAAAGCCTCACGCAGTGACGCCCAGCCGCAGTGGAAGTCCGTTGCAACGTGAAGAGTTGAAGAGCACAAACCCCCAAGTTTTTATCTCTTTTTCTTCTTTGCGGCTCTGCGTCTTTGCGCGCGGCCTTTTTGCATTTCCAATGAGTAAGTCGCAAATCTAAACCGAGTGCAAACAGAAATCACCCCGCTCCACTCGATGCGGATACGTCGACCACACGATCATGTGATTGCTCCACTGACCCCGTATCGGTCTGCGCTAACCGATACATATAAATGCTCCCCGCCAGCGACAGCACAACACAAACCGCGAACATCCACGGCCCCAATCCATAATAGGAGAGCAGCAACCACCCACACAGCGGCGCGATCATTCCGCGGATTCCCGTCAATCCTACGTGCCAACTGTTGTACAGCGAAACGTTTTCCGGCTTCGCAAAATACAAACTGCCCGTCGACCAATTGATTGTTCCGCCGCCATTGCTGATCGAATGAAATGCCGCTCCCACATACATGGGCCAGATCTGCCGCGACACCCCGCCATAGCAATACATGCCATAGCCGAACGTCTGCAACAAATTGAACAGCGAGCGGCCCGACATGGGATCAATCTTGTCTAAAAACCGTCCCCAAAACGGCGACGAAGCCATGATCAACATCGCTGGCATCACTGCGGATATCACGAATACCTGACGATCGGTGGCGGCGATGTAATCCGCGTTTCGCAAAATTTCCGGGATAAAGGCCATCCCCATGTGATTGGCAAATCCGGCCAACGCAAAACCCTTTTGGTAGCGCACAAACCGTTGGTCGGCGGTGAATACTTTCCAACCATTCCGCATGGCGACCCAGGGCGAGACACGATCGCCGTTGCCAAACGCGCCGTTTTCGCGCTTGCGAATTCGCGAATAACAAAACGAACCCATCACCAGCATGCAAGCGGCATAGGCGTAGACCGCCCAATACTGTGTGCCGTGATTGTCGAACCACCATGTTCCGGCGACCGTCAAAAACAGCGCCGAAATCGCGGCAATCGCCTTCAGCCAACCCACCGCCAGACCGCGATGCGTCGCCGGGTACAACACGCGGTACATGTTCATCTCTCCCACGCGGGGAAATACGCGCAAGATAAAACAGCTACCCACCACGCAAGTAAAATACATCGGCCCGGCCACCGGCAATGCAATCGCCAGCAAGAGGACGGCTGTCACCAAATTCGGCACGATCACCAACAACCGCATCGGCACCCTGCCCGCCATGTAGCCCACCAGCGGGCTGAGCAGACTGCTGCCACCGAACATCGCGCCCAGCATCATCAGGTGCACCGCTTGCCCATGCAGCACCGTCTTGAGCGCGGCCAGCGAAAGCAAAAACAAGGCGACGAACGTGCCGCTGCCCACGCTGTAAAACGTCTCGAAGTACAACGCGCGGCGGCAACTCGCCGGCACACGCTCCAAGACAGCACGCATCAGCGGAAGACGGGTCGGCATCGCATCATCGCGGCTACTGCTCATACCGATCAACCCACATCCCACCACGACACGTTACACCACAATCCGCGGTCGCTGACACGACGGCGTTACGAGTCATCCCGTAACCGAGCACCCAATTTTGCAATCCGGCTGCCGCACGCTTCCCGAGCCTCAACAAATCCCGCCACGGTGGGATTCGGTTCTTTGAGGTAGTTCATAATGATCGATTCGGCCGCCATCAATTCTTCGCACGCATCGGGTACCTCCGAAGCGATCTCATCAGGAATCGTGGTCACGCCGTTGCAATCACCGTGCAACAAGTCGCCGGGATAAACACAAATGCCACCCACAGTGACAGGCACGTTTACCGCCAACGTATGGCAATATCCATGCGCACAGATCGTGCCATTCGTAAATGCGGGAAAACCGATGTCGCGCACTTGATCCAAGTCGCGTCCCGCGCCCGAAGTGATCAACCCCGCTGCGCCGAATGTCTGATAGGTCGTGCACATCACCTCACCAAACGTGGCGGCCGCCGTCGGCTCATCCAAGTCCTGATACACCACAACCGCCGGCCCCGGCAACTCGCCAAACGCTTCGATTTGCTCTTTGAGCCCCGCATAGACGTCTCCTCCACGCGGAGGAGCGAAACTGCGAAACGTCGACGTCACCGCATAACCCACCATCGGTGGCATTTCCGGGAAACAGGCACGAATCGAATCGTCCATATACCCGCTGCTCCGCGGATGCAGGTCAAACAGCTCCACCACGTTGCAAACGGTCGGCGTATCATATTTCGCCAAAGCAGCGAAAAGTTTCGCGGTATCAGCCATGGATATCCTCGGTGATCATTCAAGAAGAGTGTCGGTAGCAGCCAGTAAAACCGGAAGGGCGAGGCCGCTACCCATCGGGGGAATAAACAACAACCCGACTATAGCGAATGCCGAGAAACCGTGAAAGCAAGCCGAACCCACCTGAATACAAGCCTATCTTGACAGATTTCACAGCGAGTCGTATGAGGACGACCAGACTATGCGTTTCACGGAGGGAATCCTATGCGCTGCCTCATAATATTTGCACTCCTGCTGTCGCTATTTGTCGCCACGCCTAGCTATGGCCAGGAGCCCGACTTGGCCGAGTTGATTCAGCTCGAAAAATGGCTCACGGACCTTTCCGGCGCGTCGCAAGAACGGCGCCAGGCAAAAGAAAACCTGCAAGGAATCCTCGATAGTTATCCGCCAAGCATGACACCAGTCCTCTTCACCCCCAATATACGTTCTGTAATCCGCGAGTACCGAAGACAGGCCGAACCACTGATCCCACAACTGATCGAAATGCTCGACAGCGACGACGTGGAAGACGTGAATATTGCCCTGGGCGTTTTGACAATTACGGGCCCCGACGCCAAAGCAGCGATTCCTAAGCTCAAGGCAATGCTGTTCGACAAGAAAACACACGATGCAGAAATTCCGCCGTTTGGCATATTCGTCACCCTGTTGTACATAACACCCGCAGACGAGGCAGTCATGCCTTTGGCGCTGCAATGGCTCGATGGCCTTCCTAAGGAAAAACGCGACCGACTTGTAGGCGATCTACAAGAAAATGAAGAACGTCCGGTCAATCTCCCTAATTTCCCGAGTCGGAACTCGATGTTAGTTTGGACTTATGGTTTCCTTTCAGAAATCATCATCCCTCACCTGCTAGCTGCCGGCCACACCCGCGTCGAAGTCCCCTCGCTTCTACAAGCCACCGACAAAAAATACCCACTGATCGTCCGCTCTACCGCACTTTCTATCCTGATGACACTGCAGTCCGAAGCCAGCGCCGCCCTGCCCGGTCTGCGGAAACATTTGGCCGACAGCGATCCATCCATCCGTTATTTGACCGCGATCGCAATCTTGGCTATCGAACAAGATGCCGCGGCAATTCCACAAATCGCTGGCGTTCTTAATTTGCCACCGGATGAACGCAAAGAATTTGAAACCGGAGCCGCAAAGATCGTCGCCAGCGGCGCGCTGCGATTAAAAGAGGTCCTTGACGTTCATGACGTCCCGCCGGAGTTGATGGAAGGCATTTCTGGTATGCTCACCCACGGCAACGCCACCCACCGCCGCCTGGGACTGATCTACTTAGCTGAAATCGGCCCCGCGGCAAAATCGGTGATTCCCGCAATCGAAAAACTGCGCAATGATCCCGATGAAGAAACGCGGCGCCTGGTCCTCAAAGCAATGCACGCTATCAAGCCCCAATAATCGACTCGCACGCAAACCGGTCGCACGCACAAACTCCAACCGCTCCCCCCACTCTTCTGGCCACCGGCCACTCACCACCGGCCACTCTTCCACAGCCTACTGCCCACGCCCCTCAATCTGTTACGATGAAACTCCAATAGTTGGACCTCGATTCCTCAGCATCCAGGAGCCGTCACATGGCAAAACCCTATATCTCCCTCAAACCGACCGAGCAAACGCTGACGACCGCTGCTGCCGGGATTTTTGCCGCTTATATTACTGCCGGACGCGTCCCCAATGGCGAAGAAAAATCGTGGATGGACCGCGCAATCCGCGAAGCCATTCGCATTGCACGCACCATTGATGAGTCGGTACAAAGCGACGGCGAATTCGATTGATCCCCGCCCGGTCCGCCGTCATTTTGTATTCCGTTTGACCCGTTGGTATGCCGATGTCGTCCGCCCCTCCTTTGCTCCAAGCCCGTCACCTCGGTCGCAAGATTCCCGGCGCGCAGCAGTGGCTGCTCAAAGACATCAACCTGCAAATCGCCGGCGGCGAACGCTTGGCGATCATCGGCCCCACCGGTTCCGGTAAAAGCGTACTGCTCCGCGCTCTGTCGATGCTCGATCCCATCGATGCCGGCGAAATCCTCTGGCGCGGCAATACGATCACCAACGCAGATGTCCCGAATTTTCGTCGTCAAGCGATCTACCTGCGTCAGCGCCCCGCGATTTTCGAGGGAACCGTCGCAACCAACCTCCGCATCGCCTATTCGCTTCGCATCCGCGGGAATTTAGAGTTTCAAAAAAGACGCGTGATCGATCTTTTAATACAAGCGGGTCGCGATGAGAATTTTCTTGATAAGTCGGCCGCCGAGCTTTCCGGCGGCGAAGCCCAAATCACCGCCCTAATCCGTGCGCTGCAATGCGATCCCACATTACTGATGCTCGACGAACCGACCGCTTCGCTCGATCCCGACTCGGCAACCGCTGTCGAACAGATGGTCGTCGATTGGCAACAGGCCGATGACAGCCGCGCGCTGATTTGGGTCAGCCACGACCCCGCACAAGTCCTGCGGATCGCCACCCGCGAATTCGCACTGGACCACGGCGCGGAGAAGGAGTGACAGCACATGAAAGCCACTTACGTCGAACTCTCGAACTATGAAGTCGCTTTTGCGGCTGCCCTGATCATCATCAACGGTCTGATCTCACTCTCGCTACGCCTCGGCCTGGAGCGGATGTTGTTCCTCGGAGCACTCCGTACGATCGTCCAATTGGTGCTGGTCGGTTTTGTGCTCAAATGGGTCTTCGACGTCCAACAGTGGTACATCGTCGTCGCTGTAATGCTGGTCATGACCACCATCGCCGCCATCGCTGCCGTGCGACGCACCGGCTTGGTTTATCCAGGCGTCTATCTGGATAGCATGCTCTCCATCTGCGCCAGTTGCTGGATCGTGTCGGCCTTTGCGCTGCTCACCGTCATGCGGCAGGTCACTCCCTGGTACGACCCGCAGTATGCGATTCCACTGTTGGGCATGATTCTGGGCAACACACTCAACGGCATCGCGCTGGGACTGAATCAGCTCGGGGAAGAACTCTCCAGCCGCCGCGACCGCGTCGAAACGCTGCTGTCACTGGGTGCGACGCGCTGGGAAGCAGGTCGCGAACCGGTCCGCCAAGCGATTCGCACCGGCATGATTCCGATCATCAATTCCATGATGGTCGTCGGCATCGTCAGCCTGCCCGGCATGATGACCGGACAACTCATCGCCGGCGTCGACCCCGGCCAAGCGGTCAAATACCAAATCGTGATCATGTTTCTCATCGCATCAGGCACCGCCATGGGAACCGTGGGCGTCGTCCTGCTGGGCTTTCGCCGCTTGTTCAATTCGCGACACCAATTTTGCTACTCAAAATTGCAGCGCCGTTGAATCAACACCCGCAACGGGTGCCACTGGCGGCTTGCCCGCCAGTGCAAAATATGCACGGTTGGACTTGCGAGTGGAACTTTTCCTGATCTGTTTTCTTGGGGGACGTTTTTCGTCCTATGTAGAAAGGTGCGTCGCGACGCACCCTACGCATGTATGGCCTCGCGCAGAGGCGCCAAGACGCAAAGAGTTATCTTGAGGGGGGATAATGTGGATTGGTCGCGAGCGGCTTAGTTGAAACCTGGTGCTACTAATTGATGAACACTAGTTTTCAATCGGTTCCTCTTGTTTCCCTTTGCGGCTCTGCGTCTTTGCGCGAGATTTTTTTCCCGACGCGCCTATGTTTTCGCTTCCACTTTATGCCGAAACGTATTGAAATTGGAATACTCCCAGTGCGCATAGATCGACGAAGATTTCACGAGCGCCGCATGGTTCCCCATCGCGGCGACTTGCCCTTTGTGAAGCACGATGATTTCATCTGCGCGGCGTAGCGTCGCCATGCGGTGCGGTAAATAGATGATCGTTCGCCCCGATCGGATGCGATTGTAGGCATCGTCTAAGAGCGACTTGGCCCCCTCGTCCATCGGTTCCTCAGGCTCTTCGATGATCAACAGCGCCGGATCGCGCAGTACCGCTCGCGCCAGTCCCAAACGAAACACTTGTCCCGGATCGAGTTGTTCCCCATGCTCGCCGATTACCGTTTCGTAACCCAGCGGCAATTTGAGAATGAAGTTGTGCGCGTGCGTCAGCTTCGCCGCATCGGTCACGTCTTGCAATGAATAATGCGTATCGCCGCAGCGGATGTTTTCTAACACGGTCCCGGTAAAAAACGGATCGCGGGCACTGACCATGATTGCTTCGGCCCGCAGGGAATCGAGCGTCACCCAGGCGACGTCTTCGCCGTCTATGAGAATCTGCCCCGACTTGGGTTCGATGAATCGCGGCAACAAGTGCGCCACCGTCCGCGCCTCCCAGGGATCCATCGACACCACCGCCACCTGCGTCCCGGCCTTGACCTGGAAACTGCAGCCGTTCAGAAGCGACTCATGATCCGAACCTTCAAAGACGACATTGTCAAAAATCAGCGACTTCGCCATTGGCTGCAGGAATTTGGCCCCCACTGCCTGCCCCACGTGCGGAGTTCGCCCAAGGTAATTTTCAATCCGCGTCGAGACCCGCGCCCCGTCTGCGACGTCCCGTGGTAAATTCCACAGATTGCGCAGCGGCCCATGCATGCAACCGATAGACAGAATCAGTAGTATCGCCGAGGGCAAGGAAAACGCTCTTGTTGGATTCAGAATCTGATTCCCGACGAACATCAGCACCACGCCGCCCACAAATGCGGCCAACATCGTCAACCCCCAACGCTGCACCCAATCCTGCCGCATCCACTGTGTCGTTTCCTGTGAGAGCTGCGCCAAATGCTGCTGGAACTGTTCGTCCTCAAACGCTTCCATCTCCTTGCCATACCCCCGCACCAAACGCGTGGTGTTTAGGCTTTCAGCGAGCAACCGCAATTTCTCTTCCGCACGCGATTTGCCCAATGCCCGCAATGCGCGGCCCTGCTGCTTCTGCCAAGCGATCAACAACCAACTTCCCAGCAACAACAACATCACGCTTCCAGCGACGATCGGCCCGGTGGCAATCGCCAGCACGGCCAACAGTATCAATTTCACCGGTTCCCGCGCCCAACGCAGCGTCCAGTAATACAGCCCCTCCTGTAATTGATCCATGTCCGACGAGAACAGCGTCCGCAGTTCTCCATTACGATGATCCGGCAGTGCCGAAGGAGCCAATCGCAAGGTTTGCCGATGCACGGCTCGCCGCTGCGCGGTGGTGATACCCACCGCCTCGCGCATGGCACACGTCCGGCCCCGTGAATACATCATCGCACACAGCGCGCCGGTTAGTCCGATCATGACCGCTAAGAACGTCACGGCGCTGGAGTTTCTTTGCAGTGCCTGAATTCGTCCATGCGCCGCTGCCAACACTTTTCCGCACACGCACGTCCGCGCCTGCCAAACCGCCGGCAAGATTCCGCGATCGGCTAATTCGACATTGTCGATGACCTCATCGCCTACTGGAATCTCGTAGGGGCTGGCAGTGGACTGCAACTGTTTGAATTCGGCCGCGGTCAACTCTAGCCGTCCATGATCGACCAATACGCTCGCCATCAGCCAACCGAACATCAGCATCAGACACAGCATGATCGACCCGCCGGTCAACCACAACAAGCACCGGAGTGCCTGCCCTTGAAACAACATTTTCCGAGAAACGAGACGTTCCAAGGGATGAGGATGCTTGGTGATCACAATCACTACCTTCAACTCAAATACGACACCGGCGACAGATCGAGATCAAGTTGCACTTAATTTACTGTAACAGCGGATTTCGCAAATTCTTCCGAGAAACCCACCGCACTCAACTTGACACTTCCCGCGCAACCGTGCCACGACATCAGGCACGCTCCCTCCCTGCGATAAACGTTCCATAATCGGTCGGCCGCATCTCGCACAGCCGGCAGCAGGGCGAATCGCGATGAATGACCGCGAGTCGGTTCCTCGCAAGACGCAATGCCTGTGGCTGGGCAACGCAAACCGAATTTTGCCAACTAAAAAACCCAGCCAAACGGGGCTGGGTGAAGAAGCATCATCACTCGGCCGACGCGCCACCTACATTAGGCTCATAGCACGTCGCCCCCGTCTTCCGCCATTTTACGCCAGATCGCGGTCCTCGAAAAGAATAAATGCCAGCAATATCGCCGCAGCGCTATAAGCAACCGCATAGATGGCGGACCAACCCAAATAGATCCCCGGAACCGGAGCACCGGTCGCAACAGCCGCCTGGACGTTAAAGACCTCAAGGGCCGGCAAGACCGTCGCGATCAGTCGGGCAAAGAAATCGACCAACTCGTTTTGCAACGCTCCCGAATTCACCAACGTCGGAGTCAAGTGCCCCACAACAAAAATTGCCAAACAGGCAACCATGTTGACGACCATCGGCAGACGGGTGGAGATCGCCACGCTGATCGCCGCCAGAATACTGACCTCCATAAAGATCAACGCAATTCCCGGCAAGACTTGGATAATCTCGATCCAAGAGTGCGCTGCCATATAGTTGACCTCCGAGGCCTCCCGAAAATCGTAAGGAACCTTGTAATAAATGCAGGCCAGAAACACGAGGACGACGGGGACGAAAAAGATGAACACCCCCATCAAAATCCCAATATACTTCCCCATGATGAACTGCCGCCGCGTAATCGGTTTGGACAACAGCGTGATCGCCGTCTTCCCTTCGATTTCTGCCGCAATGCTTTGACTAGCCGTCCAGACCGCCAACAGCAAACCGCTGATCAACAGCGTCGCCAATCCGCAGTCCTTCAGCATCTTCACGTCATCGCCCAACGAAAAGAATGGCAAAAACGTGTTCAGCACCATCAGGATGACTGAAATCGCGATCAGCAGGAAAAAAAACGGCTGCCGAATCGCTTCTTTCATCGTGGCCACAGCTATGATCCACGTGCCGGAAAAACTTCTCATCACGTTCCCTTACAACGACGTTTCCGCAAAAATATCAGACGGGATTCACACAAGGCCACCAAAACACACCACGCCGGTCGAATCCGTCGACCGCGGATCATCATCCCCCGGATGTACGATCATACAGCAGCGCAACGTCGGCGAATGACCGTTTTACGTCATTTTCGCATCGGCCGTTGGGCGGCGCGGACGCTTTTCTGACGCTTTTCTCAGAGAACCCAGTTCAAAACTCGCTGGGGCTGAATCCGGCTCCTAAAAACAGGGACCTACACGCCGCATCAGAGGATTTTGAAACCAGTTGTAGTAGAACGAATCCACGGGGGTTTGTCATAGCCTAAGCCTCGGTTGTCACCGATTTTTTAACAGATACACCGCCCATCGGCCCTAAAATCGGTCCAACAAGACCGCTGCCTCAACGGCGAATCGAAAACCCGGCAAACCGTTCGCTCCCATCCCACGGACTACGGTCCACTGCAGAAATATTCCTCTCCATGACCCGGCCCAGTTCGTCCACAAACGTGATGACCTCATCCTCAGCCCCCTGAGCGATCAGCTCGACCGTGCCGTCGGCGAGATTCTTGACATAACCCGTTACAGGATAAACCCTTGCCAAGCGACGCGTCCGGTAGCGAAAGCCGACTCCTTGAACCTGACCTCGAAAAATCACCCGTTCAGCATATGGTGGCTGTGCCTCAGCATCCTCACTCACGCTTCACCTCCCGCCCGCCAGGGCGCTGGTGAAGCCGGTTGCTTCCAGCAGGATCGGTACAGAACTATTTCGCTCCCCGGTCGCCTCGACACGGGCGGTCGCATAAAACGAGATCTTTTGCCGCGGCACCCACGGCTCGCATTTCACCACAAATGACTGCTCAGTTTGGCCCTCGGGGATCAACACTCCGTTGAGCCCCACATGCAGTACCCGAATTCCATGCGGCAGATTCTCGACCGCAATCGGCACCCGGCTGTTGAATCCGTAGTTCCGCTTCAATTTCAACTGAAACCGCACTTCCTGTCCCGGTTCAATCACCGCCTCCTGCGGACTCACAGCCACCTCTAATGTCGGTGGCGGCGCCAAGGAGACTTGATGCAATCCAAAACCGGTCGAACTACGCTGCTCCACGGTTTTGTCACCAATCGTCGCATTGCCAATCGCCTGTACGCTTCCCGCGGCGGCATCCAAGGTCTCGACGGACTCCGGCGCCGAAAACGTCACGACGCATGAAGAATCATCGGGGCCGATCCGACCGGCTGTTGCGGTGATGCCGTCAGGCAACCCCTCGATCCGCACGTCAATCGCCCCGTCGAACGCTTCCAGACGCGTCGCATTGATCGTCACCGGCAGATTTCCGCCGCGAGGAATGTTTGGATCGGCTGGGTTCATCGAGATCCGAAAATCGGGTTGCGGCCGTCGAATGACGAGGCGGTAATGAAAGTCGTCGCCCGACAGGCCGCGGACATCGTTGATGCGCACCAGATATTTGCCGTCAGCCGGCACGTCAAAATAGAGTTGGGAATCACTCCCCAGCCCCGGACCGCCATCGTCGTTCCGGTATTTCAAGGCCACGATTGGCAAGCCGCTGGGCGGAAACGATTGTCCGGGCGGATGCAGTTCGATTTTGTACACCGACGAATTCACAGCATGACCCTGCGGGGTGGTGCCAAAATATCCCAGACGGCCCCCGTTGGCGAAGAATTTCACATCCTCATCCGGCCCCAATGGCAAGGCACGGATTTTGATCACTTCGCCGCCCAACATCAGATAGTCGTTGATCTCAAAGCCATCCCAGTTCTGCAGGCGAATCCCGTCCCGCTTCGAACTATGGTCCCGCAGTGTAATAAACGTCTCAGAGACCGCCTGCAACGTTTGCCAACCGACCGGTTCTCCTTCTGCGGTCAAAATTTCGATCACCGAATCCAACAGCGACCCCGCCCGTCGCGCCTCGACCTGGATCAATAGCCGGTCTCCTTGCTTTGCTTCAAACGCCACAACATCCGCCGCGCCGCCGCCTTCGCTATTGGTCATAACTCGTCCGCACACGGCGCCCGGGACCGACAACAACTGTGCTTGTGCCGGCATGTCGTTGGGCTCGACTTCAACCACCTCGGGAAATTCACTCAACTCATACCGTACGGTGTTCAACGTCGGTCCCATTTCAGTTTGCAACCGGTCGTTACGGTCGCCGGGCGATTTGCCCTCGACGTCAATTCGCGCCGCATCGCCCAGATTGAAACCCCGGGCTTGCAGCAGACCGTCGTTTTTCGCTCCGGCAGTCACCCCCAACGGAAACACTCCCTCGACGAAGGCAAACTGGCCGGCATGGATGTAATAATAATGTCCACCGCCACCAGAAAAACGCAGATCCTCGACCCGTAACAAGTACGATCCCGCATTTTCAAACCGGTACCCGATCACCGCATCCCGCTTGTTGGGATGCCGCTGCGAACGGGCCAACACCTGCCCCGCATCGTCCAAGATCGTTAACTCCGCATCTAATTTTGATCCAAAGCCGGTCCCCCGCAGCGCAAAGACAATCTCCGCTCCGGCGGGCGCGTCAAATCGCCACAGATCGCGGTCTCCTTTACGGTTGATCGTCCCCACCAACGTTTTAGGCAACTCCGTCACGGTCGCCGTTTCGGGCGTATCGTTCGCTTCCTTCTCCTTCTGCTCTGCAAACGGGCCAACATAAAATGCCCGACTCCCGGTGCTGCCGGTTGGCGTATGCAGTCGCAGGGAAACCATCCGCGGCATCAAGTCAGCGGGAAGTTCCACTTCGCATTGGATCTTGTTGGGATCCTTACCGTCGGACGGCAACAGTTTGGCTTTCAGGTCTCCCGGAGCGACAAACAACGCGTCGGCATCGGCGATATTCCGTCCCGACAAAGTGAACTTCGCCGTCGTCCCCCGCACCGCTGTCCGTGGGCTGATTGAGGAGAGTTCCGGATCGCGCGGACGTTCGGCCACTTTGGCGGATTCCGGCTTCTCTTCGGCAACGGGTTCCGCGCGACGTCCAGCAATGAGCACCTGCGGTGGCTGAGCTTTCCCCGTGTCAAACGCCAGCAAATTGCCGTCATACAGACCGGCGAAGATCCGTTTACCGTCTGGGTGAACCGCCAAGGCATGCGGCCAATCCGTCAGATTTTCTTCCGTCCGCAACAAGTTCAGCCCGACGGCATCCCACGCTTTGATTCGACCATCTTCCGCAGCGGTAAACAATGTTTTTCCGTCCTGTGCATACGCCACATCCAATAGGATCGCATCGTGGGCGAAAACGCTTTTGCGAATCTTGGCCGACTTGCCGTCCCAGCTCCAAACCCGCAACGTCTTATCGATTCCCACAGCCGCCACTTCTTTGCCCGACGGATGAAACGCGACCGCATTCATGCTGCCGGTCGGTTCGCTGAGCGTGACCATCCGCTTCCTACTAGCAACGTCCCATAACTTGACTGTCTGGTCGTCGCCGACCGAGGCCAACGTTTTGCCATCGGGACTGAACGCGACATCAAACACGGCAGCCGTGTGATGCTTGAGCGTGGCCGCCTCCTGGCCCGTGGCCACGTCCCATAATTTGATCAGCTTATCGTAGCTCGACGTGGCCAACAGTTTCCCATCGGGACTGAATGCCAATCCATAAATTGAATCGTCATGCCCATTGAACAGACCCGCCGGCTCTCCCTCGATTTCCCACAACCGCACACTCCCGCCAATTCCCGCAGGACCGCCCGCCGCTGCGATCCATTGTCCATCGGGACTGAAGGCAACTGCATTCAGCGGATGTTCGGCGCCCTCGAATTTGGCGATCACTTTTCCATCGTCCGCATTGAGCAAAACCACCTCGCGATGCCGCACAGCTGCTAAACTTTTGCCGTCAGGCGAAACCGCAACCGAGACTATCGCCGGCGTCACCGGCCCTTTGGGGAGAACCTGCGGCACGTCCGGCGCATCGTAGCCGGTGGACTTCACTTCATCCGCATCGGAATTCTTGGCACCCGCTGCAATCCACCGCGCAATGCCGGCAATTTCCTCAGAGCTGGGTTGCTTTTCACCCTCCGGCGGCATCGGGGGTTCTTCTTCACCCTGCAGCAGCAGCAATAACCAACTCTCCGCAGGTTTGCCGGGAACGATCAGTTTCTCGCCGCTATCTCCCCCACGCATCAACGCTGAAAAACCATGCAGACTCAGCCCGTTCTCACGCTCGTCCTCGTTATGGCACGCGATGCAATACTTCTTAAACACGCGCTGCACATCGCGGGAATACGACGGCGCGGGTTGCTTTTGTTTTTCCGCCGGTTCGTCAGCACCGGCAGGCAGCGCCGCACACGCGGCGACGATACAAACAATCATCAGTGGAATTCTTCGCATACCCAAACATTCCTCACAGCGCCGGGTGCCACTGCTGGCTTGCCCAGTAGTGTTTCCGGTCACACGTTTTCACTGGCAAACAAGCCGCCAATCGCACCCCAGTATCGAAACAACTAAAATCGCTGTCGTCTCTAATGAATGAACAAAAACTCTTTGCTGGACAGCGTCGCCCAGATGAAATCGGCGATCAGTGCTTGGCGTTGTTCTACCGCCACTTTTTCATCCGCCGCCTGCTTTGCATCAACCGCGCTGGCGGACGACTCCGCAAACGCTTTCAACAACGCCGCTTTTTCTGCTTCCGTGGGAAACCGCGTCAATGCGCCCAAATAAACCCGCTCGATGACCTGCTCGTCCGTCAGTTTCTCCTTGGTCATCGTCGTTGCCACACAGTCATCCGACTTCAACTTGTCATTGAGCGTCTTGCCGTTGGTCAAATGCAACGTCTGCGTCACATTCGGATCCTCGGTTCGCTCGCAAGTGCATACGAACTCCCGTGACGGGCGGCCAAAGGCGCTTAAGAAGTAGGAGACGATATTGCTATCGGGCAACTGTTGCGCCCGCCAACCTTTGGGAAACCCGGGAAACTGGGTCGGCACACCGGTCGTCTGTGAAAACGCATCCAGCATCACCTCGGCCGGCATCCGCTTCAACAAAAAGTGCGAATAAAAACGATCGTCCGCTTCGTTTCCCGCCACCGGCTCCGCTGAGCGCTGATAAGCGGCCGAATTGAGAATGGTGCGGATCAGATGTTTCACGTCATAGTTGTGCTCCCGCAAGTCATCGGCCAAGGCGGACAGCAATTTTTCATTCGAGGCCGGATTCGTTGACCGCAAATCGTCCACTGGTTGCACCAACCCCCGCCCCATGAAATTCGCCCAGACTCGATTCACGATGGCCCGCGCAAAATACGGATTCTCTGCCGCCGTCAACCAGTCCGCCAAATGCGCACGGCGGTCACGCGGATCATCCACCGCCAATGGTTCACCGTCGAGCGGTTGCGGAATGGGAACTTCCAGACGCCGCGGGTGCGGAACGTTCCCCTCAGTCACGGGAAACACAACAATCTCGCCGCCGACAGTCCCGTCCTTTTGTCGCACACGGCCGAACAAATTGGCCATGCCGTAATAATCATCCTGCGTCCAACGTTCCATCGGATGATCGTGACACCGCGCGCAGGTGATCGACATTCCTAAAAACGTCAACGACGTCGCCTCGGTCAGTTGCTGCGGATCCTTGTGCAACACAAAAAAGTTCGCCGCTCCGTTGTCCAACGTGCTCCCCCGCGCCGTCACTACGTCCCGGGCCAGTTGATCCCACGGTTTGTTCTCTTCAACGCATTTCCGCAACCAACTGTAAAACGCCCAAACTGCTGCTCCGTCCAGTTGTTTGCTGCTGACCAATAACAAATCGGACCACTTATAGGTCCAATAATCGACGTACTCCGATCGCTGTAAAATCTGATCAATCAACCGCATCCGCTTGCCGGGTGACTCGTCCGCCAAAAACGCTCGCGTTTCTTCAACAGTCGGCAAAATGCCCATCGTGTCGAGATACACCCGCCGCAAAAATTCCCCGTCACCGGCTTGTCCCGATGGTGGAATGCGGAGCGTCTTCAGTTTTTCCAAAATCAAGTCATCGACAAAATTCACTTGCGATGTTTGCGCAAAAAGTTGTCCGTCGACTTTGTTGTCATAAGGCACGCTGATTGTCGCCACGGCAACCTTGCTGCCAAACCAAACCGTGATGGCCGATTCCCCCGCCCCAACCACGTCAACTTTCCCTTGTTGGTCGACAGCGGCAACGCCCATTTCCGTCGTGTCATACATCGCCCATTGCGTCACATCGCGCACAGTGCCATCGCTGTAGGTTGCCAGCACAACAATTTGCTGCGCATCCCCCGGTTTGAGCGTGACCTGTTCGGGCAGCACCGCCAGTTCAGCCACATGCGTATCCGCTTCACTGGGCCCCATCGCTCCTTCGGCGATCCATTGCGAGACAATCTGATATTCCCTGCTGTCGGTTCCGAAGCGCGTTCCGCCCCCGTGGGGAATTGCGCCGGTCGCTTTGAGCAACATCAAACTCCGCGCCGGATCACTGGGAATCACCCGCCGCCCCCGCGAGCGGCGCGTCAACGTGTCATAATCCGCCTCGTGGTCATAGCCCCGCAGCGCCAATTTGAATCCCTTCTTGCCCGACTGCGCGCCGTGACAGGACCCCATATTGCAACCGGTCTTGGTCAGCACAGCTTGGACATCGTTGGCAAAACTCCAAGGCTCCGTCCGCCCATAATGACGCACGACGATTTTCGCCTCCGAAGTCTGACCGGCAACTTCCGCACGAATCACCGTTTCTCCATCGCCAACTGGTTGCACGCGGCCTTGGGCATCGACCGTGGCGACCTTGGGATCAGCGGTGGAAAACTTGGCTTGTCCGGTCAGATCACCAAACGCCTTCCCGCCGCTCATCTCTTCCACAATCAACCGTTGCCCGGCATGCGGACCATCCAACGTCACCTGGGCCGGCAAAACCACAGGGCCGTCCGCCGCCGCCAAGTTGGCCATGACCGGCAACAGGCAAGTCGCCACGAGAATATGTTGCATCATGATGAAAAACCGTTGCTCAAAATACAGAGTTCGGGACAGGCCGGAAACGCCCATCACGTGTCAAATACCGGTGCTACTCCTGGCGACCATTCGCGTCGAACTGCCAACGCCCACCCCCACGTGCGCGGGTGCAGAATCCTAAACCGCATTAAGCAAACAACTCGCGAACCGCGCGTACACCGGAATCCACCACCGGAATCGGTCGCCCTTGCGGACCGGGAAGCAAGTGCTCCAGATCAATGCCGAGCGCTTCATAAATCGTCGCCGCGATCTCAGCGGGATTCACCGGACGATCGGCCGGGTAGCCGCCCGTGTCGTCACTGGCCCCCACGACGCGTCCCCCTTGAATGCCGCCGCCGGCAAAGAACACCGTCCAACATTGCGGCCAGTGGTCACGTCCCCCCGCAGGATTCACTTTCGGCGTCCGTCCAAATTCTGCTAAAGACGAAACCACCGTGTTCGCCAACATCCCGCGCTGATCCAGGTCTTCGATCAACGCCGAGTACCCTTGATCGAAACTGGGAGCGACGATCTTCTTCATCCCCTCAATCGACGTAAACGGCTTCGAACCGTGGATGTCCCAGGTGATTTCTCCAAAGACGGTTAGGAATGTATTGACTGTCACAAATCGCACGCCGCGCTCCACCAACCTTCGCGCCAACAGACAACTCTGACCAAACCGCGTCCGCCCATAACGATCGCGAACCGAGTCCGGTTCTTGATTCAAATCAAACGCCTCACGCGCCTGAGTCGACGTCATCAGGCGATACGCTTGCTCGAAATTTTTGTCCAACAACTGCGCCCGTGGAGCGGATTCGAACTTAGCTACGTTCTGATCCACCAACGAACGCAACTTCTGCCGACGATCCGTCCGCACGGCGGGTAGATCCGTCGGTGGCAACAAGTCGGGGACTTTAAAATCCTTGACCGAAGGATCGGCATTCAGCACGAACGCATCATGCTGTTTGCCCAAATATCCCGCCTCTTGCCCGTGCGGCAGATTGCCGCCGGTGCGGCCCATCAGTTCGGGAATGACAACGTGCGGCGGCAAGTCGCCGCGTCGCCCCTTCATGAAACCCAACGTGCATCCCACGTGCGGCGATTCCAATCCGCCACGGAACAAGCGTCCCGTTTGCATCATCTGGTGTCCGGTATCGTGGACGGCGGCAGCCGTGTGGTATACGCTGCGGACGAACGAAACCTTATCCGCGATCTTCGCCATCTGCGGAAACATCTCGGAGATCAAAACTCCCTCAGCCGCCGTTTGAATCGGCTGAAACGGGCCGCGAATCTCTGCAGGCGCATCGGGCTTCATGTCCCAGGTATCGAGCTGGCTCGGCGCTCCCAAATTGAACAGCATGATGCCGTTGACGTCTTTATCTTGAGCGACCGCGCCTTGCGCCTCAAGCGCCGCCATTTCCGACATGCCCAACCCAAGCGCGCCCAATGATCCCACTTGCAAAAAATCGCGTCGCGACACACCGTCACACGTTTGAACGCGTCCGGCGCCTTCTAGGTTCATCATCGCTACGTCTCCAATACAACATTGCTATGGGAGAAGACCGGCATCGCTACAAACGGCAACTCGGTTCTGGGCATGGATCAATCGAGAGTCTGCGAACATGTGGCCGATATGATCACCACAACTATGATGATACCGCCCCGAGGAAGCCCAAAGCAACTGCCAACACGCGCCGTAGAGGGCAATCCGGGCATCTGCGCAGCGTGAAATCCGGATGACCCCGCCAATTGTCAGCGGAATCATCCGTTTTCTCGAAAAGCATGCGGCATCCGCCCAACCATTAACCGGCTGCGGCGAATCCATCGGTACGCGGTGTCGAGTCGAATGAATCGGATGACTCGATTTCGACGCACAATTCTTCACGTACGATATTCATATGCTTGGGGGCGTCAAATCCTAGTCGCACTGCATTCGGCCCCACACGGATGACCGTAATCGCGACGTCGTCCCCAATCAGAATTCGCTCTCCCGTCTTGCGTGACAGAACAAGCATAATCTCGGTCCCCTTCCAAACAGCGTCCTTGTTTATGTCCGTCGAGACCCTCAGCGGTCACCTTCCGCATGTTGCACCAGTTGGAAGGCGATTAAAATCGACGAACGACCCAATCCTTTAACGACGGCCCCAAAGGTTCATATAGGACCGTCGCCAATATCATGACGCAGCCAGGCGACCAACTCAAGTCCAAACCCCCCGCTACCGCCTCTCCAGACAGAATTCTCCCCTCCGCCAGTCAACACATTCTCAGTCTCATCGCCCCCTGAAACCGCTGTGATTTCTGCGTTTTTTTCGTAACGACTTAAGCTCGCAGGCAAAGTATTAGCCACAGTGATCACCGAGTTCACAGAGAATTCCATTGAACGTCTCGCCCAAAATGGTGGCCATATGCGACTTGTTCGCCAGTGGAAACTGTGTGACCAGAAAAACACTGCTGGACAAGCCTGCAGCGAGACCTGGCTTTCGAATGTGATTGGTTATTCATTGGGTTATGAACCACGATGACTGCTGACGACAGCTTTTCTCTGTGGCCTCTGTGATCTCTGTGGCTTTTTGTTTTCAAAAACTTGTTTGAGGTATAGTCGCGCTGGGTTTTATCCCTGTTCAATCTGTGGCTAAGAATCCGCCTCACGACTTGACGGATACCACCACGGGCGCAATGCTAGGGACTGTTTAAGAAAAAACCCACTTGCCACTCCGCGCAAATAACAAAAGGCTTTTCGCATGGTACGGATAGGAATCATCGGACTCGGTTTCATGGGCATGACGCACTTTGAAGGTGCAAAAAAAGTCGACGGCGCAAAAGTCACTGCCATCGCCACCAGAAACCCCGCTAAACTCGCCGGCGATTGGACCAGCATTCAAGGCAACTTCGGCCCCCGCGGCGGACAGGTCGATCTGTCCGACGTCAAAACCTATTCCGACTACCACGAACTGCTGGCCGACCCCGATATCGATCTCGTCGACATCTGCCTGCCACTCGATCAGCATGAAACCGTCACGCTCGAAGCGATCGCGGCCGGGAAAGCAGTCATCGTTGAAAAGGCGATCGCCCTGGATATAGCCGCCGCCGACCGTATGGTCGAAGCCGCCCGCGCCGCCGGTCGGCTATTCATGGTGGCCCACGTGTTGCCGTTTTTCCCTGAATTCAAATTCGCCGCCGACGCCATCATGAGTGGCAAATACGGCAAACTGCGAGCCGCGCATTTTCGCCGGATGATCTCCAAGCCAGACTGGTCGGATGACATGGCCGATCCGGCCAAAACCGGCGGACCGGGCATCGACTTGCACATTCATGATACGCATTTCATCGGCTGGGTCTGCGGAACCCCCAAAGCGGTGCAGTCGCGGGGAATCTTAGAAGACGGCTACGCGCAGTACCTCAACACGCAGTACCTGTTCGACGATCCCGAATTGACCGTCAGTAGTGTCAGTGGCGGCATCTCAGCCGCGGCAATGCCCTTTGCCCACGGTTTCGAAATCTATCTGGA
The DNA here is from genome assembly GCF_007860075.1 of Symmachiella macrocystis. Lineage (NCBI taxonomy): Bacteria > Pseudomonadati > Planctomycetota > Planctomycetia > Planctomycetales > Planctomycetaceae > Symmachiella > Symmachiella macrocystis. The sequence goes on from NZ_SJPP01000001.1 coordinate 1,005,618, forward strand.
AAAAGCGACGTTGGTTTATGATTTCGCTACGCTGGGAAGCGAACCAACACTCAGCCAGCCGCTTACCGTGCTGCACGCGGACGGAACGGTCGAAGTCCCACAACTCGATGGCGACGATGAGTGGTGCGCCGCCTTTACCGCCGAACTGCAGGTCGCCGTCGACGCTGTCCGCAGCGGCGAAGAACCCCGTCTGCTCTCCGGCGCACTCGCCCGCGATGCCCTCAAACTTTGCCACTGTGAAGCCCAGAGCATCGCCACCGGACAACCGGTTTCCATGGACGGTGACGCCTAGCAGCGAAAACGGGCAATCCGGCATCCTCGCCCCAATGCGCGCCGCTGTTCTCCCAACTGCGGGAGCGGCGGTCGGCTTGCCATCACCCACGACGGTGTTACCATCGGCAGACCGGCTTTTCGCAAAACGGCTATATACCGGAACCGCACCGCCGAAGCTGCACCACCAAAGCGACATGAATTCACACACACGCGGTGAACATTTTCCAACGCGGAGTGTCGTTTCAACCTACCAACGAACTTCCCTTCCCCCCGGCTCGGCCGGTGGAACCGACGACGAGCATGCTGAATAATCTGCCGCTGAAAACATTGGAATTCAAGGGACTGACCATCGAGGGCTATTCCCGCGCTGCTGTCCAAAGTTACTGGCGAATTCCCGAACTCAAACTCGGCTTCGACCTAGGTGGCAGCCCTTGGGAATTCATGGGCACCTCAACGTTTTTCGTCTCGCATTGCCACCTGGACCACCTAGCCGCAATACCAGTCTATGTCGCGCGGCGGCGGATGATGAAGATGGAACCGCCCACGATCTATCTTCCCGCGGACATGGTCGATCAAGTGCGGCGGATGTTGCAGGCTTGGCAACGCCTCGACCGGGGACGCATGTTGTGCGACTTGGTCGGCGTGCGTCCGGGCGATGAATTCGAGATTTCACGCGAGCATGTGGTCACCGTATTCGAGACGGTCCACACCGTCTCCTCGGTCGGCTTTATCGTGTGGGATCGTCGCCGCAAACTGAAAGCCGAATATCAAGGCCTCCCCGGCGATCAGATTCGCGATCTCCGTTTGAAAGGCGAAGATGTGACGCGGGAGATCCGCTATCCGCTCGTCTGCTACACGGGAGACACAGCTCCGCCCGGACTCGACAACGACGTGGCCACCTACGAAGCCCGCGTGCTGATCACGGAGATGACCTTCTTTCGCCCCGAGCATCGTAAGGAAAAAATCCACAAGTTCGGACACATGCATCTGGACGATCTAATCGCCCGCGCCGAGAAGTTCCAAAACGAACTGATCATCGTGGCGCATTTCAGCACGCGGTATCACGAAAAAGAGATCCGCCGCGCGGTCGAAAAGCGATTGCCCGCGAAGCTAAAAGACCGCTTCCACCTCTGGCTATAACATGGCGTAGCGCTGCCGACTTATCCGGCAGTGGCTCGCAACAGCCGAGTCAGTCCACGTAGACCACCACGCAAGTGATGTTGTCGTTGGCGCCGCCGTCTTGCGAGGCTTTTACCAACTCGTCGGCGGCTTCCTGTGGTTCGGCACAACGCTTCAGAATCTCAGCAATCTGATCATCCTCCACGCCTTCGTTCACGCCGTCGCTACACAGTAGATAGCGATGCCCGGTGGTCAACGGCAGCATTTTGACTTCTGCGCCGTTGTTCCCTTCTTTGGATCCCAAATAGCGATGCAACACGTTCTTGAACCGATGTGTCTTTGCATCTTCTTCGGAGATGGTTCCCGCATCGACCAGCGCCTGTGTGAGCGAATGGTCTTTGGTCAATTGCAGTAGCTTGTCGTCGGCAAATCGATAAACCCGACTGTCGCCCACTCCCGCCACATACAACGATTCGCCCACGGCGACCGCCAAGACAATGGTCGTCCCCATGTTGAGCGAATTCACGTCGATTGCCGCAAGCGTCATGATGTCGGCGTTTGCGTGGCTGATCGCGTCTTTGATCGCCGATTCGACGGTTTCCGGCGACTCGTCTTTGAACTCAAGACGTTTTTCCAATTCCACGGGAACGATTTCTGAAGCCATTTCACTGGCGCGTTCCCCGGCGGCTTGACCACCCATACCGTCGGCGACAATGAAATACCGCCCATCGGGATCGATCATGAACCGGTCTTCATTGTTATCCCGTTTATTGGTGATGCTCTTGGCACCCCAGCGGAATTTTTTTGCCACCACCCGACTATCCTTTCCGCCCGATTCCCGTCGCCATCGACGGCCGACAACCGACCGCATTACATTTTGACACGCCTGAATGACGTGTTTTAAATCATCAATGATCCATCGTAACCAGCCCACGGTTCCTGTTCAATTCTTGCCCCGAGCCAATTCCTTGCCCCAATTTAACATTTTTGCCGAATTCAGTCCTACGAATCCGGCAGTACTGTTTTTAACAAGTCCCGTACGCCTAAGGTAGTCGCACACAGCAACATTTCTCCTGCCTCAAACCCTGCGCTCGCCCCGTAAAACTGGTTTTGGCTTTCGACGAGGCGGAAAACGCGATCCTTTTCCGGAGGAAATTGCGTGCGATAGGCACGGATCGCCTTCAATTTTAGCTCGATTGTCTCACTAATATCCACTACAAAATGCCCCGAACTCTCCGGAAATTGCAACGTCGAAAGCCCCAGTGGATACCACAATTGCTTAGAAATCGTGTGGACCGGCAGGTGATCGAAATCAGCATCCCACTTGGTCAGTCGCGAATAGAATATCGCCGCATCGGTGATTTGCATCGCCTGCCAGTGGTCCGGAGACGCCAGCGGGGTCTTGCCTGCCAACCCCAAGACGACCCGCGGTCGATAACGGCGAAAGACCTTGGCCAAGGCCACCCGCGTCTCGAAGCTGTCGAACAGTTTGCGATTGGGTAAGTCCAATGTCTCGCGAACTTGCACCCCCAAAATCTCCGCCGCCTCGCGCGCTTCAGCCAACCGAACTTCCGGCCCCGGGCTTCTCGGCGTCGGCTCTCCGTCGGTCAAGTCGATGATCCCTACCCGATACCCTTGGCGGACCAAGCTCGCCAAGGTTCCCCCGCAGGCAATTTCTACATCGTCCGGATGAGCACCGACAGCTACGACATCCAATGCTTCAGGAAGTTCAATCGTCATGGGACTCCGTTGTGTTCGCGATAGGTGTCGCCGTTACGTCCTGCACGGCGGGAGGGGCACTACCTGATTCGGGCAACGGCTCCCCGCGAAAAAAAGGTTTCAACAATTTCGCTAAGCGATGCGGGTGCGTTAGAAACGGCACCTGTCCCGTGCTGTCGATCCAGAAATCTTCGACATGCGGCAAACGGGATTTCAACTCCGCCTGACAGGCCGTGGCGATGCGGCCTTCCCCTTCCGTCTGAACAATCAAAGTCGGCGGTGTGATTTGATCTAACCGGGAGCGTAAATCAATCTGATGCGCCAACGCCGCTCGCCGGGCAATGATGCGTAGTGGCACCGAGTCGCAGTTTTCGGCCAAAAACTTCCACCGCGAACCGTCAAACGGCGGGAACCACAGACCGTGATTTTGCTTTTGCACGCTCGCCCGCAACGGCACATGCTGCAATCGGCCGGGCACATATTGTCCCAACCCGATCAACAACCGTTCGGCCGGCGAAAAATGTCGAAAGGCAAAGCCACCTTGCAATGCCGCGCGGTGGATACGTTGTGGTTGAGTATCCATCGCCGCCAGGCCCAACGCTCCCCCCAATGTCGCGCCATATAGCGAAATCACATCGTCGCCAAAATGGTCAGCAACCGCGAACAAGTCCGCAACAGCCTCCGGCACTGTAACCGTACGTGGAGGCAAATGCGCACCCGGTTCGCTGGAAAACTCATCGATAAATACGCAACGAAATTCATCCCGCAATACCGCAGCGGTCAATACGAACAATTCGCTCGTCCCGCCAAAGCCATTCAGAAAATAGAGCGGCTCGCCCTCGCCCCAGGCGCGGCAATACAACGAATATCCATCGCGATTCACAACGGCTGTGGTTGCCTCTTCGCCAAACTTCTTCATCACCCCCCGCCACGACATCGGTGTCGGGCACGTGCCGCCCGACTCTGCCGGCTCACCACCGGCAGCTGCCGCATCCTCACCACAGTCTGGGGAAGAAGCGTCGCAACACGATTCCTCTATTTCTTCAGACAGATCAGATGCTCCCGAATCGGCATCATTTGCAGTGGCTGATTGTGAATGATTGGACGGCATGATCATGAAACGTTGGGCACAATTGAAGTTGCAAACAGGATAGTAATTATCGAAGTCAGACAGGAGAAATCAATACCTGCCATGGTAATCCCCCCGGGAGCGTGCTGCGCTCATGCCTCTTCCGTCAATCGATTGTCCGCCTGACAAATGATTTCGTAAGACGTAAGCGAATCGGCCGCTTCGCGCAATTCGTCGATAAATCCCGGCAATTGCAACATCCGCCCCAGCCGAGCCAGTACCAACAAATGCGTGCGTGAATCTCGGCAAAGCACCAGAAAAAACATGTCGGTCAACTGGCGTTTCGGCGCTCCAAAGGCAATTCCAGATTGCGTGCGGCCGTAGGAAATCATTGACTCGCCCAACGCATCGGCCATCGGTGTACGGGGGTGCGGAATGGCAACGCCGTTTTCATAACCGGTGGGAATTACGCTTTCACGCTCCTGGACCGCGGACAGAATCGACGCCGGCTCCCACACTTGCCAAGTCCGACCTGCCACTTCGATCAGTTCTTCCAGAACCGAGCGTTTGGTCTTGCCTTCCATCGGGACTTGCGTGGTTTCGGGATACAAAAAGCTGCTGACCGGCAACCCCCCTTCGACCTCCTCTGAAACTTGGGCTTCTTCAACCTCTAACAACTCTTCGTCGTTGTATCCCCGCATCTCCATTTCCAACCACTGTGTGATTTCCGCTGGATGAAACCGCCACTGGCCTTCAACGCGCTGCCCGGGCAGACGGCCGCGGCTCACTTGCTTTTCCAAGTCGCGACGGTCACGCCCCAATTGTTCGGCCAATTGCTCCAACGTGATGAATTCGTGAGCCATGGACTGCACTTCTCTATGTCGCAAAGGAATGGAGGTCGCAAAGGAAAGGGGTAAAAACGGTGCGCGACGCCGAGGTGATTCGATCAACCGGAGCGTCATTACTTTCCGCGCCAATACTTTGCGCGGCAGGCATTTAGCGAAGCACCGCAATAGCGACCCCACAAACCTGGAGCCTGACTATCGGAAAAAGGTGCGCGCGTGCACTCAAACAAAGATGACAGCGCCGCTTGTGCCCCGCAACCCCGGCCAGGGATTTTCCACAATCCACCTGGCAATTTGCGTTGTAGAGGGACTATTTCGAGGGAATCGCCTGCGGAGTTTTTTGACCCGCGGCATCCAAGAGCAACCGATCAAACCGCAAGCGGCATCGGTCAATCACACGGTCGTAGTTGGATTTCCACAGACGATCGGACCAAATCCCCACGTCGAAAAATCCGTCATACCCGCCCCGTTCAAAGGCGTCGATAATGCCGACTAACGGCAACCGTCCGTCCCCCAGCATCACCCGGTCGGTCAACGTCCGTGGCGCGGAGCCGGAGTCACTGAGCTGGACCGTGTTGACGTAGGGCAAAATGGCACCGATACGGGAAACAATGTCCGCCTCACCGGCCAAATGAAACGTATCAAAAGCCATGCCGACATACGGATGGTCGCACGCGTCCAGAATGTCCATGACATGATCGATGGACGAGAGAAACGACCAATGTCCGCACAACTCTTCACGGGACGGTTGTAACGCCAACTCCACTTGGTGTTCGGCGGCAAAATCACCTAACTCCGCCAATGCCTCACACAGCAAGCGACGGCTATGGTTGACTGTGTGTCCGTTGCGTCCGCCGCTAATCAACACCAAACAGGCCGCCCGCATATCGCCGGCCAACCGAATGGCATCCCGAGCATCGTCAACCATTTCCCGATAGGAATAACCGTTCGTCCCGGTAAATCCACCCGCCCAAGACAAGCTGGAAACCGACAGATCGTACTCCTGTAACAATTCAACCGCGCGCTCTTCTCCAAACTCCGCGATCTTGTTTCGCCAAACACCGATGCCATCCAGGCCCGCTTTAGAAAATGCTATGACGTCTTCGATAAATGACCAACGAAAGGTGGTCACTTCATTCATCGACATCTTCGGCATGCGCCCAATTCCTCTATATGAAGGATGTTCCGCACAAACGACCTCTGCGACTACGATTTGGACAATCGTCCAAACCCCATCCGTCGCAAAACTCGAAAGCCGAAACTAGGAATGTCAACTAATCACAAAAACACACGTTACAAAATAATGTGCCACGCCAAGAAAGGGCGGGCGAACGTGTGAAAGAAACGTTTTACAGCGAACCAGATGAGAATCTATGCGAGATGGCCGTTAATTATTTTCCAGCAACCGACAACATGTGCTCCGTGAATCGGCAACACGAATACAACACTCCGTGCCGCCGGACCAAGTACTTTTCTTAGCAGCCCAGATATATCGCGAGATAGCCGTGACTGTCAAGCAGTGCTTTCCCGCGCATTTCATTTTAAAACCAGAACCACCTATCGTCCTGCGCCAATCGGTACAAATGTGAAATCACTGCGATTCGACATTCGGGTGCGATACGGCGCAACGAGCGAATCCGCAGCATGCGAGTTTTGAAATCAAACGACGCGGCACAATAAGCATCGTGTACCGCGCCCTTTCAAAACAGGCGCTCCCCGATTTAAGATCGTTCGGCGCTAAGCATTCAATTCGACAGAATCGTCATCGGCAACATTGACCCACACATGGACGTGTGGAGCGCCGCGGAAGTGCCAAACAAACGACGGACCTTCCAGTCGCCAGATATCCCAGACGCCGTCGTCGCCAATATCGTCAGACTGATAAAATGCCAAATGGCAGTTGTCCAGACCTCCCTGTTTGTCCAACAACTTCATCGCCTCAACTCGATCCGAATCGCGATACGGCTCTAAAAGCGTTTTGAGAACGCCCTGAGCATGCTCCTTCTGATCCCGCGAGAGTTCACTGATTCGAATTCCGTCAAAGCCGCCTTGTTTGCCTTGGAAATCAACCGCACTTTCTTCGGGAGCCGCTTCAACGAGTGCCACCTTACGCTGTTTGCCGTCGAGCATCTTGTACAGAGCGTTGGCCTTCATCGCCTGGTGCCAATACACGTTCCCCGGATGGTCCGGTGCTTCGTCGAACTCTTGCGCAGCATGGCCATAAAAAATCGGACCGCCAAACGCCACGTGGTCCGCACTGTCGCCATCGCAACGGACGGTCAAGTGTCGTCCAGTCATTACAAATTCAAACTTCCCGGTATCCGGCTGGCCAAAAATCGCGATCGTTTGCTGCTTGCCGTATCCCCCGGCATCGTCTTTGAGTTGCTTGAGAATCTGCTTTTTCCAATCGGCGTTGTACAACCCATAGAAGATCGCCTCGATCATTTCCTGCTGATCTTTGGTGTAAAAAGCGCTGGCGACGTTGTACTTGTCTTTATCGGTGATCTGCCAATTGTTGGCGACGCGTGACCGCAAAAGCCCCCGCTCATCGTCCACGTGATTCCAATCGAAACAGATCTGCTTTCGTTGTGTTTCGGACAACGAACCGTATAGCTTTTTGACCAAGGATTCTGGTTGTTGTGGTTTTTTTTCATCTGCCAAAATCACACTCGGCAAAGAGACCGCCGAGGCGACAGTCGCTGCGGCACCGACGGTGGAAACAAACTCGCGACGCGACAAGGAGACCAAGCCATTCCCTACAACATCCGGACTTCGTCGATCATCAGTCATCGTCATCTCCTTGGCAAATAAAATAAGGCGGAGTGTATCGGCGTGCGCGACTCATGGTGGTTTCAACTCGCAAAGAACAACTGTTGCTGTCGTCAAAATGCAACTGAAACCATTCGTGTGTGCTGGCTACAGTATGTATCAGGTGGATTAGAAAATGCAAACCGGATTCGGCAATTCCGTCGACATTCCACGAATCATTTTTTCGGCCCAAACCCACTTGCCAAAACGTTTCGAGTTGATCAACAAAAACAGACCACGCGCCACCAGTAAGTAAAACTCCACCACAACCGCCTCGATTTTGACGGCACATAAAACCAACTTTTTCCAGAGACCAGGCTACGCGCACGCGTTATCAATCGGTTTGCAACCGCACAGACGCATGCGCTCATTCGAAGGCAAACCGGGACTGTTTTTTGCGTAAACTGTCCGTTCACTTCGGTCGCCTTTTTTGAGTAACGCGAAGCCGCCTCCTATTCGTAACACTGCCTCTCGGGAAACCACGTGACGACCACATTGCCACGCGACGTAATCGTTGACTCCAATTAGAGGCAACTCCCCGCAATCGCAAATAGACGCTGACGGCACTTGCCGCCAACGCCTATCGACACGTCCTTACCTTGCAGATTCCAGCGCAGCTACAACGCAGCTCCGCTGGAAATGGCCAGACCGATCGCGCTGGTTGAGGATACGTGGGCCAGGCGGGCGCTGCTGGTCCAACGCATCCCGCAACCAACGCCAATGACCAACAGACTAGGGCCGATCAAAATGCGCTGTTAATACCGGCCGCGATAACGATATCTTCCCCGATAACCAAACCGCCCATAGCGGCCACGATACCGAACGTCAAACCGATTTCCCCGGTAGCCAAATCGAGCACCATACGCAGTGAACCGCCGCAAATCGGGTCCCACATAAACCGGTGCGGGATAGATAGGCTCCACATAAACATTCCGCGTATACAGGCCGCCGTAACCGTATCCGCAATCATCGTAGACATATCCCACCGGACCGGGGCCCCACCCCGCCTTCGCAGTGCTCGCACCACCGATCACCGATAATCCGACACCTAGTGCGGCCAACACAAGCAGTTTCCTCATCACACGCTCCTCGAACACGAACGGAAGACAACAATCAGGAATTCCACACGGAATTCCTTTAATTCTGTTCTCACTACCCCGATGAAATCGTTGAGACTCACCCGCAAAAACAGGACCGTTCACTCCACCAATTTCAGCAACGTTGCGGTAACGTCATGCCTCACGGTCGATTGCGCGCTGCCAACTCACTAGAATGTCCCCTGTGATGCAAACACGAACTGTCTCAAAATCGCGAATCCTGTCGTCGGTTTGAAGGCGCTTTTCGAGATGCAACTTGGAATTGGCATTTGACAAAAACGTGTCATCACAACAGTCAACTTCGATCCGCCGCAATGATCGGCCCATGATTGTCCGAGGCCGAACACTAACTGGGAAAACAAACCGCGAATGGTCGAGTCCGCACACGCCGCAAAAATTTTGCGAGCCGTTATCCTGATTACGGGAGTTCTGTGGTTAGCGAATCCGCAGTCAACGTTGCGGGCAGAGGACTCTCCCACCGCACGCAGCGCTGACGACCCCGCACGCATCTCGGTGATCCCCGCCAAACCCCTGCGTCGCCAAACTGTCGAGAACCCCCCGCAAACGAATTTGCAATCCAATTGGCGATTCAGTGCCATTCAGTGGTATTTTGCCGCCTGCTCGTTCATCATCGGCGCCTGCGTCGGCAGTTTTCTCAACGTCGTCATCTACCGTTTGCCATTAGGCATGGGATTATTGCGGGCTGACTCCCATTGCCCGCGCTGTAAAATGCCGATTGCCTTTCGGGACAATGTGCCGATTATTGCGTGGCTAAAATTGCGAGGACGCTGCCGCGAATGCGCCGCGCCCATTCCGCCACGCTACATGTTTGTGGAGCTGGCCACCGCATTGATATTCTTGATGTTGGCCATCGTCGAACTATTATCCGGCGGCGCTAATTTACCGGGCTATGGGTTGGTCGACACGTCCGTCTCACCCTTAGCTGCGCTCAACGGTGAGTTGATCGGCATTTACTTCACGCATTGTTTTTTGGCCAGCGCGCTGTTGTGCTGTGTCCTGATCGCGGCCGATGGACACGTATTGCCCAAGTCGCTGGTGATCCCCACTATCGTCGTCGGGATATTCTCACCGTTTCGCGCAGACACCTCACTCCCTCTTCCCGCCAACTGGCCCGCCGCTGATCTAACCCAAGCCGCGCTGGGACTGGTTGTTGGTGGGCTACTGGGCGCCTGCATTGGCATCGCGGAGCGCTATGACATCGACGGAAAAAAGCGGCAACGCAACCTCACAATCGTTTTGGCAATCATCGGCAGTTACCTTGGCTGGGACATGTCACTGCTTGCCGCCGGTCTCACCGTCATTGCCTTATTGACCGTATCCCTATTCGGCAAGCATCTCCCTTTCTTAGAACGGATTCCCACCGTCTTTTTCCCCGCCATCACAGTGTTATTTCTCATCCCATTTTGGAGTTTGTGGACCGCTGCAAATCGGTGGTCAAACCTGCAACTCCATGTCTTGGTATTGACCTGCATCGTGATGGTCTTGATCATCATCTCGTTATTCGCCCGGCACTTACGGATGCGCCACCAAACGTCGCACGAAGCAGTCACCCCGATTTGATAAACCGCCGACAGCGACCCTCATGCAAAATCACTAAACAAAGACCAGCAAGCCCCATATTTAATCACCAACAATCGTTTTGCCCCCTAAGGAGCAATCACCATGGGACAACCTGCTACAAAAACCGCCACGAGTTCCCCGGAAAAAGAGGCTCGTCCCGCTGGGCATGGTACTTTGTACATTGTGATCGCGATTATTGCTGCCATCGCGATGGCTTGGATTCTCCCCGATTGGGCTATGCACCTTGAACTAGGAGGGCAGATCTTTCTGCGGTTGTTGCAAATGGTCGTGGTGCCGTTGGTCATGGCCAGTGTGATGAGCGGAATCCTTGGATTGGGCGACGTCCGCAAACTCGGCAAACCGGGCGCGTACGCCGTTTTGTATTACATGTCCACCACAATTCTCGCTGTCGCTACCGGATTGTTCGTCGTGAATTTGATCAATCCAGGACAAGGCATCGACCCGGCCATCGTCACCGGCGCCCAAGAGGAAGCCGCGGAACATGTCGACAAAGCCACTGCGGAGATTGAAAAGGCAGCGGAAGGGCAAGAGGTCTCGCTCGGCTTGATCTTCAAGAAACTCGTACTGATGCTCTTCACGGACAATCTGCTCGGATCGATGGTCGAGGTCAACCTGTTGCCGCTGATTGTGTTTAGCATCATTTTTGCGGGGATGCTCACGACCATGGGGGAGCGGTCTCATACCATAGCCACGCTCGTCATCAGCATCAACGATACGTTAATGGCCTTCATCATGTTGTTGATGAAAGTCGCGCCGATTGGAATTTTTTGTCTCGTCGCATCTCGATTCGGCAAAGCGAATGCCGAAGACAAACTCGATGACCTCGCCGGTGTCCTGGCCGGCTACATGGGCACCGTTCTCGCGGGCCTGGCCATCCATGCGCTCATTACCTTGCCGCTGTTGTTGTTCATCTTCACCCGTCGCAATCCGTTTCGCTTCATGGTGCAAATGGGGCAAGCCGTCCTGACCGCATTTTCCACCGCCAGCTCGACCGCTACGCTACCCATCACCATGGAATGCGCCGAAGTACAAGCAGGTGTCTCTAAGCGCAGCACGGAATTTGTCTTGCCGTTGGGAGCCACGGTCAATATGGACGGTACAGCTCTCTACGAAGCGGCTGCTGCAATATTTATCGCCAATGCTTACGCGGCCATTGACCCCAATTTCAACCTGACCTTCGTCGATCAAATGACGATCGCCATCACCGCCACCCTGGCTGCCGTCGGCGCTGCCGGGATTCCCGAAGCCGGTTTGATCACGCTACTCATTGTACTGAACGCCGTCGGATTGCCACTGACACTGGTGGGACTCATCCTGCCGGTTGATTGGCTGTTGGACCGCTTCCGCACCGCCGTCAACGCCTTCGGTGATTCCGTCGGTGCCGCCATCGTCGACACCAGCTTCACGGATGAACCGACCGACAAATAGGCCGAACGGGTTCATCACGCTAAAAATGTTTCCGGCTATTCTTGCCCGGAATCAATGCGCAGGAAATCGGCCAACTTCGCTCGCCTTCACCCCCAGGGAATCCCCCTTCGGCAATCTCAAATCCCGTTTCTTATCCCAACGCAAAAAAACCTGTTGTAAGATAAAGTTGTGCGCCCATTTTGCCGACAGCGGGGCTGGACTCGTTTTCGGCATATTGTTAGCATCCCGCCCCTTTCCCACACAAGCCTTTCTACAGTGCGAATCAGCGCCGACTGTCGGCCGCCAAATTCGCCACGAAACCGTTGGTTTCCATGCGGAGACCGCGATATCGTCCAACAAGAGAAAACGGAGTTTCTCGTGTTAAGCAGACAATCTGCCGCCCTTGTTTTCGGTTGCATCACACTCGCCGCCGTTTTGTTTACCCCCTCTGTGGCGGAGGCCAAGATTTCCGCCGTCTCGGGACGACGCTACACGATCGACAAACGGCACGGACCGTGGATGATCATGGTCACAAATCTCCGCGGAGAAACCGAAGAAGCCCGCAAGAACGCCGCTGAAGGGGCCGATGCTTTGGTTTTGGAGTTACGAAAAAAAGGATTGCCCGCCTACGTGTATAGCCAACAAGGCAAGCTGCAAACCTTTGAAGCGGTCGACCAATTGGGACGCCGACAAACCGGCGCCTACGCCGCTCAGCGCAACCAAATTGCCGTCATCGCAGGGAACTATTCCTCGATCGATCCGACGACCAAAGAAGGCAAAACCGCTCAAAAAACGTTGGAATGGATCAAAAATTTCACTCCCACGTCGCTCGGCAAAGGCCGCTATATTAAGACGCCCGGCAAACCCAATCCGTTTAGCCGCGCCATGCTGGTCCCCAACCCGCTACTCTCGCCCGATGAGTTACAACAACGCAAGGACAATAAGCAACTCAGCTATTTAAACAAAGGCATCGACTACAGCCTCTCCCAAAATCCCGGCAAACTCACGCTGGTGGTTGCTACGTTCCACGGCGACTCGATTTCAATGAAAGACTCGGGGGATTCAACGAGTGCTAATCGAATCGAAAACTTTGAAAAAGGCCTGAAAAAAAGTCAAAGTCTCGACAAGGCCTACAAACAATCCTATCAACTCGTGCAACTGATGCGCAATCAGAACTTCGAAGCCTATGTCTGGCATGACCGCTACCAGTCCTATGTGACCGTCGGTTCATTCAATAATAAACACGACCCCCGCATTCAAACATTGTACGAGCGTTTTCGCGCCAAACAAAAAGAATACCTGGGCCAGACGCATCTCGTTGCCGAATCGATTCAGGCCAAGCGCAATCTCAAAGACGGCCACGAAGCGCCCATGCTGAACTTCACCATGGATCCCAAGCCGCGGCTCATGACGGTTCCCGAATTATAAGCCGGGAACGCGAGAGCCGTGTCTCGATCATATTGCGCGAGTCACTCAACGGTTTGTCGTATGCCTACCCGTTCTGATACCATGCGGCCATGCCGCAGGAAATATTTGACATCGTCGACGAACGGGACATCGTGATCGGGCAAGCGACTCGAGCGGAGGTCCACGCGCGACGACTGATGCATCGCGCCGTGCATATCTTTTTGTTCAATAGCCGCGGCGAATTCCTGCTGCAAATGCGTTCCGCCCACAAAGACGAATACCCACTGACTTACACCTCCTCTTGTTCGGGACATGTCGACACGGGCGAAACCTACGAAGTGGCCGCGCAGCGCGAATTGGGCGAAGAACTCGGTTTGTCCTGCCCCCTCGAACCGCTGCACAAGTTCGCCGCCACGCCAAAGCTGGCCATGGAGCATTCCATGCTCTATCGCGCCGTCTCCGACGACGAGCCGGTCATCGACGAATACGAAATCGACTTTGTCCGCTTTCACACACTGGACGAAGTCCGCGACATGCTCGCCGCACAACCAGATACCTTTTCACCACCACTGCGCGAACTGCTGAGTTGGTATTTCCAAAACATCACTTAATCACGCACCAGTCCGCACGTGTCCAAGCATTGGGCGGCTCACCTCTCTGCCACGACGACCAACCATCTTTTAATAAAATCGAATTGCCGAACCGCAGCGCGTGTCTAGAACCAGTTTCCAAACCCGGTTGCGTTTGTTCTAGAAACGTTTAGAACCGTCTCAGTGAGACGCGTCAGAGGGTTTTGAAACGACTTGTAGAATCCCCTGCCCTGCGGTGATCGGTCCCTCAGACTTCCGCATCGCCAATCAAACCTGAGTGCTTTCAGTGGGTCCGTTGCTGTGACTTTTAGACTGTGGAATTCATCTCAGACCCACATCGCATGCGTGGCGTTTTTCATCGTGTCATTTTTTCCACAGGCAAGAGCCTGGTGTGAAGAACAGCCCACGGCCGATCTCAAAATTGTTCCCGCATCGGGAACCTTTGCAGATTCGGAATCGCTGAATGATGCCCCGCTGGTGATGACCACTCCGACCGCCATTCAGGTCGAAGACATGCTGGAAGAAGAACGTCGCTCCAGCCCTTCCGCGCGCCGCGGCGGCAGCCCCTTCGGCGGAGCGCGCATGCGTCGCCCAGGTTACTCCGCGACTTGGTATCCCTCGACTTCCGTTGACGATCAACAAACAGACTTCGGCCTCGTGCGACAACTCTTCACCATGGGCGCTCCCATTTGGCGGCAAGATGGCGACATCGTGATTTTGCGGACGACGGTCGAGAATTCCCTGTTCTCGACCGATGCCATTTTGCCCGATACCGGCCGCGCATTTCCCGACGAATTGTGGACCGTCAACGTCGGGTTAAATTACATCCATCAATTCGACAACGGCTGGTCCGGTGGCCTGATGACAACCGTCGGGTCCGCTAGCGACAAACCATTTCATAGCATCGACGAAGTCCGTGCTTCGGTGCTAGGTTTCCTACAAGTGCCCGCCGGCAATGACCGCGACACATGGCAATACTCGGTCATGTACGCGCCGTTTTCTGATCTCAACTTCCCCATTCCCGGCGTCGCTTACGGCTGGAACCCGTCGGACACTTTTCAAATGAATATTGGAATTCCGTTTTCTGTCACCTGGAAACCGCTGGACGCGCTGGCATTCAATGCGTCCTATTTCCCGCTATACAATGTCAACGCGCTCGTGACGTACGACTGGACCGACGATCTTCAACTCTATGGCGGTTTCGAAACAATTCGCGAGACGTTTTTGCTCACCGACCGAGCCAGTCGCAGCGACCAATTCTTAGCCTCCGAACAACGCGTCATCGGCGGCCTGCGGTGGAACGTCTGGCGGTACGCCGCATTGGACGTCAATGCCGGCTACGCCTTCGGACGCTACTACGGTGAAGGTGGAAATCGTCGCGACGAGCTGTACGATCTCGTCGACATCGCACCCGGCCCATTTCTCGGATCAAGTCTGATCGTTCGTTTTTAATCTCTGCGACGTTCGTGCTCCAATGGGCAATACAACGGGATTTGTGCAAGATGAGTGGAACGTTGGACCGGTCTAAAAACGCTCGACTCAAAACCCCAGCCCGAGCCACAACAGACACAGGCACAAGATCACCGCGATCACCCGAATCACCAACTGCTTGCCCGTCACCCGCATGCCGTCCGGCGCATGCTGTGGGAATTCGCGGCCGATGAATTCGTCGTAGTCAAAGTCGTCGTCCTCGTCGTAATTGGCGTCGACATCGTCTTCTTCGCCCCACCCCGTATCGTCGCTCGCTCCGCACTCCCGGCAAAATGTCGCCCCGCCTGCTACCTCCGCACCGCAATTCGGGCAGAGGAAACCATCGCTGTCCGACTCGAATTCCGTCGACATGCCCCCCCTCCTTCGTTCACCCGAGTTGTAGCAATCACGTTTCAACGCAGTCATTGAACGAAACTCGCCGCCTAGAATCAATCCCCACTCCTTTTACGAACCACAAAACTCACGCCTAGCGATCAGCGCTTTACAGCGATAAGATTGACCATGACAGCCCTATCCCCTCCCGACAGGTAACCACAAGCGTATGCGTGATCGCATCGGACCGATTTTATTGGCAGCAATCGCTGTGAGCCTATTCGGTCTCAGTTGGGCCGTCGGGATGCGTTCCCCGGAAAGCGATATCCCCCCCGACCGCGAGCGCGTTGTGTTCTGGCATTTCTGGGGCGGCAAGTACCGGCATGTCGTTCAGGAAATCGTGCAGCGGTTCAATGACTCGCAGACGGAATTTTGGGTCGAAGAGATTGCCGTTCCGGGACAAAACCTCGACATGAAATTCTTCATGGCGCTTGCCGGCGGCGACTTTCCCGATGTGCTTAACCAGGACGATCAAATCATCGGCCAATGGGCAGAGCGCGGCGCACTCACGCCGCTCGACCAACTTATGCCGGCCGAAGAATACGCCCGGCTCAACGATTGGCTCAGTCCCCCCGCACAAAAAATCGGCACCTACAACGGTCGACTGTATGCGCTCTGCAACGGCCTGGATATCCGTTTGATGTTTTATCGTCGCGACATCCTAGCTGGCCGCGACGTCCCCACAACCATCGAAGAATTCAACGCCATCACGCGGCAACCGAGTGACGACCCGACGCGGATTGTCTACCTCCCCGACGATCGTCGCTTGTGGGCTTGGGGCATTGCTTTCGGGGGGCGGTTCTATGACCCCGATACGGGAAAAATTACCGCCAACGATCCGGCCATCGTGCGGGCACTGGAGTGGATGGTCTCCTACAGCCAACTGCACGGCCTCGAAAAAATCCGTGCCTTCCGCAGCACGAACCGCGAAACCGGATCGCAATCGATGCTGCTCGAAGGCAGTCATGGTGTGATGATGGATGGGCAATGGCGAATTGATCCGTTGGACGCGGCGGTGAACGACGATTTTGATTACGCCGTCGGCCCCCTGCCCCACCCTCCCGAGGGCAACCCGAATGGCGGGTGGGTGAACGGCAATTTTTTCCTCGTCCCCCGTGGCTGCAAAAACCCGCGCGGCGCATGGGCCTTCATGAAATTCTGGTCCGGGTTCGATGGCCACGAAGCCGAAGCCGCCCAAACCGCCGCCGCAGGAGGCTGGATCCCCGCCAGCCCAACCGTCGTCACGCAACCGACGTTCCAAACATTCCTCAACAAGCACCCCAACTTCCGCCTATTCGTCGAACAAGCCCACAGCCCCAACCAATGGCCCACGCCGAACATCCCCGTACAGGCCTATTTCTTCGAACGCATCAACCAAGCCACCGAAGAGGCCCTGGCCTTAAAAGCCTCCCCCCAACAAGCCCTCGACACGGCCACGCAAGACATCCAACGGCGTTTGGATGCGTTGCGTGCAGACACGAACCCACCGCAAGAGAAGTAGACCACCCCATGCAACGCACCCCACGTTACGCCCACCCGCTGCTCATCCTCCTCGCCGTCGGCTTTGCGTTGCCGTTGGTCTGGATGTTGTTCAGTTCGTTTAAGCCGCCGGGGCAACTCGAAAGTGAGATGTGGCCCAGCGAGTGGCATGCGGAAAATTATGCGCAAGCGCTGAGTGCCGGGAACTTCGGCCGCTACTTGGCCAATTCCATCGTGTTGTGTGTGCTGAACGTGCTTGGCACGTTGCTCTCCTGTTCGGTTGTTGCTTATGGATTCGCGCGGCTGCGTTGGCCGGGGCGGGATTTGTTGTTCTTTGTGCTGATCGCCACCATGCTGTTGCCATTTCATGTGACGATGCTGCCGCGGTTCCAATTGTTCGCCGCGCTGGGAATGTACAACACCTACTGGCCGCTGGTGCTGCCAAGTTGGTTGGCCGGAGAAGCGTTTTACGTTTTTTTGTTGCGACAATTTTTCTTGACAATTCCGGAGGAACTCTCCGAAGCGGCGCGACTGGATGGCGCGGGGGAATGGACGATTTTCTCGCGGATCATCATCCCACTGGCCTGGCCGGCGCTGGCCACGGTGGCGCTGTTTCAATTCCTGCATACTTGGAACGAATTCGCCGGACCGCTGCTGTATCTCAATGCACCCCACAAATTTCCGCTCGCCTATGCCTTGCAGCAATTCGTTAGCGCCTACAACACCGAATTCGGCCCCTTAATGGCGGCTGCGGTCATGTTCACCGCTCCGGTCATCGTGTTGTTTTTCCTGGCGCAAAAAACCTTCATCCGCGGCATCGCCACGACAGGTCTCAAAGGATGAGGAGGGCTCTCGGGGCGAGCTGCCTGCGGACCATGCTCAATAGTACGAGCCGATCAACGCAATCCCGGGAGCCACCACGCGCTGCCACGCGGCCGTGATTTCAGGCGTAACGTCTGAATCGGTTTCGCCTATGGTCGCCACCAAGGCATTGACCCACAACGGATAAAGCTCGGGGCGCGTCGCATGATGTTGACGATCATGCAGCACACCTAAGCGGCGGATCTCGACCTCAACGTTCGCGTCGCCCGCGGAAAAGTCGATCAGACTTTCAATCCCCACCTGCAACAGTTCGTTCTGTTTAACCATATCGGTCGCGGCGAACATGGGGCCGATTTCTGACGACTGTTGCGCCAGATGATCGTAGAATATATCCGAAAACTCCGCGTGCGTTCTGCAACGTTGAAAACTCTGCCGAACTAGTTCCAAGTCTTCGAGAGTGATATCGTTTTCGTTCGTCACAACGCCAACGGTTCAATGGGAGTAAGGGATAATCATTAGGTAATGACCCACTTTATCCCGAACTGCGCACGTTTCGTCAACCGAAGTTTCCTATGATCGCTTTTCCAGTGGCCGCTTAGTCTCGCACACGATCGAGCGCCATCGCTGCTGCTTGGCGGACTTCTTGGTTCGGATCACTGGCGGCGGCGGTCAAAACCGTTTCGGCGTCTTTCGCTGGCGGCCCGATTTCTCCCAATGCAAAGGCAGCCGCAACGCGGACCCCGTCGTTGACATCCCGCAGGCGACGCGCTAGGGCGTCGACAATCATGGCATTTTTCGGAGCAATGTCGCCCAATGCATAAGCGGCGGCCCAACGGACTTCCGGATCGTCATCCCGCAAGGCCAAGGCCATCGTTTCCAGCGCATCGCGATTCCCTTCCGTGACCGTCCACAATGCCTCTGCTGCTTGGACGCGAATTTTGCCTGAGTTTTTCCGGGCAGCGATCTTCATCGCCGGAATCGCTTCACGGGCAGCCGGTCCCATTTCCGCCAGCGCGACGGCGGCAAACGACTTGGCCCGCGGCGTGCTGAAATTTATCGCATCTGCCAAGGTGGGGACTGAAAACTCCGCTTGTTGAGTAATCCGCCACAGCGCCAATGCCGCTTGAACACGAATCATGTGATCACGGTCACGGAGCATCACCGTCAACGTGGGTGCGGCTGCGATTGCGTCTTCTCCGCGACGGCCCAACTGATAAATGGCTTCGCGACACGTCGCCGCATCACCCGAGCGAACTTGCGACAGTAATACAGCAACATCACCTTCGGCCTGAGGAGGCAACGTTGTGAGAATCAATACCGGTGTTTCCGGTTTCGTACCGATCGAACGCCGGTCCTTTTCCATCTGCGTGAGATGCAGCGCGCTAATCGGTGGGGCCACATGTTGCGGATGCGAGGCAGCTGCCCGTTGAATCGCCTTATGCTGTGGTTCGGTATGCCCCACCAAGCGAACTGTGCCGTTCGTGGGACGGCGAACCGTTGCGATTGGCTGCACCGGTTGACGTGACTGTGGAGCCTGAAGTTGTGGAGTTTGCTGTTGTGGAATCTGCTGCACCATAACCGCTGAGGAGGAGGCCTGTGGCGCCTGAGCAATATCCGACTCACCGGCTGGGCGAGCAACAGTGTTGTACCCTTGAGATCCGGAGCAGCCGATGGCCAACGCCAAGGACAAGCTCACAAATCGTCCGCGGTATTTTTGGATCATAGCCACCATCATATTCCTCCACTGATCAATACCCGCTCGTTATCGCAAATTTTGTCGCAAACAAGACTCCACTGGCAGCGCCGAAACCTTACTGGCGGGACCACGTCTTGTGGTATCGAACGTCGACATTTTCAGGAAAACCGGCACAATACAATCGGGTTTTGCCGGAGGAACACGTACGATCGGTAATCACGCCCCGTCGCAATCGCTACAAACGTTAAAGTCTACCCAACCGGACCTTTGAAAGTTGCAAAACCTTTTCAACCAACGAGTTAGGCACTCCCGTCGCTGCAAGTTTCGATGGGGACAGGAAATACGCCGACTGCTCACCGAGCAGGCGCAGATGTTAATCACGGTAGAAGGGGAAAATCTGGCACAATCGTCACGATTCGCTCAAAGGGTCCTCAGCCGCTGGTCGATGAACGGAATGTTTCAGATCGAAGATCGTGTGACGGACGGGCAAAACCGGTTCGGTCACACAACACGAGAACAACGGGCGGTGTTCCCGCACTCGCACTACTAGTTCTCGTGCTCGATGGACAACGACCCAACCTTTCGCGAGCATCGACCCAGCCATGCGACACTCATGCCGCCTTCAACGCGCTAGCCTATTGGCTTTGATTACTATCAGTTCTCTGTTTGCCACCGGGTGCGCAGCGGCGAATCGGACAGATACTCCGACGCCCATTTATACGAATGTGCCCCGAGAGCTGCAGAAAACGATGATGCCGGCATACGTCATCGAACCGCCTGACGAATTGTTGATCCAAACGGTCAACAACATCCGTCGTCGCGACGATAAACTTCTTCCCGGCGATAGCCTGCGGATCCTGTCGAACACGACCATTCCGATCTTGCCGGAAGACACTGAAGTCACGATCTCATTTAAGGAAATTGCCCGCGCCTATCTCATCGAGAATGACGGCAAGGTCAACCTGGGGCCGGAATACGGCAAAGTCGAAGTCGCTGGAATGACCATCGACGAAGCTCAAAACGCGGTGCTGGATCACTTGAATGAAATCTTCATCAATCCACCTAAGCTCTCTGTGGAGTTGGAACAACTCGGCGGCAAGCAAGTCGTCGATGGTCCGCACCTCGTCCGTATGGACGGGACCGTTCACCTGGGAGTTTACGGCAGTGTGGTTGTCGCCGGTTACACGTTGGAACAAGCCAAGATGCTGCTCGAAGAGCACCTGTCGCAATATATTCTCAATCCGGAAGTCAATGTTGATGTGTCCGGCTACAACAGCAAAGTCTACTACATCATCAACGACGGGGGCGGCGAAGGAGATCAACTCTACAGCCTGCCAATTAAAGGAAATGAAACCGTGCTCGACGCCTTCGCACTCGTCGGAGGATTGCCGACGATCGGGAGCAAGAAAAAAATCTGGATCGCACGCCCCGCCCCGGCGGAGTTGGATGCCGAACAGATTCTGCCGGTCGACTGGGATGCCATCGTCAAAGGGGGATCGACGCGAACGAACTACCAAATCCTCCCGGGTGACCGCATCTACGTAGCCGCTGACCCGATGTTCGCCTCAGACATCTTCATTGCCAAAGTCATTGCACCGTTTGAACGACTGTTTGGATTCACGATTCTCGGCAACGGTGCTGTGCGGAACATTCAGCAAGGCACCTCATTCGGTGGAGGCGGAGGCGGCGGGTTCTAATTGTTAGTTCTACGGATGCCGAATATTTAATAAGCAGACTTGGTAAATTTGAAGCGATGGTATCCACAAAATGCCGAGTAAAGAGTTTACCAAGTCTGATGTGGCGAATGGCCTAGACATTTTAGTTTACTTCGCTGCTTTTCCAGGTATAATCGTTGATAAGGCAAGCACATTTGGATCAACGGATTTTCGATGGTACCGGATGTGACAAACCCCCAACGACTTAAATAGGGTGACGAACCATGTTACGACGAACTCTGCTCGTACCCGCGGTAATGTTAATTCTGAGCACCGTTGTTGAAGTGGATGCCAATGCGCAAGCACCAACTCGACGACCGCGCCGGCCCAGCGTCCGCAGTAATCCTCCCGTCAGCCCTTACTTGAACTTGTTGCGCCGCGACGCCTCAATTGGCGAGAATTATTTCAACCTCGTCCGTCCGCAACAAGAATTCCGTCAAGGGATTGTGAATAACAACCAAGAGATCGGACAGTTGCGGCAGCAAACCAACAACCTGCAGTTGGAACAGCAAGACACGGTGAATTATATTCGCCGACAGGCCGCCGGCTCCCGCTTGGGCATCACCGGACACACCTCATCGTTCATGAACCACAGCCAATACTATGGCGGCGGGCGTTAACTGCTGTCTGGCCATGCTCAATGAACCACGACACACAACGCGGTTCGGCTCTTCTCAAAAAAGAGTCGAACCGTTTTTTTGTGCGCTCATTTCACCGTGACTCGGAGCCGAATGCCCGGCGAATCTTCTCACCGATCAATGGATCAACCATCGCTGCTGTCGCAATGTGTACGCTGGACGCCCCTGCACTCAAATGAGCACGCACGTCATCCGCACTGCCAATCCCTCCGACGCCGATGATTTCTAATTCAGCCCGCTGCTCGATGATCTCCTGCCGGAAGCGTTCGACCTGCTTTAGCGCAGCGTCACGTGTCGCGAGACCACAGATTCCGCGCGGATCGCCGTAAAACAACAAGTCCGCTCCATCAGCAGCCACTGTCGCCGCCACGCTATTGGTCATCGCCAATCCATCCGCATACGGATGCACAGCTGTGATCAATGCCAACATCGCTGCATCATCCGTAACATGGCCGATCTTAATGATGTAAGGTGTGCGGCCGACCGCTTGGCGAACCGCCTCGGCAATACAACGCGCGGCATCGGGTTGCAGATACAACTGGCCGTCGCACGTGTTGACGTTGGGACAAGAGAAGTTGGTCTCCACGCAGTCGGCGCCGCTGTCGACCGCCCATTTCGCGCACTGTGCATAGTCGGCGGCTAAATCCTCGATGGACCACCCCGGCTCGATGCTACCGACGACTGACACCGACAGCACTTTCTCCGGCGCCAATTGATCGCGTGTACGTTGCACATCCGCCCGCCAAACGTCCGGCGGTTGCGAAGGCATTCCAAACGATACGGCCCAACTCCCCCGCATCGTCTCCGAAACGGGAATCGCCGACTCGCCGCCGCGCATCATGCCGTCAACTTCAACCGGCTGTAGGTTGGGCAGCGGATAACAGTCCCGCGCACTGCTGCGAACCGTCTTATAGGTCAAGACGTCAAAGCCCAAACTCGCATAATACAACAGCCAGGCACCGTTCAATAACGGCCCGGCTGGAATTCCCAACGGTGAAGGAACTGGCAACCCGCAAAACGACCATGTCCCCTCAACGGGCGCAAGATCCAACTCGACCGGTTCCGGCGGATGGTCGTAGTTCCAGGCATAACTTCGACGCGGGTCATAACGAGGCAGGTTGTTGAGAGCGTGTGTTTCCATCCCGCAAGTTTAAAGTCTCAGGGGCGGAACCGCCAAGTCATCAACCGCTGATATGATCCGCAGGCCGCGAATCCGATTTCCGCCAGGGCCATCTGGGCGGCACGATGATCAATGTCGCAACCACAGATAATCCGAAGAGCGTGTACATCACCGTGAAGGTCGCAGGCGACAAATCCATGAAGAGCACATCGTGCACCCATCGACCAACGAAGTCACCAGGATAGTCGCCGGTTCCCGCTTTTTGGCGGAGGAATTTCTCCAGCGTCGTCAACGGGCAAACTATCCCCAGCCAGGATTCAATGACGACGATCAGAATCATCGTCAAATGCACGCTGCGAAACCAAAAGTTGGAGACCCACCGTTTGCCCGACAGCGACCCGACTAATACGGCCAGTAGGCCGAAGATCACAAAGGCCACATAGGCGCCGTGCAGAAACACGACGGCATCGGCAAGTAGGGAATACAGCGTCTGCATACAAACTACGATGCAACGCAGACGCATTTTATTCCCGGCAAGTGCGACAATTTCACAACTTGCTCGACCGAGCGATCGCGAAGTTCATCCCCCACACTACTCGTTGGGGTCGACCTTTTCCAGAAATGTTCCGCCGCTGATGAACATGCCGCCTTCGCAAGGATGGCACCACTCCAACTGCACGCGATAGTGAAACTCGCGGCTGTCGCTGGCCAATTTCACCAACACGATTCCAGGTGAAACCGAACCTTTGTGCAACAGTCCAATCCCCAGACGGCTGATCTCACGCGTCATGCAGGCAATGATATTGCCCCGCGAAGTGACGATTTCAGCAGGGACGGATAGATCCAATCGCTCCACCGCCCGGTCATGATGGTCCTCAGAATCGCCGATGCTTTCCAGAACACGTTTTAAGTCATCTGTTGTGGGTCGGCTCCAGGGATCGCTCGACATCGCTGCCACTCCAAGTTGAAAATACGTTGATTAACGGGACGGAGACGCGGTTCAATTCCCTGAAGTATAGGTCGCCGCTAGCAGATAGGCGGACGTGCACATCCGGCCGGGTGAAATCCATTGCTCCGACAACCGTTGCAACCGGAATTTCGCGAACAACCACCGTGACACCCAACGTCCAGGGTACCCTGGGCATCACTCAGCAGCGCCGTTGACCGGCGCAGGAGTATTTTTCAGGACCGGAGGTTTACACCTCATCACGGGCGCGCGATCGCCGCCAGACGCCCCACGCAAACAACAGCCCAATGCCCACCAGCGAGCCGATCAGCAACGAATTGCGATCCGCCAATTTCGTCGGCCAAGCCTTGGCGACCCCCCGGAATTTGGGAGCCGGCAGCCGATTCGGAATTTGCACAACAGCGGCTTGAGCTTGTTGCTCTTCTTCGTCAACCAGACCGGCGTCGATCTCGTCCAGTTCTCCCTCGGGCATCAACGCCTCAGGAAAAATGGCGCGGCGAAGTGCGTCTACCGGCGCAGGCGTTCTGTCGGCCAAAGGCCGTGCCGGCGACCGGAATTGATTAGCAAGTTTCGATCGCCCCGCCGGATTCTCAGTGGTTGAAGTATCGGCAGTCTCTGCAGAAGATGTCTTGGCCCCCCCCTCGGCGGATTCGTCGAAATTAAAGTCGGCCAACGTTGTGATGGACTGATTGGAGACACCGGTCGGCGGCGTCGTGGAAGGAGATTCGCTCCAAGGTTGCGGTTCGCGAATCGTCGGCACACTCTCTGGTATCGATTCGTCGATCTCGATGACGCCAATTTCTTTGGACAACTCCGCGTCGTCTGATAACTGATCCTCACTCGCACCCAACGCGGGTAAGCTGTCCAAGGTCTCCGGTTCTAAACCGGCATCATCCAAGTCTGTTTCGTCAGTCTCAGTCGTGTTAGCATCCTCGGCCCCATTCCCCCAAGGAAACCGCAACATCGACAACAATCGTTGGCCACGCGTGCGGACCGGAGGCACGGGTGCCTCTTCCGCTTCGGGATCGGCGTTCGTGTCAATTTGTTCGGCCAAAGCTGCGTCGTTCTCTTCAACGACGTTTTCAAGCGTTTCCGATTTCGGCGAATCGCCACTATTCCAATTGATCAACCGGCGCAGTGGATTGAACGATTCAGTGGACTTGTCCGCCGGCTGCTCTGCCACGGTCTCATCATCGATCGCCACACCTTCGGTCGCAGCAGCGATGGCGCCGTCCAGCTCCGAAATGGTTTCATCAGCGGCCGGGACCTGCAATGCGGTGGCGGTGTTGCTGACCACACCAGCCTGTTCAGCCTGTCCATCGCCCGTTTCGGCGACATCTCGCGCAGCGGACGCACCGTCCACGCGGCTAAATCCGGCCGACGAGGGACGGGGCAGCGCCGAAGTACGTGGTCGTCGGGAACAGCCGACCCCTAAGAACATCAGCCCGACCAGCAACCACCCCATGGTCCGCATCATTCGATTTTTGGGGAGTTTTGACATAACACAACTAGTTACCTGGGGCCGTCCGACAATTCGGAATTTCGGGGGAACGGTTTTTACGGAATCCGGACCGCTGACGCAACACCGTTTTTGCCCCGCTTTCCTATCCTAAAACCCTGGGCAATCTGCCGCCGAACTCCTCTTTCGCTCTTTTGGGATGAAGTCTATACTCCGCGCCTGCCTGCCCTAGGAGAAAACCGGGGCGCCACGAGCAGGTGATCGACACACGAGCCGTTTAGACGTTGCCCAAAAAACAGAGAGGGAAGGGAATCCCATGCGCACGATCGTTGTAATGAATCAAAAAGGGGGCGTCGGAAAAACCACAACCAGCGTCAATTTATCCGCCGGGTTGGCAAATGCCGGACGCCGCGTTTGCTTGGTCGATCTCGACCCGCAAGCCCACGCCTCACTTCACGTAGGCATCGAAGCACATGGCAATACCCCCACCATCTACGATGTCTTCGCCGACTCTAAAACCATGGCCGACGCTCGACAACTGGTCGCTTCGAATTTGTGGTGCATTCCCTCGAGCATTGATCTGGCCGCCGCCGAAATGGAACTGGCCGATGTCCCGGGCCGCGAACTCATCTTAAAAGCTGCCATCAACGAATTGCGTCAAAATGAATCCTACGATTACGTCGTCATGGATTGCCCCCCGTCGCTGGGCGTGTTGACAGTCAACGCGTTGGCGG
The DNA here is from genome assembly GCF_007860075.1 of Symmachiella macrocystis. Lineage (NCBI taxonomy): Bacteria > Pseudomonadati > Planctomycetota > Planctomycetia > Planctomycetales > Planctomycetaceae > Symmachiella > Symmachiella macrocystis. Next base: position 1,032,047 of record NZ_SJPP01000001.1, read on the forward strand.
CCGCCGAAGAAGTATTCATCCCCTTGCAGCCGCACTTCCTAGCACTGCACGGGCTGTCGAAATTGTTCGAAACCACAGCTCTCGTCAATCGACGACTGAACCGACAACTGCGGGTCAGCGGAGTCGTGCTCTGTATGTATGAGACGGGAACACGTCTGGCAGCGGACATTGCCGAAGACCTGGCCGAATTCTTGGAACACGCCGATCCGCACGCTCCTTGGGCGGGCGCTAGAATCTTCCGCAGCAAAATCCGCCGAAACATCAAATTGGCCGAGGCTCCCAGTCACGGCAAACCTATTTTTCAATATGCACCCAAATGCCATGGCTCAGAAGACTATGGCGCGCTCATCGAAGAAGTGATGGACAGCGAAAAATCCCAAACGATTGCACCGGCGCGGGCTGCATGATGCCGGGTTAATGATTCGCTTCTCCGCGCCGGAGAAGCCGCCGCCCATGGGGCGGTATGGGACGCGTAACGCCACGGGATTGGGAGTCGGCGTCACCACGGGGGGAACGAAATCATCGACATTCGCTTTTCGGCGTCTCGCCGACATGATCGATCTTTGCGCGCAGTGCCCCTATGCGGTACGCGACATGCTCGCGTTTGTGACACCGTTGTCACAAAACCAATCACTCCCGTGAGAAATGCTGCGCAATTTTTAAAAAAACTTGGTTTTCTTGCAATGATTTCACCATTCCCGACGTCTTATAACGTGGACCATTGCATCCGCCGCTGCCTAAGACCGTTAATTAGCTCACGGCAATTTGATTCCGCTAGACACCACAACTCTTCTGTATAAATCTGCGAGGCATTGTCCCATGCGAATACGTTCGCTCACCACACGCATGTTATTTGGCGCATTGTGCTGCGGATTAGTCGCCGCACTGCCCATCAACGCCTTTCCCCAAGAGACGCCCGCTACGGAAGTCGCGGACGATTCGCAACCGGAAACCAGTCCCCCCGAGGAACCCAATCCGGCCGCGAAGACCAATCCAGCGGCAGACTGGGAGCGGCTGATTTACCTGCCCTACAAAAACCTCAAACAGGTCTTTGAAAAGGAAACAGCGACCGTTTTCATGCCGTACTCCCAGTACCTCAAACTCTGGGCCGGCAAGACCATACCTGATGGCGACACCCCCAAACCCCCGGTCGGGGCTGTGATTTCTCGGGCGGATTATCGCGGAAAAGTCGTCAATGATTTGGTGAAAATCGAAGCGGTCTTCACCGTGCAAGTGCTCGGCAAACCATGGGCTGAGGTCCCCTTGCAATTCGGCGACGCTGCTGTCGGAAAGATGACTGCCAGTAACGAACAGATTCTATTACGTGGCACCGGCGAAGGGACGTATGCCTTACTGCTTCCCGAAAAAGGGGAACACACGGTGACGTTGGAACTCGTGTCGCGAATCCGCACCTCGCCCGATGGACGAAGTTTCTCACTGCAATGTCCCACGGTCGGCATCACCAACTTCGATTTGGAAATCCCCGCCGCCGACCAAACGGTCGAAGTCACGCCGCATCTTGTCTCGACACCGATCAAAACCGAAGGGAACCTCACCCGCGTACAAGCGGGATTGGGAGCGACGAAGACCATTTCCGCGCGGTGGCATCCCCGTGTTAGTTCCGCTCCCGAAATGGACCTGCTGGCCAGCGTCGAAAACCAATTGGACATTCGCGTCGCGGACGGGCTGATCCACACGCACGCAGCGCTTGCCTACAAAGTCCTACGGGGCAATTTGGACCAAGTCCGCATCGCCGTGCCCACCGGGCATCGCATTCTCGATGTCGCCTCTCCCGCGCTCAAAGGCTGGCAGGCGGCCAAGGAACAATCGGGACAGGTGATCACTGTCGATCTGCTGCCGGGCAAATCACGGACAATCACGATCGAAGTCCATACCGAACGTCCAGTCCCGGATGACACGTTTGCCCTCGCAGGCATCGATCCCGACGGCGTGAATCATGGGATTCACGCGCGAGGCGCGGTTCGGGAAAGCGGTTTGATTTCCGTCAACCATGCTGCGGACATCACCCTGCCGATCGAAACCCAAACCGGCCTCACACGGATTGAATCGGCCGAAATCCCCAAATCCCTGCGGCGACCGGGCGGCATGTACTTCAAATTCTACACCCGCGACTTCGACTTCCAACTGCGTGCCAAACCCGTGGAACCACGGATAGTCGTTGCGCAAAATACGCGACTGGAATTTCGGGATGATGAACTGCACGTCGACACCATTTCAATTTATACCGTCGAACGAGCCGGCGTTTTTGAACTCCGCTATCAGTTACCTGAAAACTTCAAAGTTACCGCCGTCCATTGCGAGCAAATGGAAAAATATACGGTCACCGACGACACGCAAGAATTGGTGGTTGCCCTCTCGCAAAAAAACATGGGCCAGATCCGTGTCGCCATCAGCGGCAATGTGGATTTCCAGGCCGGTAAGGAAAAAACCGAACTCAAACTCCCCGTGCTGACACCCATCGGCACCACCCGCGAAACGGGGACCGTCGCTGTCTTCGCGCCGGAGGCGATAGAAATCGTCACCGAAGAAGATGCGGTCATCGCCGCACAACCCATCCGTCCCCGCAACATCCATCCCGTCCACAATATGCGGCTCGCAGCCGTCTGGGCGTATACGCGGCGTCCCATGGAAATCACCGTCACCACGCTCCGCAAACCGACGCGTTTGTCCGCATCGGTCGGAACGCAGGTGAACATCAAACAAGAACTTGTTGAAGTCAACGCTCTGTTGCACTTCAACATTCAATACGCCGGCATCGATACGTTTGTCTTCTCCGTGCCGGAGTCCGTTGAGGATGTTCAAATCGAAAATGTCGATTCCGGAAACGGAACCGCCATCAAACAGAGAAGCCGCGCGGACGAAGCTGAAGAGGGTTGGGCCACCTGGACCGTCGTGATGCAACGCGATGTCACCGGTTCACAACAGTTTCGCGTCAAATATGACCTCAAACCCGAGACCGAGGGGACAACCGCAACGGTGCTGATCGAACCGCCGCGCATCTTGGACGTTCCGGCCAATAATTCCCGCGGCACAGCAGCGGTCACCCCGGCGCGCGTCTATGGCGAAGTCTCCGTCAACAAGGATCGCGCATTGTCCGTTGCCGCTGCCACCGAGACGCTGGAAGCCATCGACGTACGCGAACTAAAACTGCTCGATCAAAACACGGATCTGGCCTATCGTTACTTCAAACAGCCGGTCGACGTCCAACTGACCGCCTCGAAACACGAACTCCAAGAGGTCGTCGAAACAGTCGTCCCCCGCGCTTTAATCGAAGCCGTGGCCAGCACCGATGCGGGAACGACCTATCGCTGCCGCTACAAAATCACCTCTAGCGAACGCCAACGCCTCTCGATCGATTTACCCGCCGAAGCAGAATTGCTGGGCGTGACGGTCGCCGGTAAACGGGGATCGCTCGAACGCAACGCCGCCGCAAAACCCCCGGCCGGTTGGGAATCGTTTTTTGTCAACGTCGCCCGCGAAGGCAGCTCTGAAAAACCGTTTTACTTAATGGTCCTGTTCCGCGTGGAACGCGCAACTGCGACTTTCCCCCAATGGGGCGGACCACTCACGATCGACATCCCCCGCATTGGCGGCTCCAACGCCGTACCGGTCCAGCAACTTCGCGTCGCCGCCTGGGTCCCGGACGAATACGCGCTCGTCGGGTCTCCCGAGCAATTCAGTAATGACCGCCAGGCTTTCCCCAACTGGAATCCCGCGGCAATCGCCTCGACCGACAACCCCAACGACCTCAATACCTGGATTGGCGGAGACTCGGCGGGACTGTTTGAATTTCCCATCTCCGGACACGCCTATAGTTACACCAACCTGGGCGGCACCGACCACTTTACTGTCACCTACTGGCGGTCCGCGATGTATATGGTCGTTATTAGCGGCGCGCTGTTCTTGGTGGCACTACTTTTGAGCAGAACATCATGGCACAACAAACTCAGCGTGTTGGTTATCGGCGGATTCGTGTTGGCCCTGTTGGCGGTCCGCTTCCCGAACCTCGCCGTTCACGCATTCAGTGCTGCCCTACTGGGAATCATTGCCATGGCGGCATTGTGGTGTGTGCATAGCTTATTCCGGCTACGTCCGCATTTGCCGATTGGCGAAAACGTTTCTCAACTCGCGCAACCGGTTTCCCTCGCAACCGTCGTCCCCCCTCCGGGCGTGTTTGCGGACTGGAATGCAAACTTCCGCAAGCGGCGTGATTAATTCGTCGCCCGGTCGACCGAATCGTTGAGTCACAACATCCAGCCAGATGCAACTCAGTTCAGGTAGGAATCGTCATGTTACAGCGCCGCACCCCACACGACTTGTCGGCCGCCCGTTTCGAATTCAGTCCGCGACGGTGCGTGATCGCAGCGGTCGGTTTACTGCTCGTCGCTGCCGCGTTCTCTCCACAACGGCCAGTCATCGCCCAGGAGCAACCGACGGCGGAAATTCCGGGACGACGCATCTTCGTGCCCGTCGAAGACCTGGACGTTGTCCTCAACCGCGACAAACAAGGCGTGTTACTGCCTCGCGACAAGTTCTCCGAACTCTATGCCGCCGCCAAGAAAAACAACGAACAAATCGCAGAACCACCCCACGGTGTGATTCTCTCCCAGGCCGCCTACCGCGCACGCACCTCCGGCGATCGTTTGCTCATCACCGCCACGATTGAAGTCACACAACTCGAAGCAGGTTGGCACGCAGTCCCGTTACGCTTTACGGGATTGTCGGTGGAGCAGGCCAAACTAGGCGACGGCCCCGCGCAATTAGGCCGGCACTCGCAAAAGTTGGATACGGTCTATCTGTTGAATGACCAAGTCGGCAAACAAACACTCACGCTGGAACTTTCCGCCCCCTTGGTCAGTAGCGGCAGCGATCAGTTGGCAAAATTCGGCTGCATGGCGATCCCCTCAGCCACACTAGAAATCGATTTGCCCGCCGGTCGTTATCTGGTACTCAACAGCGTGATGCCCCAACGCGGGGCCGACGAGGACCAACCGGCGCACTACCGCGAAGCCATTGGCGGAAAACAAAACATTAGCCTGCGCATCACCGGCAAAGAAGCACAACAAGGCGAAGATGCATTAGTCTTCGGAACCACCGGCATCGGCGTCCGCGTCGCTCCTGAAGAACTGACCTGGCAGGCGATCAGCGACGTGAGCGTCTACGGAAAACCGATCGACCGATTGACCTTCAGCATTCCCGATTCACTGGACATCGTCTCGGTCGAATCCACCGGCCTAGAAGGTTGGGGCTTTGAACCAAACCCAGCAGAGAAACGTACGATGCTGACCCTCTCCTACCGGCAGGCGTTTCGCGATACCCGCCGAATCGTCTTTCGCGGCGTGACTTCCACCACGACCGGAACTCCTTGGAACGTTCCCAACTTAACCCTCAGCAACGCCACGGCGCACACCAGCCGCATCATCGTACAACACGCGCCGATGCTGCGTTTGCGAGCCGACCAACTCGACGGAGTACGCCGCATTGCCGATTCCGACGAAGTGGCCACCGAAATCCGCCGCATCGCCGCCGACACCGCTCCGGGAGAAAAAAACTGGCAGTCATTGTATTTCGCCGCTTGGCAAGAAGATTTCAAACTGGCCTTTGTCACGCAACCCAAGGCGGGGGAACTGCAAGCGGCCATCGCCACACAATTAGACGTAGGCACCATCGGACTCGACTTGCGGTCCAGCATCAGCATCGAACCACGTTTTGTGCCGCTATTTGGATTAGATCTCTCGCTGCCGGCAGCCTGGGAAATTTCCAGAATCACTGTCGGCAATACAACGCCTGCCTGGCGCGTCACATCACTGGCCGACGGCGTGCAGCACGTGCAAATTCCCTTTGAAAAACCACTCCCCGCCGACCAAATGCTGCAAATCGGACTCGTCGCGCAATGGCGACCGGATGATTGGCCGGTCGAGGACCAACCGCTCGAATTCGCGATCCCCGAAATCCGACTGCCGCAAGTCGATGTGCTGGAAGGCACGTTCACAATCCGCTCCACCAAGGACCTGCGGGTCGTGCCGAGGGGACTCTCCGGACTCGATCCGTCGCGCGACATTCAAACCGACGGCAGCAGCGGCGAATGGCTCAGCTACGACTATCAGGACACGCGATTTGCCGGACAGTTGCGCATCGAACGCAAACCCTCGCGGATCTCCGCCACCACCCTCAGCTTCGCACGGCTCGAACCAGAAACGTGGCACGCGCACCTCGAAGCAGCCGTTAACATCGACGGCGGCGGCTTGCGGTCCCTCCGTTTGGAACTCCCTGAAGCAACGGGTGAGGACTTACGGTTTCGCCTACACAATCGCAATCTCCGCATCGTGGAACAACACGCCACCCCAGAAATCGCCAACGGCCGCCGGACCTGGACGTTACGATTCGACCAACGGGATCGCGGCGTGCTGCGGTTAAGTGTCGATGTTGAAATGCCGCGCGGCGATGCGGAAACGTTCACCGTCCCCGACCTACGGATCGTCGGCGCCGAACGGCAAAACGGCTTCACCGCTATCGAAGGGAGTGGCGAACAGCAGTTGACGCTCACCGCCGTCGACGCCAACGATGCGCCGCTCGCTGAAATCGCGCCGGAAGATTTACCCCTCCCGGCGAATTATCGTCCACAGGAACGGATCGTTGCCGCCTATCACCATGTCCGACCGGCTGAGCGGATTTCTCTGTCCGAAACCCGCTTCGAACGAATGCCGGTGCCGACAGCCATCTGCGACGAGTTGTTGATCGAAAGCGTGTTGGGCGAAACCGGATATTTGCAACATCAGGCCTCCTTCAAATTCCGCGCAGTCGGCGTCCAAGGACTTGAAGTCCGCTTGCCGAGTGAAACCGCGCTGTGGGCCACACTCGTTGACGATCAACCCGTCGAAGTCCGCCGCATTGGCGATGCCTATCGCGTTCCGCTCCCCGTCTCTGGCAACGACGAATCAGAACACCTGATTGTTCTTTCCTACACATCACAAATGGGCGCTCTGAATGCCACCGGCCGTTTATCACAGACGCCGCCGCAACTGGCGATCGTCAGCGGCGCAGGTGCGGTACAACCCCTCGAAATCCTCCGCCAAGCCTGGACCATCCATCATCCCCGGGACACCCGTTTCCTAGCCGCCCACGATCTGTATCAACCCGAAGTCGAACCGGTCGCACCCAGCCTGCTGGGCGGCTTGCAACGGGGCGTCTCCATCGGCAGTTGGCAGGACCTGTTAGGAAAGGCGTTCGTGCTTGTCACCGCCCTGGCCGTGTTATTGCTGGTCACCGTGGGTTACCGCAAACTCGGCGCCAGCGGCGCTGTCGGCGTAGGCATTGCCTGTTTGGTGGGCGTGTTCGTGTTGGCCTCCATGATGCCGGCGGTACAACAAATCCGCATGAGCTCGACCGGCAGCAGAGGTGATATAGTAATAATGGCGGGAGCTGAAAACGGAATCACTTCGGAGAGTATGGCCGTCGCCACTGACGCGGAAAGCAGCTCTGCTGGCGATTCGATCACGGTTCATCAGCCAAAGCCGGAAAGTTCCAACATGAATCAAAAAGAATGGCTGGAACTCTCATCGCGGAGGATGAAAGCTCTTGGCAATCAAATGAGCCGCCCTCTATCCTCAGACAAACCGCAACAGCAACAGACAAGCAGCAACAGGCAACTCGCAGATTTGCCTGTTGCTGACGAACAAAGCGGCGAAGGCGAACAGCCAAGCTTAAACGTCGCTGACAATGGCCGCCTACGCGGCCGCGCGGGTGGACTCGGCGGCAGGGGTGGAATCGGCGGTAGCGGAGGGACTGCCGGTACCAGTGGTCAGGCTGGGACTTCCGGTTCTGCTACGGGTGGAGTCCCACTAATCCCCTGGGATGGCAGCGAAAAGAGTGGCGGTGAAGCTAATAGTGGCCCCCAACCACCGATCGGCGGCTGGGGGGCTACACACCCTCCGGGCGGGCAAGCCCTTTTCGGAGATAACCTCGCCCAAAACCAAGACGGCGACGGGCAACCGCAACCTAATGCCCCCGCCGACAATGCTGATCCGTTCGCAGCGCAATTCGGTGCCAATGCCATCCAAGCTCCGCAAGCCGCCAACCAGCAAGCGAGCACGGCAAAGCCCACAAGCCTCGGCGGACTACTCTCCCTGGACGTAAAACTCACCCCACCAGCTGGCAGTCGTGGATCGAAGTATTACTACGTCGGTGCTGCCGATGCGGCTGTCGGTCCCAAGTTGGAAGTCGATTACCTCAAAGACAGCCCCGTCCCCTTTGTGACCATCGCCTGGATGGCCGGGATGTTGGTTGTCTGTTGGTTCCTGCGGGCCAAACTGCTCGCCGCCCGCGCCGCCGTCGCCGTTCTGGGGCTCAGCTTGCCGTTGGGCTTAGCTGCGCTGGCACCACCGAATTGGATGCCTGCACTCGATGGTGTTTTCTTGGGGACGCTGGCCGGCATCGCCGTCTGGATTGCCATTCCCATGATCCGCGAATGCTTCGATGGCGAACAAAGCCTCGGCGGCACGTTGAAAACCTCAATCCTCAAACGGACCGCCACGCTGCTGCTGGTCAGCTTGATCACCACCGCCCTCACCGGCCCTCTTCAAGCGGATGAAAACCAGGAAGCAACTCCTCGATCGAAAACACGGATCGCGAAACCCGTACCGCCAATCGTCTCGCCGCAACCCATCCGCGAACCGTCGATCGTGATTCCCTACGACACCGGCAGCGACGCAACAGCGGCCGAACGGATTTTCCTGCCGCATAAAAAATTCGTCGAACTGTGGAACCAAGCGCATCCCGACCAACGCATTCTGGCCCCCGCCCCCGTCGAAGCCATGGTCGCCGAAGCGATGTATGCCGCTGAAATCGACGCCGCTGCCGGGCAGGAATCGGCCATCATCAACATCATCGGCCGCATCGTCGCCTACAGCTATCGCGACCGGCAAGTCGCGCTCACCTTGCCGTTGGGTAATATCGCGCTCGATTCGGTCGAGGTCGACGGAAAAGCGGCAGCGCTCACACCACGCGCCGGCGACGGGGGGACCGATTACGAACTTCTACTCGACCGGCCCGGCATGCACGTCATCGATCTGAAATTCCGCATCCCTTACGAACGGACCGGACCAGCCGGACGCTTCACCTTGCCACTCCGCCCGGTCGCCGCCGGAGCACTGCGGTTTCAACTCCCCGGCAGCGATCTGAACCTCCGAATTAATGGCGGTAGCGGCGCCTATCGACGTCAGAAATTGGGCGACACCGAGTTGGCGGTCATACCCGTTGATCGCGGTGGAAAAATCGAAGTCGCCTGGCAACCCCGCCAAACCCGCGCCGGTGTCGACGGCGTGATCCATACCGAAACAGCCACCGCCCTTTCAGTTGATGATGCGGGTGTGAATATCACCTCCACGTTCGACTATCGCGTACGCCAAGGTTCGATGAACTTCGCCCTTTTCGCGCTACCAGCCGATGTCACTGTGCGAAAAATCAGCGGAAAGGACGTCGCCGGTTGGGCCATCGAAGGACCTGACAACGATCGCCAACTGCGCGTCTTTCTGGGACGCAAAGTCGAAGACCAAACCGAACTGACCTTCGACCTATTCGTCGCGCGACAATTCACCGCCGAGTCCAACGTACTCACATTACCGGCGTTTGCGCCGTTACAAATCACGCGCGAAACCGGCCGCATTGCCGTCTATGCCGGCAACCAATTCGCCGTCACCAGTAGCGTGATCTCCGGTTTGACCCAAATTGAAACTAAAAACCTCGTCCTGCCGGTCCGCTACGCGCACGTCGATCCTCGAAAACAACAAGCGGTCGCCGCCTATCGCTTCACCACGCGGCCCTTCCAATTGGATCTGCTCGTGCGACGGCAACAACCCGGGCTGACCGGATCGGCCGAACATGCGATTTTGATCAGCACGCGCAAAATCCGCCTGCGGTCACAAATGCATCTAAAATTAGCCGGTGCTCCCAAATCGACCATCACCGTGCAACTCCCGCCGAATTACTTGTTGCTCGATGCGGTCTCACCCCACTTGTCCGATTGGTCCACGACAGACACAGACAACGGCGCGCTCCTGCACCTGGAGTTGGCTTCGCCGATGACAGGCGCGGTCCCCTTGGAAATCTCCGGAGTCATTCCGCGACAACCCGACGATTTGAATCCCGCTCTGCAAGTGCCGACAGCAACCGAGGCGGACAGTCTGCGTTCCTCGGTAGCAGTTTGGCTCGATTCGATTTATTCCGGCACGATGAACAACATCGGCGATTGGCGATCCGTCGACCCCGAGCGATTGTCATCAGAACTGCGCGGTCGCATTCAGCGTCCTGTACAATTCGCCTTCACCGCCGCCGGGACCGAACTACCAGCCATCGGTTTGACGCTACAACAGCGCCGCCCGCTATTGGCCGCCGCCGCACTGACAACCATCATCGCCAAAGACACGGCCGTTGAGTATTCGATCGCCTGCAAATGGAAAATCACCCGCGCCGCGGCCGATACCTTTTCCTTCACCACCCCCGCCTGGCTGTCCGGCAAAATGGATTTCCAAGGGACCGGTTACCGGCAAATCTCCGAAACTCCGGCCGGTGAAGAACGGATACGCTGGACCGTCGAATTAGACGATCCCCGCCGCGACGAGTTTTTCGTCGTCGCCAACGTCACCCTCCCGCCGCCATCCAACGGCAAAATCATCGCCCCCTCGATTCAATTCGAGAACGCGCAACCCAACGACGACGGCACCATCTCTCAGCTGGAGACGCAGACTGAATATCAGATTCTGGTCAACCATTCCCGCGACCAAATTGATCTGGCCAGCACCGATGCGGTCCAGACCACCGATGCCCAAGAAGTCCGTATCATCAACCTGCCCGACTCACTGCTACAACAAGCAGTCGACATCTTGCGGGTCACGCAACCTGACGTCGCCGTCACTTGGAACCTGCGAAAACTGCAGCAGGTCAAATCGCTCCCCGCTTCGGTCAATTTGGCCGACAACAAATTGGTCATCGCCCAAGACGGCTCGTGGCGAGCGCAGGCCAGTTATCGCATCAACAATCGCAACCGGCAATTCCTGGCGCTCACCATGCCGTCCGAATCACGGATCCTGTCGGTGTTCGTCGCCGGCAAACCGTCGCGTCCCGTGCAGACGACCAAGGATGGAAAACAACTCACACTGATCGCGCTGCCCAAAACGGTCGCCGGTGATTTTTCCTTCACCGCCGATATTGTCTACGCCGGCCGTTTACCCCAGCGGCTCCCCAACGGAGTCCGCGCTACGTCCCTGAACTTCGACCTGCCGCACGCCGACGTCGTAACCCCCAAACAGGACGACGAATTCGGTATACCCGTTTCAAAAACAGCTTGGACCGTCTACTTACCCAACGACATCGAAGCCAGCATCATCGACGACCCCGCCCGCTCGAATCTAAAACTCGTGACCACCGACCAACAACGGTATGACTTGGGAATCACGCTGATGAAGGAAACAGAGGATTACCTCACCACGGCTCTGGAAGAAGACAATCGCGGCCAGCGATTCCGCGCTGTTAGAGGACTATTCGATATCGAAAAACAGTCGAATCAGATCGCCGAGTCATTAAAAGAGGTCGCAGAAAAGACGAACGACAAAAAGAAACTCGCTGAATTGAAAAATCAACAGGCGCGCCTGCAGGATAAACTGGGCAAAGTCCGCCGGAAACTTGAGCTTGAAGAACAGACCGCCAATGAGTCATCTCCATCGCAGTCCGCAAGCACAGGACGACTCATGATCGGAGCCGGCGTGAACAGCGACAACAACGGCGCTATCGGCAACAGCTTCATCAGCGGCGAACTCTTCAACAGCAACAGCGGAGTCGGTATCACGATCGACGACTCGGACAGCGTCCTAAAATTAGACGACGCCCCGCTAGACAAATCCCAAGCAGGAAAATCTAAAAGCATCGAACAACGCCGCGGACGCCTGCAGGAACAGCTCGTACAGCAAAAAGGGGCCCTCAAAGATCAGCACTACACCTCATCCCTGCAAGAGGTCGACGAGGCGAGTATCCCGTTTTCTAATGACTTCATAGCGGGAGCTGAGGTCGATGGGGAGACGCCCGCCCAAGGAGACGGCGAAGCAGAACCGCCAGTCCGAAGCCTACCAGATTTGGATTCGTATCCCAAGTACGGCGGTATCACTGGTTTTTCCGACCAAAGTGGTATTCCCGCTAGTGTCTTCGATCCGGCTATCGCCGAAACGGGCGTCCTGTTCGGCGGACGCGGGGTCGACAGCGCGTTAGATCAAGCAGAACCGCAACCCCAAGACCAACAATGGACCGCTGCCGGCGGGTTGTCGTTGTTGATCGATGTCCCCACCACCGGCCAGAAACTGACCCTCTCCAAGGTCGGCGGCCGGCCGAAGTTGGCCCTTAGCCTGCGGCCGCAAGCATTTCGCGATACGCTGTTCGACACCGCTTGGCTGGTCGTCTGGGCCGGTCTGGGACTGAGCATCGTCCTCGCCCTGCGGCGCCCGACCGCCTCGGCCGCCATTATGAATTTGGCGCCCATCGCCCTGATGATCGCCGGCGGCGTCTGGTACTTCCTGCTGCCGCTAGCCCCCATAGGATTCGTAATCGTAATGCTAGCAGCCCTCTGGCTAGCCATCCGCCACCGCCACGTCACCGCGTGAGGGGACGGAGTCTGTAGGCATGAGACCATAGGCTGTCGGTTTGGGCCACAACGGTACCTACGAGTTGGCTTGCAAATTAGTCGGGCCGAATGACACGCCCGGTAGCGCGCGGCTCGGACGGAGCCTCGCCCTCCCGGTTATGTTGTGCGACCAGACTGGAATCGACTAATACCCCCGACGCCATCCACGGTAGTAGTTAAATCCGCCGTACCCATAGTTGTACGGATGCGACCAGCGGTAATCCAAACGGTTGTAAGCGGGGAATTTCGAAGCCCGGGCATCTTGCGTGCGGATGATTGTTGTGGGACGCATTTGGTCAAACAACAACTCCATGGCCGAATCGTGGCGATACGAAGGATTGGCATCGTACTCGGCCCGATTGAACGGAATAGCATTATAAGCCTGTTCGTAACTCAGACCGTTCTTCTCAAATTTGGGGGCCTCTTCCTTTTCGGCGTAACGAATCGTGATCTCCCAATCCGCATCGTCCTGAGCCATAGCTGTGGCAGCCGGCAACGCTAAGACAACCGCGCAGAGCGCCGAGCCACTGAGGACCATTTTCTGTAAACAGTTCAATTTCAACATGTTGCACCTATTAACCAATGATGAATGTCGGCGGAAATTACAGCGGACCGACCAATCAAACCTCGATTGCGAAAAAACGCGCATTTTCCACAAAGCCCGCACAACCTACATTCTACCAAGCCAAAAACACCAAAGGCAACCACGAAATCCGTCGGAAACCATCCCAGCGACGAATTTCATGCTAAGCGTTTCACGCCACTGCCAAGCGGTTTCGCTGCCCTGCTTGCACCACCAGTGGTAAAAAAACAGCACCCCGGCAAAGTAACTGCTCTGCCGAGGTACTGGTCATAAATCCGATGTTAGTTGCCTAACAAGGCGACTTAGGACATCGGGGCTGCACAACACGGTTTAGCTGTTGCGCAACAATCCTGGCTGCCAGTGTCGCAACAAGCCTTTTCCGCAGCACAACACTCGGCTTGGTCGTCACAGCATTTCTGTGGACCATCGCAGCAGGCTTCGCCGTTTTGGCAACAAGCCGGCTTTTCCGCAGCGGCGCAACAGGCCGCTCCCGCTTCACAACAGGGTAATCCCAATGCACAACAGTCCTCGCCGCTCTCAGCGGTGCTGCCGACATTGACCGTGGCGAGTGTCATTGCGAGTGCTGCAAACGAGGCCAAAGCAAATTTCGTAAACATAATATCTCTCCATAAAGGCGGTCCTCACTTTGCGCACTGCTGCGCGCAAGGAGACCGTTTTGAAAAACAGAAAAAAACTCACAGATCATCCGCGGAGCAGCAGCTTATATCCGCCAGACGCACTGGAGTATTCGGAGAGAGGTTTCCCCAGCGACGAGAAGGTTCTCGTGACCGCCCAAATCGGCAGTCGCGGGGAGAATGATGGCCAGCGGCGGCAAAGCCCCTTGCCACTGCACGTCAACTTGCGTGAGGCTAACCATTTCAGCCGTCACGGCGACGCGCTTGAGGCAACAGTCACACTGCCGGTCCACGGGTGCGGAATCGCTATCACCCAAAGGCTGACTGTCGTGAACCGTACAACAGGCACGTTGCTGCTGAGCAGCGGTGCTATCGGCGCAACACGTCATCGGCGGCAACGCGGTTGCCAGCGCAACGAACAAATAGACATATTGCAGACGAAAGGCACTCATGATGAAAATTCTATGCCTCGTCTTGTCACGGGTCAATATGCCAATTTTGTACCTAAGCCATACCGACTAATAATCCCCGCTATTCATCATCAATCACCACTTGGCAATCGGGTAGGCTGCTGAGGAACATGCGGCCGTATTGTTTGGTGCGGACGCGGGGATCGAGAATCACCACTTGGCCGTGGTCAGTTTTGCGGCGGATCAAGCGGCCGAAGCCTTGCTTCAGTTTGATGATTGCCTCGGGGACCTGGTATTCCATAAAAGCATTTCCACCGCGGGACTTGATCGCTTCGATGCGAGCTTCTAAGAGCGGATGGTCCGGCACGCTGAAGGGCAATTTGGCGATGATCACATTTTGCAGCGCATCCCCCGGCACATCGACGCCTTGCCAAAAACTGTCCGTGCCGAAGATCACCCCCCGCTCGTCTTTACGAAACCGCTCCAACATCAGCGACGTCGGCATCCCCTCCCCTTGTTGGTAGAGTCCGAAGCTATTGTCGGAGAACCAATACTGCAACCGTGCGGCGCAGTTGCGGAGCATACCGTAACTGGTGAACAACACAAACGCCCGCCCTTCGGTTTGCGAGACGTATTTTTTAATTTTCTCACACACCGCCGCTTCGTATTCCGACGGAGAACCGCCCGGGTCAGGCATCGATTTTGGCAAAATCAATTGTACGTTCTTGCGGTAGTCAAACGGGCTGCCCAGTTTGTTCTCAAAACTGCGGCCGACACCCAAGCGCAGTTTGGTGAAATTAAAATCCTTGCCCGCTACGGCCAATGTCGCACTGGTTAAAATCACGGTGGGGGTCTTGTCGAACAATTCTTTTTGCAGTGTCGCCGCCACCTCAATCGGAGCGCAGTACAACGTCACCCGTTCGCGGCGTCCGCTGATGTACTCCGTCCAATAGACCGAATCGGGCATCGTTTGGTGCAGCCAATTGCTCAAGCCATCGGCCAATGTCACGCAGCGATTGGCCGCGGCGGTCAGTTCAACTTTCTCTTCTTCGCGTTTGAGTTTTTCCGCATGCACGGCAATGCTGCCGGCCAATTCCCGCAACGGACCGTTGACCTCGTTGATCACGTCCGGCGGCGTGCGCAAGCGTCCATTGGAGCTGCCATGCAGGCGCAACCAATCCTTCAACGCATCGAAGAAATCGCCCACCACGTGCCGCAAATGAACCACCAGTTTCTGAGCTGCGGTCAGACCATGTGGAACGAGTAGCCCTTTTTGCGTTCGCTCGTTGTAGAGTTTGTTGAGTAGATATTCGAATTGCCCGCTGGAGACGGTCATGCCCAGATGCGCGCCCGCCACCCCTTCGACACTGTGAGCTTCGTCCAAAATCACAACATCATAATCGGGCAACACCTTGGCCCCTTCGCGGCGGAGGGCCAAGTCGGAGAAGAACAGCGCATGGTTCACAACCAATATATCCGCGTTCCACACACGGCGACGGGCTTTGTAGTAAAAGCAATCATCGTAGGTCGGGCAGCGTTTGCCGAGGCAGTTGCCATGTTCGCTTTGGATTTCGTCCCAAACCTTGGGCAACGGGCGGAACCGCAAGTCCGACTTACTGCCGTCGCCCGTCTCTTGTGACCACTCGGCAATTTGCGCCAATTGCTCAGTCTCTTCGGACTGAGAAAACATCGTTTTCGCACGATCGATGGCGCCGTTCATCCGCCGCAAGCTGATGTAATTCGACCGCCCTTTGACCAGCACGGCGGAGAATTCGACCGGCAGCACCGCGTTGAGAAACGGGATATCGCGGAGGATGAGCTGTTCTTGCAAGCTGATCGTGTTCGTGGAAATGATGATCGGCTTTTTGTCGCTCTTGTTGGACGCGGCTCCTTGGGCGGCAGTGGCATGCAGAATCGCCGGGACCAGATAGGCAAAGCTTTTCCCCACGCCGGTTCCCGCTTCGACGATCAGATGCGAGCGTTCGCGAATCGCGTGTTCAGCCGCTTCGGCCATTTCCAATTGTTCGGGCCGATGCTCATAGTCGGTCAACCGCGCGGCAATGCGGCCGTCGGGACCGAGAATCGAAGCACTGCTCACACTAGCGGACATGGATGGAATTTTCTCTACGAATTAGTTTCAAAACCTTCTGACGCGTACCGCTGACACAGCCCTGCATTTTCCCGAACAAGCACAACCCGGTTTTGAAATTAAGTTCTCGGATATGCAAAGGTTAACGCGCGTCAATTGCCGGCGAATTATACGAGATGCAATGGTTCAAGACGAATCGTGACGCGCCGTTGCTGCCGGTCCCGCGGGAGTTGCCGGCTTGGCCAGTACATACAACGCTTGCAATAGCAGGAAAATCCCCAGCGGTGCGAAGACCGCAACCCTCAACACCGACATGACCACCGGTGGCAGGCCCGCTTGGCCGCCGACAAGCACCACCACCACGCCCAACAACGTGAGCATGATCAAACAGCAACCAATGGCCGTCATTTGTGTTTTGAAGTTGCTCCGCTCCGAATGCGCCTCGAAGAACAACTCGATCGTGCGTTTGCGGCGCAGCGAACGATCGGTCGCGTGCATCAATTCCATGCCCCGCTGAATATCTTCCCATTTCGACTCAGACGCGTCATTGTCCCGCGCGGCCAAAAACGATGCCAGGACCGCCGGTCCCCAATCGTCGACAGCTGTTTGTTGCGGGAACTCAAAATCCGGACCGTCCGCCTGCAATGTCAATGACGAGTCGGCGGGATTACCGCTCAAGACCGCCGTCGAGCGCATGCCAGCGATTTTCAATTGCCACGTTTCCTGCGGATCGACCTTCGCCATCCAAGTCGCCTGCGGCGCCTGGTCGCAAGCCAAAGTTGTTGTCAGCGACGACAGCGCCTCGTCGGTCCCGGTCCGCAGCGTCGTGACTAAGCTGTAATTACCACCCATGTCCCGTAGCAGATCGACATCCGCTAAAAATGCGCGATCGACTTGTGACTTGGTCAAAAACGGCGATTGTTCGTTGTCGCTAGCAGGAACCAGGGTGCGGTTTAACTCCAAATACTGCACGACGCCCAGTTCTCCCTCATCAATCAATTGACGCAGCTGGACCACCAGCGGGTGTTGGCGGAGCGGCCAAATGGGGAACAACGTGATCGGTTCATCGGCCGTCACTAGCGATAACTCATAGATCACGCCCAAATCCTGACCATAGAGCGGTAGCGCGAGCAGCGATTTCCCCGCCTCGGCCATTTCACGGGCCGCCGTCAGAATTTCATCCGTCGCACTGGCCACAATCACCGCTTCGATTGTCGTATCCTGTTGGATTTCCTGGAGGAACGAGCAATTCACCGCTGCAGGGCAGTCGTCGGCCAAACGGTCGGCTTGATAGACTGCCGTCACTTGATGTTCAGGGGTTGCGCAGATGGCCCTGAGCAACGGTTGGACTTCGGGGGCGTCACCCAAGAGGGCAAAATTCATCACTCGGCTTTCGATCGGGCGCGCGGTGTGTGCATCGGATTTCGGGAGCGCAGCCCTATTATAGTGATCAGTTGTCCGCGGCGGAACTGCCGACCATTTTGCGCACATTTTCCGTCGTCACGGGACGTATGACTCCCCGCTCGGTGAAAATCGCTGCGATGAGCGCCGCGTCGGTCACATCGAAGGCCGGATTAAACACCCGGGCGTTGTCGGGCGCCGTTTGCCGGCCGAAACCATGCGTGATTTCTTCCGCTGCCCGTTCTTCGATGGGGATCTGCGAGCCGTCGGCCAGTGCGAGGTCGAATGTGCTAGTGGGGGCGGCGACATAGAACGGGATGCCGTGCGCTTTGGCCAACGTGGCGACGGAGTACGTGCCAATTTTATTAGCGGCATCGCCGTTAGCAGCAATTCGATCCGCTCCGGTCACAACAGCTTGAACGCTGCCTTGCTTCATAACCCAACCGGCCATGGAATCGCAGATTAAAGTTGCAGGAATGTTCCGCTGCATCAATTCCCATTGAGTCAACCGCGCGCCCTGCAACAAAGGGCGGGTCTCGTCGACATAGACTTCGATGTTTTTGCCGGCCGCAGCTGCAGCAAAGAAAACCGAGAGGGCCGTTCCATCCCCGGCGGTCGCCAACCCTCCTGCGTTGCAATGCGTTAGTACCGCGTCACCATCGCTGAGCAACTCCGCACCGACGCGCCCGATAGCGGCGCACATGGCGCGGTCTTCATCATCGATCCGCCGCGCTTCGTCCAGCAATAGCGCCGTCAATTCCGACGGAGACGCCTCTGGATGTCCCTCGACGAACTGCCGCATGCGGTCGAGCGCCCAAAACAAATTTACCGCCGTCGGCCGGCTGCCGGCGAGGTATGTGGCCGTTTGATCGAGCGCCTTGTCGAATTCAGCACGCGAACCGGACGCTGCACTGCGCACGCCCAGCACCACGCCGTAGGCTGCTGCCACGCCGATCGCCGGGGCGCCGCGGACGCGCAGTGCGCGGATCGCTTCCCAAACCTGCTCGACGGAGTCGCAATCGATTTCGCGCAACTCCATCGGCAGTAATGTTTGATCAATCATCCGCAGACAACCGGTCGTCTCCCCTTGCCAGGAAAGCGTGCGCGGGATGTCAGTGGGGTTCGTCGTTGCCATGTCTCGCGTCACTTCTTCATCGGAGAAAAATCAGTCGGCGTCATGTACACGCTCTCGACCTTTTTGACGAGTTTGCCATCGGCGATCGATTCGGCGTATGCCTCTTTCCATTGCGGATCGCTGATGAAACCCTTCCAGGATGCCTTGGCCGCTTCGGGACTGGCGTGGGAGACGACGTAGATCAGCGTATTGTCGGCCAGTTTTTCATCACTTGGCGTCCAGTAGGCGACATTTTTCATGCCGTGCTTTTCGAAGAGTTTCATTGTGTGGTCACGAAAACGCGCGTGCAGTGCGGCCAGCTTTCCCGGGTTGGTGGTATAGGTCCGCAATTCAAAAATACGACTCTCAGCCGGTTCGTCGGCGTGGCTGTTATTGTTCGTGGTGAATCGTGTAGTGGCGAGCAGAGCCGCAAGAATCGCAAAGCCGCAGGCGGCCAATCGGTACGTGGATTTCATGGAGTGCCTTTCCAAGGAGGGTGGGTTGGTCCCCCGGCGAATCCGAGGGCTGATGGAGATAATCGGGAGGGCGCTGTCCCTGTCCCCGCGAAGAGTATCCGAGGGACAGTGAACATTACCACAACGTATATCCGCCGTCGATGACCAAGGTCGCCCCAGTCATATAGCGCGAAGCGTCGGAGGCGAGATAGACCGCCAACGGTCCCAGGTCTTCCGGTTCGCCAAATTTCCCCGCAGGAATCGCAGCCTCGAAGGACTCGATGACCGAGGGATTGTCCTTGGCCCAGCGCTGGTTGGGTTCGGTCATAAATCCGCCGGGACAGATCGCATTGACCGTCACGCCTTGTGGCGCCCAATCGGCAGCTGTCGCCCGCGTGAAGGCGATCACCGCCGCCTTGGATGCTTCGTAGCTGCGGCCACCGATGTTACGGCTG
This sequence comes from Symmachiella macrocystis, assembly GCF_007860075.1. Taxonomy (NCBI): domain Bacteria; kingdom Pseudomonadati; phylum Planctomycetota; class Planctomycetia; order Planctomycetales; family Planctomycetaceae; genus Symmachiella; species Symmachiella macrocystis. The sequence continues at coordinate 1,051,877 of NZ_SJPP01000001.1, forward strand.
GCGATCATGCCCGATATAGACGCGTTGTTAATCACCCGTCCACCGCCGGGCAATTGGAGCATCGCCCCGCCGATGATTTTTGTGCAGAGGAACGTGCTGGTGAGATTCAAATCGAGAATCGTCTGCCAATCGTCCAACGGCAATTCCTCGGTCGGGACATTAATCCGCCGCCCGCCCACATTGTTGATCAGAATCTCAAACGGTCCATATTCGGCAAGAGCGTCGCGGCAAATTTGTTCCGCCTGTGCCGGTTGCCCAATATCCCCAATGATGGTATGCGCGTTGCGTCCGAATCCGCGAATATCCTCAGCTGTTTGTTCTAAACTCTCCGCATCGCGGCCGACGAGCACGACATCGGCGCCCGCTTCGGCAATGGCCAGCGCCATTTCCCGCCCCAATCCGCGACTCCCGCCGGTGATGAAGAGCTTCCGTCCATCTAACCGCAATCGATCCCAAATGCTCATCGCTGGTCTCCGTATTTTTACTTAGCCACTGGAGTGACTATGCAAAAGGAGACGGCGAATTGCAATCCACCGCAGCGGTGTTTACTCCTCGGCGGTGCCGGGAGCCGGAGGATCGGTCGATTTCACGAAGAAGTGCAAAGCCATGCTCGACGGCTTAAGGCATTCTTGGAGTGACCATTCCGGAGGGACAGCAAATTCGGCCCTGCCCCCGGTGCGGATGACCAGCAGCGCATCGTCGGCCGTGACATCGGCGCGCGCTAAGCGCGTGAGCGCCTTGTAAGGCTCGGAGGTTTCATCGGCCCTTTCCATGAATCGGTAAGGGGGATCGAAGAAGACGATATCGTACGGGCTCCAATCGTCCAGTCCTTTGGGTTTGAAGGAGGACCGTAATGCATTGGTACGCCAACAGAGCGTCTCTTCTTCAGCGTTGAGCGACTCAACGTTCTGCTTGAGCAATTCCCATGCACGATGGTCCTGCTCAATAAAGACTGCTAGCCGCCCGCCGCGGCTGAGAGCTTCCAAGCCAAAACTGCCCGTGCCTGCGAAAATATCGGCGACCGCCGCGCCTTGAAGCTTTTCTTCAAGACGATCGAACAAGGCCACTTTGACTCGATCGATGATGGGGCGTGTGGTTTGACCGGGATTAGCGAGCAATTTACGACGACGGTACTTTCCGGAAATAATGCGCATCAATGGTGAATTTCGAGGTCTCGTCGCTTGTTCGTTATTGAATGAACCGCCGAAAAAGCGGGTGACTTTTTTTCGTTTCCGGTTTTACTTCTTTTTCGTTTCAAAGTGCCGGCGAATGATGTCTTGTGCCTCTTCGGCAATCGACTTGGCTTCCGGCTCGGCCGGGGGCAGTTCAGCAGTAGCTGCATGCTCGCGGTTTGCTTCGACAGTTTGTATTTCAGTCGTTTCGGAGTCGGCGGCACTGGCGTTGGTGTCCCCTTCGGCCAGCCAGGTCGCAATACTATCGTCGTCAGCCGACCCGGGCGGTGCAGCCAATTGGGGGATTTCCATGGTGAACTTCACGGGGCCGACTTTCAGCAGGTCCCCGGGCCGCATCATGTGGTCCCCTTCAATCTTCATGCCGTTGATGATCACACCATTTTGACTACCGGAATCCTTAATAAGAATCCCTTCATTGGTAGCCAGCAGCGAACAGTGAACCCGACTGACGTCCCCAGATGTTAAACGGACGTAACATTTGTCGTCGCGGCCGACAGTCACTTCCCGGTTGGGAAGCGGAATCTTAGTGCCTTGGTGTTTACCGTTTTGAACGATCAACGTCGCCATGACCAACCGCCTCGAATGGATAGGAATAATACTCAAATCAACGGCATAAAAAACGCAAAAAGCAGAGAGGAATAATGCCGCCAATAATAATTGCCAAAACTCAGCAGTCACCGCTTGCTCTGCGCGGTCGAACCTGAAACTGACACTCGGTCGACGTCAGTCATGAACTTCTCAACAGTAAGGGAAACCCGTGTAAACCGGTAAGGACATGATCGGCTAATCGTGGATTGGAACCATCGTGGGTTCCCCGCACTCAGGACAGGTCAACGATTTGCCGCGGTGAACCGGACTGACGCGAAACCGCTTTCCACAGGAACAAGAAAAGCGTACGCGCCGGTCTTCGCGCGGGCGGTCTGAGTGGACCTCCCACCACGCGTTTTCGGCGATTTCTCGGATCTTCGACAAGAGGACTTCGGGCTGTACCGGCTTAACGAGATAACCATCGGCGCCGACTCGGGAAGCAAGCTTCTTCGCTTGATCCAGTTCGATCTCAGAGACGACCAAGACAGGTACCGTTTTATCCGTTTGTTTGAAGCGTTCGCAAATCTCGAATCCAGTGTCGCCCTTTAAAATCAACTCGGTGATTACAAAGTCGGGCTTGCGCATGACAAAGATCGATTGCGCTTGGCCGCCGTCTTTGGCTGTCAATACTGTGAATTTTTGGCTTTCAAGCAGCGTCTTCATGGACTGCGCCGTCTCGGCGTCCGCTTCGATAAGCAGAATCCGATTGACGACGACGTCGGTGAGGGCGCGGCCAGAGAAATCTTCTGCGACCATGGACTTTTCACTCTCACGATCTGAAATCGATAAAATGCTCAGCTAAGAAATTATGACAAATTATCTAAGTAGTATCACCCAAAAGAATGACCAGAATGGATGCTTCCGCAATTGATATAACGTTAGCCATAACCGAAAATGGCCTCGCATGCAAATAAATTCCTATAACTTGGCAAGCCAGGAGACAGACAAGAGATCGAAAACCGGAGCGTGGATTGGCCAAAACAGGAGACTGAACGGACAAGATCACCCACGTGCCGAGAAATCCAACTGCCTGTTTGCACACCCCCACAGCTGGCCTCGACGACATTTCGAGCAAGATCGCACGCAGCATCGTATTTGTCTCAACGTTTGCGTCCTGCATAAATTTTAACGGTTCTCTTTTCAAAGAGGGATGCCAATTTTTCGCCGATTTGACATTTCGCATTCTGATGGCTCGGTTCCGCCTACCTAGGAAAATGCACCATAGCATTTTGCAACATGCGGCTATCCCACTCTTCGCTCTACCGGCCAATACCTTAGCAAAATAGCCTCGGCGTCACGAAAGTCATGAATTCGCAATTCGGGGGATGATAGAACACCAGAAGTCGGCAAAAAGTTTCGTTTTTGTTAGAAAGTCAGGCAGAAAAGAAGTTCGCCTCCCCTTTAACCACAAGATGTTTGACAGAAAGGACTTATGAGACACCTCCCTTTTTAACAATAAGCAAGCTAAGGATTTGCCCTCTGTCGCCTGCGTCAAGGTCTAGGGTCGCCCCTTGACCTATTTTTGCTTGACGCTTAGAATAAATTGAGATGATTGGTTGGTAGCGGGACACTGAAGTTCCGGTCAACCCATACGCTTGCATGAAGCCGAGCCGTCATCGTAGTGTCGGTCTGGTTCCTTCTTCACAGGGAGCAGGCTTCGCAGTACTGGGAGAGTAGCGTCCAATGTTAGTTCTTTCACGTAAAAAGAACGAAAGCATTGTAATTGACGACAACATCGTCATCACGGTGGTGGAAGTTCGTGGGGATAAAGTGCGTTTGGGAATCCAAGCGCCCAAGGAAATCCCCGTACACCGCAGTGAAGTTTACGAAGCAATCCACAATCATGAACAGAAGACCGGTCACTCCGGGGTTTCCCCCGCTGAGACTTAGAATTCTGTCGGATCAAATGATTGCATTGTTGGTCTTTACTATGTCTTTTACTCACTAATCGTTTGCTACACCGTGATTTCGACGGTGACGTGACTTACGTGATCGATCCAAAACTCGCGTTCCCATAATTCTTTAGGTGTATCTCCACGCATCTGACCTATCGTTCTCACCACGATCGAACTGCACCCTCACTCTTCCTACGGGAAAATAGGCCAAATGCAGATCGCTGCAAACGAGACACGGCACCGGGAAATCTGGATTCCCACCGCGTGCATCCGTGAGTTTCAGTGAATTCGACTCTTTTGTTTGAAGCACAGCAACCGAATGAGCCGAAGCTCTCTAACACGATATCGAATCCGCGAAAACAAAACATCGTTTTTCCCGCTTTTATGAGGCGGCCATCGTCTTGACAATCGGTGAAGCGGTTCTGTATTGTATGACGCATCAGGCACAAGGCCCCATCGTCTAATCCGGTTAGGACACCGGGTTTTCATCCCGGCAATAGGGGTTCAAATCCCCTTGGGGTCACTTTCTCGAAATCGTTTAGCTTTCGAGTGACAATGCCTATAGCGACGGCAGTTGGCTAATGACGCCAACCGCCGTCGCTTTTTTTGTGCATGTTTCTTGACTCGAGGAAACGGCACAACATCTCCTGTCGGCCAATTGTCGAATTGCGTCGATTTCCCACGCTCGATTGCCGATTTGAGGCAATCCCACCGCTTTTATGAGTACTGGGGGGGCCCGCGGAATCCTGCAACTCCTTGCCAGCCAACACACAACTCAAGGCCAGCATAGGGGTTTTCCCTGAACAGTTCGCTTTTTGCAACACTCTGTAAGCTAAAATAGATATGCATAGGTGCAAACAGACCTTCATAGACATGAGGTACACAAGCCAACCGCAGAGCGTCCCCTTAAGCGGCATCGGGCAATGGGAGGGACAATGGATAAAGTAATTGGATTATTGGCAAGCCACAGGACCGCCGCTGCTGAAGAGGTCGTGCGACACATCGAACAATACTTCAAGAGAAATGATTTTGAAGTCATTACCGACGAGGTGGTTGAATACCTGTCGATTCAACCAGTCACTTTGCTGATGGAAGGCCAAGTGATCTTCTCAACTGGTTTTCCCAAGTCCGCCTCTTGGAAAGCCCGGCTAACGCTGGACAATGATAAATTGCGTTTCGCGCGACTCTCCATCTCTGATGGAGAGCAATTCGACTCCCTGTCCGAATGACCCCCGTTCATTGAGACAATTCGACGGTCATCCACAAGCTGGGGTCGTGCGCGATCGGAAAATCGGGGCCAACGCTGGGATATTGCTGACCAAGTTCGCTATCCCGCAACAGGTAGTAAAACCCCAACTGCCGCGTCGACTCCGGGTCAAACCCATGCAGCGCTGTTGCGGGAATCCAAACCTCAAGTTGATACCCGTCGGCGGGAATGCTGGATCGCACTTGAATGTCATTGATATGAGTTTGCGGCGCATCTTCTCGGGCACGGGCAATTGCTAACTGCGAGGCCGACGGCTGATCGCTTTTGGGGCCGTCTCCAGCGGGTAGAAACGCAAAGTGGTGGCAGAAGCGACTGGCTCGGTGGATGTTCTGCGTATTGCGCGTATCAATCCAGACTTGTAGCCCATCCGTCTCGATCGGAATCGCAGCGCGACAGACCGTGGGGCGACTCTTGCCGCTCACTTTAACTGTGATGCCAATCCCCTGCTCGTTCCAAGCAAGTCGAATATCGCCGAATTTGGCTGCCGAATCCAAATCGCTGAAATCAGGCAACGCATGGGCTGCCGACAATTTCAGCAAGGCCTTTCCCCGCAGCGGTAATTTCGCGGAGTACTTCGCCGGGAGGGAGTACCGAAACAAAAAGCGATGCGGAAGGAGTTGGTTCATGGTGAATTACGGTCTCTGGCCCGGCCGAGGAATTATCGTTGGCTTCTATGTTAGTGAATTTCAGCCGCAGCGCATACAATCGGTAGGACGAATACCGACCAGCCTCCCCTGCAGCAAGCCCCTTTGATTATGCCCGCGAATCCCCCGTTGAACAATGCGATCCAGGTTCGCGGTGCGCGGGTCCACAATCTGCAAAACGTTGATGTCGATATTCCCCACGAGAAATTGGTGGTCTTCACCGGTGTCAGCGGCAGCGGTAAAAGTTCACTCGTGTTCGACACCCTATTCGCCGAGGGACGACGACGGTATCTGGAAAGCTTGTCGACCTACAGCCGGCAATTTTTGAATCAGCTTGAGCGGCCCGATGTGGATCTACTGGAGGGTTTGCCGCCGACATTGAGCGTCGAACAGAGTGCCGGCTCGGTCCAACCCCGCAGCACCGTGGGGACCACGACAGAAATCTATGACTATCTGCGACTGCTGTACGCGCGTGCGGGGCGCGCGCACTGTTACCAATGCGGTAAACCGGTCGAGCAACAATCCCCCCAGGCGATTGTCGATGCCATCCTAAGTTTCGATGACCGGACCAAAGTCATGTTACTCGCGCCGCTCGTCAAAGGCCGCAAAGGCGCGCACAAAAAGGTCTTTGAGCAGATATTCCGCGAAGGATTCGTCCGCGCCCGCGTCGATGGGGAGTTGGTCGATGTGGCGGACCCACCCGATTTGCAGAAAACCCGTACTCACAATATCGATGTCGTTGTCGACCGCATCGTGATCAAAGAGGGCATTGCTCCACGGCTGAGCGAATCGGTCGACCTGGCGCTGCGGCACGGGGAAGAGACCTGCATTGTTTTGCGACAAGTCGATGGGGAATGGCAAGAGCATCGCTTCAGCACCCGCTTCGCCTGCGCGAGTTGCGGCATCAGCTTTGACGAATTGGAGCCGCGGACATTCAGCTTCAATTCCCCATACGGAGCCTGCCCAAAATGCGAAGGGATGGGGCACCTGATTCCCGAGTCTGCCAGCAAGAACGACGAAGAGGCGCCAAAGATTTGTGATGTTTGTAATGGCAGTCGCTTGGCACCAATCGCGCGTTCAGTGACCGTTGATGGCGTGGCGATTCATGAATTGACTGCCCAACCGATTTCGCAGGTCCATGATTTCATCTTACGATTGCTGGAATCATTACACAATTCGTCCACAAGCATCTTCAATACCGAAGCGGCCCAACTCGCGGCTGGCGGAGTGTTGGACGACGTGGAATCGCGGCTACGTTTTTTAATGCAGGTCGGCTTGGAATACTTGGCACTGGACCGCCCCACCAAAACGCTATCAGGCGGCGAATACCAACGCGCCCGCTTGGCCGCTTGCCTGGGATCAGGGTTAACGGGAGTCTGTTATATCCTTGATGAACCGACCATCGGCCTGCATCCCCGTGATGTGGGCCGGTTGTTGGAGTCGTTGGCGGAACTGCAAGCGCAAGGAAATAGTGTCCTAGTAGTCGAACACGATCCGGAGGTGATGGCCCGCGCCGACTACATGGTCGATGTTGGTCCCGGCGCCGGACAGCATGGGGGTCGAATCATCGCCGTAGGGACGCCGCAACAGGTCGCCGAAGCTGACACGCCCACCGGAGAATACCTCAGCGGGCGCCGCGATACGGAGCCAACGCCGCAACGGCGCGCCGCTCATCCAGAAACTGGAATTGTGCTACGCGAAGTCGCCACACATAACTTGAAGCAAGTGACATTGGAACTTCCACTACAGGTCCTAACCTGTATCACCGGTGTCAGCGGCGCGGGTAAAAGTTCGTTGGTAATCGATGCGCTCATTCCGGCGGTACGGCGAAAATTGGGGCAGGAGCGCACTCGCAAGCAAACAACAACCAGCGTCGACGGAGTCATTACGGGAGTCGAGCAGATCGTGCGGTTGGTTCAAGTCGATCAATCCCCCATCGGCAAAACGGGCCGCAGCAATCCAGCCACGTACTCCGGCGTTTGGAATGAAGTTCGCAAAGTCTTTGCTAAAACCCGCGAAGCCCGCATCCGGGGTTACAAGGCGGGCCGCTTCAGCTTCAACAGCAAGTCGGGGTGCTGTGAGACGTGCCGTGGACAAGGCGTAACGCGCATCGCCATGAATTTTTTGCCGGACATGTATGTGACCTGCAGTGACTGCAACGGCGCGCGTTTTAATCCGCAAACGCTGGAGATTCATTTTCGCGACCGCAGTGTGGCCGACGTGTTAGCGATGAGCATTGCCGAGGCGGCTGTGTTTTTTGAAAACGTCCCCAAGCTGCAAAAACAATTAACAACATTTGTCGACGTCGGATTGGGCTACCTGGGACTGGGCCAATCGGCGCTCACACTTTCCGGGGGCGAAGCACAACGGGTTAAATTGGCCAGCGAACTCTCGCCGACATCCCATGGTGAATCCACGCTGTTCGTATTGGACGAACCGACCACAGGTCTCCACCCGGCCGATGTCGAGCAACTGCTGAGCGTCTTGCACCGCTTAGTCGATTCAGGACACACCGTTGTCGTCGTCGAACATGACCTCGACATGATCCGCGCGGCCGACTGGGTGATCGACATGGGCCCCGACGGCGGCGAACAGGGAGGCGCGATCGTGGCAACCGGAACGCCGGAGGAAATCCTCAAACACCCCGACAGCCACACCGCCGCCGCCTTGCGCAATTCCACTGCCCCAGCCGTGAACTAAAATGGGAATCGCTGGAGCAGTTGTCCGCAGGCGAAAGTTGAGGACAGCATTTCCCAACAGCACTCCGCGCGCACCGGTAGCCTGACAGAATTGGTGTCCTGATCGGAGAGCCTCGCTGACTGCGCTCAACGCCTAAGAATCCGCCGAGTATTTTCCTGAATTCTAATGAGTTCAGGGCAGGTGGAAGAACTACTCTTCTCCTTCCACTTCCTGCTTTTCGGCGCGGCTGTCATCGCTGTCCGCGTTGTCTTCGCTCTCATCGTCATCGTCGTCGAGCGATTCATCGATCGGCGAACCGACCGGAGCATCCACCGGTGCTTCCCAAGACATGGTGTGCGTTTCGATTTCGCTAACCACCACGTGTTCCTGGCTGCCTTCGGCGTCTTCGACGGCATAACCGCACTCTTGCAGTTTGACGACTTGCTCGGAATCTTTTTCCAGCAGACCGTCATCGCGGATGGGAATTGCCCGCCACCACTGCAAATGCGGCCAATCGCGGCGAATTGTTTTCAAGCAGGTTTCCATGGCCCGTCCGTTAGCCCCGGCGCTAAAGCCGGCCCGTTCTGCAACGAGTCTGAAATTTGCCACCTTGTCCGCTCGCTTCAACTCCCATAGGATTTCCGCGACCAATTGTGCACGAGACGAAGCCATATTCACCTTTCTTCCACGTCAAAACTCGAACCGGGTATGCCACGGATAAATTCCGTCAACAGCCGCGTTTCGAGGGAGCAAACCTCGGCAACAACTCCCAAGACCGCTCACAAAAAATGATGCTACGGGAATTCCATAATCCCGCTGAATCAGACCTCTAAAATACACGATATGCGAGATTTCCTCAAGATCACGGCCTTTCCAGCCAATCACTGTCTGAGAATGAGCAAAGTATCGATAACGTCGTTGTAGGCCAACCAGACGGGGTATACCAGCAACACTGGTCAAGAATTTCCCTCCCCAAGGAAACGCTGAGAGCGATGCCATACGCTGCCAATTTTCCCGATCGACATCTCTTGCAATTCACACGAATGCCTGCGATAACAGCAACCGACGTCTGTGTTTCCACTTTTGGCGTATTTCCCGCTGCAGACACCGACGCCAACCACCACGGGACGTGGCGCAGCCTGGTAGCGCGCTTGACTGGGGGTCAAGAGGTCGCAGGTTCAACTCCTGTCGTCCCGACTATTCTTCAAATCCGGCCTTTCGGCGAGTTCGTCGAAGGGCTTTCTCTTTTCCAGTACTAGGTTTACGTCGCTCAATACCCGGTTCAAACAAACCGCGTCGAGTATATCGCGCCTGACGGTATTGTTTGAACCGCGCCAGATTTCCGCCGCCTTTTGCGTCCAATCGAAGAGCGTGACCGCTAGTTCACCACGGGCCGGATCGACGTCGCCTAGTTTGTCCAACGACTCGTCCGCGCTGGCTGCTTCGGCCTTCAGCTCGTTGGATTTGGCCTTATATACGTCATCATCGATCGTCCCCGCCAGGTACGCGTTGAGGAGGCGGTCCTGCATGTTCGCCAATTCCGTCTTCCGCTTGGCAAATGATGTGGCTTGTTGGCGTCGGTAGCCCGTCAAGTCGTGCACAGCGGCACCAAGTTCCTTGCGGAACCATTCGGCGACCTCGAGCGTGGGCATCCGCATCTTCTCCAGGTCCTCAGCGATCGCCTCCTCCAAATCCTGCGCTTTCCAACGAACCTTGGGGTGATCGGCGCCACGATTGTTGTTGCAGCACCGGTAATAGATGTGTTCGCGGATTCCGCCTCCTTTGAGCTTTCGGCGAATGCGTTCTCCGGTGATCGATTGGCCGCAGTATTCACAGCGGAACAATCCACCGGCTAGCGGCAGGTGATAGGTTCCCGTTCGCCGCTTTCGACCACACAAGATGTCCTGACACGCATCGAACGTTGCGCGATGGATGACTCGCTGATAGCGTCCCTCGAAGACATGGCCGTTCCGGTGTAACTCACCGATATAGAAACGGTTATTGAGAATGTGGGACAGGGCCGTCCGGTTAAAACGAGATTGGCTGTCGCGGAAAACATGACCTTCGCTGGCGAGTCGGTCGGCAAGACTTTTGAAGGTATGGCTGCCTGACGAATAGAGGTCGAAAATACGAATCAGCGACTTGGCCTTCTCCGGATGTGGTACGACTGGCTCTTCGCGGTCATCAACATTGAGGTACCCGTAAGGGGCCAATCCCGTGGGCCAGCCCTGGCGCACTTTTTCATCGAGCCCCTTAATCACCTCCTCGCGCAGATTATCGCTGTAATACTGCGCAACGGCCGCCATCACGTTAAACGAAAACGTTCCAGCAGCGCCTGGACCGAATTCGTTTTCCACAAAGGAAAGTTGTACGCCGCATGCGTCCTCCAGTTCCTGCAGGCGGACCGCGTCGCGCATATTGCGACAAGCTCGATCTAACTTGTGGCAGAGGATCGCTTTGATCTTTTCCCGCTTGGCGTTCTTTGCCAGCCACCGCAGCATCTCATTGAAGATCTTTCGTTCTGCACCGCGCTTGGCTGACTCGTCGAGTTCAAATTCCCGGACGACATTCCACCCCAACCGCTGTGCCTTCTCTCGCGTCACTCTCAACTGGGCGTCGATCGAGTATCCCTCTTTTTGTTCGCGGGACGAGACCCGCGTCCAAATCACCACATTCATGATTACGGCTCCTCTTCGGCACTCAAAAACACTTCTGCCAGCCGTCGGACGCTCATCAGAATTTTCACCGCTTCGTCTTGACTGATCACTCGGCCATAGGCCTTGGACCAGACGCGACGGGCCTCGGCGATCCGTTCGTCCGACAACCACTGCGTCGACAACGGGCGCACGCCGCCCGAGTCGGACTCGGGTCCAGTGTGCCGGTTTGGCGGTGGAAATCCAGGCATGTGAGGCGAAGAGGGCACGAAATCTATTCTTGGAAAGCCATCATGTGGTGCCGGCCCACAGACTCGGCATCTGCACCTATTCTTCGCTTCATTTCGTCTGAAGACCGCCCCCTAAAGGCAAAAACGGCGAAACTCATATGTGGCGCATGTCCCCGTAAATTCGCGCATGTGTGGCGCATGTCCCGCGCATATGCGGCGCATATGAGTTTGCAATAGCGACTTATCCAAATGCACCTTTCTGCGTAGCATTCGGGCGAACGGAAACAGACCCGAATGAATCGGGGGTGGCAATTGCAATCTTGGAGAGAGGTACGACGTGGTAAGTCCCGCCGACAACTGGATGCGCGTATCGCACGGTGACCCCTGCCCCGTTTGCGGCAAACCGGATAACTGTTCGGTTTCCAACGACCGTAAGGTGCTCTGGTGCGGGCGCGTCTCCGACGGTGCGCTGCGCATGAATGCCGGTGGGCAATATCTACACCGCTTGGATGACGATCCGTATGACCGGAATCCGCCACCTCCGGTGCGTATACGGCCATCGACTCGTTCGACTTCGCCAACACAAGACTGGCCCGCGCTGGCGGAGCGGTTTGCCAATGGTGCTGAAGAACATCGTCAACGGTTGGCCAATCAATTGGGCGTTACCGCTACGGCACTTGCTTCCCTCAGCGTCGGTTGGAACGTGGAACGTTTCTGTTGGACTTTCCCTGAACGGGATGCGAGCGGTCAAATTATTGGGATCGCTACGCGGCGACGGGACGGCTCGAAAATCCGCATGAAGGGCGGACGTTCGGGGCTGACGTACGCCACCGATTGGAATGCCGGTGCAGGCCCGATTTTACTCGTGGAGGGCGGCTCCGATACCGCGGCGCTCTTGACTATCGGTCTCAACACCGTGGGGCGGCCGTCCAATTGTGGCGGCGTGGATCATCTCGTTGGACTGTTGTCGGGGATCGACCAAAAACGTGAAATCATCGTCATCGGAGAACGGGACGAGAAACTCGATGGCAAATGGCCGGGCCGTGATGGAGCCGTACGCACTGCCAAACGTCTCGCCGATGAACTCGAACGGCCAATCGCCTGGGCACTGCCGCCTGACAACGCCAAGGATGCGCGCGGTTGGCTGAATGTGATGCCCGAACTGCCGGTCGACCGTTTGGCCGATTTATTCGTTTCCGGTTTGGAGACGACTGTCATCAGTCCACCAATCGTCATCCGGCCCCCGAAACCGACCGGACCGGCGGTGGCGGTCGACGATTGGCGTGATCAGATGCTGCAAGTCCGACTCCGCTCGCTCGGTTGTCCGGGCGTGTACATCGACGCCAGTACAACCGGAGCGGGAAAGTCTCACGTCGACTTGGCCGTCATACTCTGGGCGTTGCGACGGAGGAACGCCGTATGAGGTCGCTACTTATTTATCCAACCCACGAAAATTGTGACGAGGTGCGTGAGCAATACGAGGGAAACGGTATCATTGCCGCCTGCTATCCATCACGTATTACTGAGGACACGGGCGAGCGCCCACAGAATTGCTGGAACGACAACGCCAACATTGCCGAGGGGATGGGCCTATCGGTCGTCAAGGCCGTCTGCCCGGCTTGCGAGTTTCGCAAAAAATGCCGCGAAACGGGTTATTTGAGCCAGTTATCTACGGTGGCAGATGCCCACGTGGCAATTGCGACGCACAAGCGAGCCGAATACACCGGCCTCGCGGAATTATCGCAAAGCCGTGAGTACCTATCGATTCATGAAGATGCAATCAGCTTGCTGAGGCCGCCGGCCGAGATCAGTCTCGGTGACATCGTTCAGGCTCGGCTGTTGGTTCAAGACTACATTCTCAATGATCCAGCATCCCTCAATTGGTTTGGCGATGCGACCCGTGTCGACGACGAGGGCAATCGGTACCAGGATGAGGAACTGGCCATCCGCCGTGAACGCCAATACGTGTATTTCCGGCTGATGTCAGGGCTTTTAGAGCATTTATTCCAGGCGATTGAAACTGCCGACCAGACTGTTGGATGGTCGCCTCCGGAGACAGCCAGAGTTCCCGCCGGTTTCGAACGCACGCTGTTCTTTAGCATCCGCCGCGCGAACATCGATTTCCGGGATCAGCCATGGCGGTTCTTGCTGACGGCCGCTGCGGGCAAACTCCATTTGGCGGCAATCATTGTTGAGCGGCGATTTCACAAGGGAGGCGGACAGGGGAATGCGTATCTGAAGAAGTCGGTCGTCGGCGTGATCGATAATCCGCCGCCGATGAATTGCGTGGTATGGATCAATGACGCTACGGCCGACACCGAACATGTCGAAGCGATCGTTGGCCACACGGTTCACCAAGCCACACCGGACGGACGCATCGAGCTCCGCAAGAAGGCGGTGCAAATCCCGCGCGACATTACCCGGCGGACCTCCGCCAAGACCGTTCGCGGCCTGATTCGCGGAGTGATGGCCGACCGACCGCAGTTCCGCCGCCTCGGAATCATCGCCCACAGTACGCACATGTCGGTCCTGAAGAAGTTGGGGGCCGGTTTCGATGAGCGGATTGTCAAAACCAGTTATTTCGGCAGCGGCGAGGAAAGATCCTCAAACGACTGGCACCAAAAATGCGATCTGATCATCGTGGCTGGAACGCCACGGATTCCGCCTGCAGCGATTGCCAAACATCTCGTGCAAATCGGCGAAATGAGCGCCGCTACCTGCGAACCGGAATGGGGTGTTATCTACTGGCACGGCGAGACCGAGTCGCATGAACCCACGAAAGTGAATTCGCGCGGCTACAAGAATGAGGCGTGGCGACGCGCCCACCAAGATCTCGTCCGCGCTCAGATCGTGCAGGCCACAGGTCGGGGCCGCGGCATCCTGGAGACCGGGTGTGAAGTCCTCGTCCTCTCCGATGAGGAGTGTGGTCTGCCGCTTTCCGATACCGGGGTCGAAATCCTCAATGATGCCAGTGTTGCGATATTGAACGCGCTCCAGAAATTAACGGCGGTTTTCCCTAATAATATCTATTTAGGAAAAACCGCCGTTAGCACGTCACAGATTGCCACGGCGGTCAATATGAAGCCGCGCCGGGTTCGCGAGTACCTCAACGGTCTCGAACACCGTGGTCTAGTGCAAAAGGTGGGTGAACGATCGGGTTGGAGCCTGGTTGCTACTTTCGCTGAGGAGGTCGCGCCATGCCCGTGAGGAGTTCCTCCACCAGTTGGCAACGAAAGTCAGACCGTGTCCGGGATGCGATCGTCGAGCACTGGCGCTTATTGAGCGATCGCGAAATCGCCCTCGCGGTCGGCGTCAGCAACCGGACCGTCTCGAATCACCGCAAGCGGCTTGAAGAAGAGGGTCGCATTCTCCCTCGTCCTCAAAGTACACAGCCCGTCGAGGCATGCCTGCACGTGGTGTGTACTTTGGCGATCTCGCCTGCTCCACTTAACGACCAACTCTATGATCCGGTTGACGAAGGGGAGCCATCCTTTCTGGCGTTGGTCGAGGACGTACGCAAAAACGGCATTCTGGAGCCCATTGTCGTCAGTGGTGATGGTTACATTCTTTCGGGTCATCGTCGTCATGCGGCGGCTCAGTGGCTAGGGCTCGAACGTTTCCCAGTTCGTATTCGACACGACGTCTCCTATAGCGGAAACCAAGACGAATTCTTGCGGCTGCTGGCAAGTTTCAATCGGCAACGCATCAAAACCACCGCTGAGCAACTCCGCGAAGAGGTGGCGTTGATGTCGGATGTGTCCTGTACACAGGTTCGACAGTTCCGACGTGACGCTGCTGCTATTGATGGAAACGGGGTGGTGCAACTCCGCAATCGCAAACGCCGCTCAGCGATTCGGGACAAACTGGAACTGCGGGATGCGATCGTTTCCGTTGTAAACGCCGAGAGACACAACTGGCCGTTGAGTGATCGATCTGTATTCTACCGCCTACTCAATATCCCTGGATTGGTCCGTAACGACCGCACACGCGTGCCCTTTGCCAATACGCCAACCGCTTACGACGATGTGACCAATATGCTCACGCGATTGCGATTGGACGGTTCAGTGCCATTTGACGCCATTTCTGATGAGACACGCCCCGTTGTCGTCTGGGACACGCATCGCGGTGTGGCGGATTTCGTCCGCCGCGAGTGCGATCAGTTCTTGACCGGTTATTGGCGTGACCTACTGCAGAGTCAGCCGAATTGGATCGAGTTGCTCGTTGAGAAAAACACGGTCGCCAGCCAACTCCGTAGCGTCGCCGGAAAATACACGCTCCCCATGACCAGCGGCCGCGGTTATTCCTCATTGCCACCCCGCAAAGAGATGGTCGAACGCTTCAACAAGAGCGGCCGCGAAAAACTGGTGGTGATCGTGGTCAGTGATTTCGATCCAGAAGGCGAAGACATCCCAGCTAGCTTCGGCATTTCGTTACGGGACGACTTTGACGTGCCTGCCGACAGGCTCCGGATCGTCAAGGCCGCGCTCACCGCCGAACAAGTCCGGATGATGGATTTGCATGAGGGGCAACTTTCTAAGGAGACCTCGTCGCGCTATCGCCGATTTGTCGAGGCTCACGGCGACCGGGCCTGGGAACTGGAATCTCTCACCGCTGAGCAACTGCGGGAAATCACCGAAGTGGCAATTCGTGGAGTGCTCGACCTGGACGCCTTCGAGACGGAGGTGAACCGCGAGCAACGAGAACAGCACGAACTGACTGAGAAACGACGGCAACTGCGGGAAACGCTGATCGATGACATAGACGACCTCGATTGAGGTTATGGGAACTATACAATCCAAGGAGACCTTCGTAATGAGAATCTCGCAACGGAAATTGACCGACATCAAACCGTACCAGCAAAACCCGCGCATCAACGATGGCGCGGTGGATGCTGTGGCAAGGTCGATTGAGGAGTATGGATTCCAACAACCGCTGGTGCTGGATGAGACTGGCGAGATCGTTGTCGGTCACACGAGATACAAAGCCGCCGTCAAACTGGGACTGGAGAAAGTGCCCGTCCATGTTGCCAAAGGCCTGTCGCCGGCGCAGGTGCGCGCGTACCGGATTGCCGATAACCAGACAGCCACATTGGCTGAATGGGATGCAGATCTTCTTTCCCTGGAATTGGCCGACCTGCAAGCGATGGGGTTCGACCTTGAACTGACCGGTTTTAGTGAGGACGAGTTGGCGAAGTGGTCCGGCGACAAGATGAAAGAAGGCCTTACCGATCCGGATGAAGTACCAGATGCGCCGGACGAGCCAATTACAAAAAATGGCGACCTTTGGCTTTTGGGCAGTCACCGACTTCTCTGCGGTGACTCCACATCGATCGAAGATACTTTGCGCGTGATGAACGGCGAGAAAGCCGCGATTGTCACGACTGATCCTCCGTATCTCGTCGATTACACCGGCGATCGGCCGAATGAGTCCGGTAAAGATTGGTCAGACACCTATCGGGAGATCGACATCTCCGACGCAGATGCTTTCTTTACGCAGTTGTTCACTTGCGTTCTTAAAGTGGTCGCACCCAAGGCGGCGATCTATTGTTGGCACGCACACAAACGGTGCGGTGTGATTCAACGTATCTGGGATCAACTAGGCATCCTAGACCACCAGCAAATTATTTGGGTTAAGCCGACACCGGTCTTTGGCCGCGTCTATTGGCACTTCCGGCACGAGCCCTGCATGCTGGGTT
This sequence comes from Symmachiella macrocystis, assembly GCF_007860075.1. Taxonomy (NCBI): domain Bacteria; kingdom Pseudomonadati; phylum Planctomycetota; class Planctomycetia; order Planctomycetales; family Planctomycetaceae; genus Symmachiella; species Symmachiella macrocystis. Next base: position 1,068,722 of record NZ_SJPP01000001.1, read on the forward strand.
GGGTCCGTGGCAGCCAGCCGGAGCACGACGGTCGGCACGAGGTCGATTCTGTCTGGAATGTCGACTGGGAAGGAAAGGCCCGCGTCGTGGGGAATAAACACCCGACCCAGAAACCGGTCGAGCTTTTCGCACGCCCGATGCGGAAGCACACACGCGCCGGCGATGTCTGTTTCGAGCCGTTCAGTGGCTCCGGATCACAAATATTGGCAGCGGAACAACTGGGCCGCCGCTGTTTCGCCATGGAGATCGCACCGACATTCGTGGATGTTGCCGTCGATCGCTGGGAGCAATTTACGGGCCAGAAAGCGGAGCGGATTCCTGCCACCGAAGAGGTGAAGGCATGATCTATTTGGCATCTCCTTATTCCCATCCGGACGCCATCGTCCGCGAGCGGAGGTTCCGTGCGGCCTGCCGGATGGCGGCGCGATTGATTCGCGCTGGTGAGGTCGTATTTTCGCCGGTGGCTCACGGTCATGCGATTTCGTTGTACGGCGTACCGACGGATTGGTCGTTTTGGGAGGCCCACAACCGACGGTTCTTGGAACAGTGTGACGAGGTGGTCGTGCTCATGCTGGACGGTTGGCAGGAAAGCCGCGGTGTGCAGGCGGAATTGGTTTTGGCGAATGATCTGGGCAAATCGGTGCGGTATGTCAATGTCGGGCGCCACGTCGTCGAGGGCCGGATCAGCCGGAGAGACTGGATGGGTCAGATTCATCAACATGGCGATGGAGAACGAGCAGGATGAAAAAGCGAGAAGATAAAGTTGCGACATCGGATCGGCAGCGTGGCCTGCAGTGCAGTGCCTGCGGCCATCGGCGTTTACGCGTGGTGTATACGCGGGCTGCCAAAGGCGGGAAATTGGTGCGTCGTCGGGAGTGTCGGGAATGTGGTGAGCGGATTTCGACTTGGGAGCAGGTGGTTGGTGACTCGACATGTTGAATGCTAAACACTACCTGTTCGCATGAATTGCGAGATGGGATTATGAGGTTTGTCAGTGGAAAGTGTTGGCATTCATGATGTCGCAACGACAGCACACTTTAAAACGAACGATTAACGGATTTTCGATTGATGGGGCAACCACGATCAAATGCCATCGTTTACTCCTTTGTCACATATCTTGCTGACTGTACTCGATTGGAGAAAAGAACTGTGCCCGTTCTATGGAGTCCGTACCGGAATTGGTCGACTCGTGCTGTCCAAGGCGAGCGGAATTTGCTGGATGTGTTTGAACAGCGATGGAATGGGTGCCTGATCGGTGAGACTTGGAGCCCGCAGCCCCTTCCGGCCGAAAACGAAAATCACCAAACGATCCTTCAAGTGCCCTCGGTGATCCCATGCGATGTTGAGCCGTCGTGCTTCGTCTGCGTTGCCACAGCAGAATGCATACACAGCGCATACAGCATTTACTTCTCCCAGCGCGAATGGGTTCATGTAAAGTCGACAGAGCGCCGCGTCAACAGATTCCATTTCTGGGACATCAGACAGTCCTACCTTGATCGCGATGTCACGAAAAAAATCTTCGTTTGGCATAGGTGCCTCGAAGCCGTTGTCGTACCGGTGGATGTACCAACCGTCTGGGAGTTGTTCATCGGGAACCGTAATGACAGCGGCTTCGTTTGCGTATTCCCGAATTTGTTTTAATTCTGACGGACTTGGCTTGAACACCGGTTCAACGTGTTGAGAGATTCTCAATGAATCGGTAGTCATGGATTCTCTAGGTCCGGTTTTAGCCGTCCAGACTTTCTGTGCTGTAAGCCCTAAGCCCAACGAGACTGACAGAACACCGAGCGCCAGGAGCGGCAACCAAACGGGGCGCGGAAACTGATCTCGTACCTTGACAACGCGACGCAGAAAAAGAAGGCTGAAGACAAACCCGATGCTGGCCGCCATGACAAGTTGCGAAGGAAGGCCCTTCACGGGCGTTGGAGGCTTGAAGGCATTGGGCACGTCGACGCGAATGCGTGTGCCGTCCTTCGTAAAACGGTAGACGTCCGGTTCTCGCCGTGCTGAACGCGGTAACCCGGTCTGTGGCAGCACGATCAATGGCAACAGAATGACGACAACAGCTAGTATCAAACAGCCGATCAGCACGACGTGGTATCGCGGTGCGACCGGCTTTGTATCGACAACGTCCTCTCTAAAAACAGAGTTGTTGAATGAAATCTCTTTCCTGTTCCACTTTTGCCAGTGATCATAAACTGTCCAAACAACCATGACTGCGCTGGAAACGAACCATAACCAGACTAGGATATTCCCAGTAGAGAGAGAAAATATCTCCTCACGCCGAATACTCAATAGCCACGTTGTAAAAAGTACTGAGAAAAATGAGGCTCCGACAATACTCTCCCACGAGGACCACCGATGCACCCGTCCGTGCACGTGCTCTACGTCAGTTGGCGAGTGCTTGCGCAGCGTCCAGACGCGCCAGGCAAGCCGAATGGCGTGTACTAGAAATACCGTGGCCAATAAGCCAAATGCCAAAACAAAACCAGGGGACGTCGATACATTCCTCAGGTTTCCGAAAGCCACCAAACCGAATGAAATCGCGACACACGACCAAGCAAACAGTTGTTTTCTCCAGTCAGGCGGAGGAATCGACCAAGTCCAACGTCGGAATGGATACATCGGATGGGCTACAACATCGCGTCCGAAGGCTTGTGCACGAAGGAGTTCACGGACCCAACTCGGCGGTCGCATCAAAAATGCGAACACGATAACGACGAATAAAAGTAGAATCCAGCCTCTCAGTAAAAGAAGCAACAGCAGGTTGCCGGCGATCGCTCCAAGTGTTATGGAAAATGGGAGCAAGCCACTCGGTGTGGACTTTGCGATGGTCACACCAGCCCCGCAAACCCCAATCTTTGCCAGCGATCCTGTGAGTGAGGTCGATGCGGCCTGTGCGGAACTCTGCCCCAATAACGACGTCAAAGCCGCAACGGTCGTCATCAGACCGATGTAACCCAGTCGCTTTCGAAGTTGCTCGACACCCCGCTGCAGCCGCCGCGACACTGTCGCCTGGTCAATGCCGAGTTGTTCCGCCACCTGCTGCTGAGATTCGCCCTGCAGGTAGTGCAAGATAATGGGCAGACGCAGATTGTCGCTCAACCTATTGAGCGCCCGATCAATATGCGGCTGCAATTCAGTCCACTCAGTCGAATCAGTATGGATGATGGAGTCACCTGCCACAGCCTGTTCGCGACGTGTTCTCCGCTCGCGTGACCGAATAATGTTCAACGACCGGCTTATCGCGAAAGCGTGCAACCATCCTGCAATGTTCTCTCGTACCGTGCGCGCTTTGCATGCCAGTTCCAGAAAGCACTCCTGGCACAAATCTTCCGCAGCATGCTGATCGCCAGTCGTTCGCAAGCCGATACTGTAAACCATCCCCGCATACCGATCGACGAGTTCACGGAACGCGGCTGGATCGCCTGCTTGACTGTATCGGTGAAGAAGGACTTCATCGGTAGCCATTCGCAGTTGCTCCTATTTCGGGATTGTTTCAGGTCTCATTCAACATATATGACACCGCAGACACAGTAACTATGCGTTGATGCCGTTAAAATGACAGAAGGAGGGGGCGGATTCCGCACAATCCCACAACGTTGGGCACCATCCTGCCCTAATCTCAGAAACTCAACCGTTTCTTGCGTGTGCCAAATTATAACTGTATCCTGACCCGCTCATTCGGTCGGTGATCAGTCCCATTTTCCTATAGGATTTCCGGTGCTCGCTGGGCACACCGAAAAACGGTCGTACTGAGCAATCTGGCATAGCTCGTCAGGTCGCGGCCTATTCATGCAGATTGCCGACGCATCGTTTCGTGGATTTGGTAATCGGTTTTGGTTCCTCATTGACCTCGATTCAGTTGCGGCTGAGAGTTTAAACTTCAGGCCCAGTGTCTCGGAATGGTTCCTTTTCAGAAAGTCCTTTTTCTTGCGTTATATTGAGTTGGGGAAAACGTCTTGGAAATGGATTGCACGTCCAAGCAATTGCGGTTTGATGTGTTCAAGGACAACTTGAACCAAACCATAACCATGCGAGGCGTGCTAAGTCGCTTCGGCGAAAGGTTTTATCGATGACGAGATTCGTCTCCGGCTGCAATCTGATGTTTTTTTTGATTGTTTCATGCACTGGCATCGCCTGCTTGTCAAAACAAGTCAATGCAGAGACTCCATCCGCCTCTCAACCTTCCGCCGATGCCAAGGATACGATGGAAAAGACATTAGCACGGATACGGTTTGCTCCCCTGTGGATGCATGTCCCTAAGTTTCCCCGAGAACACGGCTACGCAATGCCGTCGTCTGCTTACGACATGATTTGGGAGCCGGGATGGCAAGAGGAGCTTGAATTATCAGTCAAACAAAAGGCCGAGCTAGATTCCATCTACAAAAAAGCGGTTGCCGATGACCGTCGCCCTGCCGAGGCAGTAAATATTCTATCTTCTGCAGAGAACAAAAAGTGGCGACGGTCTACACAGAACAAACCCACCGGGTTGCGTGATAATGGGGTTGGCAAGAAGATTGAGGCGGTGCTTACGTCGAGACAATTGCAGACGCTCAAAGACTTTACATTCGCCAGATGGGCGGTGAACCTATTATACGATGCCGACATTCGCCGCGATGTTGGCTTCAGTAAGCAACAGGAAAATCGTCTGCGCCAGCTTGCGAAAGAACGAATCGCACGGTTTCAACAGGAGTCGCTCGCTCATGGTGAAAAGGTGTGGGGACTCCTTACAAAAAAGCAAAAAGCGGAGATTCCCTCAGTAGTAAAACGTCAAGGACCTACTTCTGCGATCATCTCACTTTCTTGGGAGTTGGGATTCAGCTACGAAAACTTCATCGCGTATTACCCGATGCTTGGTGAATCGCCCGTACGTGAGCGCTTACAGCTCAGTAAGGAGCAAGACTTGCAATTGCAAGGCGTTATGGATGCCGCCAACGCTCGAATGCATAATCTCCGTGCGGGAGAGCAACCTGATGTTGAAGCGAGTAAGGACGATAAGATTCGGGTAGAAGCCATTCTCACTCCTCCGCAGTTAATAATGCTAAACGAGATAAACTTTCGTCGACAGGTCGTCTTGGCGCTAAGTTCTCCTGACAAGAGAGGATTGCTTGGCGTGACCGCCAAACAGACTGCCGCCCTTCGACGATTTGACAAGGAACTCTACGAGAAAAAATATCGTATCGACCGCAAAATGCTCGGAAAGGCGATAGAAATTATTACGCCGTCACAGCGTGCGCAACTCAACGCTGAGATCGACCGGCGCAAAAAAAGTTAGGCAAGAGAATTCGATCGCGAGTTGTCAAAAAACGTCGAGAAGTCTAAGTGCGCCAGCCATTGTTCCGAATGCCGTCGTTTAAGGGAGTTGCTAAATCGTACTCCCAACAAGAAAACGCCCCGACTTAGCAAACGTGGGGCGTTTGTCGCGGCCTGGACAGGGATCGGCTATTTGTTGAGCGCGAAGTGCCCTCGGTCCGTCTTGGAGAATCGGGCCTCTTTCCCTTTGGTTTGGATCTCGCGGAGGATAGCGGCGTAAATCGTGGCGTGCGGTGTCCGACCGCCGGGGCTGGTCCAATAGCCTTTAGTGGCCATGCGTTCGATCATCGTCTTGGCGTTGAGCGGCTCCTTCGCTTCGCCGAGGACCTTTACCGCCGCGTCGAGGGCGCTCATTTTCTTGTCGGTCGTTTTGGCAGCGACCTTCTTGGCGGCGGGTTTCTTCGTCGCTGCCTTGGCGGGAGCCTTCTTCGCCGCTGCCGGTTTCCGCGTTGCGGGTTTCTTGGTCGTTGCCTTCTTCGCCGTGGTTTTCTTCGTAGCCATCGCGTGGTCCCTTTTGAGTTACGGGGTTCGTGTCTGTCCGGCAGCCAACACGGCCACCGACAGGACAGTCAGTTACCTCGATCCGGAACGGACATCCAGCGACATCTGGTAGAATTCCACAGGATTCCACAGAAAAGAATTCGGGGCGAACACGGGCCCCACAGCGCTACCAACCACGCAGCATTGAGCAATGGCCAACGTTACCAACGACAACGCCCTACATGGCCTCACGTGCCCCCGGTGCGGTAGAGGGCATTTCTTTACCGAACCGCTGCTCAACGGGCGGATACGTCGCCGCAAGCGCGGCCGTGGTTGCGGGTGGAAAATCATCACGTTCGAAGCGGCGGTGGAAAGTTTTTCTGTGGCCGAACGCTAGATGCGGAATGATTTTCGGCGTTAGTTGTGATTGGCATTGATTCGGCCTTTAACCGCATAGCTCGCCGCGTAGAATGCCTACAACGGATTCACCACCCGCGCTCTACCACGGAGGACGTTGGCATGCCCGCCAAGCTCAAGACCCGCTGCCGGCACCCCGGTTGTCCCAACACGACGCGGGACCGGTTCTGCGATGATCACAACCGCGAGGCATCGCACCGTTGGTCGGACGAGCGACGTGGCACCCCGGCACAGCGCGGGTACGACGAACGTTGGCGGAAGGTGCGGCGCATCCACATCAAACGGCATCCCTATTGCGAGGACTGCCTCGACGAGGGCGTGGTCAATACGCGGAACTTGGAAGTCGATCACGTTGTTCCCATTGATGTTCGCCCGGACCTGCGGCTCGACCTCGACAATCTGCGGACGCGCTGCCGTCGGCATCACAAGTTGAAAACGGATGAGGACAAACGGAAGTATGCGGTCGGAGCCACCGCGCCGAATGCTGACCGGGTCGCTGCCGGTGGAAAGATGACCGGGTCCCTAAGGGGGGTACCTTAGATCCCTAAGGACTCATCCCCCCATACCACATCGCCAACGATGCGTGTTTTTCCGCGAAATTAGAGACCGGGGGGTGTGAAGCTGGGTAAAGCATCATTTCGCATCAATTTGATGCTGGAAAGCATGTCATGCGAGGCCGCAAACCAAAGCCAACAGCATTGAAAACATTGGAGGGGAATCCGGGCAAACGACCGCTCAATGCTCGCGAACCGCATGCTGCCCCTGAGGTGCCCGACTGCCCGGAGCATCTCGACGATGTGGCTCGCGCTGAATGGTTCCGTACGGCCAAAGTGCTGCTAGACATGGGGCTGTTGACATTGGCGGATCGCTCGGCGCTGGCCGCTTACTGCGTGGCGTATTCCCGATGGGTGCATGCCGAAGAGCAAGTCAAAAAGTACGGCACGATCGTAAAATCACCCGCCAAGGGCTTCCCGATGAAAAGCCCTTACCTGACCGTTGCCGATCAGGCGATGGAGGCGATGCGGAAGCTGATGGTCGAGTTCGGCCTCACCCCCAGTAGCCGCAGCCGGATTAAACTCCCCGAAGGAGCCGGCGCCGTGGATGAGTTCGACCTGTTCCTGGAGGCGGGCTGATGTCGCGCGAAGTCGAATCGCTGACTTCGGATTGGATACGCACGTCCGCCGACGAGCGGGCGGTTGCTGATGGGTGCTGGTTCGATCTCAAATCCGCCGAGCGCGTTCGCACATTCTTCCGCAAGTTCCTCAGGCATTCTAAAGGGCAATGGGCGGGTCAACCGTTCGACTTGTTAGATTGGCAATGGCAAGAGGTGGTGGCCCCGCTCTTTGGCTGGAAACGTCCCGATGGCACGCGGAGGTTCCGGCGAGGCTACATCGAAGTCCCTAAGAAGAATGGCAAGAGCACGCTGTTCTCCGGGCTGAGCCTGTACCTGCTCGTGGGCGACAACGAACCGGGCGCGGAGATCTATTCCGCCGCCGTCGACCGTGACCAAGCTTCAATTGTCTATGGCGAGGCAGCGCATATGGTCGACGAATCACCGGACCTCTCCCGGCGATTAAAAGTCGTCCGTTCAACGAAACGAATCGTTTATCATCGTACGCGGTCATTCTACAAAGCGCTCTCGGCCGATGTGCCGGCCAAAGAAGGGCTCAATGCGCATGCAGTGCTAATCGACGAACTTCACGCCCAACGGACGCGGGATCTGTGGGACACTCTGCGCTACGCCGGTGCTTCCCGCCGGCAATCGCTGCAACTGGCGATCACCACCGCTGGTTACGACCGGCATTCAATCTGCTGGGAACAACACGACTACGCACTCAAGGTGCTCGACGGCACGATTGAAGACACGTCCTTCTTCCCGTTCGTCGCTGCGGCCAATGACGAGGCAGATTGGACCGATCCGGCTGTCTGGAAAACCGCCAACCCCAGTTTCGGGATCACGATCAACGCGGACCAGTTCGCCGAGGACTGTACCGAAGCCCAAGAATCCCCCGCCAAGGAGAATTCATTCCGCCGCTACCGGCTCAACCAATGGACAGAGCAAGACGTACGTTGGCTGAGCATGGACAAATGGGATGCCTGTAACACACCGCTGGAGAATCTGCGCGGGCGAGTTTGCTTCGGTGGGTTGGATTTATCTTCAACCACAGATGTCTCTGCACTAGTGCTGGTCTTTCCCGACGAGGACGAGGGGCGATTCGACGTGCTACCCTTGTTCTGGGTTCCCGAAGAAGGCGCCCGCAAACGGGAACGTCGCGACCGTGTGCCGTACGTGCAATGGATTCGGGACGACCACATGGAGGCGACGTCCGGTGAGGTGGTCGACTACGACGTGATTCGCCGGCGGATCAATGAACTCAACGAACAGTTTGAGATCCGCGAAATCGCCATCGACCGCTGGAATGCCACGCAGTTGGCGACGCAATTGGAAGGCGACGGCTTCGAGATGGTCGCCTTCGGCCAGGGCTACGCTAGCATGAGCGCGCCGACGAAGAAGCTCGAAGAAGTGGTATTGAGCCGCAAACTGGCCCACGCCGGGCATCCGGTGCTGCGCTGGATGGCCAGTAACGTCTCGATCGAGACCGACGCCGCCGACAACTGGAAGCCGTCCAAGAAAAAGAGCGTGGAACGTATCGACGGCATCGTGGCGTTGATCATGGGGCTGGACCGGGCCAGTACGCAGGAACAATTTACGAGCGTTTATGAGAAGCACGGGTTGCGGTCGCTTTAGCGCGGGCATCTGCGTGCAACCGTCAATGCGGGGGGATTGAGATCAGACGTTTTAGCAGCGGCTGGCGGGCGTTGCCACCACTGCCAATCCATGTCGCATCCTCCCACCATCGTACGTCTTCCGCTGGGGTTCGACCCGTTCTTACCACGGTCAGGGGCTGATGCAGAGCCCGAACGATAAGAAATGGTATGCGACGCTCGCACAAACGGACTCTGGTCCCTCATCGCCCTATGCATTGATTCCGCGATTCGATTTGGAAAGTAAGTCCGTAATGCGAGCGACATGCGTCAACTGAGCAGGGCCTGCAATAAAGTGGTTCTCAGAAGGACTGGCCGATGCACGCGGACAAGAGCATGGAAATTGACGACATTTGCAAGACACTGAGGATTTCGCGATCAACATTCTATCGGTACGTGCGGCTTGAGTGAGTGTCATTTCCCGGTCGTTTGCTCGGACTCCCGACCTGCCGCCCGTCGCGGGACACCGAAGGCGATCCGTACAACGGACCTTGCGGCCATGTTGTATTAAGGACCACTTCACCAAGTCTTCGGGTGCATTGCGTCAAACACAGCTTCGACCGGGATGCCTATCAGCTTGGCCAATTCAATCGCGTTAGGAACGACCCAGTACGGCGACACGGAATCAAACGGATCATCTGGTTCGGATTCGTTGTAAAGTGCCTCTAGGCATGACTCCTCGAAGTCGTACTGGGCGCATTTGATCTGGTCCTTTATGCCAAGTGAGCGATCCCGAACTACATCGCGGAGCGCGTGACCGGCAGACCAACTATCGTGAGTCACTGCAAGTTCCAGGGCACGCGAGTTGGTATCACTGTCCGGGACCTCGCCCTGAAAAAGGCGAAGCAACGCAGCAATGCTTGCACCCATTTGGCGTGAGTATGGGGAAGACATATTTTTCCTCGGGAATCTGTTTGCTGTGTTCGCTTAACAGGATGTCTTGACGTCGCCGCCGTGAACGAAGGGGATGACTTTGACCTGCGAAGAACTGTACTAACGCCGGCAACCATTGGCAAACAGCGAAGGTCATCGCCAAGCAATTCTGCGCCAAAACTATGTTAACGGATGCTATGGGGCGATACGATCTCCGACCGGATTGACTCCCGGCCGTGCAAACCAATCATCTAGGGGGCACGTCTGCATTCGACACCCAACGGCAAGCCGGTCAAGCCGATGTCCAATTGAAGCAAGCGAGAGCCAGAATAGGTTCGATTCTCGCCACAGCCCATTATCCGGTCGATGCGTGCGTGAATCTACAGATGACTTTGTCTCAAGAACTCGTGTCAGGAATTAAACGCCGGATCTCCGTTTATTTGACCGCGATTGACACATTCGGAGACCCATGATCTCAAACAAAATGACGGCCCCGGCCTTGTTATTGGTCGCGGGACCATCGGGGTAGGTTTCAAAGATCGCTGCCGTTGGAGCGGCTAAAACGTCAGCGTTGGGGATGTCGACAACCACACTGCGGACAGGGGATGCCCTGCGGCCGTGGTGGCTTTGGCCACAGCTTCGGTTTGGTTGCCCAGGGTGTTCAACTGCGAAGCAGAATCGTCCCCAATCTGCGTCTTAGATTGATCAAGCCCCTGCTTAGCAGCGTCTCCGTTCGTGTTTCGTTTAGAGTCATCGCTGAGGATATGGACCGGAAAGGTTTTGGATGTAAGCGAGCCGGACCATTCGCCTTTGCCACGCACGACACGACGGGAATTAATGGGTGTGGTCAATGTGGCATGGTAGCGGCCCGGCACGGCCCTCAGACGGGTTGTGGACATACGCATTCCGCGGACGTCTGTCGTCTTGACGTTGGCATCCGGCAGCGCCCATGCTAAGCGAATCTGGCACAACTCTATCTTCTCTCCGGGTTCCAATCGCCATGACGTCGGAAAGCCGGGGATAGAGGTGGGGATGTCTCCGAATTCGGTACGGATTCGTTTTCCGTTCGGATCTGTCACTTCGACCCGCACCTGCTCAGCCGGGTGACCTGCGAGGTGAAAGCGAACGGTGTGATCACTAACGTTCCGCAGATACAGTTTTGTACGATGCGGTTCAGAAGCAGGAGTGAGAACGACTGGCTCGGACATAGATATTCCAAGCTGCATGCCGTCACGTTTTCGTCCCCACTGTATCGAGTCATTTCGTGGCAGACCCTGCTGTAGGTACCCAGCTTCGTTGTATTGCTCATCGGACATGACCGGCATCGCTTTGGTAAAGCGCGACGCCATCGCTTTTACGGCTGCCTCAAGCTTGGTCAAACCGTCAATCCGGTTTTTTCTTAAATCACCACCTGACTTGTTCAGAAACTCGATCACCGAATCGAGATTGAGGTCTGCCTGATGGAAGGGACGCGCACGTTCGTCGATGCTTTCCAAAGTTGCTTCATCGGTTAACACCTGTCGCATCAGCCGCAAACCGGTCGCGGCCAGTTGTGCATTACTCGATCGAGCCATACGCACCAGCGTAATTCGTGCATTACCCGCTGTGCCGAACCCCCGCATGCTTTCCAGCAACAGCGGTTCCAATTCAAGTTTTTCGAGCGGATTCCCGGCAACAGGACCATACCAACTGTACGAATCACCGGCTTCCCGACGAACAAAAAACAACTCGGCTTCGGGGCGATAGTAAATTGCAATCGTACCACCGGGCATCGGCATAAAACACGTATCCAAATGCTCTTCATAGACCCCCGATCCTGCCGGATTCTCTTGATACAATTCAACCAGCGAATGTGGATCGCCGGTTGCAGGAAGCTCGCTCAGTTTCAAGCCGCGATAGATGACATCTTCCGGTACAGCCTGGTTTGTCGTCTGCTTCTTCGGCCGGATACGCTGGTCGTTGACGAACATGTTGCCCAGTCTCGGTTCACCGCCGTCGGGGACGATCACTTCGACGCGGACTTTTTCACGCTCGTTGTTGACGGTTTTCTCCCGCCAAAAGGTAACGCGCCGGTAGCCAGCGAGAAAATTCTCACCCCAGCTGAAGTTGTCCGTTGTCAGCGGGCGTATTGTGGGGAAGTGCTGCTTCAGTCCCTGATTGGCAATGGGCAGTAGCTTCTCAACGGCCTCGTGTCCGCCGGCAAGAATGAGACTTTGCGTTTCGCGCAGCACGTTCAGCAGCTTTGTGAACTTCAGGATATTTGCATCGGTTCGGTCTTTCGCTGACGGCCAGCCATATTCACACGTCAGACGGATCGTGCGCCTACCGCTGCGGATAAAAACGCGGTCCTGACTGCCAGTCCACAGGTTCGGTTTGCCGTTGAACCACGGACCTTGAATGGCCGCTACGTCACAGTCATCCACAAGTCGCTTCAAAACCGCGGCAAGTTCTTGCGGGTTGAGTTTCACGCGTGATTCACGCTGGCGATGATCCTTCGACACGATCGCCGTACCGTCTTTGCGAATCTGCAACCTCACAATAGGTTCGATGCCGCCCATCCGAACGGACCCGCGATGTATCCACGAGACAAAGGTATCCTCGGACTCTGCCTCAGCTACCACCCCCCCGCCGATTGTGACAACGGTCGTTGAATTACCATTTTCGTTGTTGATGCGATTTTGGACATCTCGCTCATTTTCCTTTTTCGGGTCATTTTCACGTTCTTTCACTCGGGTGTACACAATCTGTGCACGCTCTGTCTCGATGGGGATTGGACTCAAGCCTGCTCCTTCATCGATGATCCATTCAATCGTCAGTTTGTCATCTGCTTGACGAGCTTCGAGCGAAAGATTGATCCCTGTTCTGCCGCCAACCACGGGGCCTAAAAACATGACAAAGCGACCATTTGCTCGCCGCAAGATCATGAAGTAGGCCGGAGGGGTGCGAGAAGACCAAGCTGGTCCCGGTGGCCCGATATTTCCAGTGATAATTGGCGTTAACTTCGGGTCGGACTCGGTTTTTCGTGCCCATTCAATGAAATCTTCCATGAATTTCTTTGTGCTGCGCATCGAATTACCGAAAACTTCATCAATTTCAAACCGCAAGTCAGCTTCGTTGCCTTGCTTCACAAAACTTGAATCCAGAAGCTTGCGCGACTTAGTGGTCGGAATCCAAGTGCCAGACAGACGCTGGAATTTCTTGCGTAGTGAATTGATATCGACTTTGGACAGCAAATTATCAGCGTCATTGCTGCTATTGCTGCTGATGATAGGCTCTGTGTCTTTAGTAGGTAAAATCTCAAACTCAATCTTGCTGCTGATCAATTGTTCGCGTTTTGCTTGATCGCCTTCTTCCAATCCAGTGACATCGATCGAAAGTGTGTGTGTCAGTTTGTATTTTCCTGCCTCGGCCGCCTTATAGTACGGATGCCAGTTTTGTTTGGCACGCGGGTTGTCGCCCAGGCCCACGCCAAGGGATAAAAGGCCAAACGTTTCACCCGGTTTTAGCGTTTCCCTGAATCGAGCGATGCCCCCAAACGCGGCGATTCTCTTAATTTCGACCGCATTGCCTTTTTCATCGACAACCTTCGGCACGTTCCACAGGAAATCGGGACTCACGTCAATCTGCAGCGGCTTGTTGCTCACGTTACGAATGAACACGGCCATGGGGACACGCTCGCCCGCACGGAATTGACGCCGCGGTTTGGTCAGCGCGACTCCGTATTGAATCCCAAGCCGCGCATCGCCCCAAGCGGGCTTCAGCTTGTCGATGAGCTCCGCGGCTTTCTTGCCGCGATAGTGGGTGTTTTGTGCGGCCTTTTCATCGACGGGTTCGGCGGCCTTCCCAATGTCTCCTGCGGTGCCCGTCAACGGCCAGACAGCAACGATCGCACCGTCTCCATCCAAGGCGACCGCCACGCTGCTGCCGTCGGGTGTAATACAGAGTCGCATCGGGCGGTAGTGGGGAATGGCAGCTTGATGCAGCAGTTTGCCTGTTTCAACGCTCCAGGCATGAAGCCGATGGGGAATCGTCAACCTCGTCTCGTCGACCATCACGCTGTTGCCGGCAATCAAGGTTTTGCCGTCGCTTGAAAACGACATGGCGCTGATGAGAAGGGGCGAGCCAGCTTCATCGCGGAGAGAGCGGGCAACCTTCAGCGACTGCATGTCGCGGATCTGGATGTCCACGCGTGAATCGGGGCCTTCCGCCAAGTATTGGCTATCGGGAGAGAAGGCCAATGAGATAATCCGCCGACCGACGTGAATCTTGCGGGGCTCGCGATCAGTTTGCCATTCCCAATATGTGAGGTCGTTTCCATCCGATATCACCAGCCAACGACCATCCGGGGAAAATGCCAAGGCATCGAGACCTCGCGCCTCGATCAGAGCCGTCTTAAGCATCTTGCCCGTGGCAACGTTCCACAGACGAATTCCTTCGCTATTGCCGACTGCCACGATCTTTCCGTCAGGCGAAATATCGGCAGGGCCGACGTCCGATTTTGCCGCAAACCGATTGACGATGAACGGCTTTCCGATCTGTTTCGCGTTCTTGATGTCCCAGACTTGAATCTCATCGGCCGGAATCACGAAGGTCCCCGGCGCTAAAGTCGATCCACGGACGAGCAAGAACTTGTGGCTGGCCGAGAGTCGTTCAAAGCTGCGAACGAACTTGTCACCGCCCAACGAAAAACGTCCCAGGAGCGTTCCGTTTCGGATATCGATGAGTTCGTCGCCGATGAGCAGTCGTCGATCGTCAAGCACGAGCGGCGCCGTGCCACCAAAGAGAGATTTTGGCGTCACCTCCCAACGTCGCGCCCACGAGGGCGGATGGGTTGGCGACACCTGTTCTGCCAACGATGGTTTCCTCAGCTTCGCGTTGCGCGGGGTTCGTGCCAACTTGTTTCCGTCTGAATCCGGCGACGCTTTGTCTCCTTTAACCGTGTCCACAGCATCGATCGGTTGTGATTGGCCGTCGGGTACCGCGTCACTCGCCGGTGCCTGAGCCTGCGCCCACGTGTGGGCGATGCCGGGCACGACGATGAGCGAAACCAAGGTCATCAGCAAGCCCACCATGCCGCCGCGGGTTAACTGCAACCGCGGCGTGTCGCCCCAATTCATCAAGCGCTTGATCCGTCGTTCCAGCAATGTCTTCGAATCACCGGTGGCGGCCAATACCGTTACATCGGATTGCCGGGAGACGACACACAATTCCGCGACCCGCAGCAATGCACCGGCATAGTGCAGCGGCTCGCAGCCGGACGAGACGACCAACTCATCGCAACAGACTTCACGCTCGGCACTTAATCGGCGACTGATGAACCACACGATCGGATGAAAAAACAGAAGTGACTCGATGATTCGCTGCAGCAGATTCATCCATAAGTCGTAGCGGCGAATATGAGCCAGTTCATGCCGGATGATCGCCGCGAAGTCATCGGGACTCAAGCCGGTCATCAATGACATGGGCAGCAGAACCATAGGGCGTAGCACACCTACCACCGTCGGCACGGCGACTCGTTCGCAATAAGCCACCACCGGCACGCACTTCAACCGTACGCGATCCGCCTGATCGGCAATCAGTTCCAGCAGTTTTGGATCGGTTATGTTTGTTGTTCCAATACGCAGACGACGGCCGGCCCATAGAGCAGTGCACAACCGCAACAGAAAGCAAACGACACCGACGACGTAAGCCACCACGAACCATTCAGCGGCACGCGAAAGCATCGGCGGTGAAGGCCACAGTGACAATATTGAATCGTTGTTGGCAGCTGTCTTGTCATCGGCAACGACTTTAATCGTCTCTGAGTTGCTGACAACGCGGTTGCTGAGCAAAGATGCGCCAGTCGCTTCTGTGGTCTCCAGCTGAACGGAGGGAGATGACGCTGGCACTGGCTGTAGTGAGGGAGAGGACATTGCCGGTGTGTTGGCCGGACTTACGATGTGCGAACGCGATTGCCAACTTGCCGGGACGTCGACAACGAAGAACGTGAACACCACACAAACCGGCAAACTAAGGAGTGCTGTGGAGTAGGAAGCGTATCTCAGTCGAGCGGACGCGCCCCGCAAATGAGTTCCAGCAATGACGATGAGACCACCTATGGCGGCGCCCTGCCACAGGAAATTCAAGAGCGTAATGAGCCAGCGAACAGCGAGGGCGTTGTCCAAAAGAGTCAGGAGGTGCTGAAATGGTTCAGGCATTCTTTTTCTCCTTCATCTTTTGATTGAACGCGCGTCTCAGACGCTTCAGCGATTCGTCGTCCAAATCGGACACATCAAACAGACTCTGCATCACCGCCTCGGCGGACCCGTCGAAAACTCGTTCGATCAAATCGCCGAGCATTTTCCCTGAGACATCTGCTTCGCCCAGAACCGGTGTAAAGCGATAAGCTTTACCGACATCCGGATCAAGCTGGTCGAGTTGCCCCTTGTCCACCATTCGTTGCAACATGGTGATCACCGACGTATGCGCCAGTTTCCGCCCACGCCCGGCCAACACCTCCCGGATCTGCCGGGCCGTCAAAGGCGACTGCTCCCACAGCACCTTCAGGATCAGCAACTCCAATTCCGTCGGATTTTCCGCAGCCATGAATCATCCGCCCAAAAAAAGAGGCATTCGTATTCTACATCTGTAGAAATATATGAGGCGGCAATATTCGTGTCAACCCGCATTTTCTAGCATTGTAGAAATTGATGTCTGGTCAAAAGGGCGTACAGCTGGACGCGAAACAACAAGTGACGGTCAGTCTCAGAAATCGTTTGGAATTCGGCACACCTAATCTCCGGCTGGACCAGCGCCCGCTTCGACGGTCACGACCATGCATTCTGCCGTCTGCGAATTCAAAATGCCAGCAGTCCGTCGCGGTGGTAGTAGATGATATTGCTCGTGCGCCATATTGTTTAGTATTGATCGACAAGCCGCAGACTGGCGTCAAATACCAATTCCAACGTGAGTCGGCGAGGAGGATGATCGGAGGGTCAGCACCTGAACGGCTTCTTGCCGTTATTTCTTGGTCGTCGGTTGAATCAGCACATCTGTGTTATCTTGAAAGCCCGGTAGTTCGATAGTTGATTCCACGTCCTTGGAGCCGACCTTTTCGTAGTAGCGGAGCAGTGCTTCCAGCTTTTGAACTTGCACGGCAACCTCGGCCTCTGCCTGTTTAGCCATCAGAACGTCATGAATGTCTAAATCGCCTAGTTCGAAGCGGCGTCTGGTTAGCTTGCTTTGATCAGCTTTGAAACGAAGGCTTGCCCTTGCTGCTTCGAGCCGAACTTTCAAGACTTCTATCGCAATATTTCTATCGTCTTCGGGAGTGCCGAGGGTATTACTTACGAGATTTGTGTAGTATTCATACAGTAGTTGGAGCTCGCGGATTTCCGATTTGGTTTTCACAACTGCTTGCTCAGCTGGCGGGAGGGTGTAAGGATTCAAATCGCCATTCTCAACTTGACTTTTGACCATGTCGCTTAGGGTTATTTGCGAATTGTTTAGCTTTTTGGCAGCGTCTATTTGTGCCTTGAGAATCGCCACAGTCGTTTCTCTTTCAAACTCCAAAACAGCCAATTCATGCTTGAGTTTGGCGACTGAAGCCTGAGACGCACCGCCTTCTTGAGCCGCACGCAGTTTGGTTCGTAGCTCGCGGAATCGTCGGCCGAAAGCGGAAACTGCGCCGAGGGTTTCTGTGATCCAACGTGCAGATGTTTCCGCAAATCCCCCAACTGCAACACTTGTAGGCGCTGAGATAGCGCTGACGGAGCCATCCGAATCCGTTCCATCCGAATCCGGCCAAATCAGGCAGATTGTCTGCCCTTCCATCAACACCTTGTTTTTGGTGAGCTTGGTGATGAAACCGGAAAACGGCGCAAGAATGAGTTGACTGCTTTCTCTGGAGATCTTCGTCTGTAATTCGAGGGAATCTTTCTCGGCCTTGTTCAATTCAAGATTGGCTTTTGCCAAACCACTTTCGGACTTGGCGACATCTCCCATTGCCTTCTTCACCTGAGCAGTGGCGTGGTCGATTTCAATTTCCGCTTTCGACTCCTTTGTTTTCTCATCATTTTTTCGCACAATCAAGTCGTTTAAAGCTGCCTGAACCAGTGCCTCAGCTTTGTTGACCTTAGCCTCGGCCTCCTTGACCTTTCGCTCCGCCTCCTGAAACTTCAATTCCGAAATAACTCTCTGATCGAACAGTTTCTTCTGCCGATCGTAGTCAGCTTTTGCTCCATCTCGCGCAGCCATGAATTCAGCGAGCTCAGCTTTTTCCGCTTCGACCTTGTTTTCCGCAGATTCAATGGAAGCTTTGGCCGCTGCAACTACCTGACTCTTCACTTGCTGAAAAGCTTTGAGCTGAGCTTCTAATGCGGCGACGACGGTCGTCGCAGCCGCAAGATTATTTTGGCTTGCCTGTACCTGGAGGCGTGCGGCTTCAGTCCGGCGTTGTGCAACGGTCTCCTGCTCCTTGAGTCGATTACGATAATTGGGGTCAAGGTCCGCAACTTCAGCAAGTAAGTCACCCTTCTTGACGAGAGCGTTCTCCCGGATTCCTTCACCCCAACGAATGATGCGCCCTTTGATGGGCATGTCAATGGGGGTTGGAGGACCCTTGCCCATTTCTGGCTGAGTCGTGTTTTGGGTATTCACCGATCCGATAGGAGCACGCTGCCACGAGAACTCTCGCAGCCGGGGCATATCAAAAGAGACCATCGAGTCCGGATCGACGGAAACGGCTCCTTGTACTTTGCTGCCTCTGACCCGTAGCGTCAATGAACCAGATTGTTCATTGCCGACCTTCCACCGACCGTTGTACCGTCTTTGCATGCGAGACCATTCAAGTTGTAATGCGCCGCGACGGCCTTCCGTGTCCGTAAATGCTCCGTTGTACCAGCCGCTGGCTTGTTCCACCGTGGATAAAGAAACGGTTTTCCACCTCTCACCGGTCCAATCTCCTACGATGTTGGCTGGCTCCGTCAGCTGCCAAGCCGCAAAACCCACTCCGGCAACTAGAACTGACAAAATTAATACCCAAACTCTAGTGCGTTGAATTCGTGGCGGACTCGATTTGGCCTCGTCACGAGTTGCGGAGGGTTCGCTTATGCTTGCTTCCGACATAGCTTTGACGGAATGCTGTGTGAGGCGTAGGCACTGTGGCAGCCTCACACGAGTCGGTTGCTGCAAATGGGCCAAGCATCGTTCGAGCAATTCGGCGACCTCTCCAGCACTCTGGTAGCGATCGGAAGCATGCTTCGCCATAAGTCGTTCGATGATCAGGCACAACCAATTCGGAATATCTGGGTTAATCTCGCGAATTGGACGAGGATTGGTGTCCGTGATTCGACGGAGAATTCCATAAGCCGTTTCCGATCGGAACGGTGGGCGCCCGGTACACGCCGTGTATAACACGCTCCCGATGCTGAACAAATCACTACGTTGATCAACGAAATCACCACGCGCCTGTTCAGGCGACATAAATTGTGGTGTCCCGGCGATCACGCCCGTCTGCGTCATTGATGCATCATCCATCGCGCGCGCCACGCCGAAATCAGTTATCCATAACCGTTCGATTCCCGAATTTAGCAAAATGTTCGCTGGCTTGATGTCTCGATGAACAAGTCCCTGTTCATGAGCCGCCGCAAGCCCGGATGCAAGTTGACGCCCAATCCTGACAACCTCAAGTGCCGTCAGCGGCCCACTCTCGTCTATTCGCTTTTGTAGCGATGGACCACGTGCAAAAGGCATCACCAGATATGGCAGGCCATTAGATTCTGACACTCCATAGATATCAACCACATTATCATGAGTGATCCCTGCTGCGGCCCTCGCTTCTCGTTCAAATCGAATTCGAGCCGAACCGCTGTCAGCCAGATGCGGAGCCATAATTTTGATCGCCACCACTCGGCGTAACGAACTGTCGAATCCCTTTAGGACGGCTCCCATTCCACCGAAGCCAACCACGCCGCTGACTTCATAGTCGCCGATGCGCCCAAGCATTTCCGGATCGTCAGTAGGCATGAGCGACTCGAGAATGCTTAGAACGCGTCGCTTCCGCTGATCTTCACTTTGCTCTCCATTCCATTGAAAGGATGATTCGCAATCGTGGTCACCAAGAAGCTTGACGGCGTCACGCCATATTTCCGGTTCTGCAGCGCGCTGTTGGATCTCTAGCTGACAACTGGGGCAATTAGTGAGATGGTCTTCGAAGTCGATCATCGCCGAATCGCTCAGGCTTTCATCAAGATAATCATCAATGAGGTTCATATCGCAGGTATTCTCAGTTGATTTCATGGAGTGACTCCTCGCTAAGGTCCAATCCTTCTAGTCGCAGTGCTGCGTTTCGAATTCGGCGCATGACGCGACTGCGGGCCGCGTAGATGCTACCTGTCGAGACAGCAAGAACCTCTGCTGCCTGATCAATGGGCATTTGCTGTAACGCAGTCAACTCGAAAGCGAGCCAGGTTGGCTCCTGTACCTCAGAGCGCACCTTCTCGGCTGCCCGCTGTAATTGTTCGCGACGATACTCAAAATTGATCAGTGCATCGGTTTCAGGATCAGCCGCCGGCAGGTTTGACAAGATGTCAAGAATCACAGAGCCACCTGCCGCTTGGTCACGTGGTTGCCGGGAGAGAGCCTTAATGATCGCATTTCGCGTAATTCGGCTCAACCAGTTGCGAAACCGGATTTGGCTGGACTGCTTCTCATATCTGTCGATCGCCGAGGCGACTGACATAAGAACTTGCTGAACGAGATCAAGTGCATCAGCATGTTGAAGCCCTTTCGCACGGGCAATTCGGAAGATCACTGGACGATATAGCCGTTCAAATTCGCACCACGCCGCTCGATTAGACGGATCTCGAACCCGAACAATCAAGCTCTCGATGGTTTCAGGAAATTCAGGCACAAAGATCCTCCATATGTGGTTATTGTACCTAATCCATCTGATCGTGGATTCTGACAACCCTTTTTGGAAAATCACATATTTCCTGCGAAATTGGTCTCCGGACTAGGGGGGTGATGTACGGCGGGGTGAGATTGCCCGAAGCATGAGAATTCAAGAGATTGGAGCGTTGAGACGCTCGCCGCAAACGCGGTATTAAAGACTCGAAGTCAGTCCTCTGGTTGCTTTGACTACAACCAGCCATCACTGCCTGCGCTAACTGCCTCCGCAAATTGCGCGCGGGCTGTTAACCAACTTCAAAAAGTTCGAAGAGGGTTGGTTACGTTTCGAGCCACCTCGACGGACTCAAGCTACTGTAACTCCTTGCTAGTACTGGGTTTCTGGAAACAGGCCCAAAGGGAATGGTTATGAAGAGGGTTTGGCACGGGGAGGAGTCTGTGATTTTTGAGCGGGGTTTGGTTTCTTTTCAGCCTTGGATTGGCCCATCGAGAACACGATGTCACCGGTCTGCAACGGTTTTGAGTCATGAGTTGCGTAGTTGGTTAGCACAAAACGTACCCGAACGGACTGGCCTGGCATTGCACGAATGACCGTTTTCGCATCGCCTCGCTCCACATCGCCCAGAACAATCGGTAGTCCTCGAATATCGTACTGAGACCCTAATTTGAAAGGGATTCTCTGCCAACCTACCGGTCCGCCGGGTTTCTTTTCTTGATCAAGGGGGATGGATTCGTGAGTTGAGTAATCCAAGATGATTTCACCGTAGTAACTCCGTGTCATTAATCGCGGAAATGCAACTTTAATCTCCTGGTCACCTGAGTATCGATAGAAGAAACGCGGAGTCACCTGCTGACCGACCTTATATTTTTTCTGATGTGGTTCAAATTTCACTCCCGCCTGCAAACCGTTTGCGGCAACTGGTCCCCAGGAGACTTTTCCGCCATCGATTTCTTCAGACCGAATGAACTGTTTTCGAATGGTGATCCCATAACGGGGATACGGAACGGCATTCACCAATTTGGGCAGGCTGAGCCTTACTGACCAAATGAAATAATCGAAGCCATCTCCGGGCTGGAAGTGCGTGGTGATTTCGAATTTTGCGTCTGTGGGAAACAGGCGTTTATCGGCAATGTCCTGCAATGCCGCGAATTCTCCATTCGTCGCGTCGACTTCATTTCGTAGTATCTTCCACCAGCGAATCGCAGCGATCACTTCGCGTTCCGTCAACGGCGGTTGGTCAATCCCATTGAGTTTAGTGTGAGCCTGATTGAAGCCGTGGATCGCGGCAGTTAATGGCTTGGCATCGATGTTCAGCGATGACGCGTCGGGTTCGGGGAGATTCAACTTTCCGCCATCCAAGTCCAGCTGCCACAGATGCTGAGTGCGAACGTTATGTGAGTACATCTTTCCATTCTGCCGATTCAAGACGAGACGGATCGACCACACCTCAAACCGCTCTCGTCCAACGCCGTCCAACTCCGTGACGAATTCAAACCGCCAATCACTGGGCAAGGAACGTTTCTTGGCGATTTCGCGGAACTGCTGAAGGTGTTTGCCGGAAAGATCCGAAGGTTTTTTCACCATGCCAGCCCAGCGGATGGAAGCAACGACCTCGTCCTCGGTGAGAGGAGGTTGGCCTTTACCATTTGGGTGTTGTTTTTGCCGTTGATTGAACTCGCCGATTGCATCGGAGAGCGGTTTTGTTTCTCCAGATGCCGGGCCGAGATCGGGGTCGTAGCCGTAGGGGACACCGACTCCGTCGCCACGATCTCTGAAGTAGCGAGACTGATCGTTTCTTCTGAAGTAACCAGAACCATCACCTTCTGAGTTGACGATTCGAATCTGGTCCAAGGATTTCACAACAATATGATAGAACCAAATTGTGTCTGGATTAGCAAACAGATTGAGACCGGTCGCACTCACGGTCCCTGTCACTTCAATTTCTTTTCCCAGATAAGCCTTGGGAATATCTACGATACCGAACCGCTTGAGGGCACGTTCAGCTTCAGTTGAAAGTTGGACTGAAAAATCATCGAAATTGCTGATCTGATCCGACGACCGAGCCGAACTCAGTTTCCAAATTTTTAGATGTTTGTCGTTTGGATAAGTTACCTTAACGGTTTTGGCAGAAGCAACACGAAAACGGACAGTCACTTTCTTCTGATTGTTTCTGAGAGTTTGACCATTTTTGATCACCTGCGTTTCGCTGAGAACCTTGCCATCAGTCCATTGTGAGGACTCCTGGTTTACTGGGTCGGTGAGATCATTCTTTTTGGGCTCCAGAGCAGATGAGGGCGATTGGGATGGTTGATTCTCCTGAGCAGAGCCCGAACCGGATTTTTTAAACAGTTCGAATTGCGCAACAGACGCCTCAACCCCTTCCTCTAAAATAGCCACTTGTTTCTCAAGCGATTCGAGATGCTCCTTCGTCACGAATCCACGGCTGTGCAGCTCCTTGGCTTTTTGCAGTTTAGATTTCGCATTGTGCAAAGCTGCTTTTGCCTGACGAACATGGAAAGGCATCGAAAACTCTAATCCTGAGTTCCAACCGTTGCTTTCTGTCGCTTTCGAACCCGACGTTTGTGGCTTTGTTGTCGACTGTGGTTTCTGTTGAGATTTAGCACTTTTCTGTTCCTTATCAACGCGAACAAGTGGTAGGTATAACGCTTTATCTTCTTTAGGATTTGGCTCTGCGCTGAGAGGGGGTTTCTCCTCACCTTTTGGTGCGATCGCCAGCCACAGATTGTTGTGATCAATGAACTTAAACCGCCCACCGCGTGTTCCTTCGTCGGATGAGGATTTGACGGGAGTCAGCTGAATAGTTTGTCTTGGTTCAATATTATATAAAAAGTATTCCGTATCTTCTTCGTGTTCATACTCACAAGTCATTTTCCAGTTATCAAAAGTGACAGAAAACTTCTGTTTGGATGGTTCTAAACTCCCATCTTTTTGCGGCTCTGCCAATTGCCAGACTCCGATTAACGGATTTTCCAGCTCTGCTGTAATGGAATTGCCATCAATCTTGTTTGTTTCTCCTGATCCCTCCATTCGATCGAATTTGACTGACATGCTCCGTAGCATACCGTTGCTGTCTGGTGCTTTAGAATGCGTCCCCTCCTGTTTCCTCTGTACTCGGACAAACCGTAGATAGGTGACATGGGCATGCTGAGGATTTGGCTCCGTACTGGGAGGTTTCATCTCACCCTTGGGTGAAAGAGCAAGCAATAGATTGTTTTGATCGATTAGTTTGTACCGAGCTCCGCGTGTTTCTTCGAGGGATAGGGAATTGACAGGGATAAACTGGAAAGAATTGTCTGACTGCAACTTGTATAAAAACTGTTCAGCATCTTCTTCGTGTTCATACTCAAAAGTCATTTTCCAGTTGTCAAATGTGACCCAAGCCTTGTCCGAGTGTGGCTCTAGCCCACCATCCTGTTTGAGCACCATCAATTTCCATGTTCCGATCAATGGGTTTTTCGTCTCAGCTTTTTCAGTATTCGCTTTACGTGTCCACAACAAATCTGCCAGTTCGGGTGTCCCCGGGTTGATGCCGGACTTTCTGTTGGTCGTCCAAGCACCACGTACCTCTTTATCGACAAGTCGAACTGAGATCTTTCCAAATCGATCTTTGCCTTCCTGCCAAGTGCCGTTCAAGCGACGTTCAATACGCGACCATTTCAGCTGTATGTGGCCCTCTTCATCGCCGAACGTATCCGTGTATGTTCCTTGGTACTTCCCTGGCTCTATTTTCTTCAGCGAAACCTGTCCCCAGCCTTCGCCATGCCATCGTCCTGAGATTTCAGGTGGTTCCGTCGCTTGCAAGAAGGCCATCCCGAGCACGCCAATTGCTAAAACGGTGAGCATTGCAATGATTCCTTTTCGGCGAACTATCAACTTCTTACGCTTCGCAAACGGCACACTTTCTTTTTGAGGAGATAATTGACTGACAGGAAGCGTTACGACCGTTGGCTGTTGGACATGTGCAAGACATTCTTCCAACAATTTGGCAACCTCACTCGCAGATTTAAAACGGTCGTCAGGTTGCTTCGACATCAGCTTAGCAATAATGCCGCAGAGCCAATCAGGGACATTGGGATTAATTTCACGAATCGGCCTTGGCTCTTCATCAGTGATTCGTCGGAGCACGCCATAGCTCGTTTCAGCTCGGAACGGTGCGCGACCGGTGCACATCGTGTACAGCACACTGCCCAGGCTGAACAAATCGCTTCGTAGCTCGAATGATTCACCGCGAGCCTGTTCGGGAGACATGTACTGCGGTGTACCGGCGATGATTCCGGTCCTGGTCAAACTGGCATCATCTGCAGCACGGGCCAATCCAAAGTCGGTTAACTTAACACGTTCGATCCCATCAGCTAGAAGAATGTTGGCCGGTTTCACATCACGGTGCACAAGCCCTTGCGCATGGGCTGCTGCCAAACCGGACGCAGCTTGCATCCCGATGCGAAGGACCTCCGCGAGCGCGAGAGGCCCTTCGCCATCAAGACGACGCTGCAGTGAGGGACCTTTAACATAAGGCATCACGAGATACGGCAGTCCCTCCGCATCAGCCACACCATGGACTTCAATGACATTATCGTGGACGACTGCGGCTGCTGCTTGGGCCTCTCGCGAGAATCGTTTGCGAGCAGAACCGCTGTTGCCGAGATGTGGCGCAAGAACCTTGATCGCCACATACCGATTCAGCGAAGCATCAAACGCTTTGAGAACGACGCCCATGCCTCCTGATCCGATGACACCCAGAACTTCATACGTCCCCAAACGGCCGATCATGCGGTCGTCATCCGTCGGTGCCAATAAATTCAGCACGGTGTTGTGATCAAACGTGTCGTCTTCGCTTGAAATAGGATCGAGCGAAGTCTGTGATTCAGAGTTGAGTGATTCTTGGACTCCTGACCAGACATCTTCGCTGGCGGCAGATGATTCCAACTGCAGCTGGCAGGCGTGGCAGTTATCAAGGTGCAACTCAAAGGCAGCCTGTTCCTCATCACTCAATTGTTGTTGCAAGAATTGCTCAATCCGATTTGGATCGCAGGTCAGATGATTATTCATGACGTTATCCCCTGATGATTTATACACGTCGACTGACAATATCTGACAAACGATGCATTACAATTCTCCGTCATATTCGCTGATGATTTCTTGAATTCGGCGCATGATGCGGCTGCGGGCGGCATAGATCGCCCCTGGGTTTTTGACGAGTTTTCCTGCGACAGCTTCAACTGAGCCCCCCTCGACCGCAGTCAGCCAAAACGCGTCCCACGTTGCCTGTTGGAATTCAGGACGAACTTGCCTAGCGGCCCGGCGAAAGACTTCCCGGCGGTACTCCAATCGCAACAGGTCCGAATCGGGGCCAGTACAGGATTCGTGTTGATTCAAGGCCGCCTGTATGGCCGAGTCACCCGACCCTCGATCAGGTTTCCCACGTGTCAACGCATTGAGAATCGCATTGTGTGCGACCCGATGAAGCCATGTGCGAAACTTGGCTCGCTGCGGATCGTATTTACATTGCTCAACTGTTTTGGCGACCGAGACCAAAACTCGTTGAGCGACATCCTCCGCATCGGCATCTTGCATCCCTTTTTGACGCGCCATACGTAAAATCACCGGTCGGTATATTTCGACAAACTCATGCCAGGCGGCCTGATTCGACGGATCGCGAACACGGATCAGCAAGCTGGCTCGTGTTTCCGGTGTCAAGTTCATCAATGATAAGCCAATGATTGAATTCTCTGGGTTGCTGCTATTCTATTGGACTCTGAGAGTTCAAAACATCGACCTGAACCAATCGGTCCCGTGAACACTTCCCTAATCCCTTATACACGAGCGAGACCAATTTCTAACATTCGCGTCGATCTTCAAACTTAAGTTTTGTGGATTGACTACAGATCGAACAAGCGATTGCGAGAATGTTCAACCATATTGAAACCGAATCCGATTCGGTTTCCCGGTGACAAGCCAGCCACACCGTCGAGATGTCTTAGGAATAGTTCGAAAGTCGGCGAGATTCAAAAAATTAGAAAGCAACCTTTTCTGACAATACGGTCGTTTTAGAGGCTGGCAGAATCAGGATGCTCACAATCACTTGCAGCAGTTTTTTGAGTAGCATCCCGCCCAATGGTCGTCCATATTCCGATTTCGGATCGCCCTACGATCACGCTACGATTCGAAGTTACGTCTTGGAGCAAACGGTCGCGGAAAGTCCAGATATTGACTTCCTCTACCGTTGCTACGCCTAGCCTTACCATGGCCGGGAGAAGACTCTCAACGATATCGCCCACTGCAATCAGCCACTCTCGCGTATTGAAGTCTCCCGCTATGAAAGTGTGCATGCGCATCGTGGGAGCGGGGAGGTCCGCTCCTACGAAAATGGTGTGAGCCTTTTCCAAAAAATTCCAGGACTGACCGCTCAATTGTGTTGTGTCTGAGATCCAACGACATGCTCGGTCATACAGCGGTGCCGGAGGGAACGAACGAACGCAAGTCCAATCAGGTTCATGGAAGATGAGCAGACCAGAGTGGTCCAAATGCTTGGCAAGCCCACGCAACATCGCCGAAGGCTCATCCTGAAACGGAAGCACATAGCGTCCAATCACTGCATCGAAACGCGTCTCGAACGTCATCTCCGCAGGATTGCCTTCCAGGAATTGAATGTTACTGAATCCGCGGTTTTGAGCCGCCTGGGTCGCTGCTGCAACCGCAGCGGGAGCCTTATCCGTGCCGAGTACGATCCCGGCTTCACCAACCAGTTCAGCAGCAAGGAACGCGACTTCTCCGGCACCGCTTCCGACGTCAAGAATGCGCATGCCTCGTTTGACACCAGCATCAAGTAGGAACTGCCTCGTATCCGGCTCAAGGAATCGCGCTTGGGCGCGAAGGCGATTGAGTTCATGATCGGAGTGTCCTAGGATGTAAGGTTGATTCGAATTTCCTTTGTCATTGCTCATAGTTTGCTTCAAGGCGCTGCCCATCGATAGGTTTAAGCGGCTCTCGTTAGAGGGCTATAAATCCTGGATTCATGATGCCCGCAAGTCCTCTTTGACGTAATAAAGAGGACGTCCGAGTTCGACTGACTGCAATGGAGATAGACTCCAAGTGAAATAGCCGTAACGATTTGTTTCACACCTTCATGCCTGAAGGGTCGTGTCAACTCGATAATCATCATGGCCTAATTACAATAGTGACACCGTTCGGAATCAATACCGATTGCGAACTGGCGAATGCTGAACTTGAATTTGTAATAAGCCCTTCGTGCGGCGCGGAATTTACACTACCTAAGCGCCGTATCAGCGTGCTGTTCCTCGGCCATTCTCTTCAGGGTGACACGGTCCACTTTGCCTGCGGGATTCACAGGCATCTCCCTAAGAACCACGATCTCCTCAGGCGCTTTGTACCCGACCCGCTCGCGAGCGAAGCGAATGAGCGCCTGGCTGGTCGGTCGTGCTGCGTCGTCTCGCAAGGTAATATAGGCCCGCACATTCTCCCCGTGCACGAGATTGTATACGCCCACGACACCTACGGTCTCCACAGCAGGATGTTCGAGTAGCGCCTCCTCCACCTCCTGAGGGGCGATGTTGGAGCCATCGTGCACAATAATCTGCTTCTTGCGACCGCGAAACCAAAGATAACCGTCATCATCAATCCTCATCTGATCGCCGGTATCAAGCCAGCCGTCCTGGAATGTGACTTCCGTCGCCTCTGGCTGATTCCAGTACCGCACCATATCGGACGGTGACTTGATCCATAGGCGACCGTCTTCACCAGCAGCCAGCTCCTTACCGTTCTCATTCCGAATCGAGGCTGCATAGCCGGGATTGAGCGTTCCGATCGAACCGAGCTTGTTGAGGCCCGAGGGAGGATTGAGCGTGGCCCAACCGATCTCGCTCATGCCGTAGCCCTCGTCAATCCGGAAACCCGCTAGCTCCGTAAATTCCCGCTCCAGTTCGGCTGAGACCTTGTCCCCACCGGAGACGCAGAGCCGTAGCGAGGTGAAATCCTCTCTCGTTGCGCCGTTGTCCCGTGCCAAGCTGAACAGTGCAGCGGGCAACATCATAAGCACCGTCGGCCCGTCCTTGCGGAGAACCGACAACAGCTCGTCACCGTCGAAGGTCCGCGCGATACTGATACGCGCCCCTGCGGCAACGGCTGCCAACGATAGGCTGAGGCCAGCGATATGGGAGAGCGATGAGCCCGGGAGCACTATGTCATTCTGCGTAAGCTCGAAGCTTTCTATAATACTTGCGACGAGCCAGCCAAACGTCTCAAAGGAATGCGTCACCCCTTTTGCTGGGCCGGTGCTGCCCGATGTGAAGAAAATAATTGCCGGCGCTGCCGGATCGGGCGCGCGAAGCTCAATAGCGGGAGGATCTTGTTTGATGAATGCCTCGTAGGTCCGGCTGCGCCCGTCGCTGGCCCCATAGCCTATTACTCCCAGCGGTAGTTTGGCCGCGAGCTTCGTCTTGGCGATGTCGGCGTCACGTTCCGCGTGGGCCAGCAGGATCGAGGCTTCACTGACCTCAAGCGCATGGTCAATCTCAGGCGCTTGATAGCGGTAGTTAAGCGGCGTGGCCACGAGCCCCGCCTTCACGCACGCGATGTAATGCACCAGAAGCGCATCGCAGTTTGGCATTAGCGAAGCAACTCGATCCCCGGCCTGCAGTCCCAGTCCAAGCAGGTTGGCCGCCAGACGGTCGCTCGCGCGGGACAGATCGCGCCACGTGTCCTGCTTATCCAGCGAGGCAATCGCAACACCGTCTGCATTTGACTCCAGGCCTCGGCGAAGCAGATCGAAAAGTTGGAACGGCTTGTCCAGCGGTGATCCTGACAGCGGCATCACTTCCTCCTAATTGGTTCGATAGTTTTGACTGCCTTCCCGACACGAAGGCCATCCTATTGTCTCCGAAAAGCAGGGCATTGCCCATGACCGCGTAGTTCAGGCATACCTACCGTAGATTAGTGAAGGCCAACGATTCCGGCTTTAGCGTATTGTACGATGCTTTCGAGTCGCCTCGCTCAATTGCGATCAGCATGTCAGTAAGGCGACCGCCATCATTCATAGCCTCCTACGATACGCTGATAGCGCCTCATCATCAACGGCTGGATATTCTGGGCGCCGCGAAGACGGATGGCCGTATGTGCTTGAATCCAATGATTCACAAAAGGAAGTTATTTGAGCCGTACAGCGCGAGGACGATCGATATGTCAGTTTCAGGGCTGCACGAATGCGATAAATTCATCTCGTCAATCAACAAGCCATCATCCCGTTTAATATGATGGAGATGGGACACCTGCATTGGCGGCGAAATCCTTCCACAACCGCCGCTGTTTGCGCCAATCGGTAACGGCAACGATCACCCGCAGATCTCGCTCGGTCAGCGTATCCTTCCCTTGCTCCATCGGGGGCAAGAACAAAAGCGCCTCCTGAATATCCGGCGCCAGATTGAGCAGGTTCATGATCTGCGTGACCCGCGCTCGGCTGACGTGCCCATGCGCCGCCAGTTCGGCTGGTTGGCCAAAACGACATTGCGATCAGAGGAATTCCTATCTTGCAAAACTGCTGCCAACGAGCGAAAATTGCCGCATCCTAAATAACGAGCCGCGACGATGGATTCAACACCGCGGCGGCTCTCATCACGGAACCCTATGTGGGAGGGCATCGACGTGACTGATCACGATGCTAACACAGCCGCCGCCATCGTGCTAGATCGCACTCACCACCGTCGCACTTTTGCTACAACCAAGGCGTGGGGTTGCGCAGCTACCACGTGCTTGTTGAAGACAACCATATTGCTTAGGCCGAATAATGGACATTTCGACGCCCCAACTTGGACGTAATTTTTCGAAGCTTGGCTATGCTTACAGATCTACAACGCATCACGATGGAAACGAGTCTCCAACGATTTGAGCGCGCCGCTGTCGAGCTGCCCGTATTGGATTGTTGGCTAATTTTCGGTGACAAGGAAAATTCGGATCTGGTCGAGAACGCGTGCCAGCATACTGACCGGTATGAATACGACCGGTCCTCGATCATCGGCGATTTCTCAATCAGCGCAGGTTTCACGACGACCGGGCAATGGAATCGCGATGGCTTTAGAACTCTGATCGGCGTGGTGCGGAGTGCCGGCGATGCGGTGAGGGCTGTTGGGTGGGGCGATGAAAAGTGGCCGCTTCAGCGCCGCTGGGGCGACGGGTTCTACGACTGGCTGACGTTCTTGGCGGATCGGCAGTTCCAAGATGGGCAGTTAAATCTATGGATTCCGATTCGTGGGCCGCAGAAAAACGTTGTCATGAACTGGGATTTGATGCGACTTGGAACCTACCCATCAGACCAATTGGAAGAGTACGGCGTTGATGCAGATCGATTCAAATCGTGGATTGGGAATCCTCCTAACTTTTTGGAATTCAATCTTTGCGACGTTGTGACATTGTCAATCGCTGTATGCAGCATGTTGCTGAACGAGGTAACCGCTCGACCAACCCGGATGACCACCGAGCCAACAGGTGATGCCCAGTCGA
This sequence comes from Symmachiella macrocystis, assembly GCF_007860075.1. Classification (NCBI taxonomy): domain Bacteria; kingdom Pseudomonadati; phylum Planctomycetota; class Planctomycetia; order Planctomycetales; family Planctomycetaceae; genus Symmachiella; species Symmachiella macrocystis. Next base: position 1,099,995 of record NZ_SJPP01000001.1, read on the forward strand.
CCCCGAACGAAGACGAAACAGACGCTACCCGAACTGTCGTTGATCCAGAGCCATTCGAGAGTGGTCGGATAGTGTTCTTTGAGGATCGAGTGGAACTGTGCGGCGTCGATATTTGTAGCGGCCGTCGTTCTACAAGGAAACGACAGGTCCTTGATCTGCTGAAACTGCAAACCGGGCATCAATTCATCGCTTACAGCGGTAGTAAGCTTGCGGCGGAGATGAGTCTCGATTCATCAAACAGCGCTGCTGCGGTAATCCGAGACCTGCGGAAAAATATAAAAGAATTGCTGTTCAAACAGGCAAACCTTGTATGCGAAACCAACGACGTAATTTTAAGCGGCGGGCCGGGGTATCGTTTTTCAATGAAACTAAGTGTCCACGACGGTGATGAGGAGACCGGTTACGGACATGACAGTCGAACGACTGACGACAGTGTCGGAAGTGTCGGTGAATCGCTTGTCGTTAGTGTCGGTGATGTCGGAAATTCGGATGTCGGAAATGTCGGTGGTCAATCCGAGGGCACAACTGCTAGGCGCCGACGGCAGATTCTCGCTTTATTTGTCAACGGGCGCGAGGTTACGTCGGCAGACGTAGCACAGCATTTCAAATGCTCGACGAGGACCGCTGAGAGGGATTTGAGAGCAATGACGCATGCGGGCAAGGTTGAACCCGCGGGATCGACTCGAACCGGACGTTATCGATTGAATCCGGCAATACGAAACGACGAGTAATCACGCTCCTATCTTCAGAACTTTCGTGGCCACAACCATTTCAGCATTCGAAAACAGAACAGAATCGACACATGCCGCAATTAAAGGTTCAAACGAACGCCAGTCGTCCCGACTGAGTAAAGCCCTTGCCCGTCAAGATGTTACAGCATCTGGCGGGCATTCTTTTTCCTGTGAATTAGGGGTAGTGGCACCTAATTCACCCTTCGCCTCCTTGTGCGAACGCTTGTGGTCGCTCCACAGCTCGCTAGCGACATCATCCACATCCTGGGCGACGTAGTAATCCATCGTCGTCTTGATGTCGGCAGGCCGCATCAGCAATTGCAGCGTCGCTCGCGGTCCAAAAACAATGATGAACGGAAGTTGAACGACGAAATGGGCTTCCACTTAAAATTGCTTGGCAGAAATGTCGGCGGAAATCATGGTTTCCTGCCACACTTGCTACTGCAAATTTGGAGTTTGTCACGGTAAGTGCGCATGGCGAGCGCAGCTGCGAAGACGTGGGCGATGATGAAATCACGTGGCGCGTTCGTACCACTGAATCAGCCCGCCGAGTCGTTCGTGGCGAACGACCTGATCGAGTACAGTCGTTTTGTTCTCGGGTGGTAGATCGAAAAAAGACAGAACTACGATCGAAACCTCTACGAATCGATAGCTTTGAACACATCGTCGAACTGTGCTGTGAATTTCAAATCGCGGCCTCAGATGAGGCAGGCCGGATTGTTGTCGCGATCAGCAGCAACAGCAGGTGAAATAGCAGGGACTTCCTGTGCCTGTCTGTGTTTTCGATAACGTGCTGTCGTTTTTGTGGGATAGCATTGTTTTTGCACCCCTCTGGAATGGTGATCGCAACGATTGGGCGCCGAAACTCGCGCAGTGTTAACCGCCGACAACGTCTCTTTACAAAAAGAGCAATTGGTTTGTTGAGGGTTTTGAATCGGGGTGACTCTTGTTTCAAGACGACTATTTACCCGGCGTCGATCAGGAGAACACTTCTTGCACGACCCCGCCCCCAGTGACGCCCAGTGGGGTTTCTTTCAGGCCGTGGTGATCGAAAATCAACCGGTCGGAATCCAGCCCGGTTGCCGATAAGATGGTTGCGTGCAAATCGGTCGGTTTGACTGGACGTTGCGTCACGACGTAGCCGATCGGATCGGTTTCGCCAATGATTTTCCCTCCCGTCACGCCGCCGCCGGCAAGCCAAACAGAATAGGCGGCTGGCGAATGATCGCGACCTTTGCCCCGCCCTTCCATGGTCGGTGTGCGGCCAAATTCGCCGCCCCACACCACGAGTGTGGAGTCGAGCAAACCCCGGCGTTTGAGGTCTTGCAATAACCCGCCAATTGGCTGATCCGTTCGTTTGGCCATTCGCTTGTGATTTCCGGCGATGTTTCCATGCGCATCCCATCCGCCCACACGAATCTGCACAAAGCGAACTCCCCGTTCCACCATGCGTCGCGCTAGCAGACAGCCACGACCGACGGTGCTTGTGGCGTCGTCCCCTAGCCCGTACAACTGCATCGTCTCCATTGTTTCGGAATCGATGTCAAACAACTCCGGGGCGGAGGTTTGCATCAGAAACGCCGTTTCGTAACTTCGAATGCGGGCCTCTAATTCGCTGTGCTGGCCGATAGAATCCATAAACCGGCGGTTCAACTTGCGGATCACTGATAATTCTTGTCGTCGCCGTTCGTTCCCGACCCCTTCGGGCATTTCGATATTTTGGATTCCCTGGTTCGGATCGACGACGGTGGCTTGAAAGCGTGCTGGAAGAAATCCACTTGACCACCCGGCCGCTTGCGGATGTTGCATGCCGTCGGTGTGTAGATTCATCGTGATGTATGCGGGCAATTGCCGGTTGGCGGTTCCCAGGCCGTACAATGACCAGGCGCCCAAACTTGGCCTGTGCCCCGTTGCGTCCCCGGTCAGTGCAACGCACTCGCCTGGACCGTGAATCGGATTGCGATGGGTCATGGAGCGAATCACGCACAAGTCATCCGCGTGCTTGGCGATGTTTGGGAACAATTCCGAAATCGGCAGTCCGCTTTGTCCATGACGATGAAATGCCCAGGGAGAGGCCATCAAGTTTTTCAAACCGGCGCGTTTGATTTTCGGAACGGTCTTAGCGATCGACTCTGGCACATCCTTGCCTGCCAGTGCGGCCAGTTCTGGTTTGGGGTCGAAGGTATCGACTTGGCTAGGTCCCCCCGACATGAATAATGAAATCACGCTGCGCGCTCGCGGCGGGCGATGCGGTGCCTGTACCGGCATCGTGGGAGGAGTTTCGTCGGCCATCAATGCACGTAATGCCAAGGTCATGGCTGAGCAGCCGGTGGCCGTTAACACATTTCGACGTGTAATCATTGGGTTACTCATGGGATATAAAGAAACTCGCTGCAGTTTAATATCGCTAGACACGCGCTGTGCAAATCGGCCTGCTCAGCCAGAGCCTTGAGGTCCGTTAATTCCACAGCAGTTGGTTTTCGCCCCAATGCCAGATGAAAGGCATTTTCCACTGATTTCGCCCGCTGGGCAAATGCAGTCGCGTTTTCTTGGACGAAGTGACTATTGAGCAACCACAAGGGTTGCAACGCGGAAGTGGAGACGCGGCGATGAGAGCAAACGGTAATTCCATCGGCCCCGTCGAAAAGTATCTGTTGGACCGGCAGAGCGCCACGTTTTTGATGTCTATACAGACTGCGTCGCTTGGATTGTCCGGTATCGCTGGGACCACCCGTTTCAGCGTCCAGACAGCCCGATACGGCCAGGATGGAATCGCGAATCGCTTCCGCTTCTAACCGCCGAGGCAGCCACCGCCACAGCATGTTGTTGTCAGGATCGGTTTCAGAATTATGTGGTTGGAACTGTGAGGATTGACGATACGTTGCCGAATCGACGATCAACCGGTGAATGTGTTTGGTGCTCCAGCCGCTATCAATTAATTCGCTTGCCAAGAAGTCCAGCAATTCCGGATGGGTCGGTTTGCTTCCTTGTGTCCCGAAATCTGAGCTCGTTTCGACCAATCCACGACCGAAATGCCATTGCCAGAGACGATTCACCCAGACCCTGGCGGTTAATGGATTCGCGGGGTCGGTCATCCACGCTGCCAACTGTGATCTGGGTTTCTCTGATTGGTCGGGCATGGGACCGAACAACGCCGGCCAGCCGGGTTGCACAATCGGGCCGCGTGACTGCACGTCCCCCCGTAACAAAATGGCCGTCTCTATAACCGGCGAATCTCCGTCGATACGTGGGAGCGGCCAGCGCATGTTGAGTGGTGCGACCAGTGGGGGGCGCTCCGAGGTGGAGGGCGCATAGTACCCCCATGTTTGGGGAAATTCGGAAAGGGTCTTCCGCAATTCCTGAAAACGGGCCTTTTCGCTCTTGCGCATTCCATTGATGACACTTGTGGGCGTGACATAGATCGGCTCAGGATGTCCCTGTTTGCGTCGAACATTCACGATGCGGTCGTGGACACTATCGAAAATTTGCCAATACTCGTCGATCAACGCGCGGACCGTTTCATCTTCAGCGATGATGACGTTTTCAGGTTGACCTTGTGCAAAAAACGCTTGGAAACGGTAGTAATCCCGAATTGAAACTGGATCGAACTTGTGACTGTGACATTGTGCGCATTCCATAGTTAGTCCCAGGAACACTTGCGCTGTCGTATTGGCTACGTCGACTAAAATGTCGTTGCGTTGAATCGACTTGTCCAATTCATTGCCGCTGTAGCGTGCCGCCGCCAAAAAGCCGGTGGCGATCACACTTTCGTCGGACGTCGGTTCCAATTCGTCACCGGCAATCTGTTCGAGTACAAAGCGGTCAAAGGGTTTGTCATCATTAAACGCGTCGACGACCCAATCGCGATATCGCCAAGCATGTGGCCGATTGCGGTTGTGTTGATGCCCATTGCTTTCTGCCCAGCGCACGATGTCCAACCAATGTCGCCCCCAACGGGCTCCGTATGCGGGACTGGCGAGGTAATAATCCACCGTTTGTTTGTTGCCAGACGGTGGTAGACCCGTTAGGTCGAGCGAAAGTCGACGCTTCAATGTTTGCGCGTCCGCCTCCGGCGCCGGTGTCAGCCCCAATTCTTCATGCCGATGGGCGATAAAGGCGTCGACTGGCGTCCGGACCCATTGCTGGTTCTTAACATCCGGCACGTTGGGCCGGTGGATCTTTTGAAACGCCCAATGATCGGTCACTGGGGGCGGCGTGGGCAGCAGCTTTTCATTCCAATCCAAACCCTCGTCAATCCATGCCTTCAGAATCGCTTTTTCATCGGCATCGAGCGGTTCGTCCTCCGGCGGCATCTCGCCATGTTCCACGACTTCAAACAGACGACTCTTCGCAGCGTTGCCGACTACAGTTTGGTTCAACACTTCATCAACCAGATCGAGACGCACACCCGATTCCGGCTCGTCACCAGAGTGACAGTCGAAACAGCGGGATTTGAGCAATGGCAGTACGTGGGTATCAAAATTGACAGTCCGTTGAACAACCGCTGGTGGTGTCGGGACCGATTTCTTTTTCGGCGGAAGGTTGAGAATCGATTCCCATGTTGCAGCGAGATCGACGTCCCACACTTCGATCTGATCGCCCGCTTCTGTTTTTGCGCCGGTCGAGAAACCAATCCAATTCACAGTCGTGATTGACTTCTGGCTGTTTGTTGATGCACTGGGTTTGAATTCTTCGTCGCCATTAGGATCCACCCAGAGATCAAAGCGGTCAAATGGTTCATCGTCCCCGGACACCGATTTCCAAAGCCGCCCGACAATCAGAAATTCGCGATTGCCTTCTAGCGCAGGCCCAAATTTTTCCCGCCCCGACGAATACCGGACCATGAACCGGTTCTCGCCTTTTGAGACATGAAGCCCCAAGTTCGGCACGTCACCACTATGTGTCGTCGTGTCACTCCCTTCCGCACTGTCCAACCACAACACGAAGAATTCGCCGTTGTCCTGCTCCGGAGTGTCGATGGAATCAGCGTCATAACGAATACGAAATCGAACGAATAGTTCATCGCCCGCAAACGGGGCGCTTAATTTCCGCCGCAGCGGATTGTTCCTGCTTCCCGTGCCGCTAATTTCGTATCGAGCGACGGCAAAGCCATCACGCTTCCAGTGGGAGCCGTCCAGTAAATCATCGGCGGCGCATAAGGGGCGCTGAAATAAAATGAATAACGTGATTACGATGAGCAACCGGAGTGTACTAAGCATATGCGATGTTCCATTGAGTGCGGCGATCAACGGTTTCTGGGGCAATCTTCTACTCTAACCGTGATATTGAGATATTGCACGCTCTGAATGTGGATGGAGAGTCAGTATGGATTCGAAAACAAATCTGCTTTCGGGTAATCCTGATCACTTTTCCCACTGAGGAAAACGGTCACGACAAGTTCTTTGCGTTTGAAAATAAAGGGAAACACGCAACCGCTGGTATTGCCGGTGATTGAGAACAGCACAATTTCCATGGCCTCATTCGTGCCATTGATTACGAACTTGGCCAATCATCAGATCCGTCCCGGATTAATTGGTCAAACCGAATGGCCAACGCTATTGGCTTGGTAGGATGGTGCATCGGCTCCCACCGCGACCCTATGATCGCGATTGTGGCCCTCGACTCGTCGGGCGTAGTCGGCCGTCAGCGATCGGCCGCCTTATTGGGCGAGTCTGTGAACGCATCAGCTATTTGCCCGGAGGCTCTGCACCCCACGAATCGATGCGGCGTAGATTCTTTGAGTTCAGTTCCGAGTAACAGTCCGGAAGATCGACTTGTGCCAGTACGTTGGGCAGCAATGCCGACAGCGGCCAGTTGTAATGTTCACTTTCGGCAATGTCTGCATACGAGGTCAGTGCGTTTTTAAGCGTCACTTGCTTGACTTGATCGGATATGACGGCAGCGAACGTTGCCGCGAGCGCTCCCCAGCCCCGACCGACTAGATGAATGTCGGTGTGACCTAAGGATGCCAGCCAATCGAGAACTCGCAGGACGTCAAAAGTTTTCTGGCCGAGGTACGGCCGATCCAGCATCAGGCTGTGAATCGCATAGAAGTAATCGTTGCCGTACGCGGTGTGGAAAGAACCCGGATTGCACGTGTCCGGAATCGACTCACCAATCCCGCGAACATCGCAGGTGAAGACGGGTGAATTGGGTTCTGCCTGCATCACTTCGCGAATCAATGGTTCGTCGCGCAACTCGTTGTCGCTGGAAAGATGCGGCACATATAGAATCGCACGTTTGCCGGCACGAGGCGGTCGCGAATGCCAACTTTTATTGGTCAGACGATAGACAATGGTGTGGATGCCCGGCTCGGTGTCGACGGTGTAAGCCATCGCGAACTTTGTGGGATAGCCGCGTGAGCCGAGGTACCGCCAGTTGCGGTAGTCTGGCACATCCTCGTGTTTAGCAGGCAGCTTCAACACGTCCACCACCGCCCGACGCAGTGCCGCGCCGCTGAGTGACTTGCGGTCAGACGCCAACTGTTTTGATTTCTCGCGGGTAAATTCAAACACGGTTCGAGTACCGTCAATTAGGCCAACCTGTCCTTTCTCGGTACACCACAGTGTTTCATCTTTCTCAATCGTGAGCTTTGGTTCTGCGGAGAATGCGAGGTCAAGTTGTGCCGTAAGAACTCCCTCGAATTCCTGATTCGCGTCATCGGAGGCGAGCCCACTTGCTCGGTTGAACCACGAATACATCGCTTCGCGATTCTCTTGCGAGTAACCATGGCCAGTCGGGCCCACAAACAAGGCCACGTTGTCTTCGGCATCCAGCAGACTATACAGCCGCCGCAACTGTTGGTAGGTCTCTTCCGAACCGCGCACGTCGAAATAGTCGCGTTCCTTGGCGAGAATTATGATCGGACTGGGAGCCATGGCCGCGAGAAAGTCGGCATGATCTAAACCGAGAGCAAGAGCGCGAGGCGGACATTGTTCCGTGTCCTGCGGTAATTCGTTTTCCATATTGCGACGAAACGTCGTCACAAAACAACTCGGAGCGGCCATCGTCCACCGCGGTTCCACACCGCATAGCCAGGTCGTCATCGTGCCACCGCCCGAATTGCCAGTCACGCCAACGCGCTGCTTATCGACCTCGGGTCGAGTCAGCAGATAATCCAGCGCCCGTATGCCGTCCCATGCTCGCCACATGCCAAAGAATTCGCCGACCAAGAACTGCTGATTGCCAGCGTGCAAGTGCTCGCGTACACCCACGCCGATTTGCGAAGACAGATCGTCCTTAACGTATTGCAGCCGTTCACCCTGGCCAATTGGATCGTAAATCAAACAAACATAACCCAGCCGAGCTAGTCCCTGGGCAAACGACTGATAGGCTTGCGCGGCCTTTCCGTTTTTGGAGTGTCCACAGGTGCCGACGACAGCCGGTAGTGGTCCCGTTCGTCCCACAGGAATGTACACATTGGCAGTCACGGGAAATCCAGGACGACTGTCAAAAATGACGTTTTCGATCCGATATCCGTCACGGTCAATCGTTTTTGTAACTCGCGGATTCAATGGAGTACGCTCCGGCTCCGGACCGAATGACTGGCGAATGCGAGCCTGGGTATCACGAACGTACTGTTCCGCGTCGGCTTTCGTTTTGAGTCGATTTAGCTGTTCGATGTGACGAAGGCCCGACTCCCGCACCTGCTTCACGAACCATTCATGGACCATTCGCGGAAAGCGATTCAATGGCTCATAATCGTCAGCAGCAAGCGCTGAAGTAGGATGCAGCCAATTGAGCGCAGTCAGCGCTGCCGCGTTCGAACCGATCGACAGCAAAACGTGTCGGCGAGAAATCGCCTGAACTTGCTGCTGCAGTGTCGGCGATCGATCAGTTTTCATAGGAAGTCTACTTTTCATTGAGGACTTTGGTTGACTTGTAAAGCCAACTGATAGACACGCGCGTGATCTGAAGCGAATTCAGCCCAGGGTATTCGCAGTGGGCCAAGAGAACATGGTCGTCGACAAACTCGATGGCGGTGTAGCAGTACCAGCCTTGTGGATCGGTTCCAAGATTCCGGATGTGTTCCCACGTGGCTCCTTCGTCTTTGGAAACAGCGGCGGTGAACGGGCGGCGACCGACCGGCTTAACAGCTGCCAGCGGATCATTGCCATTGTTCCATACCAGCAGCAGATGACCTGTCGTCGGGATCCGTTCAATGGATGCCGGGGATGTGGTGGGTTGAGTTAAGTCAGAACGTTTTAGAGGCGACCAGGTCTGGCCGCCGTCCTTTGAATGCGAGAGTAGCTGACAGTCGCGGCTGCGGCAGAACATCAGCAGACTGCCGTCCGTCAGTTCTACGACACCTGGTTCCTGAGCCAACAGTTCCGATTTCAGCGTACTCTTGCTTGCCCGCCACGACTTGCCTTGATCATCGGACAAATAGCAGACGATGTCCGCGGAATTCTGAAATCCAGGCCAACCCGGCAGGTAGTGGACGGCCAGCGGCACGACCAAACGACCGCTCTTCAGTTGAATCACGCGATCGTTGTTCAACACGCGATAACCCGGCTGATCTTTTGGCACGACGTGCGTCGGTTCGGACCAAGTCTCGCCTTCGTCGGTGCTAGTCCGCATCAGGATGTTATCCAGATATGGGTATTTCGATCCCGATGGACTGTTGTACTTTTGAACGTAGAACAGGGCGATTCGGCCATCGGCCAACCGCAGCAGCGAGACGGACATCAGGTTCGCATCACTGTCCTTTCGAGCAATGATCGGAAAGTCGGCGGCGTCCCAGGTCTTTCCGCCGTCAGACGAATAGCGCCCCACAAGTTCAGCTGGCGCATGATCTCCTTTGCCAATAAATTTGGAGTATACCAACAGCAGGCTACCATCCTTCAGTTGGATAAAATCTCCTTCACTGTTGCGCCCATTTCCCGGCCGTGGAGCAATCCGCAACGGTTTCTCAACTCCCGAAGTGACGCCTTGGGGCGAGTCCGCGTTAGACCGACTGGCAGTTAGGACAACTATCAGCAGCGTGGCGAATCCAACGGTGCATGGAAACGAGTAGTGCAATCGATTTTTCATTGTGTGGCTTCAGTCGTAAGTTCGTTGTCAGTGATTCAAGACCGCGAGTTACTCGCATAAGTCCATCATTGGAGCTTCTCGGCAGCTAGACTTCAACTGTGCACTTGGCTCTTTTGGGTAATGGCTACGTGTTATCAATCGTTGGCAGAACAGCGAGTCTCAATAATCTGGTCGGTATCGGATTAGACAATTCAGTCGTGTTTTGGCATATGTGATGGTTGACAACTTCTTTAGCCAGAGTTCTGCCAGTCGATCAGCTAAGAGAGAGTACAGAGTCACAATCCGAAAACCGTCACCGCGTCTTTACTTGGCGAGTTGGCCGATTCAAACGCTCCTTCTGACAATCTATCCGGTGCTTGGATTGCACACGAAACACAGTTTCTGAGCAAATGCACCATTGCCAGATGGGACTGAAATTCTCGACTACACCGATTCTCCGTCAAGATTCGTCAGCACAAAAGTTAAACCTAACGAAACACATCACGCGAGTAGATCGGCAATCGGCTGGCCCATATCGGTGATGGGAACCGGGCGGTCGCCGGCGTATAGGTTCTTCCGATAGTCCACACCGACAGCGGCACAGATCGTGGCGAATAGGTCAGGAACGCTAATGGGATTAGAAACGATCTTCTTGGCGATTTCGTCAGTTTCGCCCCAGGCTCCGTAATGCGATAGGCCACCGCCAGCGAGAACGCAGCTAAAGGCGCTGCCTTGATGACCACGCCCGCCACCGCTGTCGAATTCGGGCGGGCGCCCGAATTCGGTAGTAATGACAATCAAGGTCTTGTCGAGCAGTCGCTTCGCTTCGAGATCATTGATCAATGCGGTGACCGCTGTATCCATTTCTTGAATCAGTTTGTGCTGGTTCACAATGCCTTCGTTATGGACGTCCCAGCCGATGCCGTTTAGGAAGTTGAGATTGTGCGATACTTCAATATAGCGGACGCCGTGTTCGACAAGTCGGCGGCTGAGCAGACAGCGTTGTCCAAACTCGCCGCCATAGCGGTTTCGCAGATCGGCCGGTTCGCGGTCGAGTTGAAAAACGCGCATGAACTCTGGGCCGCTCAATTTAAGGCTTTGTGCAATTGCCGCTTCGTAATCCAGCAATCGCTGGTCGGTCGTCGGATCGGCATTGCGACGGAGAACGGATAGGAATTCCTCCCGGCGCAACTGCCGCTGCGATGTGATGCCGTCGGGGCGAGACAGTCCGGCCGGCCCTTGACTGGTGTCGATCAGATAAAGGTAGCTGTCGCGTGTGCCGAGAAACCCTGGACCCCGTGTAACGTTGGGATAGCCTATCAATACATAAGGGGGAGTTCCGTCGTGGGCAGCGCCTCGTTCATGCGCGATGATTGATCCGATTGATGGATACGTGATTGTTCCGCTGACTGGTCGTCCAGTATGCATGCGATTCGTGGCGGCGGCGTGTTCGTCGATCACTTCGTGATGTACGCTGCGTACGGCCGTGACGCGATCCATCAGCCTGGCAAGTTGTGGCAAGTGCTCGCAGACTCGCACACCCGGGACGGCTGTTTCGATGGAATCGTAGTAGGAGCCTGCCAGCTTCTTTTTCGGGTCACCTTTTCTCTTTGGATCAAACGTGTCGATTTGCCCCATGCCGCCGCCCAGCCAGATCGAGATCACATGTTCGGCTTTTCCTTTAAGGAGTTCGTCGGATGGACCGGCGACGGTAGCTTGCCCTAAAGCGAGGCTACAACTAGCCGCCGCACCAGCACCAAGAAATCTACGACGATTGAGCGAGGTTAACGATTGCATGATTTTATCTCCATTACGGCATCCAGACGAACTCGCGGTGATTGATCAGGCTCCAGACGACATCTTCATAGACAACACGCCAACTCGGCGTAAGACGAGGGTCCGGCGGCGGACCGGCGAGGACGCGACGTTCGATTTCTAGTTGAATCGCATTTGCTTTTGGACGTCCATGGTTGAACCACGTAACCTGTGGTAGCGGTGGGTGTTCTTCAAGTTGAACGATCTTGTCGTGCAGAACGAGACGCGTGTTAAAATCCTTTGTCAGTGCACGGGCAAACACCTTTCGTTCGTCCGGTTTCGGCAAACGGCTGAGGATGCGCAGGAACAACGTGTCAACGAGAGACTCTGCCGATTCGGCCGCAATGGCCAATTCCGCTAATTCGCTTTGATGCGAGACTCTCGCCAGTGTGGCCGACAACGTGCTATTGGCAAGGACGCCCGGTTGCAGAACATTGGGGTCGGTTTCGCGCTCGGCAATCGGCATTTGCCGTGCGCCTGTCCAGCCGAATGCTTCGAGAACATCAACTACCGCGCGAGCCTTGGGTAGCGATAAACTAGGACGATCCCGTTCATTTTTCAGATCGCCGAACATCCACGCGCGGGTCGGGTGTCCCAAGGTTTGGCGACTGCCGAGCGGACGGCGTCCGTCGTGTACGAAGGTGAGTTCTTCAACATCGATGGGACGGCCTGTGCAATGGTGCAACGAGTCGACGATCTGCTCGGCTGTTAGACGACGACGCTCGGGGGCATTAAAGAAACGCTGCCCTGGCGAAGCATTACGGTTTTTTCCAACCGCCGCGCGTTGATATGTCCGGGATGATACGATCAGCCGCACAATGTGACGAAAGTCGTAATCGTGGCTGATCAATTCGTGCGCCAACCAATCGAGCAATTCCGGATGACTGGCGGCGTGACCTTCCCAGTCATGGACCGGTTCCACTATTCCTGCTCCGATCAACTGTTTCCAGGTTCGATTAATGATAACGCGTGAGAAGCGTGCGTTCTGCGGAGCGGTGATCAGGGCGGCAAGTCGTTCGCGTGTGTCGGTTGGTTTTTGCATGAGCTGGTCGATGTTTTCGCCGTCGACTGCCCCTGTGACCGAGGCAAACGGCCAATGCGGACGGACCGGTTGATCAGGATTGAGCGTCGCCTGAATCAGCGATTCTCGCGTCTTCTGGCCTTCAAAAAACGCCACCGGGACGCGACTGGTTTTCGGAACGGTGACCGGCTTGCGGCTGAGCATGGCGGCCAGCGCGTAGAGGTCGCTTTGCGTCGTGCTGTGATAAGGCGAGTCATGACAGCGGGCACATTCCAACTCGATACCCAGAAACGCGGAAGCGATGATATGGCCTTTGGCGGCAAACGGAGCGTCGTTCTCTCCCGCGAGCCCAAATCCCGCACTGCCGCCTTCGGCAGCTCCACCGCGCAGCATGATCAGTTCTGTGACCATGCGATCCAGCCGCTTGTTGTCACGCAATGAGTCATATAGGAACCAGCGGAACGGTCCGGTGCTGTTCAGCGATGCATTCAGCAGCGACGGATTCTCCGCAAGCAGATCCAGCCAAAAGCTCATCCAGCGGTCAGCGAAACGAACATCGCTGAGTAGTTGGTCGACTAGGCTGCTCCGTTTGTTGGGATTCGTGTCGGCGAGAAACGCGCGTGCTTCATCGGCTGTGGGCGGAATACCGATTGTGTCCAGATAGATGCGGCGGAGGAAAGCCTCGTCATCAATAACCGCCGAAAAGGCAACATCAGCTGCAGCCAACGGAGGGGCAGGCCACGGAGCACCCTCCTTCACCCATTGTTCCAACAGTTTGATTTGTTCCCCAGACAAACCGTCATCCGACGGAGGCATATCACCGTCACGAATTCGTACGATCAATTCGCTCGCTTCCAAGTCTCCGGGGACGATCGCCGGTATCTCCGAATCACCAGCTTTGAGCGCCGCCTCGCGCGAATCCAACTTCAGACCTCCTTTGTCCTTCTCGCCGTGGCAACGAATACAGTGTTCTCTCAAAATCGGCAGGACTTTGCCGTGGAAGTGTTCAGCTTGCCGGGCGTCGCTGTCTGCCGCAGCGGCAACAGCGCGTTTGATCTTCGCTCCAACAAATGCGTCAATCGGATGAAGGACATCACCGTCGTCGGTTCGCGGGACTACCGGCGGGGGACTTTTCTTCAACCACGTATCGGCCATGCGATGTCGTTTTTTCCAGAAATCGTCCTGCGATGCAGCCGCATTGCGGCGGCGCTCGTCGTCTAATTGTGCGAGCAATTTCTCAACTCGTAACAAAGCCGGCTCGATGGCTGCGTCGGTCAGAGGTACTCGTTTCGAATTGCCGCCAAGCAGTTCAAAACTCTTACCATCCCTCGAAAGGATCGCCACACAGATTTCACCGGTCTCCGTGCGGTGTCCGCTGCCGCCGACGACGAGTTCCAAAACGATCCGTGTCTTGCGGCTCGTCTTCAATTCGATCGTTGCCTCGCCAAACGCCTCTTGCTGGTGATATCCGTGAGCCCGCAATCCGGGCAACGGTGGTTCGGCGACGGGCGTGACGCGTTCTTCACCGTCTGGCGGGCGTGATGTGATTGGTTTGGTTCGCGCAACGACCTTGCCGTCGATCCACAACCGTCCCAATGCGCGGGTGCGCATGAGGAAACGATGCTTTCCGGCTGGGAGTTCGACATCGCCCGCCATTCGCAACAGTACCGGAGCATTCCAGCTCGAACGAATGCCCCATGAGTCGTACCATAACGGAATTCGCGGCAGCAAAAAGGTATCCCCGATCCAGCGAACAGATTCACTGGGCCATTGTTCGCCTTCATTGAGCCATCGGTCACGTGTCGGCAAACCCGCGCAGAGTTGCACCAGCACGCCACCATCGGGGATGTCGGCCAGTTCGGGCATGACTTCCTTTTGGGGTATCGCCACGCGCGGCTTTCCAACGCGACGAAACCTCGCCGCCATCGTCTTGTTATCCAGCGCCGCGCGATAGATCGCGATTCCGTCGAGCAGGCCCACAAAGCCATTCCCGATCCGGACGACGTCATCATCGACGACTGGTGGATCCTTGGTTTTACCGCCATAACTCCATGTGCCGTCGGTCGGTTTGCCGTTGACCCAACCGCGAATCGATTTCGGATCGCCAAAGCGATACGACACAGCGATGTGGTGCCAACCTGTGGCGACGGGAAAGCCATTTTTCGAATCCCAGCGATGCCAGTGTTTGTCTTCGCTGGACAGCTTCGTAGCGAACAGGAAACTCAGTCGCGCTTCGCCCTGGGCGCCCACCAAGCGCAGCGACCAGTTCTGATTGTCTCGCGCGAACTTCGGTGAACCGGTTCGGCCCTTACTGACTACGTACCGGATCTGTCCTTCACGAATGTTGGACGGATTGACCCATGCTTCCATTGTGATTGCGTCGCCATTGGTGAAGTCGAATTTGCTGTTCGGTCCCGTGTCGGCAACGACAAAATATCCGCCACGATCGATGCGCACAGCCGTGTTGTTCGCGGCCATGTCGGGAAACTCCGGCGGCCTCGGTCCGGCTTGATCGCGTTGCACGTTTCCCTTGGCTGTCAGAGGCGTTGATTCCTCGGTGCCAAAGTCCCATTGCGCGACGGGCGATGTATCCTCTGCCGCGAAGAGTGTGGAGACGAGCAGGATCGAGTAAATCATAGACATGTGTCGGTCTCGTTGGGCATCTAACGGTTTGGCAACGGCACAGTGGTTCGAAGCAGTGGGGTCGCCCTACGTAGAGCGAATCCTCTTGAAGAAATGCCCTTCGTTCAAATCGACACGTTCGGGGCGTCCCTTGTGCATGTAAACGACCTTTGTGTGATCCATGCCGAGCAAGCCCATGATTGTGGCATGGATGTCGTGGACGTGAAGCTTGTCTTCGACAGCGTACAGTCCGAGGTCGTCGGTTGCGCCGATTGTCTGCCCTGCTTTCACCCCTCCGCCCGCCATCCACATCGTAAAGCCGGTCGGGTTGTGGTCCCGACCTGTGCCTTTCTCGCTCATCGGAGTCCGGCCGAATTCGCCACCCCAAACGACCAGTGTCTCGTCGAGCAATCCGCGCTGTTTGAGATCGGCAATCAGTCCCGCAATCGGCTGGTCGACGCCGCGGCACAGGCGGGCATGGTTGGTTTCGATATTGCTGTGGCTGTCCCATTTGCTGCCGGCGCCGGAGTAGAGTTGCACGAAACGCACACCGCGCTCGACCAGTCGGCGAGCCAAGAGGCACTGGCGACCGTAGACGGCGGTTTCTTTTTGGTCGATGCCGTACAGTTCCTGGATGTGCTTTGGTTCCTGATCCAAGTCGATCGCACTCGGCGCATCAGCTTGCATTCTCGCGGCGAGTTCGTAACTGCGGATGCGCGCCTCCAGTTCGGAGTTCGACTCGCGGTTGGTGTAATGACGACGGTTCAAACGGTTGATAAATTCGAGCTTACGTTGCTGCTGTGTGTTGGAAATGCCCTTGGGATTGTTCAGATTACGAAGCGGTTCGGCCCCAGTCTCGAACAATACACCTTGGTGACTGGACGGCATGAAGCCGGAGCCCCAGGCGCGGGCTCCATTAACGACCATCGAGTTGCTGTCCTTCATCACGACAAACGTCGGCAAGCTCTCAGTCGGTGTACCGAGCCCATATGATACCCACGCCCCAAGTGACGGCCGGCCTCCGAAAACCGCGCCAGTGTTCATCTGGCAAACCCCTCCCGCATGATTGATGCCGTCGGAAACGCACGAATGAATCACGCACAGTTCGTCGGCGATGCCGTGGTGGTGTGGCAGCCAATCGGAAATCCACAGCCCGCTTTCGCCGCACTGTTCCCACTTTCGCTTGCTTTCCAAGATGGGTGAATTGACCTCACCCATGGCCGTGACCGGACGTTCGAAGCTTTCCGGCAAGGTTTGTCCGGCCAACTTATTGACCGCTGGTTTGCGGTCGAACAAGTCGAGGTGGCTTGGTCCGCCTTCCATGAACAGCCAAATGATGTTCTTGGCGTTGCCAATTTGGCTTGGGATCTTCTTGGCAACAGGATTTTCCGGTGCGGCGGCGAAAAGTGACTTTCCGTTCAGCGCAGCAAACGCCAATGCACCGAAACCCCCGCCGGCGCTGCACAGGAACTCACGTCGTGAACCGGGGTGATCGACTTGATGACAACTCATGAAACCCTTTCGGTGGTCGGAATGTTAAGTCGACTCGCTATAAATTTGGCGGAACGGCAATCCATCCTGCACCTTAGTGCAAGTAAAGGAACTCGTTGGAATTAAACAGTGCGTGGCAGAAGTCGGTCACAGCGTTGAGCTCCCTCATTGAGGCAAGTGATCCGGCATCCAGCGGAGTTTGCCGCAGCCAACCGGTGTCCGGCGCGGGTTGTTCGCCGTTATCGCCTTCGAACGTCCAGTCCAGAATACGACTGGCCTTTACGTCGTCGCCGCCGACCAGTAGTTGTTCACGGGGCAGCGCACTGCGACTAACCGTCAGCCGAGCAAGCTGGCCATCCCATTGATGACCGCGCCCGTCACGACCACCGGTGACCATCTTCATTTGGGGATTTTGAATTCGGCTGACGACGGATGTTTCGACGGTTGCCGTTTCTAATCGCGCCTGCGGATCGGACAGATCCTTCATATAGAATGTGACCGTTCCACTAGTCGGATTGTCGGGCGACGTGGTCGCCGAAATCGACACGGCAAAATAGACGGGTTTGCCCAGTGGAAATCGCAAACCTGAAGCAACCACTTCATAAGCGGGTTCATCCTGAAACGTCCGGCCGACCAACTGCACGATGAGATTGCGCGGTTGATAAGCCGACTTCTTGCTTGTAACGCCGATACTCCAGCCGTTGGTCTTTGTGCTGCCGTTCCAGCGAGAAATCAGCGTGTTGACGCTGGCATTTGAATAGAGCCGATCGAGAATCGCGATTACTTCAACCGTGAACCGGCCATCTAGGCCTTCCGCCTTCTCCACGTACAGCCGTTCGAAGCGGCTGCCAGGCTGGATCCAAAGTGTTTTTCCGCCGAGACCAAAATCGTTCACCGAGCCAAACTGTTGCCGAACCGGACGCAGGCCGGTTTCGTTTGGAAACTTGTCGACGACCACCGGAGCCGGGATCACCTTTTCCTGATCGTGAACAAATGCCAACGTTTCGCTGAGTTCGCTCTCCGATACTTCACGGCCAAACACCAATTGATACGCAGTGCGCACGTCGTCCAATTCAAGCTGTTTTTTGCCATTTAGCAATCGTCGGGCAAAGGCGCGCGATCGCTCAAGGCTCCATTCTCCGTTCACCAGCAGCAGTGACTGAATAGGCGTGGTGGTGGCAACGCGATCGGCCGCGGATTCGAAGCCCAAAGGGGCGTCAAAACCGGCGAGCATTTCATCTGGTTTGTTTCGCATTCTCTTGACATATACGCTGCGATATGGTGACGTGCCGTTGACCGAAGCGCCTCCCACGCGCTGTTTGAGTTCACCGGACACGGCGAGCATGGCGTCGCGCACCTGCTCGGCATCCAGCCGTTGTGGCGGAAACCTCCACAGGAGACGATTCGTTGGATCGACCTTCTCTTCTGTCGCTAATGGCTCGCGACGCGCGCTCATTCGGTAAGCGGCGCTGTTCATGATCAGTTCGTGCAACGGTTTGATTTTCCAACCGCCTTCGAGAAAACGGCGCGTCAACCAGTCGAGCAACTCAGGATGACTGGGGGGATTCCCCAACGTCCCAAAATCATTGGGCGTCGACACAATTCCGCGACCAAAATGCCGTTGCCAGATGCGATTCACAATCACGCGCGTCGAGAGCGGGTTGTCATCGCGAGTGATCCAATCAGCCAGCGCGGTGCGGCGTCCCGTTGTCGTTGCGGTGGGCGTGATCTGCGGCGGCTCAGCACCGAGCAGTGCAAGGAACGATGGTTCCACCGCTTCTTTCGTCGTACGTGTCAGTAGATAGGTCGGCGCGGGTTCTCTTTTGACGTCCGTGGCGACAAAGGCATTCGGCAAGGGCGCTGGTTTGAGTGAGTCATACTTTTTCAACTCTGCTTCAAGTTCTCGGTACTGCTTGAGCTTCTCGGGGCTCTTCTTCAGTGCCTTGGGATAATCAAAGCGAGATGCTGCGCGATCCGCCTGACGGTCCACCAGATACGACAATTGTTTCTCGTACGTGGTCTTTTCCGATTCGGGCTTGTGCCAGATCTTCTGAATATCTTCGGGAAACTGAGCGACGACGGATTTCTGCTTGTTGTCAAAGGCGTCTTTGGCGAGCGAGCGCATTTCATCACGGATCGCCTTCGTCTCCTCTTCCCATACCTGTTGCTGTTCCTGATGAGCGGCAATCTCTTCCGGCGTTGCCAGGGCTCGATTCATGGGCCACGCCACCGATGACAGAAACGCCTGTAGGCCGTAGTAGTCTTTCTGAAGAATCGGATCGAATTTGTGATCGTGGCATTGAGCGCAGCCGATGCCGATTCCCAGAAACGCCTCACCAGTGACGCGGGTCATTTCGTTAATGATCAGGTCCCAGTGCATCCGCGCATTGCGTTGGTTCCACTCGTAAACCCCATGGCGCAAATAGGCCGTGCCGATGAAGGCGCTCGGGTCGTCGGGCGCGATTTCGTCGCCGGCCAGATGTTCGCGAACGAATTGGTCGTAGGGCTTGTCATCGTTCAGCGAACGGATGACGTAGTCGCGAAAAGCGCCGGCGCCGGGACGGAAGGCGTCTTCATTGTAGCCGTCACTATCCGCATACCGCACGACGTCCAGCCAATGCTGTGCCCAGCGTTCGCCGTAGCGAGGACTTTCCAGCAGTTCGTGGATCAATCGCTGCCACGCATCCTCGCTCTCGTCGTTGACGAACGCATCCACTTGTTCCGGCGTCGGCGGTAAACCGAGGAGATCGAAGTAAGCCCGCCGCACCAGTTCGTATCGGTCGGCCTCGCGGGCAGGCCGAAGCCCGGATTTGTCCAGCTGCCGGAAAACAAACTGGTCGATCTCGTTCCGCGCCCATTCCGTCTTCGCGTCCGGTACGCTTGGTTCGCGGACCGGCTGGATCGCCCACCAGTTACGATCTTCGTCAGTGAAAGCCTTCTCCGATGTGCGAATGAGATTCGATTTGGCGTCCGGCCACGGTGCGCCCATTTTTATCCATCGCGTCAAGATGGCAATCGCGTCGTCGCTCAATTGACCTTCCGGCGGCATCTCGAACGATTCGTAATTGATCGCCTCGATCAATAGACTTTCATCCGTTTTTCCGGGCACCACAGCTGGACCACTATCCCCGCCTTCGAGCATCGCGGCAAGCGAGTCAAGCCGCAATTCGCCTTTTTGATTCTCGGCACCATGACATTGCACGCACTTCGACGCTAACAAAGGCCGCACTTTGGATTCGAAGAACTTCAACTGTGCGGTGTCGATCGTATCGTCGGCGACCGCCATTGCAGGCAGAACCAATAAACTGAATATTACAAAGAATCTTGAAATCATTGCACACCTTTGTTGGGACGGCGCCCTGGCCGTCATTTCATAGCTGGCAAACCGCCAATGAACACCGGATCAAAATGATGCTGATCGTCCAAGGCATCCTGAAAGAACAAACCGTCAACTGTGTCGCCGTCGTCGTATCCCAGAGCTGACAAGTCGATGCCGACCGCTAAACCCCGAAACGTGATTACCTGTTTTCGCGGCGAACACTCGAGCGACTCCAGTTGCTCCAAGGATTCGGCCGCTTCGGCAAACATATGGACGTGAAAGCCGGTCAGATCATGAGCGCCGGGCGATTCCATCGTCAGATCGTAGACACGGATCGTGTGCGACCTTAACCCATCACGAAATCGCAACGGGCTGACGTGAAAGGCGTCCCCATTGGGGGGGTTTGAAAAAGTCTGCAAATCAAAAACCACGACATCCGCACCAGGACCATTTTCGACCGGCTTGTCGAACCGAATCGCCAAACCGGGCGTCGCCGACTCGCCCATCAGCACGGGGGTTGATGCAAGTGGTTCGACGCTGCCGCCCGGATTGATCACACCCGTGACGAGGCTGTGGTCCGACGAGGTTTCGATTCGTTTCGCGGGGATGGTTGGTCCGCCGCAGATGAATGCGCCGCTCGAAGTGGCTTTGAACGCCGTCACGCGAGCCGGTATCACATCGGTAATTGGTATGTCGACGACGCGACCATCACGTTGCACGGTCACGCTGGTGAGATTCTCCGCCCTGCCGTCGTCGGCCGTTGTTGTGCTATATGACACGATGCGGTCGGGTAAGCTATAACGATATGCATTGGGTTCAAAGGGAATATGGTCTGCGGAAAACTCGCGCCCCTTTGCAAACCTTTGCGCGTCGCCGTCATTCAACCGGATTTCCGATTCCGCATCATCATGGAAACGTTCGAAGATGTCCGCCTCGCCCTCGATCACCTGGACTTCCGTTTCACTTGTCTCGGCGACATTGACGGTAAAGCGGGTGCCACGATCGATGACGCGTGTGACCGGCGTTTCAACGCGAAAGCCTTCCGCACCGTCAGGCGCGTGGACGCTGCAATGCCCAACATCCAATGCAAGGCATTCATCGGACATGACTCGAAACACCGCCGGCCCTTCGACAATCGCCGATGCGCCTGTTGGAAACGCGACCCTGACTAGGCCGCTCATAAGTACGTAGTCCCGCTCCGGCACAAGCACTGAATCGACAGACGGCGATAATTCCCCAAAGAACCTCGCATGTGCTAGGCTCGCAACTTGTACGTTCCCTTTCAGTACTGCTTCGTCATTTGAGTTGGGGACGTCTTTGACGACGTCGGTGTGTCTCGATGGCCGGAATGAATACCATGCGATTGCCAGGGTCGTTAATGCGACAACGGCCACAATTTTTCGAAACAGAAAGCGATTTCTGCTACCCGATTGGCCGGCGGTAGGATGTCGACCTCCCGCGCCCGTATTTTGCGTCGCCCGGTGGGTGTCCGCCACTTTTTCTACGCCCGCCATCACACCGGAGATAAAGCCATCCGATGTCTCCGGAAGGCGGGACAGCACTTCACGAACGAAACCGTCCTGTCGTGACGGAACTTCCTCAACCACTAGGCCGAGCAAACGATGTGTTTGATACATGTCGGCGGCCAGTTTCAGCAGGCTCTCATCCGAGGAGAGCAAGGCGCGCAGCGTCGCAATCCCGGTCTCGTCCAGTTCGCCTTCGAGATAGTCCGTCCATAGTTCGGCAAATTGCTCTTGAGCACTCATGATGCCCCCTCCTCGGCTGCCTGCATCCGGATTTCAAGGCATTGCTGAAGTTTTTGTCTAGTCAACCAGAGCTGCTTCTTGACGGCAGCGACCGATCGGCCGCTGCGGTCCGCCATTTCTTCCAACGGAATCTCTTCATCATAACGCCACTGGATGAATCGCCGCAGATGCTTACCAAGTGTTTCGATGCAGGATTCCAAATGTTCGAGCCGTGCCACATACCAATCCGACGGCTCGGAGTTCCGGCGTTCTAACTCGCGCCGCAACAAATCCGGCGCGTACCGTGCATGGTAATCGGCCACACGGCGCAATCGTGTCAGTTCGGTCTTTAGCTGATAGCGAGCGATAGTGAACAACCACGCCTCGAAGTGGGTTCCTGGAGTGTAATCCCCCAAGCGGGTGAAGGCCGCGACAAATGTCCGTTGCGCGACTTCATCGACGTCGATGCCAGGCGGGACATGTCCCGCCAACCAGGCTCGCAGCGGCCTCTCGAACTGACGTACGACGACCTCAAATGCGGAAGATTCCCCGCGGTGCGTACGGCGAATGGCATCGTCAAGCTGTGCGTCGTCGATATTTACATGCGCTGTCATTATATGATTATGGCAGTTCCCGCTGCGAGGTTACCCCCAGCAGACGAAAAAATGCCAAATCCTCGGCAATTGGGGAAAGATCCACGCCTATCAGCAGATCATTTTTGCTTTTGCTGCTTCGAAAAACCCGGCCCGTAGAAACTTGCAGCGCGTCCAGCTGAGAGTCTTGGTTCAATTCGATTCAGTCCGACCGTGAAATCCGGAGCGTCGTGACTTGGGCTCGGATGCCGAGTCATTCATGATGAATTCTTCTGGTTGGAACCTGTCCAAATAGTTGTGTCAATGCTTAGACGAAGTGTTGAGGAAAACGGCCTTCGAAGTCATTCGCGAAGCGATTCAGTATAGGGCTCGATCCGTCGCATCTGCAATGACTTCTGCTATCATTTGCATGACACGATACGCCAACTCATCTTTAGCGGAGGTGCATCTTGCCTACAAAGAAACGAATCACGAGACGGCGGCTGTTCAACTTTGCGATGGGTGGCGCCTTGAGTGCTGTCACGGGAACGATTCTTGACAGCCGAGGACACAGCACGGAGTTGCTTGCCGGCACGGTCAACGTGGACCCGAAGATCCAAGGACCTTTTCTGATTCTGTCGACACCCTTCACGGCATCGGGCGCAGTGGACTTCGACGCGCTCGCCAAACAGGCGCGCTATGTCGACTGGTGTGGATGCCCAGGAATGATCTGGCCACAATCAGGCGATAGCGTCGATCTGCTGACCAGGGACGAGAAGCTCCGTGGAATGGAAGTGTTGGCCGAGGCGTCTCGCAGTCTTCGTACAGCGCTGTGTCTGGGTGTGCAGGGTAAGAACACGGCTGAGATGCTTGTTTTTGCCAAGCACGCTGAGAAACTGTCGCCAGCGGCGATGATCTCGCGACCGCCAGACTCAGGTAAGACTCAAGACGACATGCGTCAATACTGGCATGAAATGGCCGCTGTCACAAATCGGCCCGTGATTCTCCAGACCACCGGCGGCGTTGCCTACAAGGGACCGGTCCCTTCAACGCAACTTCTGATCGAACTGGCCAAGGAGTTCCCGAACTTCGGCTACGTCAAAGAGGAAGCGGGCGCAGTCATCGCTCGCATGCGCATTCTAGTCGAGGCGAAGCCACCCATCCGGCGCGTATTCGGCGCCCGTGGAGGTTACGGCTGGCTTTACGAGTTGCGACTCGGATCGGAAGGTCTGATCACCGAGCGTGCCATCTACGCGGATGTCCTCACTCGTATCTGGCAACTTCACCGGAGCGGCTCGGATCCTGACGCTTTACGGGATGCATACAGCAGATTTCTTCTCATGATCAACCTCAGCAAAACCCATCCCGGCGAATTGCGAGGCTACCAATTGTACCTTTGGAAGAAACGCGGCGTGTTCCAGACGATGGTCTCGCGCCATTACGGCCCCAAACGAACAATCCCCCCGACCCCCATCTTCTCGGAACTGAAGCTGACTAAGGAGGAAATCGCCGAAATCGATTTCCGATTCGAAGCGCTAAAGCCGTACCAGAAGCCGGGAACACCTGACTTGACTGCGCCTAACCAGCGCGACGGATCTTGAGCTGCGTGCCGACGAAGTCTGATTGGAAGCATTTAAGTCCAACCGGCTATTCCTGCCGTGCTGTCGGTGTTAACGGAGCGGCGTTTCGTTTCGCGGAAATGTTAGCGATGCGAATCGTAACTCAACCCGGCACACTGGGTGCTGATCAGATACTCCTAGCGAGTTTGCCACTTCACGAGCCAGCGGACGGTAAATGAGCATCTTCAGTTTTGACTTCGGTCCGACAAGCTTGCCGGCAAGGATATCGTCCTCGTTGAATCAGGTCAGCAGGATTTCACCGTCTGTCGCACGGTAGCGGTCATATGAAATGTAGATTGTGCCGTCAGGGGCCTGGAAACCGTCGGGATATGACACACCCTGACGGTCTTCAATCACAAGACCGCCCTTCCACGACTTGCCCTCATCGTCTGAAAGCCAGGCACTCAATTTGAAGCGGCCATCGTGCGCGTCAATACGGTCGCCATGTTTGACCAAGAGGATCCGTCCCGACGCAAGACGACGGAAGTGAAAACGTGCATTCGGATGCCTGATCTCAGGCGGATCGACTGGTGTGGACCAGGTGTGCCCGTCATCTTTGGAAAAGGTCTCCATGATCCCTCGTCGGGTGCGCGCCAACATCCAAAGCACACCGTCTTTGCGCTCGACGATCATCGGTTCATGCCAATCAGGATTGGGAAACTTCACGCACGCACGGCGTTGTCATGTTGCACCCTGATCCGACGAAACCAGAAAATTGATGCCGCGATACTCGTCCAACTCTGGAGAGATTCTTAAACGGACCGATACCGCTAGTATGCTCCTTCTCCAACAAGTAGGCCGGCAGCAACCACTCGCCCTTTGACGTCACAATGGGTTTGTTAAGACAGACACCGTGCCAAAGGCGTCGCGGCTCGGACCACTGCGGTTCGTCGTCATCGGGGTTGTCGCAGATGGCGAACCATAGACCCGCACGGCCATCGAAGTGGTTCATCGTTTGATCGAAGAAGAACCACAGACGCCCGAGCGGATCGGTCCAGAGATTGCCGACGATGACGCTGCGAGGGATGGGCAACCCCAGCGTCTGACTGTCGATGACCAGTCTTGGTTTCGACCAGGTTTCTCCATCGTCGTCACTGGTCGCCGCCACCATGAAGGCTTTGGGGCCATCCTCTCCGGCCACCCACGCCGCCCAAAGTCGACCTTTGCGGGTGCGGGCAATCCCGATCGTCATGCCGTAATCGAGTTTATCGTAGTCGTACTTTGGCAGCGGTTTCGTGATGAATGTCGGAGGAATCAGGGCGAGATCGGCGATGTCCCGCATGACCTTGATCTGATACGCCCGCTTCTTCTTCGGCGTCAACGCGGCGAATCGTTTTTAGGCGGATTATCGCCCGGGACGCGAATTCCAATCTTCCGGTTAAAAAAAGGCGCCACGCGGTCACGCTGCACTTTCATGATGCGCTGCGTATCCTCTTCTAATAGGTATCCGGTCTGCTCGTATTCTAGGCAATGTTGCGCCAGTTGTTGAAGGTACGTTTCCAACGTACCATATCGCTCCTCGATCGATTGCCTTGGATCACCGGTCTTTTCTCGTGCAGACTTACTAATCGGAAAAGGGAGATAGGAACCGGTCAAGCTCAGCAGTTCGTTCGCCGCGCCTCCCTCCTCGCTCCGCAATCTCCAACTTGTGTACGTGGCAACGGGAACGGCGACTTCAGGCGGCGAGAGACAGCCGACTTCATTGCCGTCCGGCCCTGATCGGGGAACCAGCTCACGCAATCGCCGGCGAAGAATCTCTTCATCACACTTGGCGCGACGCCGGTAACGAATGCTGCTCCGCGAAAAACCAACGCCTCGGCAAGCCCGACGCTCAGAGACCGAAAACTTTTGTCGCAAGCGTTTCACGGTTCGGCGCATCTGTGTCGGGCTCAGTCGTTTCCCCGAAGCGCTTCCTTGAGCATCGCTTTGTCGAGCTCTGCCTCGGCCAGAAACCGTTTCAAACGAGCGTTTTTCCTTCAAGGTCCTTCAACCGCTTCGCCTCCTCGCTCTTCATCCGAGAATCTCCTTGCCCAACATCGGGCTCTAGATTCTCATAACATCTGGATCAGCTTTTGAGGAGCATGCCATCGAAGCTTTCGTCAGTGTTTGACTTTTTGGCCAGTATGACTTCGGCCTCATCTGAGGTGACCTTTGGATTTCCCCTGTTTGCGTCGCGGACCCAAGCTACCTCCAGTCAAGCCTTGGCTCGTTCCTGAATTAGTCGACGCTCGAACTGAGTCAATGCAGGGGAAACGTTGAAGAAAACCAGGATTTATCCAAGCGCATATGAAACTTTGTTCTTTTGGCTCCTACGGTAAATTCGGTACAGATTCCGAAAGCATATGCACATCGCGTTGCGGATACGGAATACTGATCCCCTCTTCGTCAAATCGCTCTTTGACCTGGCGCGTCAGGTCCCAGTGAACGGTCCAATAGTCGGCCGTTTTCACCCAGGGCCGGCAGAACAGATTGACGGAAGAATCTGCTAACTGGTCAACATGAACTGTCACACTAGGATCTTTGAGAACCAGTGGGTGCTCATTGGAGATTTGTATTAATACATCAATGGCATGCTCGATTTTGTCGTCGTAGCCGATCCCAAAGACTAGATCGACACGTCGCGTGTCTTTTCCAGTGAAATTGACAATCGTATCGCCCCAGACTTTTTTGTTGGGGATCACAACGACCTTATTGTCGAGCGTCAGCAAGGAGGTGGAAACCAGACTCATTTCCTGGACGGTGCCTTCGACCTCGGAAACGGAGACGTAATCATCGACATCAAATGGACGATAGACCATGATCATCAGGCCACTGGCGAAGCTGCCTAGTGTTTCTTGTAATGCAAAACCAACGATGAATCCTCCTGCCCCGAGGGCCGCCATCATCGGCCCAATTTGCACACCCAGGACACTCAAAGCCATGAGAATGCCCACAACAAATACAATTCCTCCGGTCGTACGTCGGGCGAAGTTCTCCAAAAGGTTCGATGCTCGAGGATGGCGAGCCAATGCTTTGGCGATCACACGCCCAGCAAATTTGGAAATGAAGAAAAACACCAACAGAATGATCGCAGCCACAAGTAATCGTCGTGCCCATAACTTGCCGCCATCGTCTCTCCCGGCCCAGTTTTTTAATTCGGCGACCAGCGCCGCTTGATACGAAGTTGCGTCGGTAGTTTCACTGAGATCTGACACTGCGTTAATGAATTGTTCCGCGGATTGGACATCACCCCCTTTCGCTTTCAGGGCATCGAGCACGATCCGAGTTCGTTCCGCCAGCGCCGTTTCTTCAATACGAAGTGCAACCAACCGGTCCGTCAACTTATCATCTGATTCGTTCTCTGGCACGGCTTTGAGTTTCAATTCAGTGTTGCCGACCTCGGTGATCTTTGCGCGCAGCAGATCGAGCCAGCCATTTAACTCGATCTCCAACTCGCCTTTCGTCAGGGGACGCAGGATCACCTGGAGATGGTCCACCGGTACTTCAGCATCAGAGGTAGTCGTCAACTCTGGAGGTTCTGTACCAGACGTCTCTTGAGCCATAGTAGGTGATTTGACTACCGAGAGACCGATAGCAACCACCAAAGCAAATCGGCCAAGCCATGATCCTGCAAACGTTCTCATTACTATCCTTCCGCTAAACAGTGTTTTGCCTGGAACATTTATACGCAATGATGAGAAGGCTGGATTGCCTGCACATTGACTGTGAACACTTGTGATCCGTTCAGTACCTACATTGCGAGCCCCCGTCAGAGTCGCTGCGCCGTAAACCTCGCAGTGCGATGACAGTTCAACGAGATTACTAGTTTATCTAGCATCATGGCTTGTCCGGTGGATGAATAACAGCGTCGCGGGGGCTTTACGCTTCGTCTTTTAGGTTCTTCAGCATCAGAGCTAAAGCGTTTACCAAAGTTTTCGCGTCCGCTTGAGAGATTCCCTGCATTGCTTGTTTTCGCAAGGCTAGTGTAAGAGGTATGGTTCTTTCTACGAGTTTAGAGCCTGCCTTGGTCACTGCAACAACTGTCGACCGCCCATCATCCGCGCAAGGGGAACGCTGAACGAGGCCCGCCTGTTCTAATCCCGCGATCTGGCGGCTAACCGTCGTCGCGTCACGACCGAGCTTCTCAGCAAGCGGTTTCATCTGTTCCGGTTCCTTCAGATGCGCCAGGACTGTCAGTATGCTGATTTCTTCAGCGGACAGCGGAATCTCTGCGGCATCCAGAAACTCCTGAACGCGCAGCTTAAGTGCATGAGATACACGACCAACTAAAAAGCCGGTCGACTCTGTTGGGTCAAATTTAAGCATTTCCATCGCTTCCTTGCGTCCAGTATTTACATGCAGTATACATGCAGTTTGCGGGCACCAAGAATGCATGTATCATACAGACATGCTGCGTGTACTGTCTACGCTTGCCAGTCCAAGGTGAAAAATGGACAAGCGACTGACCGGATATAGGCTCACGACGTCTTTGTTCTGTCTGGCCATGATGGTGGGGGCACCATGAATCTTTTGCATGTCGAGCTTCAGCAGGAGGTGATGGCGAATCTGGGCTATCCGATGTACCTGATGACGATTCTTGGCGTCGCCAAGCTGCTGGACGTCGCCGCCTTTTTTAATCCCTATGACACCGGTACTGACAGTATGGGTAAACGCAGGATTCACCTTCGACATGCGTGGCGCCGCGGTGTCGCATGCATGCGTCGTTGATTCACTAGCCGAGATCGTGACACCGCCAATCGTTTAGGCCTTCGCAATTGCAGCGTTCTGAATGCGCCCCCCCGAATGCTATCTGCCGCAACACCTTAGGAATTGCAAATTAACACTGGAATTAGGAGAACCTTGATGAGTAACAAGCTGTACAGAGCCATTCTGACGCTAGCGGTCATCGCGACCATCACATTGTCACTCGCGCCGCCCGCCACTGCACAGGACGGGAAAGCGAACGACACTGAATCGGAAGTGACGCTTTTCAAAAATGTAAAGGTGTTTAACGGCACCGAAAATATGCTCCACGAAATGGACGTCCTCGTGGTGAAGAATAAGATTCACAAGATTGCCAAAGATATTCCGACCTCCGGGACCTGGGAGGTGGATATGAAAACCGGTGGTGCCAAACAGACCAAAGGCCCTGGTGGTGGGCTGGAGGCCTATACGTTCAATACGTTTGAACAAGGAAAAACGGTAAAGAAACAAGTCAAGGTCAACGTCATCGACGGAGGTGGGCGTACGCTGATGCCGGGGCTGATTGACTCTCACGTTCATCTCAACTTCTATAAAGACGGTACCCTCATCGACCTCGAGTCGTCGACCTGGGAAGAGATTGGTGCACGAGCAGCCGCTATGGCCAAGGAAATGCTCGAGATGGGATTCACCACGGTGCGCGACATGGGTGGGACTCACGACGGCCTCAAGAAAGTCATCGACCAAGGGCTACTGCCAGGGCCACGGATTTACTGCGCCGGTGGTTTTATCTCGCAGACCTCAGGACACGGAGACTTTGGATTGCCGGCAATGCGGAAAGGCGAAGCGAACGTAGAACGCCTGGAGATCGCTCGAATGGTTGATGGCCGAAACGAAGTTCTGCAAGCTGGTCGCCGCAATTTCGCGCTGGGTGCGCATTACTTGAAGGTCATGGTCAGCGGCGGCGTGACTTCGGTCAAGGATCCGATTTACGCATCACAATTTAGCGACGACGAGGTGCTTGCCGCTGTCGAGACAGCAGAGGACTGGGGCTCCTACGTCGCCGTTCATGTCTTTCAGGACGACGACATCCTTCGTGCACTTAACCTGGGAGTGAAGTGCATCGACCATGGATTGACAATTTCCGACGAGAGTATGAAATTGCTTGTCGAAAAGGACGCGTTTCTTTCGCCGAACTGCACAGCGCTCGCACGCGAAGCTTTAGCACATCCAATGCATCAGGATCCAACATTTCCACCGACTGTCAAGTTCATGTGGCTGTTCAACAACAGCAGCGAGTTTTTCAATCTCTGCAAGAAATACAAACCGAAATTGGTCTTCAACTCCGATTACGTTCTATTAACTGGCGACCCCTTCCGTGCGTCGATGGACTTCACCAAATACAACGTGGCAGACAGGTTCGGCAATTTCTGGGCGCTCCAGATGTTAACAAAAAACGGTGGTGAGCTTTGCGAGTTGACGGGACCGGAAAATCCCTACGCCGACGGAAAGTTGGGTGTCATCGAAGAAGGTGCCTACGCCGACATTCTGATCGTCGACGGTAATCCGCTGGAAGACATCACCACTATCGGGGCCAACAGCCAATGGTTCGACGCGGCACCGCGCAGCCAGGACGTGCCACCGATCAAGCTGATCATGAAAGACGGCAAGGTCTACAAGAATACGTTGAAGTAACAGGCAACGTACATTCACCCGACTCTCCCGCCCCATAGGAGAGTCGGGTATATAGAATTTCTGTCCGACCGAAATCTCTCCGGAATTCGAGAGAAAGCAAAATCACCTATGAAAACAGCTACAATAGCCCTCTTGGCAATCGGCCTGCTTGCCGAAATTGGAAACACCCAGGACACCCCATTGAATGAACCGCCGAAGCCGATGCGGATCTTTTTGTTTTCGGCGAAACCCAGCCCTGCGGCCTGGCAATTCATGAAGAAGAATCCCGGTGACCGACGGGCTGCTACGGTGGACGCGATAAAGAATATTGGCGGCAAAATGCTGGGCTATTACTGGGGTCTTACTACCGGCAAGAACTACATCATCGTTGCTGTTCCCGATGGTCGTACCGCCCAGGCGATGCTGATTCAGCGTCTTTCGTCCGGTCTGGTTCTTTAATACGAACCCATTGAACTCGTCGAAAGCTCGGAGATGCCCGCCGTGTTTCGGCGGCTGGAGGAATTAGACGCGGCGGATGACTCGTTGAAATAATTCAGCAGATGCTGCAGCCAAATCAAACCGTGACATTTCAAGATCCTCGACTTCCTCCGCAAGCAAGGAACCCTGCTCATGCATCTCACATTCAAATAGGCAGGAATAGCACTCGCTGCAGCGATCAAGGAATCGGAAGCAACTGGCACCCAGATGTGCATCGCCGTGCTTGATTCCGGCGGAATCCTGAAAGCGTTCGCACGCATGGATGACGCCTGGCTCGGCAGCGTCGATGTCGCTATCAAGAAAGCAAAGACCGCCTGCTTTTTCGGGATGACCTCCGGACAGATCGGCGAGCTCTCTCAGCCCGGCGGTCCCCTCTATGGCATTGAACACTCCAACGATGGCTTGATTTCGTTTCCCGGTGGGATTCCTGTCGTGGACGAAGACGGAGTCCTGATTGGTGCGGTGGGTGTGAGTGGCAGTACCGTCGAGAACGATCATCAGGTCGCCAAGGCTGCGGTGGAATCAATCGGGGTCACAGATCTACCGGAACACCCCTGGCGTACCTGATGCGCAGAGTCGATTAGAAACGAATTTCGCGGATATTGACGTCCCCGTAACTCGCACACAAACTTTCTCAAAAAGTAAAACGCCCCATGAACATTCTGAAATCTATCGCGACTCTGATGGTTTCGGCGATCCTGACGACAACATTGGTTGTTGCTCAAGGTGCCGAACCACTGCCGAAGCTAACGTTGATCAGCAATGTCAACATTTTCGACGGCGTCAATGACAAGCTTCACGAAGGCATGCATGTCCTCGTGAAAGACAATCTGATCGAGACCGTTTCCGACATGCCGTTGGCGGTAAGTCAAACGGACAGAGTCACGAAGATTGACGGTGGCGGACGCACGTTGATGCCGGGGTTGATCGATTCGCATGTGCACCTCACCTTTTCAGGAACGCCCGATGCGATTCCAGCTCGCGAAGCGATGCAGTGGGATCAACTTGGCGGCACCCAGGCGCTGAATGCTCGCGAATTCCTGATGGACGGTTTCACCACCGTGCGTGACGCAGGGGCGTGCTATGACGGGATCAAGAAGTTGGTTGATCGCGATTTGCTAGTCGGACCACGAATCTATCCGAGTGGTGGCATTCTCAGTCAAACCTCGGGCCATGCGGATTGGCGCACGGTTTCTCAAAGAAATCCAAATCTAACGCCAGCCCGCGATAACAACCTGGGGCGACTCGGCCTGATGCATCTTGTTGATGGCGTCGATCGAGTCCTCGCTGCCACTCGTCAAAACCTGGCTGCCGGCGCGACGCAAATCAAGATGACCACCGGTGGTGGTGTCTCTTCGACACTGGACCCGTTGCATACGTTTCAGTTTCTACCCGAGGAAATCGAAGCAGCGGTGCGAGCGGCAAAGGACTGGGACACGTATGTGATGGTGCACGCCTACACGGACGAAACGGTCATGCGATCTCTTCAAGCTGGCGTGCTTTGTATCGAGCATGGCCAGATGATGAGCGACGAGGCCATGAAGCTGCTTGTTGAAAATGGGGCGTTTCTATCACCCAACATGGCAGCGATCAGCGAGGAATTGTTGCAGCACCCGGTTTATGGGCAGGGCATCATCGGGAAGAAGACACGACAGTTCATCGATGGCTCACAAAACTTCGTCAAGTTGGTCAACAAGCACAAACCGAAAGTCGTCTACAACACCGATGTCGTCGCAACTGACCTGGTGGGCAGTCGTGGTGTTCGTGACAACAACCTGTGGGTGCATGCCAAGTCATTTGGCAATTTGAACGCGCTGCGTGCGATGACATCAGTCGGTGGCGAACTGGCACAATTGACTGGCAAGCACAATCCTTACCCGCATAAGCTGGGCGTGATCGAGCCCGGTGCCTATGCGGATATCATTTTGGTCGACGGTAACCCGCTGGAAGACATCACCGTACTCGGTGCCCGGCCCAAGATGTTCGAAGGCGAACCCCGCAGGGATGAGGGATTCAAAACCATGCCCTTCATTATGAAGGATGGCAGGGTCTACAAAAATACGTTGAAGTAAGAGGCTGCTTACTCACTTGGCTCTCTAGAATGACGCGTGTTCCTACCTTCACAATTCCACCCTTCCATTTATGCGAGGGGCGAATGAGGTAGCGCTGGGGAGGGATTGTGCAGATGAAGGAACTGCAGATGCCACCCCCCAACCATATCGGTCCTGACCTCAAGAGACAGAGCAGCCATACACGAAGCCAATTTGGGGAAATCACGCGGCTTGCCACCATCAGCAGCATCCAAGACATAATGGGTTTGTCACTGGCACATATGGATTAGATGCCAGTTTTGCCAAGAAACAGCCCCTCGAACACAGTGTGTCCTTGTCTTCTCGAAATCCGAGATGAAGCACAGATTTCAGCACACTCCTCAAGTAGCCATTGTCACCGTCTCCGCGTTTTCTTCTACAACCTATTGACACACAGGAGAACCTCAGGAATCCAGATGCACGCACCCAACATTTGCAGGAGAGTGATCAGCCTGAGGTAAGCTCATCAATTCGATTTCAGCAGCACAGATTGGCGGATGTGAGATGCTCGGTGTGCTCAACTTGCAACGGTGCGACCAACGCTGACGGACCCAAGTACGTACCCGCAGTGCTCGCCTTTTCCTTACAACCATGATAAATCACTGCGGATTGATGAACACGGGAATTGCAAGCTGTTAGACTTAGGGATTGGTCAACTCGTAAGCCCGAAAACGGACAACGAAGATACGAAGGCTAACGCCAATTCTACCAAGCCAACGGCAGATATTAACATTGATCTAACCGATTCTGAAGGCGTAATTGATTTTGATTCGTTGCCAACAAGCACGCCACACATCATGCCGCCGGAACAATTCCGACGAAGGCAAACCCTCGCGAAAAGAAGTTTGGAACAGTCTTCCTGTTTTGTCTAACCCGAAAGGCGCGCCAACTAAACTTGGGGAAGTTCAGTTCAACCCTTTGAGTGTTTTCAAAGAGGTCAATTTCGCCTTGATGGACGGGACCGATACCTCGGTAAGCATGGCTCGCAGGCGATTTATGAATTCGATGATCGCTTGATTGCTGAGTGACACACTTCTCACGCCGATCTGGGCCTTGATCCTGGGCATTCTCATTGCCCCTACTTCATCTCTGTCAACGAACTCATCCTGCACTACTGGCAGTTCGCTCAAGGATATTTCGTCAAGACGGATGAGCAAGCTGGGATCCGCTCTGCACTTCGCCGTTTGCGTGAGTTATACAGCCAGCAGGAGGTAGCGGAGCTTGGCCCTCTCCACCTCAACGCTGTCCAGGTGCAATGATTCTTGCTGAACTGTCGCGCACGGTCATTCCCTTTGATCGTTCGAGGTGTGAGAAGACGGCGACACGAATAGTCAGGGAGCGTTGCAGCAATTGATTCTGGCAACGAGCGTGAGTACGGAGTATCCTGGAGTCGGTCTTGCTCACGGGCGAGACGGATACGCGGTTGTCTTTCCTGAACAGGATACCGGTCATGATATATCGATTGATGCTGCGGTGCGCGTTGAGAATGTCGGCAAGCGCCCTATTATTGTTGCTGGGCGTCAACATATTGCACGCCGCTGAAAAACCGAATGTGTTGTTTATTGCTGTTGATGATCTCAATGACTGGACCGGCGCGCTCGGCGGTTATCCGGGAATTAAAACACCGAATCTTGATCGGCTGGCGGGTCGCGGTGTGTTGTTCACGCGGGCCTATTGCTCAGCTCCGGCTTGCAATCCCTCGCGGGCCAGTTTGCTGACCGGCATCCGCCCCTCGACCTCAGGGGTGTACCGTAATTCGCAACCGTGGCGCCGCGCGCTGCCCGATGCGGTGACATTACCACAACAGTTTCAAGCTGGCGGCTATCGTGTCTGGGGGGGCGGAAAGATCTATCACGGCCGATTTCCTGACCGGCCGTCGTGGCACGAATACTTCAAGCGGCCGCAGGATCCGCATCCGGAAAAACGCCCCGCAAACGGTATCGCTAAAACAGGCCATTTCGATTGGGGGCCGGTGCAGGTTGCCGATGCAGAGATGTCCGATGCGGTCGTTACCTCCTGGGGCATCGATTTCCTCAAACAGAAACAAACACAACCCTTTTTCCTGGCGGTCGGTTTGTTTCGACCCCACTTGCCGTGGTATGCCCCGCAGAAGTATTTCGATCAATACCCGCTCGATTCAATCCGTTTGCCAAAGGTGCTGGACAATGATCTGGATGACGTGCCGAGGGTCGGCAAGAGATTTGCCAGGTTGCGCGATCATCGCAATGTAACCCGCACCGACAATTGGGAAAAAGCCGTGCAGGCCTATTTGGCGAGTATCACGTTCACCGATGCGCAGGTCGGGCGGTTGCTGAATGCACTCGATGCCAGTGGACACGCTGAGAACACGATCATCGTCCTGTGGAGCGATCACGGTTGGCATTTGGGGGAAAAGCATCACTGGCGCAAATTCGCCCTATGGGAAGAAGCGACCCGCGTAACTATGATGATCACCGCACCGGGCGTGACGCAGCCAGGTGGTCGCTGCGAACGGACCGTGAGTTTGCTCGACATCTATCCCACATTATGCGATCTGTGCGGCTTGGATCAGCCGGAGGTCCTCGAAGGGGACAGTCTGCAACCGTTACTCAAAAACCCGAGCGCAGATTGGACGCAGCCCGCTGTCACTACACACGGCCGCAACAATCACGCCGCCCGTAGCGAACGTTGGCGGTATATCCGCTATGAGGATGGTAGCGAAGAACTGTACGACCACGATGCTGACCCGCTGGAATGGAAAAACCTCGCCGCCGATGAGCAGAACGCCAACGTCAAAGCCGAATTGGCGAAGTCGTTCCCGACAGTGAATGTAAAGGGCATCCCGGAAGGCCGCGACAACAAGCGCAGAAAAATGAACAACAAACAATGACGACCTGTTCGTTCGACAGCGGCTACTTTGATAGCAAAACCAGAACCTAATCTCCGTCGCGGGAACAAATGACCTTGACCGAAAACGTTCCATGTCCTGCAGATTTGACCACGCAAAGATCACATGAAGAGTCTCAACGTCAGGTCATTTTCAAGTCGTTTTCAATTGTCGATCCTGAAGCCCCTTGATACTCTGGGTGAACCGATACAGTGCTCGAATCATTTCCTGTCTACTCCCCGTCGATTTCATCGTCATTCTCACAAGCGTCCATTGACGAATGCAGAACCTGTTCTGAATTGAACAATGCACCGTGCTGGTATCTGATTGAACGGACCAGAACATCTCTGTCGGCTGCGCCACATGCTTGAGATTCCCGACACCTTAAACGTTCCTACCTATCATAGTGAAGTCGCTGCGTACCTTCAGAATGAACAGGCTGAACTGTGGCAGTGGTTTGCTGCGAACTGTTTGGCAAAAGACCACACCGACGCTGTGAGGCTGGAATTGCTGAAATCGGCCTATCGTGTCGATGATCAGACGACGCCAAGGCTGCAAGAATTGGCGCATGAGGCTGCGCAGCAGCTCGGACTTGATGTTCCCATCACGCTGTATCACGCTCAGCGGTCCGTCAATGGATTGAACGCCCATCTGACCTATCTCCCTGGCGAAGTTCATATCGTGCTGCACGGATCGATAACCGAAATGCTCGACGATGTCGAGTTGCGTGCCCTCTTCGGTCACGAACTTTCGCACTACATTTTCTGGACGGGATGGGATGGCAAGTTCTTCGTTGCCGACGAGGTTCTCGCCGCTTTGAGCAACGATGGTCCACAAGGTTCGCCACAGTCGGAAAGTCATCGACTGCTTCGGCTCTACGCCGAAATTTTTTGTGATCGCGGAGCGCGGATCGCGTGTGGCGAACTGCTGCCGACGGTCAGTACGTTGGTAAAAACCGAAACCAGCGTGCGAGAGGTCAATGCGGAAAGCTATCTGAAGCAAGCCGAAGAAATTGCCGGCAGCGAATCTTCAAAAACCGTGGAGAGGACGCATCCAGAATGTTACATCCGCACAAGAGCGCTCAAATTGTGGGACGAGCAAGTGACGGGTGCTGAAGATGAGATCCGCCGCATGATCGAAGGACCAGCCGCACTCAACCAGCTCGACTTGCTCGCGCAAAATCGCATCAACCAATTCACGCGGCGACTGGTCGATGCGTTTCTTTCGAGCGCATGGTTACAGACAGATAAACTAGTGAGCCATGCGCGGCTGTTTTTCGACGGTTTTGAACCACCAGCGGAATCGAAAATTGATGAGCAACTGACCGCGGATCTCCAGACCCCCGATGCGTCACTGCGAGACTACTATTGCTACGTGCTGCTCGATTTCGTCACCACCGACCGCGAACTCGATGAAGCCCCGCTGGCGGCAGCCCTTCAATTGACTGAACGACTACAATTGGACAGCCGCTTTGGGGAGATCGTGCATAAGGAATTAGGAATTGGCAAAAAACAACTGGCCAAACTCCGCCGCGATGCCCCAAAAATAGTAAACCAGGTAGCACAGGAGAGCGAGGCGAGATGACGTCGTTCGATGAGTTCCTGCAGTCACGGTTGTCCGAGGGAGGCTTCACGACTGAAGATACCTTAGCGAGCTGTTTGCCTCTGCTGCGACAGGTGGTCGCCGCGCACGAAGCGGGACAGGTTGCCCCGCTGGAAGGGCTTGCTGATCTACAAGTCGATGGAGGGAGAATCTGGTTTGCAGAGTCGCGATTGCAGTCGCCAACACACAATCAGGCTGCGCTGCGCAAGCTGAGTCGTCGTGACGCATCTGCGGTTGAGATTGTCCACGAAGCTCGGGTCGAGTCCGCTGACGACGAGAATCACGACCGCGTTGTCAATTTGCAAATCGGAAAACGAGATGAAGAGATTCAGCGTCCAGTTTATCTGCAGGGATATGTGAGCTGGGAGCACCTGATTGACCATCACGATCCGCTGACCGATGTCTTCAGCCTGGGATTAATACTGGCGAGCATTGCGTGTGGGTTGAACCTGAATGAAGACGATGAGTTCGCCGCATTCGTGGAACAGCGGGGAAATCTGTTTGCCATTCAGTCTGGGCTGCATCCGGTGCTTGCACGTGCCATCCTGCGGATGACGGAACTGGACCGCCACCGCCGACCACAGGACCTCCCTGCTCTCTTGAATGCTTTGGAAAACTACCGTGACCAGGATATCGATTTTGATGTCGAGCTGGCACGTGTGGCGGACTTTGGGAAGAAGGACATCCACGGCAAACAGCAGATCGTGTTGTCCAAGCTCCAAGAGCGGCTGCTCGATATTTCTCGGCGGAATCGATTGCTGCACTTCCGGGCGACAATGCACACGGTGAATCTGACCCATGCCTCGGTTCCCTTGTCCTTCGACGTTGAGGGGATTCGGCCCGATCAGATCCTCGTTTGGAACAACGACATCCAGAAGCGTGTCGCTGCCGGGAAAGGCCTTTCGCTCAACAAACATCTGAATTTCCATGAGGCGCTCTACTTGCCCAGCCTGCTGGATCATATTCGGCTCGATGCGCAACGCGACAAGAACGAATACGGGTTTGCGCAATTGCGGCTCGTCGCCTGTTTTCTGCGATGGTCGAACCTCAAAGAAACTCCCCCCGTCGAATATGAATCACCATTGGTGCTGGTACCGGTTGAACTAACCAAGAAGAAAGGTGTGCGGGACACATTTCACCTCAAGTCGCTCGATTCTGTCGCGGAAATCAACCCGGTCGTGCGGCATTTGTTTCAGCAGTTGTACGGCATCGAACTGCCGGAGAGGATTGATCTCGAAAACTCGTCGCTGGATGACTTGCATACGTTTTTGGCTCGCGAAATCGAAGCGAGCGAACCAGCGGTCAGCCTGCAGAAGATTGACCGGCCGCGAATCGATCTCATTCATGACAAGGCGCAACGTCGACTGGACCAATATCAACGGCGCGTGCGACTCGCCGGACGGAGTGTGCGACGGTTTCTTGACCTCGATTACAGTTACGATCCGGCCAACTATCACCCCTTGGGGCTGCAACTCTATAACGACCGCATCCGTCCCGCGCCCACACGGCTGGAAGTCATCATCGATGAATCATCCGTCCGTCGGAATTACGCGGCCCCGCCTCAGTCCCCACCTGCGACAGAAAAACGCAAGACTCTGTTTTCCCTGCGCGAGGGGGGCGAGGGAAACCCGTACGCCTGGGAGTTCGATTTGTGTAGCGTGACGCTGGGCAATTTCAAGTACCGGAAGATGTCGCTTGTCCGCGACTACCGGGCACTCCTGGAAGATAACCCTCTCAATCCGTCATTCGATGCCACCTTTTCGCTCTCACCTCGCCCCGTTGACGATGACAATACGGCCCCCCTGGAATTGCCCGAACGGTATCATGTCGTTCCTTGCGACCCCACGCAAGGAGCGGCAATTGCTGAATCGCGAACCGGCAGTAGTTATATTATTCAGGGACCGCCCGGAACCGGTAAATCGCAAACCATTACCAATCTCATTGCCGATTACGTCGCGCGCGGGGAGCGTGTTTTGTTCGTTTGCGAAAAGCGGGCCGCCATCGACGTCGTCTATCATCGGCTGCGTCAAAAGGGGTTGGACCGCCTCTCCTGCTTGATCCACGACTCGCAGGCGGACAAAAAAGAATTCGTGATGGATCTCAAACGAACCTATGAGGAGTTTCTGGCCGATCCCTCAGAAAAAGCTGCGAATGCGCAACGCAAACGTGAGAAGATCTTAAAACAAATCAAACGGGAACTTGCGCCGCTTGAAGAAGTTCAATCGACAATGACCGCTCAGCCCGAAACGGTGGGGACCGAAGTCCGGGAATTGTTGGAACGGCTAATCGAACTGAAAGAACAATTGCCGGAATTCTCCTCACGCGCGCGTGAAAGCATTCCAGATTTTGCTCACTTACATTCGGCCCGCGAGGAATTGCAGCAGGTAGACCAATTGCTGAGAGTTGTTCAGCCTGACGGGGTCTTGGCGCGGTATCCGTTACGGTTGATCAACGATGCCGTTTTGAATGCCGATCGACCCATTGAGTACGTCACTGAATGTTTGCCGCCGGTGTTTGATTCGCTGCAGGAAATCGTTCAAGTAATTGCCGAAGCCGGTCTGCCGGCAACCAGTCGCGATACTTTCAGTCATGCGCTCGACATCATGCGCTGCGCATCGCAAGCCGGTTTTTTGGCCCGGCAAAACGCTTCGTCTCTCTTGAGAAAGGGGAGTCAAGCCGCCAGCGATTTTGCAAAACGAAAACGTCGATTCAACAAGCTCCATCGTAAATTAGAAAAGCAGCGCGAAGCCGCAGGGCACTGGAAGCAAAAACTACCTGCCGCCGAAGTCTCGACTGTCCGACAACGCGCCCAACTCTACGACGGCGATCATTTGCGGTTTTTCAAGCCGGGATGGTGGAAACTGCGGTCGGTGTTAAACCGTTGTTACGACTTCAAGTCGCATGTCCTATCGCCAACGTATGTGCAGGTTCTCGAATGGCTGGAAGGCGAGTATGCCGCAGAGCAAGCGGTGCATGAAGCCGATGCGGAGCTGGCAAAGGAATTCCGAGCCGAGGGTTCATTCACCGAATTCGCGGGGAGAATTTCGCAGTTCTCGCATTTCGTCGAATCACAACCGGAGCACGTGCAGACGGCACATCAATTTCTGATCAAAGCGGAGGACGCGGATACCCGCATTGCGATGCTGGCGGACCTCGCACCGGCAGCGGAACGCCTTGCCGAACAACTGGACCGCTTCCTGACTGATTACAAGGATGTATCGCCTGCTGACTTGCTCACATTATTGAACGAATTCGAGAATGCGCTGGACGATCTGCCGGACTATCTGGAATGCGCCCGCGAACTGGGGAGCTTGCCGCGGGAAATTGCCACTGCATTACGTGCGAACGACTGGACAGTAGAGGAACTGGAGGCAGCCTCTGCCCAATGCAGTTTCGAGGACGTGCTGCGGAAGGAGCGAAGTTTCGCAAAATTCGGCGGCAGTCTCCAGGCACGGCACGTCCAACAACTCGACCGACTCATGACCGATTGGCAACAGATCAACGCGCGAGTGCTCTGTGACCGAGTGCGGGCACGGTTTTTGGAGCACACCAAAATCTCGACATTGCCGGCTGCGCAGTTGACGCCTGAGCAGAAGCCTTTCAAAAAGGAGTATGCGCGCGGTCGCCGCGAATTGGAGCATGAGTTCGGGAAATCGATGCGCTACAAGCCGATTCGCGAGTTGGTAGCTGGTGAGTCGGGGATGGTGGTCAAGGATCTGAAACCAATCTGGCTAATGAGTCCCTTGAGCGTTTCCGATACGCTGCCGTTGGATACGGAACACTTCAACGTCGTCATTTTCGACGAGGCCAGTCAGATTTTGCTCGAAGAAGCCGTGCCATCGCTGTTCCGGGCAACACAGGCAATAGTTGTGGGCGATGAAATGCAGCTGCCCCCGACCAATTTCTTCTCCGCCCGTAACTCAGACGATGATGAACAATTGACGTTTGAGGAAGACGGTGAAACGGTCGAGTATGATTTAGAGAGCAACAGCTTCCTCAACCATGCGGCGCGCAACCTCCCTTCCCGCATGTTGCGCTGGCATTACCGCAGCCGGTCAGAATCGCTCATCAGCTTCTCCAATTGGGCATTTTACGGTGGCCGGCTTTTGACGGTTCCGGAAGAACAACTCGCGCCACTAGGCCGTCAGGAATTGATCGCCGCCTCATCGGAAGATGGTGTCGCCAACACCGCTGAACTATTGAAGCGGCCAGTGAGTTTTCATTTCATGCAGCACGGCGTTTATCAAGGACGCCGTAATCGAGCAGAAGCGGAATATATCGCCGAGTTGGTTCGCACATTGCTGCAATCCGCAGCGCATCCCACGATCGGAGTCGTTGCGTTTTCCGAAGCACAACAGGGAGAAATCGAAGCAGCGCTCGATCGCCTGGCTGAGGAGGACCGTACGTTTCGGGAACAATATGAATCTGAATTGGAGCGTGAAGAGGACGACCAATTCACCGGATTACTGGTAAAAAACCTGGAAAACATTCAGGGAGACGAGCGAGACGTCATCATCATGAGCGTCTGCTACGCCCCGAACGCGGCCGGTAAGATGCGGATGAACTTCGGCCCCATTAACCAATCCGGTGGGGAAAAACGGCTGAATGTGGCGTTCTCGCGGGCAAAACATCAAATGGCGCTGGTCAGTTCCATTCGTTCCGCAGCCATCACAAACGACTATAACGACGGAGCGAATTGCCTCAAAAACTATCTGCAGTACGCCGAACGGAGTTCCTCCGGTGATGCGGCGGGAGCTCAGCGCATCCTGCAGATGATGTCGCTGGCACGCACCGGCAATGACGATCGCCAGTCTGCGCGGAATGCGGTCATCAATCAACTAGAGCTTGCCTTGCGTGCGCAAGGCTATGAAATCGACTTCGCAGTGGGGCAATCACAATTCCGTTGTGACTTGGCAATTCGCCGCGCGGGAGACGCTTGCTATCGATTGGGTATCCTCGTCGATACCGTCGACTATTACCAGCAGACCGATCTGCTCGAGCGGGATCTGATGAAGCCCAATCTGCTCCGAGCTTTCGGCTGGCGAATCGCAGTCGTGTTGTCCAAAGATTGGTGGGAGAATTCCGCCAACGTGCTCGCACGACTGCTACGCATTGCCGAAGCGACTGAAGAAGATCTAGCGCAGCAGCAGGCGCACGAAACAACTCCAGAGGCTGCATCAACAGACACCACTGCGGGCCCAGTCGACGGAATTGATTGCTGATGACGACGCTGAGGAGAATGCCATTGATCGTTAACGCAGCATGTGATTTTAACCCAACCGTTCCGGCAGCAACCGGAAGTTGCCGCTACGACGGTCGATCCTGCCTGCAATAGCCCCGATCGGACCAGCATACGAGGTGGCAACGGTTTGCGTTCTCGACATGGGACCGCATCTCGTTCGACTACAAGCTGTGATCACCACACGTTGCTAGGCTAATGCTCGCAGTTGTTCGAGAATAATCGGGTCATCGATCTCTTCGTCACGCGCTAGTAGCAAGGTTTTTGAAACGACTTCAGCTGTGCGTGGGTCATCATCGGCGAATGGGAGAAATAAACGGCCGCGATGCTGAGAGTGCACAGGGACAATGCACACGGAACCGCCTGGCATGCGATGCACAACGCCGCTGCCAAGATGCAAAGCGTATTGCCCGAATTTCCCTTGAATGATGGCCTTTGAGTTTTTTATTTTGACGTTCTTCAAGCTGAATAGTTCGCACGTTTCCTGAAGTAGCGAGGCTCGCATTTCGACGGTGGAAGCACTTGCCTCGGGATCGACGTCGCCGGCATGGGCCACACTCACAACCAGATCCATGTCCCGCATCGTTTCGCTAAACAATCGTGCGGGAACATCAACGAGCGGCAACGACTCATAGGTATCGCGGTTGCGAAAACTGATCTGATCAATCGTCAACCCCTCGACTTCTAGTGGCGTGGTGATGCCATCGTCGAACGACACATTCGCAATAATTTCCTCGTGATAATACGTCTTCCACACACCTTCGTATGCGTCGGCCGACCAACCGCGTGTTCCCCATAAGGCATAGGCTTGGCGCGGCTGCACCTGCTGCCCCGCATAGCGATTGGAGATTGTTTTTTCTTTCTTCTCCTGTTTGGTAACGACGTATAATTCACGAAAAACCTGTTTGAATGGCTGCAGGCGTTCGGTCTGAAAGCATTCATGCTGCCATTTGTCCCATGCCGAGGTGAGTAGCAGATCGTGGGGATGGGCGATGCGGAAGCGTTCCTTTTTTTTAACGGGTTCGAGTTTCCCTGCAAAATCTCGCACCGCTTTTCCGCGTTTATCCGGATAGCCGATGCAGCCTTCGCCTACGAGGACCAGCCGCGAGAGCTGCGGCCATAGAAGGGCATGATCGGCGAACTGCAGTAGTTCGCTGCCGGTAAACTCATCGCCCCGGCACATGGCGGTCTCTAACGATTGTTTCACGCGTGAGGCTTGTCGTTTGAGGTGCTTATTTCGCTCGCGGAGCTCAACGAACTTGGCATCCTTTTTCACAGTGTTCGGCAATGACTTAAGAACTTTTTCGCTGCGGCGAATCACCAATTCTGGAACGGCTTGGTCGTCCAGAGAAAGCGTCAACGAGACGTCCCCCTGACTGACAACAATCGGTCCTTTGGCCAGATCTTTGGTCGATTCCGCTTCCATCGCCCACTGCAACCGGGTCGGGTCATCATAGCCCGCCGTTGCCGCCAGGTTCTGCATTCCAATATCGCATGCCCGCAAAGCATCGGGCTTGGATAGGGAACTGAGCTTGTTCGCATAGCGGCGGTATTCCTGTAAAACTTCGTACCGGTCGACAATATCCTTGGCCTGTTTCGCACCCTTGGCCAGCGGCAATAGTCCCAACAGGCGAACATTTTCCTTCAAATTTCGTTTTTTGATGCCCTCGACGAGATCCTTCTTCGAGGCCGTTCCCAATAGC
Source organism: Symmachiella macrocystis (assembly GCF_007860075.1). NCBI lineage: Bacteria > Pseudomonadati > Planctomycetota > Planctomycetia > Planctomycetales > Planctomycetaceae > Symmachiella > Symmachiella macrocystis. The sequence continues at coordinate 1,144,294 of NZ_SJPP01000001.1, forward strand.
ACATCCGAGATGAATTGAGCGCGGCGAGCCTGCGCAGCTGTGGCCGCAAATTTGGCCGCTGCCGCCAAGTCCAGCCAGCGTCTGCGCGTGATCTGTTTATAGGTCCTGTGAAACCAAGCCACGTCAATCGCACCATCCGCGCGTTCGTCATCGGAGAGCGGCGTCCGCTCGCGGATGATGCGATCCCAACGCGAAAGTTTTTGAGGTCGTTCGTTACCCTCCTCATCCGCGCCCTCCGCGTCGGTCTCTTGGGCGTCTTCAACTTCCATAGAGTCCGTAACGCCGTACACGTATTTCATGTGAGCCATATACCAATAAAACCCTTCAGCGTACCCGGCCCACTTGAGTGTCGCATCAATAAATTCCGTCCATTGAGGGGCGAGAAAGCCGAGTTGTAGCAGTCGTTCTTCCGGAAAGTGTCCTTCCTTGATAGCGCGTTTCATGGTCACGGCGAATTGCTCGGGAGTGTCATCGTCCGCAGGCCACGTTTTGGCAACCATTTCGGTAAACGTCGCTGGCCGGCTCTCCTTGGGTTCGGACCGCCAACCACTCAACTTCTTAAAGCCCTCCTTGCCCAGTGCGGTCAGCAGACGCAGCAATGTTTCCGTGCCGCGATAATTCGCCGACAGCGCCGCCTCAGAGGACGGAGTGGCAGCTTCTCCGCGTCCCAGTTCAATCTCTAGCAACCGCTCCCTGACCCGTTGCACGAACTCCGCAACTTCCGGTCGCTGCAGAAATGCTCGTAAATACACGCCTGGAAATCGTGCGGTGATCTCGCTCAGTGAGCCATAGCCATTATTCCATCGGCTTGACTCTCGCGATCCAAGCAAATGGTCGCCGACATCTTCGATCGTGGCATGCCCGGCACAGTAAGCCTCGGCCAACTCTGAGAAATCCGGGCGGTCCCGTCTGACCCCTGGAAATGGTTCGTCGCGTCGCCGCAACATTTGCCAGTACCGTTGGCTTTGCTTCTTCGGTAATTTGACGGACTGATTTCCAATCAGTCGGATTAAGACAATCCACGATGCAGTGAAGTCCATGTCGCGCCAGTCCGTTTCCGAATCGCTGTAGGGATCCACCTCAGTCTTCTCAGGGTCCAAACGGATCGCCTCCATATCCTCCGGGGGAATCAAAGTTTCAATGGTTTCGATGGCATCTAAGCAGAAGTCGATCGCTTTTTTGGGGAGATGCAATACGACCAGCCAGCGCACAACATCGTTGACCACCGAGGAATACTTCAACTTGGGGAACTTCGTTTTGCCGCCGACAAAGGTTGCCAACGGCTTGCGCTCCGGTGTGGCATTCAGCCATTGCAGCATATATTCATTCCGCCAGTAGGTGCGGCTGCCCATCAAGCCCCACGCGCGCAACAATTCAAAACCATCCTTATCCTTCAACGCCGCGGGGCGTTTGCGGAACCATTCTTCCCAGACTTTGTGCAGAGGCAGCTCATCGATTTGCTGCTTGGCGGGCCGGTCGAAATCTGGTGAAGGGAAACCGTAATCCAACTCGCCCAGCAACGCCTCCTGCTCTTCACCATTCCAGCTCTTGTACTGGACGTTGGTTTCGCGATGTTGGTGAACAAGGTCGTCCAGGGACTTCAGCAATTTGGGGACCGCCGCGGTCACGCATTTCACGTTGCGTTTCTTGGCGGGGATCACCGGTGTCCGCCGCTGGGGATCGATCAGCCCCAGTGCATCGTCCAGCGTGACCGTTTCGCGATTCGATTCTAAGATCGCATCGACTTGTACTTGCTCGGCTTTCAAGACCTTGCCGCGCTCTTCGACCCAGGTTTGCACGGTTTTGATACATTCCGTTCGTCGGCGGTCCGCTTCAGCCAGTTGCCGCAAAACCTCAAGCCCGGCCAACCGTTGGCCTTTTTGCTTGGCAGCCATTAACCGTGCTGCACTCTCCATCGCTTGTTTGTCGGGCAACGTCAGGAGCAGCGATACGATCCCCGACCGCAGGTCGACCGCCGTGCGCGTGAGTAACGCTTCAAGGTGTTTCGTTTCAGCCGGTTTCAGTTTTGTATTCTTATACGCCTCAAAGGCTACGCTGCGCACGTCGGGGGACGCATCGCCGACGTGTTCCAGAATCGCCGTACGCGTCTGCGGATCCCACGTTTTCTGTTCCGCCAATGTCGTAACGATCCGCGACCGGTTCGCGGGATCAAGCTGTTTTAAATGGGGGATTAACCGCGTGGGAGGTAATGTTCCCAGCGATGAGACCAAGAGCGATGCCACGAAACCACGCTGCGCTGTGATTTCAAGCCACGGCCAAACTAAAGGTTTTAGCAATTTCGGCTTCTCCGGCATCCGTTCGTAAAGGCGCTCAAGTGCGACGAACATTCGTTCGTCGCCCAGGGTGCCAGTTTTGCCTTCATCGTCAAATTCGTCGTGCATCGGTCCGGTAAGCGCTATGAGCGCGACGCGGAGATCGTCATCGTCCAACGCTTTGATCAGAGCGGAGCCAGTCGCCGGTATTTCCAAGTGGCTGAGGTGCAGCGCGGCAACAAAGCGCATCTCCACATTCTTGTGCGCAAGCAACTTTTCAGCCGGTTTGACCGATGCCGGCGCGTCTTCAAACGCGATCGCCCACAGCGCAAGGTAGGCGCGTTCAGGATCGCTCCCGGCGAGGGCCTGTTGACATTTGGCGGGTTCCTCTAGCAGGTCGGCAACTATGGAAATCGTGTCGTTGACTTTTTTTGTCGCTGCCGATGCCCAAGCCAGACTAAACCACCCGTCCATTGCCATGACAACAGAGCTAAAGCGGGATAGTCCCTCGTCGACTATCAATCGCAACATTTGGCGGAATGCCTGCGGATGGGCGTCCACGACCGTTTGCAGGATCGATTGACGCAGGCCTTCCTGCCGCTGCGCCGCCCGCAACATATTCTGCATCAATTCCCAACCTTCGGGCCGTGATGCGCATAACAAGCCCCGTATGACGTGCTCACCCATGCCGCCAATCTCGTGTTCTTTGCGCGCCGAAGCACACAAGATTTCGAAGACTTCGTCCCCCTCTTTTCCACCAGCGTCCATCTTGGCGGCCAGGAGTGTCCCGACTTCGGCATTGTAATTTTGCCATCCGATTTGGATATAAGGACTCCAAGCGGCCAACCACGGCGCGGTGAGCACGTCGTCGCGAAAACCGCCGGCCAAAGCGATCATTGAATGGACCCAAGCCGCACGGCGTTTGCTGGAGAGATTCGGCAATTTCGCAGCTCGAAAGGGCCGGTGATAATAACCCGCTGAATACGGCGCCGACTTCAGCCACTGCCAACCCAATTCCACGTCACCGGCGAACTTGCCAAAAAACGTGCGAAACAGTTTTGTCCGCTCGGCTTTCGTCAGCGTTTCGAGTCCCTCACCCGGCAACTGCCGATAACTGGCAAGAAAGTCCATGAAGCCTGTGTGGTCTTTTCCAGACTTGTCTTTGCCCAGCAAGGCGAAGCCAACTTCACGGGGTTTTTTGGGTAATTTCTTGACGGCCGACAACCACCGGTCGGCGTTCCCGTTACCGTCTGCCTCTTGACTGACTTGCCATTTTTCCAACTGTTCCTTCGCGGCTTCCGGGTCGAGCATGGAAATTCCTTCGGGAAAGCCTGTTGCGGCTTTTCGTTGATGAGCGATGAAGATTGTGCAGAGAATGCTGCGAGAACGCGATCACATGGCGACGACAAACTCAAAGGAAATTATCCGCCGGCGAGTAAGGTCAATCGCACGAAGGTCAGTCGACTATCGGGCTGCAGATAAACGGGTCGGTCCAACGCGCGTTGCTCCTGGCCGTCAATGACGACGAGATACATGCCGTCTTCAAATGCTTGCAGTGCCGTCGCCACGGCATCTGCTTCATCAACCTGTTGCGGCTCGACCTCGCTACCCCCGGAATCGATTTTCCCTGCTTCGACCCCCGCATCGATTTCACGGGCAGTCAGTGCGCGAATGAGCTGATGGTCGGTTTGCCGCTGTTGAAACGCGGCCACTTCGTGCTGCACGATAGACTTGATCAAATCGCGGAGCGTGCTCCCCCCGTCATGAGAGTCTTCCGGCGGTGGGACGGAGAAATCGTCAAAGAGCGGCTTTTTACGTCCAATTGTTTTCCCACTGACAGTCAGCATGACCAGCTCCAAATTCGGTTGAGATTGCTGCTGTCATTATGCGCCGAATCGTGTTCGTCCGCAAAGTATTTCTCGGGCGTTCTCTTGTTTGGGTGGAATCGTCTTCTGGCCTTTGAATTGACAGAGACCATTCCACAACGCATCGTCGGCCAGACTCATTTTTAAAAAATGATCAGCAACACAAACTGCCAGCAATCTAGCCACACGAGGCCAGATTGCTGGAGCAGATTGTGAGGAAGTTGCGTGAGGCGGAGGCGATACTGAAAACTAAACTTACTTCTCTTCCGGTTGCTCCAATCGTACTAGCAGGTAATTCTCCACGCGATCGGTGCCAAAATGTACGAGTAGCGGAGCTTCGTCTTGCGTGAGATTGTAAAGCCCCGTTTCGGCGACGATGTCTTCACTGTCGCCAATACGAAATGCGGCCCGCTGCGTTTCCTTGTCGACTTGACCTTGGACCGTTTGTGCTTGGTCGGTGTCGATATTGTACAGCGTCCCGCTGACAATGCCGTCTCGGTTGACCGCCAATTGCATGGTTAAACTCGGTTGAACATCCTTTTCATTCATCGATACGGCAAACGTGCCCAGTGGCATCCACTCTGCCGCCTCCGCCTGCTCTTCCGACTCAGGTGGCGCGACCGTTGCCAGATCCATCGCACTGGCTGCAAATTCATCGGCCGTCGCCACTTCGGTTCCGCCTATATATACCGAATTGTCTTGATAGGTCACATTGCCACCAGCGCCATAGTCGTAATACACCGGTTGCGACCATGTCGTGGCTGGAGCCGACCATGTAAACCAATTCGTCAACGTTCCCCATGCGGGGACCGTCCACCAATGGTTCCAACCGTAGTTGTGGTCCCAGTTGTGGTAATGCCAACCGCCCAGGTCGTGGTAATGGTTATCCCACCAACCGTTGCCAAACCAATTCCCTTGATAACCATAACCTCGCCAGTTATTGCGAACACCATTCCCCCAACCGTTCCAATAGCCGCGGCGGGCGCCCGATGCGTTCCACCAGTTCCCGCGATTCGAATTGACGAATGCGTTGTTCCATCGGTTGTGGATATTGATATTCGTGCTGTTATCTATGTTCGCCCAGCGTGGACGGTTGTTGATGATCTTGTTGTTGTTCCAACGACCACGGTCACCGTATCCCGGCCGATGGCGGTCCGCAAAATCAGGTCGGTTGCCAGGGCGATTCGGGCGATTGCCCGGTCGATTCGGGCGGTCACCTGGTCGGTTGGGACGATTGCCTGGACGATTCCCATCCCCCGGACGGTTGGGACGGTCACCCGGTCTGTTCGGACGGTCGCCTGGTCGATTCGGTCGGTCACCCGGTCTGTTGGGACGGTTGCCTGGACGATTCCCATCCCCCGGACGGTTGGGACGGTCGCCCGGTCGGTTCGGTCGGTCGCCCGGTCTGTTGGGACGGTCGCCTGGACGATTCCCATCACCCGGACGGTTAGGACGGTCGCCCGGTCGGTTCGGTCGGTCGCCCGGTCTGTTGGGACGGTCGCCTGGACGATTCCCATCACCCGGACGGTTAGGACGGTCGCCCGGTCGATTCGGTCGGTCACCCGGTCTGTTGGGACGGTCGCCCGGACGGTTGGGACGATTGCCTGGACGATTGCCACCGGGACGATTCCCTGCCTGACCTGGTAGCGTCACCGGACGTTGCATTCCTAGAAAACCACCAAGATCCCCAGGGGACGGCCGCCCGCTGCCGGGGCGATTCCCACCGGGACGATTACCGCCAGGCCGATTACCACTACCGGGACGGTTGATGTTGGGACGATTGCCACCAGGCCGATTCCCGCCACCGGGACGATTGGGGCGATTCATCGAGGGTCGATTCCCGTTTCCCGGCCGGCCTCCACCGGCGAGTCCAGGAACACTGGGACGTTTTGACGGTCGTGTCGATGGTCGATTTGATGGCCGAGTTCCCGGACGCGTTGATGGCCGATTGATGTTGGGACGATTCGTTCCTGGCCGTTTGTTGCTGGGCCGCGAAGCGAGATTCGGTCGACTGGAACCAGGACGCGTCGTGGGCCGCTGGGGCCTCTTCGGCCGAGAGCTGCCACTCGGGCGCCTCGATGGCTTCAAACCACCGCTGGGCCGGGTGCGATTGGGACGCGATGTCGGCCGCTTGACTTGCGGACGATTTTTCGGCCGACTTGCGGTAGACGGTTTTCTAGCTGGACGCGAGGAGGACCGTTTCGGGGAACTGGTACGGGGCTTCTGACGCGACGCTCCCTGCGGGCGCGCACGTCCTCCTCCTCTCTGTCCTCCTCTCTGTCCTCCTCTCTGTCCTCCTCTCTGTCCTCCTCTCTGTCCTCCTCTCTGCCCTCCGCCCTTCTGGGCTCCGCCTTTGCGACCTCCGCCGCGATTTCCGATGGCAAAACTCTCGCCGGGCACCAGCAATAAAATGATGACGATAACTGTGCAGATTCGTAATCGGTTCATGGCGATTCTCCTTTGTCTGTGGCTTCCGCTTCGTTCACCGCGGCATCCGCATCCTCGATACGGACGACAGTCACCGCATCCGAAGCCGGAACCAATTCGCCATCGATTGTTTCCCCAATTGTTTGAACGCTAATCGTTTCATCATCCACCCGCGTAATCACCTGAGTTCCAGATGACACCCGACCATCACCATGAACGTGCGACATTTTGATCATCCAGTCTTCGTCATTCTTCGAAGCAAAACCCTCGCCGAAGGAGCCATCCGAGTGAAAGGTCCAGGAACGGATTTGCTTGTTCAGGGGATCCCAGCCGATGACCTGTGTTCCGCTAAGCGATTCGCCATCTTCATGTTGGACGTTAAAAGAACGGATCAGAAACGCGCGACTCTCCGACCAGCGCACCGTCGTGATCACGCTCGCGTTCTCGACATCGTCCTGCCAAGTTCCAACGAGCCACTCCAACTCTTTAAGAGCATCATAGGACGTCGTTGGCGTGGGGAGATCGCGTTCCTGTGAATTGCTGATCAGCCAATGGTCCTGTTCTTTGACCAACAGGGCTGTGTAACCCGACTCGATAGGGTCACCTTCGCCTGTGACTAGGGTCACTTGCCCTTCGACCAGTGCGATATCGGGCCGGACCATCCGCACTGTATCGGCGTGTCCCGACAATCGCGCTTGCGGGTATTGTTTAAAAAACTCAGCAAATTCCTGTTGCAGGCTTTCCCGCCCCTCTGTTCGTTCACCGGTTTCCAGGTCGATCGAAACTCCGTCAGCGGACCAATGGTTTGCCACAACTGCTGCATCATGCTTGTTAAAAACAGTGACGTACGCGCGAAGCTGTTCACGAACGGCCGCCTCGGTCGGGTCCATTTCCGCTGGGGAGGTGTCCAAAGTTGCCGCAGTGGCGTTCCCCTCAGTGGGCGATTTGTTGGTGGTGCTGTCGTCAGCCCAGTTCAGCCGACTGCAGACAATCAATATTCCCAAAAGCAATGCAGTTTGTTTCATCAGTGTGATCTCCGGATGAACATAGAGAGGTGTGGCTCCGCAGAACGGAAAAAGTAATTCTGCTGATCAATTGTGACACCGAGGACACGTTCAAATAAATCAGTCGTTGCTAGACTTGTCGCCAACACGATGTTTGGCTGCGGTTCGGACTGAGTAAAATGTCATGTGTCATTCCAGTGCGTGTCATTCCTTGTCTGTTGAGTAAGTGATCTTGGTTGCTCCGATCTTACCATTAAATGTGAATGGTGCTTGATCGTAGTAGTCAAGAGAGACCGGTGAATCTTTGTCAGTGCCGATGTCAAATGTCGCGTTGGATGTGAAATGCAGTGACATGGCGGCGAGGACACGGTCCTTGGCAACTTGTTCGCCATTGACTTTCAGTGTGACATCCATGGGCCCGCCGATCTTATCGACAAGTTTGGACTCGACTTCGATCGTGACCTTACCGGTCGGTAGTTTTTCCTGGGAACGGATTTTGGTTCGCTGGATCTCAAAGAGATTGAATTCGTAGCAGAGGATACCATCCTTTACGTAGCAGGTGATGCCTCCGGAAAATCCGGCGAGCGCATAGAGCACTCCGTTGGCATTTTCAGGGATGTCTACTTCCATGGAAACGAGGCTGCTGACCTTGCCAAGTTTGGGTGCAGCAGATTCTGGCATACCGATAATCGGATGATCGAACGTCCACTCGGTGAGACTCGATGCGGGCGCGTCTTCTGGGTGATACAGTGCGGTGGACCACAGGCCGCCTCCGATAGGAAGGTTCTTGTTCTTGGCGGACTCGGTCAGGAAGAGGGCCTTCATTTCCTCTAGCTTTCCAGGCATTTTCTCTGCAAGATCGTTCGACTGACTCCAGTCTTCGTCGAGGTTATACAGTTCCCACGTGTCGGTGAGTGGCGACCATTCGCGGATTCCTTTGGGAATGCCGCCGACCCACGGTTCGCGGGGACCACGCGCGCAGGCGAACCAGCCATCCTGATAGATGCTGCGGCTAGCCATGATATCGAAGAACTGGGTGGTCTTCGTACCTGCGGCCTTTGCATCGTCGAAGGTATAACTCATGCTGACCCCATCGAAGGGGTCCTGGGTGAATCCATTGACGACCTGCGGCGCAGGAATGTCGAGGATGTCATAGACGGTGGGGACAATATCATTGACATGATGAAACTGGGGACGTGGAGTGGCGTCGGCTTTGATCGACTTCGGCCAGGAGATGGCCATCGGTTGGCGGATGCCGCCGAAGTAGGCGCCTTGAAGTTTCGTGCCTTTGTAGGGCGTACTGCCGGCCCAGGCCCAACCGGCGTGATACATATTGTCGGTTTTGTCGGTGCCCAGGGCATCGAGACCGCCGAGTTCTTCGAGGGCTTCGAGATGTTGAGAGATTTTTGTGGGGATGGCGTTTTGAGCGAGTTGTTCGCTAATGGTGCCGTAAAGCCCTTCGGCAGAGGAACCGTTGTCGCCCCAAATATAAAGAATGAGTGTGTTGTCGAGGTCGCCTTGTGCCGTGATTTCGTCGATAAGACGACCGGCTTGGGCGTCGGCGTGCTCAGTGAAACCGGCAAATACTTCCATCAATCGGCGCTGGAAGGGCTTTTCGTTTTCGGGTATCGATTCCCAAGCGGCCATCGATTCGGCGCGTGGGGTGAGCCCGGTGTTTTTAGGAATCCAATCCAGTTTCTTCTGATTGGCGAATACGCGCTCGCGATAAGCGTCCCAGCCGTCGTCGAACTTGCCTTTGTATTTGTCCGCCCATTCTTTCATTACCTGATGCGGGCCATGGGACGCGCCAGGCGCCCAGTAGATAAACCAAGGCTTGTCGGGCGAATATGCTTTCTGCTCGCGCATCCAGTGGATGGCGTCATCGGCAATATCTTCGGAAAGATGGTAGTGGTTGTTGCCGCCGGAGGTCTCCGGCCGGTCGACGTAGGTCGTGTTGCGCACCAAGGTGGGTTCGTATTGCGATGCCTCTCCGGCAAGAAAACCGTAGAAGTACTCGAAACCGTAGCCAGTCGGCCAATAGTCGAAGGGGCCTTTCGAAGTGATCTGCTCCTCAGGCGTGTTGTGCCACTTGCCAAAGCTGGCGGTGTTGTAGCCATAACACTTTAATACCTCGGCCATCGTGGCGGATGTCTTGGGAATCACACCGCTGAAACCGTCGAAGTCGTTGGCAATGGCGGCGATCTGACCGTTGCCCACGCGCGTGTGGTTTCGCCCTGTTAACAAGGAGGCTCTTGTGGGCGAACACATTGCAGTCGAGTGAAAGCGATTGTAGGAAATGCCAGCCTTGGCGATGCGGTCGAGCGTCGGCGTATGGATCTCGCCACCGTAGGTGGATGGCGTGGCAGCGCCGACGTCATCGATCAAGATGATGAGGATATTCGGCGCGTCTGCCTTCAGCCGCTTCGGCTCCACGCGTTTCTTGTAAGTGGAACTTTCAATGGTGACTCCAGCCTGAGAACCAGACGAGGGAGGAGGAAAGGGCAAAATATCTTGGGCAGTCGCTACCGATGCGCATGCGATGAGGCAAACGACGGCTCGCGCCAATGTGACTTTCAATTGAGCAATCATAATTCAATTCCGTGATGTCATGTCTCGATGTGACATATTAAGTATCGCGAGGAATTAGGGTCTCTGAACGGTTCTCCGATCATTTGTCAAAACCGCGTGCTTTGTAGAACCGCTCAAGCGGAACGTTTTTAAGGTTGCTGATCAGTGAGAACATCATTTGCTGTTCAGCGATATTGAACCAGTTGTCATGTTTGATAATCAAGAATTCCCAAGCGGCATAGCGCCGGCCATGCCGTTTTCGGTTATCAGTCCGGATCGACCGATGCAGTCGTATTGGGCCGAATTTTCTACTTGAGGACCTCGTCGGTCTAACGTTTTTTTAAATTCACTTTGACACTCTGAATACTGCCGTTGAACTCAAACGGTCTTCGGTCAAAATAGTCGAGCGAAACCGTTGATCCGAGGTCTGCGCCAACATCGAAGGATTCGCTGGCGCTGAATGCGACTGGGACTGTGCGTTTGAGTTCAACCTGGCCGACTTGCTTCTTGTCCACAAAAAAAGTGACGGTTCCCGATTGTCCAGGCCCAGTGATATCGGTGACGACCTTAATCTTGTGCTGACCGGCGGGGATCGGTTCGGCGCTGCGGGCCGTGTATTGCTCGATGATCAGCATATTGTACAAGTAGACGAGGCGGCCTTGGTCCATATAGAGCGTGAGGCCACCGCCGGAACCGCCCAGTGCATACAGCACACCGCTGGCATTCTTGGGAATGTCGAGGTCGATCTCGACGGTGTTGCTTTCTCGTCCCAATCCGGGCGCGGTGAACTCAGGCATGCGCCGCGTATTGGCATTGAATGTCCAGCTCGTGTAGGGCGTGGTGATGCGATCTTCGGGATGCAAACGCAGCCAGTTGCCGGCGCCGATCGGGAAATCCTTGTTGTCGTTGGCGAGCAAAAGGAATTCTTTTTTCAACTCCGCAAGTTTTTCCGGCATGCTTTGAGCAAGATTGTTCGCCTGTGAAAAATCCTGCGTGACATTGTAAAGTTCCCACTCGTCGGTGGCAGAATCCCATTTTGCGACGCGGGGGACCGATGCGGGTGTGTTCCACGGGATGAACGGGCCGAACGCACATGCGATCCAACCATCTTTGTAGATGGCGCGGCTGCCATTGTTGTCGAAGAATTGGACATTCTTGCGCGGTTTGGCTTGCGCATCGGTAAATGTATAGGCGAAGCTTGTTCCGTCGATGGGTATCTGTTTTTGGCCGTTGACGACTTTGGGTGGCGTGATGCCCAAGATTTCGTAGAGGGTCGGTGCCACATCGATGACGTGGCTAAACTGATTCCGGATGGTTTTGTCTGGAGGAATGCCTTTAGGCCAGGAGATGATCATCGGGTTACGAGTGCCGCCGAAATGCGAAGCCACGAGCTTGGTCGCCTGAAACGGAGTGCTTCCAGCCCAGGCCCATCCCGCGTGATACATATTGTCGGTCTTGGATGAACCGAGGACCTCGAGGCCGCCCAGAGTTTCTAACGCAGCAAGCTGCTGCTCAACAGTGTTCGGGATGTTATTTTGCGCGAGCAATTCACTGATGGAACCTTGCTGGCCTTCGGAGCTGGATCCGTTGTCGCCGTAGATAAAAATGATGAGTGTGTTTTCACGGAGGCCGCGCTCTTCAAGGCCTGTGATCAACTTGCCGACTTGTGCATCGGTGTGTTCAGCAAATCCCGCGAACAGTTCCATACCGCGGCGTTGGAAGGCAAGTTGGTCTGGCGGAATATCCGCCCAAGCTTGCATCGTTTCGGGGCGGGGCGTGAGCTGCGTGCCGGGGGGAATGATGCCCATTTCAAGCTGACGTTTATGAACGCGTTCCCGATAGGCATCCCAGCCGTCATCGAACTTGCCTTTGTATTTGTCCGCCCACTCGGGAAAGATGTGATGCGGTCCGTGGACGGCCCCTGGCGCCCAATACATTAGAAACGGCTTGTCGGGTGCATAGGCCTGGTGTTCGTCGATCCAGGCGAGCGATTTTTGCACCATGTCTTGGGTGAGATGATAGGTGGGGTCGTCGTGCGGAGGCTCGACGGCATCGTAGTTTTCTACAAGGCGCGGCTCGTATTGCGAAGTCTCCCCGGCGAGAAAGCCGTAGAAATGCTCAAATCCGTAGCCATTCGGCCAGCGGTCCTTGGGACCGATCGCGGTCGTTTCGGTGGCGGGGGTATTGTGCCACTTGCCAAAAGCTGAGGTGTGATAGCCGTAGTTTTTCAGCACTTCAGCAATGGTCGCAGCCGTCTTGGGGATCACGCCGGTGTAGCCGTCAAAGGCAATGGCGCGTTCTGCGATGGTACCGGTCCCGACGCGTGTATGATTGCGTCCCGTCAGAAGCGAAGCCCGCGTCGGGGAACAGATTGAAGTCGTGTGAAACGCATTGTAGCGAATACCTTCGTTGGCGAGCTTGGTCATCGTCGGCGTGTGAACCTCGCCGCCGAAGGTCTCGGAGATACCAAAGCCTACATCGTCGATCAGTACGATCAAAATATTGGGGGAATCGGCGGGAAGTCGTTGTGGATCCTGGGGCCACTTCATGGTGGAATCTTGAAGTCGCGGTTTGGCCACGCTTTGATTCATTTGAGTTGGCGGAAACGGCAGGACGGAACCATCCCCATTTTGAGCCTGCGCTGCTCTGGAAAAAGTCAAGCAGAGAACGCAGCACATAAGCGGCACAAGCCGTAGCGTCCGTCGGTTGCGTTCTAGGTCCAACACGTTGCCCACGCCCGTGTGAAACACAAGATTCATTACTACTTTTCCTGTAGCTGTTTAATTGCGACCAATAACTCGGTCCTGAATGAACCGCTTGATTGTCTCAATCAGGTCCCAGTCGAAGACCATTCCAAGCGCAGGCGCACTCATAATGGCAACGTAGTTAGAAGTGCTAATCGACCAGAAAGAAATGAAACTTCGACCGCGCCGAGGTTTGGAATCGTAAACACTATGATCGCTAAGAATGTGATCGCCGCAGCACTGAGAACTGCTGTGACACAACGCCTAGCAGTGAATTTCGATGAAATTCGAATCGTCAATCAGCCAGGGGAATATTATACAGTGGAAATGTGTCCAATACACGTCGAAAGGAATTCTAGCCGCCGATTAAAGGCGAGTGATGGAAAAAATTTGCGTTGACCAGGATAACGACGTCGGAAATTTGTTTTCGCTAAGTCTGTGCTCTCAGGCCAGCCCATCATTGAACATTTTCCGGATTCCCCTTCTGTTCCAAGACCTTGAGGAACCTCACACTATTAGGCGGAAATGATGCTGATTCCAGGTTTTCGATAGTCCGAGGTTTGTGGCAAATTCAATCTGGACTGATGAGACGCACTGCCTCTCCGTGTCGCGAATCTGGCGTCTCTTCTTTCTAGAGCGGGGTGCTGTCTACAATTCCCCTCAAGATCGGTACCAAGCTCGAATTTGATCGAAGCAACGACCAGTAGCAGTCAGACGCAACATTGCTGACGAAGGAGAACGGGATGTGGGGGGTGGAATTGATCATCGTGCTGTGCATGATTGCGGTCAATGGAATCTTTGCAGGCTATGAAATTGCGCTGGCCTCCGTCTCTTTGTCGCGCTTGCAGGTCTTACTGCAGGAGAAACGCGCGGGGGCGAAATCTGCATTCTACATGAAGGAGAACATGGAATCGAGTTTGGCGACGGTCCAGTTGGGCATTACGCTCGTTGGAGCCATTGCTGCAGCGACAGGCGGCGCGGGGGCTTCCGAGAAATTCGCCCCGTACCTGCGCGAAACGTTTCAGATATCGGTCGGAGCTGCGGAATTTTGGGCGATCACGGCGGTGGTTGTGCCGTTGACCGTCGCCACGATCATCTTTGGCGAGTTGATTCCCAAAGTCTTTGCCATCCGCAACAAAGAGTGGGTCTGCTTGCGGATGTCGAATGCGATCAAGTGGTTTTCTTGGAGCGTGTGGCCGGTCGTACGGTTTTTGGAGATGGCGGTCAATTGGTTGATGAAGCTGGGGCAACGGCATTGGCAAACCAGGATCGACGATCAGGTTAGTACGGAGTCTCCTGAACTCCAAGAACTGCATGCGAGCGCCACGTTAGCCCGCTGGTCTCGCCAAATCGGTGCCCAGGAGGAGAAAATCATTCATGGGGCAACTGCATTGTCCCAACGTCTAGTTCAAGACATCATGCTCCCGGCCAGCAGTATTAGTATGCTCGACGTCAATGCGTCGATCAGTGACTGTTTGGTCGCCGCCCATCTCGACATGCACACTCGGTTTCCCGTGACGGAACGAACCGACGACCCGCAGGCGATCATCGGTTACGTCAATTTCAAGGATATTGTTGCGCATATGAGGTTGTCGCCGCATGACCGATCATTGCGGGCTATTGTGCGGACCATCACCAGTTTTGAGGAAACCACTCCCGCCTCCTCCTGTTTGGAAACGGTGATCAAAGAACACCGACACATTGCGCTGGTTCGTGACGATGCCATGCATGTCGTGGGCATGGTCACATTAGAGGATATGATCGAGGAACTCGTGGGTGAGATTGAGGACGAATACGATCGGCTTCCCGCTCATGTTGTCCCCACAGGCAGCGGGTGGATAGTCGGTGGCGGCATCACCCTCAACCATCTTGCGGAGTTGTCCAAAATCGACTTGGCCAACGATTTGCCGCAGCAGGGGGCACGCAGCCTGAATGAATGGATCATTGGACATCTTGGCCGAGCGGTTCAGGGAGGCGAGACACTCGAACGGGGACAGGTGCGCGTGGTCGTTCGCAAAGTCCGTCGGCAGAAAGTCCTGGAAGCTCAAATAGAAGGCAGCCCGGCAATCAGTGTGGAAGCTTGAAGCAAGAGCGAGTTAGTGCAGACGCTCAGTACTGTGGTTGAAGTGATTTCAAGCCTGCCAAGCGCCCAATGCCTGGCGAATCACAACCAATTGGCCCAAGTGGTAGGCGTTGTGATCAGCCACCAACAGGGCCTCACGCAAAATCGTTTGCCCACTGCCATGAGGAATCACAGCAAACAGGTCCGTCGCCGGATTAGAGACGAGGTCCACCATCTCCTGCAAATCGGATTTGAAGCTTGCCACGGTCTCGTGCCACGCTGCTGAGTCTGGCGGTGCATCACCGTCGGGCCAGTATCCTACGGGGAAATCGGGAGAGACGTGATCGGGATTGCGTGAAAATTCTAGAATGTCCCATTGAGCAATCCGCATATGCTCCAGCAGTCGCCAGGGAGTATGGGAGACACCTTGAATTATGGCACCGCGGAGTTCAGCGGGTAAATCGGCAATCGCTTTGTCAAAGTGCAAGTGCCCACCGCCGCCATTGAGCAGGTAGATGGCGTGGTCTCGGAGTGCTTGGTCGGACATCGGGACGTTTCCATTCGAAATAATTCAGGGCTTTAAAATCGGAGAGCAAGATTCACGGGCCGGTTACGGTTCGTCGATGCCCACAAACGCAAAACGGGAGACCTGTTCCCCAGCGACTTCAACGGTCTCCAAAAACATCGCCTTGGGGCGGACCCAAAGTCCGTGTTCGCCGTAATCCTGCCGGTATACGACCAACTCTTCTTCGGTTTCGCTATGTTTGGCAACTCCGATGACGATGTAGTCGTTGCCTTTGTAGTGTCGGTAACGTCCTGTTTTCATGGTGTTTTCTCTCCGGGTGTGATTTCTGCCAAAGCTCGCTGTAGCGGACAATCCTCTGAGATGAACTCGCCGCGCCGATAATGACTCAAGATGCCTTTAGAATGTTGGGCGAGCATGCGGCGCACTTCACGTCGTTTGCCTTTGACACGTGGTATCGGCATGGAGTCGTAGGCGGTGGTTTGGTGCCGCATCCAAGCAATGACGGCTGCTTCGGCCCGTTGTTCTACGGGAATTCGCTTTGTGCGAGCCACCGTGCCGCTTCCCACCGGTGTGGCGTGTTGGGTAATCGCCCGCGCCATCCGCTGCGCTAGCTCGGCGTGATTGGAATGGAAGTCGAGGAAGGCGACAACGGCTTCGAAGAATTCATCGACATATTCCGTTTGCGTTTTCTCGCGGCGGCGAGCGCTTGCCAATTTTCGTTTGGCATACGCCTCTGTGGATCGCTCCGCTTCGAGATCCGCACGTATTTGCTCAATCGTGTCCGCCGGAGCCCAGACGCCGCGAGAGAAAACTTTTCGCCCTTTCTTCTCTTGCACGACCCAATGCTCCCCAGCAGTCTTCACGCGACGGGTCAAAGCCGCATCACCGGGCAAAAGTAATGCCCAGCCTGCGGGAACCGTCAGGACATTCCCATCCGCAGATCTCACGGTGTTTTCCCTGGGACCGGGTAAAAACGTATTGTCGGTCATTTCTTTTTAGGTTTCCTGGCAAACATGCGCTGTTAGTCGTCCCTGCCGACTCTGCCATCGTAATCGGTAAATATAGATTTCACATGCCCCACTAAAACCTCGACCAACGCAGCATCAGAGGTGAGCGGTGTGGTTGAGTCCAGCTCACCCTTGCGAGCCGCCAAAATAATCGCCGCCAAAACATGCTCAACATCGACCGGCAAGTTCGTCGGTTCTTCGAGCTGAATTGCCAGATCGAATAGCAAATCAGCCAACCCCGGATCTACGGTCGCCTGTCCCGCCGCATCCAGGAAAATGCCGGGGACAATGGGTTGGTTATCGCTGTGGGGCATATGGAATTCACTTCCAGAGGAACACGGACTCACTTGAAATCAGATCATTAGGACCTTGCCGTTATATTTGATCCACTGAGAATGGTGAGTATCTTCTTGCTGAATCGACTCTGCAAGTCGTGTTCATAGAACGGATTGTGATTAAAAAAAGAGGGCCGACAGTTTTGCGTCGTCGGGCCGCGTTGACGGTGAATCTTCTTTGCTGGGATGTTATGCTGAATCCCACACAACACGTGGTACCATTCATGGAATAGCAGTTCACACGGGACGCAGAACGACAACCATGAAATCCTCAATTTGGCTGATCGCGATTTTGCTGTTGAGTCTGCTTCCAACCAGCAGCCGCGCGGATGAAAACGACGACGTCTTTGAAGCGAAGATTCGACCGGTCCTGGTCGGCTCGTGCTTGCGTTGCCACAATGATACGAAGACGTCGGGGGGGCTCCGCGTCGATTCGTTGGAGGCGCTCCTCGAAGGGGGCGACTCCGGTCCTGCGATCGTGCCGGGCAATCCAGACGAGAGCCTGCTCATCCAAGCGATTCAGCGGCAGGCGGATGTCTATGCAATGCCACCCGATAAGGACAATGCACTGCGTCCCGATCAAGTTGCGGCGTTTGTCGCGTGGGTCAATGCGGGAGCCGTCTGGCCTGCGAATACCGCGAAATTTGAAGTCGCGACACACTGGTCGTTCCAGCCGATCCGTGATCCCCAACCGCCGCTTGTACATGACAAAGCGTGGGTAAAAACCAGTCTCGATGCATTCATCCGCGCAAAGCAGGAAGCGGCGGGAGTTCACCCCGCGCCGGTCGCTGACAAACGGACGCTGATTCGCCGAGCGACTTTCGATCTCACGGGACTGCCGCCGACGCCGGCAGAGGTTACGGCATTTGAGAAAGATGCTTCTTCACAGGCTTTTGAAAAAGTCGTCGATCGATTGCTCAAGTCTCCCACTTATGGAGAACGCTGGGGACGGCACTGGCTCGATGTGGTCCGCTACGCCGACACAGCAGGCGAGACGGCAGATTACCCGGTGCCGCTGGCTTGGCGGTATCGCAACTACGTTATCGATGCGTTCAACAACGACAAGCCCTATGACGAATTCCTGCGTGAACAAATTGCGGGGGATATTCTAGCCGAGCAAGGTCCGCGCGAGCGTTATGCCGAGCGGGCGACAGCGACCGGATTTCTTGCGATCTCGCGACGGTTCGGCTTCGACTCGGAAAATTATCACCACCTGACCATTCAAGACACGATCGACACACTGGGACAATCGGTGCTCGGTTTGAGTCTCGGTTGTGCCCGCTGTCACGACCATAAGTTTGACCCGTTGTCGATGCGGGACTACTACGGCCTGTACGGCATCTTCGACAGCAGCCGCTATGCGTTCCCTGGGTCTGAGCAAAAAAAACAAGTCCGGGCCATGCTGCCATTGATACCAGTGCAAGAGTCACGGGACAAATGGCTTGAATTCGATGCACGTGTGGCGTCGATAGCAGCCAGTCTAGAACAACAAAATCAACAGGCCCCGACCGCAATCCTGCGATCCCTGCACGACATTGACGGCGACTTCGAGATGCAGGCGGCTGCGGCGGGCGGCAGTAATGGCGTGCTTGTTCCGCCCTGGCTGTTTGCAGGACAAATTTCCGTTACGAATACGGCACAAAGCCCGTTTAAGAATCTCTATCCGCGCGGCAAAGTGGGCATCAGCATCCCCGCCGCGGCAGGTGAGTATCGGGTCGCTCAAGCACTCTACCCGCGCCGTTCCGCGGACAACTGTGACGTGCTCTACGTGAACCTCGACTTTCGTGCAGCCGCGTCTGATGGCAACGTCACGGAGCCGCATCGTTTCTGGATCGGAAGCATGCCGGCTTCACCTGCCATCGAAGTCCTCATCTCACCAGAATCCCTGGCTTTGCAGATCGGAGAGACGCTTGAAACCATTGGCCCCCTGAAGCCGAATGAATGGCACAATCTGCAACTGGCTCTCGATTTGAAGCACCGTACCGTGTCAGGCAGCCTCGGCACGCCGGAAAGTATCACCAAGTTCTCAGGCAAGCCGTTCTCGCTCGGGTGGTCCGGTGCCATCGACTTGGTCGTGCTGGACGCCCGCAGCCATACGGGCACAACACTTGCGGCCATTGAATATGACAATCTCGGAATCTACGACTCACCCATCGCGCGCGTTTCGCTCGAGCCGCCGACACGCGCCGCAGGGACCAATGAACTGGATTACGCCGCTCTGACGCAAGAACTAGCGGAGCTGACTGGCTTCGACGGCGACTTTGAATTGCAGACCAAAGACCACCCCCTTGCCAGCCCTTGGGAACCGGGACCAAATAGTGTCGTCGAAGCGTTGCACAGCTCGCAAAGCCCATTCCGCAACACCTTCCCTCCAGGCGAACTAGGCATCCACATGCCGAATCGGGCAGAGTACGACGGTTTTGGACGCAAGATCAGCAATGCGACGCCCAACGATCAGGGGCAACTCTTCGTCAGCTTTGATTTTCGTTGTGCGAACATGGACGCCGGAGGCAACGGTTCATGGCGTTACTATCTCGGCCACGGCCCCGGTAACTCGGCGGCGGTTGAATTATTCTTCAACGGCACTACATTTTTTCGTTCCAGCGCCAAAGCTCACAAAGTCGTCGGCCCGTTGGTTGTGGGCGCATGGTATCAGGTCCAACTTACACTAAACTTGAATACCAAGACCTATGCCGGCCTGCTCACGTCCCGCGCGGGTCAGGTGGAGTTCTCGGGCAAATTGTCGGCCACCTGGGACGGGACGATCGATTACACGTTTATCGACAGCTACGGCCACATCGGCGGTGTGCGGCCTGCCCTCGACGCTGACAATATTGTGGTCTCCGCAACCGGATTGCCCACGTTTGAAGCGGATCCAGTTGAAGCGGCGGATACTGACCGCGAAACACGGCGTGCCAGGATCAAGGTGATTGGCCAACAACTCGAGTCGTTTCACCCTGGTGAGGAAATCAATAAGCTACTTGCAGAGGGGCCGTTTGCGATGGCCTACGGCATGGCTGAAGGGACGCCGCATAATGCGCGGATTCAACTCCGCGGCGAGCCGGATCAACCCGGCAACGAAGTCCCGCGCGGTTTCATCAAAGTACTTGGCGGCGGTCTGCTAGAAGCAGAGACACCGGGGAGCGGGCGGCTGGAACTCGCCCAGTGGCTGACGCGCGTCGACAATCCGTTGACTGCGCGCGTGATGGTCAATCGCATCTGGCAGTACCACTTTGGCCGTGGACTTGTCAAAACGCCTAACGACTTCGGAGTCCGAGGAATTCTCCCGACGCACCCCGACTTGCTCGATCATTTGGCGACACAATTTACGCGCGGCGGCTGGTCGGTAAAGTCACTGCACCGGTTGATCATGCTGAGCGCGACGTATCAACAAGCCTCAGTCGTAACGACGGCGCAAACACAACCGCCAACCACAGCAGCCATAAGTGATCTTTACGTTCGCTTTTCGCGACGGCGACTCAGTGCTGAGGAAATTCGTGACGCGATTCTCGCGGTCAGTGGCGAGCTTGATACGACACCCGCGCGCGAACATTCGTTTCCGGCGCCGACCAGTTGGGGCTTTTCGCAACACGGCCCGTTCAGCGCAGTTTATGACCACAACAAACGTAGCGTCTACCTGATGACGCAACGTCTTAAACGGCATCCGTTCCTGGCACTGTTCGACGGTGCTGACCCGAATGCATCGACTGCTGAACGACTCGGGACGACGGTGCCGACACAGGCGTTGTTCTTTCTCAACGATCCGTTTGTCCACAAGAAAGCCGAAAAGTGGGCGACTCATTTGCAAGCGGCCAGCGCCGATGAAACAGAAGTGATCGAACGGGCTTGGTCCCGCGCCGTTGGCCGTTTACCGACCGAGACGGAACGCCACGAAGCAACCGAGTTCCTCGCGGCCTATCGCGCTGAACTCAGTGCGGCAAAAATGGACAACATCGAAACCCGCTCGCTGGCTGCCTACTTGCGCACGTTGATCGGCAGCAATGAATTTCTGCATGTGGATTGAGTGATCTCATGAAAGACAAACTCGCATCAGAACTAACTCGCCGCGGCATGCTGCGCTCCATCGTCGGCGGCTCGACGCTGCTGCCGGGAATCGTATCACAACTGCTGGCCGCCGACGGCGCCATGACGGTTCCGCCCGATCCCCTACAACCCAAGCCAACGCATTTCCCACCGAAAGCGAAGCAAGTTATCTTTCTGTATATGAGCGGCGGCGTCTCTCATGTGGACTCCTGGGATCCGAAGCCGAAGTTATTTGCCGATGCGGGAAAAACAGTTCCGATCAATGAATTTCAAGGCCGCAAAGGGGACTACAACATGTTCCTCAAGCGTCCGCAGTGGGATTTCGCTCCGCACGGAGAATGCGGCACGGAGGTCAGCGGATTGTTCCCACACATGGCCGAATGTGTTGACGACTTGTGCGTCATCCGCTCGATGAAGTCGGACCATACGAACCACTATGAGGCGACGCTCGGCATTCACACTGGCTCGTTTACGTTTGCGCGGCCTAGCATTGGTTCGTGGGTTAGCTATGGCCTGGGAACACTGAATCGCAATTTACCGTCGTTCATCGCCATCGCGCCAAAATCACCCTATGCGGGGGGCCAAGTCTGGGGGAGCGACTTTCTGCCGGGGGCACATCAGGGAACGCTCGTTGTCCCTGGACGCGAGCCGGTTGCCAACATCCAGCGCCGCGCCGCAAGCAACCGTTTACAGGAACTGGAACTCCGAGCAATGGAAAAACTCAACCGGCGGCATCTCACGCCGCGGGGTGATGACCCATTGCTCACGGCGCGAATGAAGTCATTCGAAACCGCCTTCGGTATGCAGTCCGAGATGCCGGGCGTATTTGATCTCTCCAAGGAATCCGATGAGACGTTGGATCTCTACGGGTTACAGCGTGGCAGTACACAGGGCTTCGCCTGGCAATGTCTTGTCGCCCGCAGGCTCGTCGAACGTGGCGTCCGGTTTGTGGAACTGATCGATGTTGGTTCGTCGAATAACTGGGACGCGCACGGCGACATGCTCACCCACGCCCCACTGGCCAAGAATGTTGACCAGCCCATCGCCGGTTTGTTACGCGATTTGAAACGGCGAGGCATGCTGGAAGAGACACTTGTCGTTTGGACGACTGAGTTCGGCCGCACGCCGTTTAACGCCGCTGCCGGTGCCGCTGGTCGCGAGCATCATCATTGGGCTTTCTCATCCTGGCTTGCTGGCGCCGGGGTGAAACCGGGCATCACCTATGGGGAATCGGATGAATACGGCATCAATACCAGCGAGAATCCGGTCCACGTTCACGACTTCCACGCGACGATCCTGCACCTCATGGGCTTGGACCACGAACGTCTCACCTACCGACACACCGGCCGTGACTACCGTCTGACCGACGTGCATGGAAACGTGGTGCAGGAAATCCTTGCGTGAACGGAATCCGAATTCCCTCACCACAAATAACAACAAGAAATCGCACCACTGCTCTTCGCTGTTGCGTTACACCTTCAGTCTCTTGCGTTCAGTGCAAAAACAACAGGACCTTCTGCTATGATCAATCACCTCGATCGTCGTCAGTTTCTCGCCGCTGGAGCAGTCATGCTCAGTCGTCCGGCTTTGGCCCAGTCCAGCAACGAACTGGTCCGCTCTATTTCGACAGAGACATTGTGGCGCAATCGAGATGGTCAGTCGGTCACGTGGTTTCATCCCCGCGCATGTCGGCTGCCGGACCAGGACGGCGTCCCGATGGCGTTGATGACGTTACAAGAGATCGGTGGGTCCGATTATTTTGGACCGGTCCATTGGTCGACTTCCAAGGATCTCGGCAAGGTCTGGACCAAGCCGCAACCGATTCCCGCACTAGGCCGCGTTCCGGTCCCCGATCATGAGGGACTCCAGGCGGGCGTTTGTGACGTGGTTCCTCAGTATCATGAACAAACCAAATCGGTCCTGGCGATGGGGCACGTTGTTTTCTACCGGGGTCCACGTTTCGCCCGCGGCGACCAGTTGGCAAGGTATCCCGTCTACACCGTGAGAAAACAGGACGGATCGTGGTCAGAGCGGAAACGATTAGAGTGGGATAATCCGCGCGGCTCGTTTATCTATACCAACAATTGCGGCCAACGCGTGATCCTGCCCGATGGCGACATTTTGCTCGCGTTGACATTCGGCGACAAACCGACACATCGCTCGGTGGCCGGCGTCCGCTGCGGATTCGACGGTGAAACGCTACGTATTAAACAGGTCGGACCGGCGCTGACGCATCCCCACAAGCGTGGTCTGCTAGAGCCGTCGCTCACACGTTTTGCCCAACGCTTTTATCTGACGATGCGCGCCGAAGATGATCGCGGTTATGTGAGTGTCAGCGACGACGGTCTGAACTGGAACGACAAAACCCCTTGGGCCTGGGATGATGGAACGCCGCTGACCATGTCAACCACGCAACAACATTGGCTTACGCATTCAGATGGGTTGTGCCTCGTCTACACGCGGAAAGATGCGTCCAACCGTAACGTCATCCGCTGGCGTTCGCCGTTGTTTATGGCGCAGGTTGATCCAAAGACGTTGCAACTGATCCGAACCACGGAACGTGTCGTGCTGCCGCTGGCGGGAGACGGCGTGAATGATCCCGACCACGTGGCCTTGATGGGCAACTTCAACGTCACCAATGCCAGCCCGGAAGAATCGTGGGTCACAGCCGGCGAATGGATGCCGCGCGACAAAGCCCGTGGCGACGTGCTACTCTCACGAATTCGTTGGGCCAAGCCAAACCGGTTGATTTAATGCAGAGTGATGTTGGTATGCTGTTGTGATGGGCCGACGATCATCTGACCTGCTCCCAGAATTGCATGAAAGCCTCAACCGTCCATCGATGGGACAGGAGACAGATAATTACGAAATGGCGGACGCGGAGACAAACTGGAATCGAACATGAAGCAAGAACACGCTGATTCCTTTCTCAAGATGTTTAGGAACGGCGACCTCGATCAAGCCAAGGCATTAGTCCATCGCCACCCCGAGCTTGCCAGCCATAAAAGTGGCGTCGGGTATCCATTGCTACACGCATTCGTCAATGGCAATGGTGGCCATAGTTTCAAGCGCGCACACTTGCTCATCGCTGACTTGTTGATTCCCGCCCGGGTCCGCGACTTCCGCGATGCAGTACTTAAGGATCGGATCGATGAGGTCCGCAATCAACTTCTTGCAGATCCGCATCTGGCGAGTGCCGAATTCACTGCTGGTCGTGGAATAGCCCAGGCAATTCACTACTGGCGGTCTGTAGTTGTTGGGAAGCTACTCTTGGACGCAGGCGCGAATATCGATGTATTGACGACTGTACATGAGACTCCGCTCGTATTGCAGTTGAGATTCGGCACGGTAGAGGGCGTACGATTTCTGCTGGATAGGGGCGGTGACCCAAATCGAGGTTCACTCAAACACATGCCCAGCGACACGATGAGCGAGCGAATTGAACTGCTTCTCGATCATGATTGGAACATCAACGAAAGACCTGATACACGAACGTTGCTGCATCACGATGCCAACCACGGACACGGAGCACGGGTTCGGAAGCTGCTGAGCTACGGAGCGAACCCGAACATCAAAGACGCTGCTGGTCGAACGGCGCTACATTTGATCTCCGCGAGAGGCGTCGGAGGGGAGACAATCCGTGCATTGGTCAAGGCCGGCGCGGACTTGAACGCACGAGATAACGAAGATATTACACCGCTTGTTCTCGCACGATCGGCAAAACGCCAAGCAGCGACAAAGAAACTCATCGCCCTGGGAGCGGAAGTCTAAAACTCTGAGCATGCTATTGGGGTATAACTTGGGCCAGCGGCCTCTCTTGTCTCAGTGCCTTTCATCAACGCATGCCACGTGCACCCCCTTCGACAACCGACTGGATTTCCACCAGGACTCGCCGTCCAGGTTTATTAGACTCGCCGGCTTTCCAACGGATTGTGACACAATCCATGTTTGTGTGATCCGTGGCAGGGGACTATCG
The DNA here is from genome assembly GCF_007860075.1 of Symmachiella macrocystis. Taxonomy (NCBI): domain Bacteria; kingdom Pseudomonadati; phylum Planctomycetota; class Planctomycetia; order Planctomycetales; family Planctomycetaceae; genus Symmachiella; species Symmachiella macrocystis. The sequence goes on from NZ_SJPP01000001.1 coordinate 1,169,125, forward strand.
TCACTTGCTATTCACAGCGAACGAAGCTTTTGAGAACTGATTTTATAACTTAGGGAACAGTTAATTGACCAGTTTGCGGACCGGCTTCAGTTCCTGACCTTATCCGGTCTGTCTGGCTTGACCGTAGTTTACAGCCCATAGTCGACGGCATATAATCGACAGCATGTACGGATACCTCATGCCAGCTTCGGGGGGCCGTTCGGTCGCGCTGAATAAGCAGCGACTGTTTATGGGCCGCGAGAAAAAGAGCGCCTCAGCGGGACGTCTCTCGCAGGAGAATGCGTATTGCCTGTTGGAGTTGATCGACGGTTGGTGGTTTATCGACGATCTCCGCAGCCCTGGGGGATTGAAGATCAATGGCCGCATCTGCAAACGGCAACGCCTGATGCCTGGTGACGAGATTGCCATCGGCAAACATCGTTATCGCATCAGCTTCGAGGCCCCCAAGCATAACCTCGGCATAAGAGGCTCCGTAGCTGCGAAGCGGAGTGGCACGCAGGGGAAGGAGTCACGCAAGCCAGTCATGGCCGGGCCGCTGGGGCGATTGGTGCCGGTCGGTGGAGGTGGGGTCCATCAACTCACGAAAACTCCCGTTATCATAGGCCGCAAACCACCTTGCGATATTGTGATCCCTGCAAAAACTATTTCGGGCAAACATTGCGAATTGTCATTGACCGATGGTTACTGGCGCATCAAAGACCTGGGAAGTCACAATGGCATCCGCATCGAAGGCAAAAGTTGTAAAGAGGATTGGGTTTTGCCCCAACAACAGTTATCGATCGCCGACCAACGCTTTCAATTAGAATACGAGGGGCAGGGCCCGCGTCCCCTTCCAGACGAGCCCGACTTCCAATTCAGAAAACCGCTGATGGCACAGCTGGGATTGTCAAATCGAGACATCGACAAATTGGTTGATGAATCGGAAGACGAAGAACCAACACCACGAAAACGCTGGGACTTAACCACCGATGCATGATCGCCTTGATGATCCTGTAAAATAGAGAACAGATCCATGCCGAACGTTTTGATCGTTGACGACTCTGGAATTGATCGTGCACTGGCGGGCGGATTACTGGAACGCGAAGACGATATCATCCTCTCCTTTGCCACAAATGGTCGCGAAGCATTGGATCAGATTTCCTCGACGCGGCCCGACCTTGTTGTTTCCGACTTGCAGATGCCCGAGATGAACGGGCTTGAGTTGGTTGCGGCCCTGCGTGAAGAACACCCCTCGGTGCCGGTGATTATTATGACTGCCCTGGGCAGTGAAAAAATTGCCGCCGAAGCACTCAAAATCGGTGCGTCAGGCTATGTCCCCAAAGCATCGTTGAGCTCACATTTGCCGCAAGCCGTGCGACGACTGTTCAATGCATCACACGCAGACCGGCTGCATTCGCGGTTGTTTCACTCACTTCAGGACCTGGATTGCCGATTCCGACTTCAGAACGATCCCGAACTGATTTCGCCACTCGTCGATCGAGTCCAAGAGGTGTTGCGATGTCTTCCCTTGGGGGATGAAGCGGAACGCGTTCGCGTCGCTGTCGCCGTGGGACACGGTTTGTGGATCGCCCACCATCACGGAAACCTTGAACTGGCCTTAAGCGGCCCATGGACGGACTCCGAGTTTCAAGAGGTGGCGATCAAGCAGCGTATGGAGTCCCCGGCAACCGAACGCAGTATCGAACTGCATACGGTGGTCAATCGTGAGCAAGCGACCTTCACGATCAGTCACGAGGGTGCGGGAATCGATGTTTCTCGATTGCCCCCCGATTTAGAATCGCAAGCAGCGGACAGATCTTGGTTGAGCGGCTTTGTGATGATTCCGGCGATCATGGATGAGGTTTCCTACTCACCCGCTGAAAAAAAGATCGTGCTCGTGAAACGAGCCGTTGAAGCTCCCGATGACGACTTGGAGCTTTCCTAAGGCGCACGTTTCCATTCCGTTGCATTAAGAGATTTCTTAATGCGACACAAAGTCATCATGGACGATCGTTCGTCCGGAGTGCCCCCCATGAAAATGACCACGGCGGTTTTTGTCTCTTCGGTGTTACTAGCTGGTGCGTCACTCAACGCCGCAACCGCTCCTCCCAATATCGTGGTGATCCTGACGGATGATCAGGGATTTGCTGACATCAGCCTCAATCCGCATCATCCCCAAGAGGTGTCGACACCTCATATGGACGCGCTGGCGAAAGAGGGAGTCACATTCTCACAGGCCTACACGAGTGGGCATGTCTGCTCTCCCACCCGAGCCGGGTTGATGTTGGGGCGTTATCAGCAACGCGTCGGAGTCTATTCCGCCGGCGATGGCGGACGTGGTTTTGATCCGCAGTTGCCGATTTTTCCCTCATTTCTTCCGGATGAATACGTCTCAACGGCGATTGGTAAATGGCACCTCGGTTTGGACGAGGATTATCCCGCGCTCAAATGGCACGCGATGAACCGTGGTTTCGATGAATGTTATAAGTTCATGGGACGCGGCGGGCACGATTATTTCGATTTGCATTCCGACACCGAAAGCAAATCCGCGCATCCCCTTTATCGCAATAAAAAACGGATCGACGATGAAGGCTATTTGACGGACCGTCTCTCCGAAGAGGCCATCGAGTTTATCGAGCGGAACAAAGCGCAACCATTTTTTCTCTATCTGGCTTACAACGCGGTTCACGCCCCGCCCCAAGCGCCGCAGGAGACCATTGCACAGTACCGCAAAAAGTTTCCCGACCTGGACGACAAACGTGTGGTCCTGATGGCGATGTTAAAGCACCTGGACGATGGGATCGGCAGGGTCGTCGAAAAGCTCAAGCAGGAAGAATTGTTCGACAATACGATTCTGTTTTTCCTGACCGACAACGGTGGCTCCAAGGCCATGAGTGCGAATAACACTCCGCTGCGTGGTTTCAAAGGCAGCCTCTATGAAGGGGGAATCCGCACACCCTTCATCGTTAGTTGGCCGGCAAAGTTCTCCGGCGGACGCACCATCAATACGCCGGTAATCTCCCTCGACATCCTGCCCACAGTTCTTGACGCGGTCGCTAGGAATCCTGAAACGAAAAACAAGTTCGACGGCAAGAGTCTGCTACCACTGCTCACCGACCAACGCACAGCTCACCACGATACACTGTATTGGAGCGAAGGGGGCGACAGTGGCGAGTGGGCAGTCCGCAGCGGCGACTGGAAGATGCACGCAATGAAGGACAAGCAACAATTGTTCAATCTGGCTCACGATCCGGGAGAGAAAACAGACTTAACTGCCGAGCATCCCGAGAGGGTTAAAATAATGAACAGCGCCTTCGACCAATGGATCGGGGAAATGGCCGCACCGATTTCCGGCGGCAGCAAACGTTGGGAGGATCGTCCAGCGGATCAGTTGTCGGACCGCAAGAAAGAACGCCGCAGGCAGCGCGCAGAACGCAGGCGACAACGAGCTGCTGAGAAAAAGTTGAAGAAATCAAACGCAAACGCCCAGGATTCAATCCAATGAGAGTCCCTCTTTTCCTGTTGCTCGCCGGTGTATTGTGTGTAAGCAATAGTCGTGCAGCGGACCCCACGCCGCAGCCGAATGTGCTGTTTATTGTTTGCGATGATCTGAACACTCACGTTTCGACCTCTGGGTATCCGCACATCAAGACCCCCAATTTGGAGGAGCTCGCGGAAGCCGGGATGACTTTCGGCCGGGCGTATTGCCAATATCCCGTTTGCGGACCGTCGCGCGCTTCGTTTCTCAGCGGCCTGTATCCCGAATCAACCGGGGTTCTCGATAATAAAAGCGACATCCGAACAACGCGCCCCAACACGCGATCCCTGCCGCAATGTTTCAAGGAACAAGGGTATTGGGCGGCGTCTGTGGGAAAGGTTTTTCATTCGCCACAACATGAGCAAGGCCCGCTCGCCTGGAACGAATTCCAGCGTTTCGAAAACGATGAAATGCCGCACGTAACTGCAGCTAAAAAGGTTTTTGAGGCCCAGCACGGTCCCGTCGACAAAGGCAAGAATCGACGTCTTTGGAAGAGGCATTTGGGTACACTTTCGACGCAGACGCATGGTCGGCCTCGCCCAGGATACGGCCCGTCCGGACTTCACGACGAACAACACAAGGATGGTAAAAATGTCCGGCAGGTCGTGTCTTGGCTTGATGAAAAACCAAGTGGCGAACGACCATTCTTCATCGTCTGTGGAATCCAAAAACCCCACGTTCCGTTTCTCGCCCCCGACGCTTATTTCAAGCTGTATCCCCAGGAAAGCTTGCAGTTTTCATTGACGCCGGCAGGATTCTGGAATCAAGCTCCGCGCTCGGCGATGGTCAAACGATTCCAAGGCTTCGGTTTCGAGCTAGGCGTCGAAAACGACGCACTCAGACGCGAATACACTCAGGCCTACCACGCCTGTATCTCCTTCATCGATGCGCAAATCGGTCTGTTGATGGAGGGCTTAAAGCGAAACGGCCAGTGGGAGAACACGATCGTCGTGCTGACTTCCGATCACGGTTATCAGCTCGGTGAGCATTTCATGTGGGGCAAGGTGACACTGTTCGATGTCTGCAACCGTGTGCCGCTTTTGATCCGCGTCCCTCGCCTCACACAGCCCGGCTCGTCCAGCGACGGCCTGGTGGAACTGATCGATCTTTATCCCACGCTCGCCGAACTCTGTACGGTGACTCCTCCCGATGATCTTCAAGGTACCAGCTTAGTCCCCATGCTTTCTGATCCGGCATTGCCCGGCAAGGAATTCGTGTACACAGTCGTGAGACGTGGAAGAAAATTTGGCAAAGCGATCCGAGCTGACCACTGGCGCTACGCACGTTGGCCGGACGGTGAGGAACTCTACGATCTGCAGCGAGACCCCGCGGAGTACGTCAACCTCGCGACCTCTGCGAAACACGCCGACGTTTTGTCGGTGATGAGAGCCCGGCTGAACCAAGCCGAAAAAACAGTGGCGGCGCGACGATAACCAGGGCCGCTGAAGATTACGACTTTTTCTTAATTTCCCCGGCAATGGCGAAACCATTCCATCCCGTCGAATGTCAAATGCAATCGGTGGGCCTAAGCATATAGGACTACCGATGCCGCTTACTGGCCAGGGGGTAGCTCCGTCGATTCCGGTGGATTCGACGCCGCCAGTTTCGAAGACCTGAGTCGCCGCCCGAGCGGCGCTGCCACAGCCCACACAGCGGCAAGCAGTGTGAGAAATGCCAACGTCCTGCCGAGCGGGCCAATGCTTTTCAGCGCGATGGGGTCTGAGGATTGGACAAACGAACTAGCGGGGCGATCGACGGTATTGCGAAATGCCTGTGCATCGGTGAGGAATCGCGAGGTTTCCGTCACTTCATCACCATCGATAAACGCGACGAATTCAAACTGCGCGGCGTCGTTACCGTATTCCTCGTTGAACTTGCGTGCCAGGTTGATGGCCGGCATGGTTTGCCGCCCCATGATTTCCTCCAGCGGAAACTGAATCGTGCCGGCATTTCCGCCATAGGCACGAAACACGACTTCGGTACAAACCAACTTCGAGGGTGTTTCGAAGTTGAACTCAAAATCGTAGGGCCGGCCGGCGAAACTGAAGGCGCTCACGATGGCGTCCTTTTTTTCTTGCTCACTGACGTTGGGCCGCAGGACGGCCACCGAATCCGCACCGCCGATCGAGTGCTCCAACGACGAGAAAATCACCCCCTCGCTGACCGCCTCGACGATCACATGGGGGTGCCCTTCGTCATCTTTGGCAGAGAATTTGTGCCAATGGTTGTTGACGTATTCATTCGTATCCAGTCCCAACAGCTTTAGGTCCTCCGTCGTGCCGACGTAGACTGCACCGTGCGGCCAATAGCCGGGTAGGAAGGCGTTGGACAGATACCAATTCCGCCGTTCCAAGAGAATATCACCCGGTTCAAGTACCTCGGCCAATTGGGCCAATTGTAGCTTGTCGATTAACGGTTCGCCCCCGTGTGGTCTGCGGATTTTGAAATCACCAATCCAGGTCGAGACCAGCGACTGTGTCGCGTATTGCGCATGATAAATCAGATTTCCCAAATCAGAAACGGCGACTTGGATGACTCGTGCGGTGACCGAATCATCGATTTCACGGATCGTCTCTTCCGCATCGGCGATGGCATTGTGAAACCGATCGTATGGCGACGAGGATAACAGTTCATGCGTTTGCAACTGTTGTTGCACATGCTCCTGGTGGTAGTACTGCCGGGCCAATTCGAACATGCGGATATTTTGGGGACTGGCGAGATTCTGCCGAATCGTGTCGTACAAGCCGGGAGGAATTCCCCAATTCGGTTCCGGTTCGTTCAATTTGGCGACTGCCTCCGAACGGTCACCAAATCGATGGACGAATTTGAGCGACGCCTCATACAACATCGAAGCCGCCGTAAATTCCAACAGAAAGGTGCGGAGCCGCAGTTCCTCATTCTCGATTTCCGCATAGCGTTGGTACTTCCAGATGATACGGAGCAGCGCTTCTCGGTAGGTCATGTAGCGTCGCAAGACTTCCCGGAGGTCGTCGTCATCCGCCTGATTCGTGAATTTACGGTTGCCTTCATTAAAATCGCGCTGAATCCGCGTCGCCCGAGCTTCTAAAGTATCCAGTTCGTCGATGAGCCGATTGAGTTCTTGTTCGTCGGCATCGACTAAAGCCGTCATTCGTTTTTGGGAAATTTGCTGGACGTCCAGTCCGCTCCCGCTGAGCGGATCATCGAAGAGGCGATAGCGCGCGACCCAGAGAGTCGCAAAGACCAACGCCACAATGAGGGCTCGCCCGGCGATTCTCCCGATTTGGCTTTTACGGGACGGACGGAATTCCTTGATCGGTCGCGGTGAGACTTCTTCAAAATCCTCAGCCAAACCACGCAGTCGCTGACGTAAATCGGCTTCTTGCTGACGTAGGTTTAATAATGTCGTGCGATCGATGGTGACTTGAATCTGATGCCAGATCAGTTGCGCCACACGGCCCGCCCTTCGCCAGTAGTGGATGGCGATCACGCCGCAAAACGGCGCAGCGATCATCCAGGTCCAGGCAAACCAGGGCGCGTAGTAGCCAAACGCCCACCAGGCGACGAGAGCATACCAGAGCAAATAGGCAGGCAAACCAACGAAGACCCGACTGGTGGCGATCGTCTTGCGGCCGGGCTGGTCAAAAAACGGCGCCAATCCACGGACGATGACAAACGGAACGAGGTGCTGCAACGTCCCTGCCAGCGCCGGAAAGAACAAAAGAATCAGGCAAAACAGTTCCCAGACGATCTCGGCGAAGACACGAAAACCACGAAGCCGTAACACGGGCGAATCGATGGTCAGTCCAGCCTGCTGAACACGGTCGCGATAAGCCTTGATGTCGTCAGCCACCGATTCTGCACGAGGACGGTCATTAGCAAAGAAGTAGTTAATCGCATCAGCGATCCGTTTTCGTCGTTTTAATGGCGGTGACGTTTCCTTGTTAGCATCTTGCGGCGCTTCGGCAAGCGATTGCAGATCGTCGAGCCATGGTTCCCAGTCCGGTTCGTCGAGATGCACGACGACTTCTTTCAACCGCGCTTCGAGCAGTTGAGTCAAGCTGCGCCTGGAAACCCGCTCCTTGCCGTCATTTTCCGCGAGACACGCCGCTACATCGATCGGCTCGCCCACCTGAATCCAGACGGAGGAGCGAAACGCATCTTTGCGTTCGTAGGTAATCCCGATTGGAATAACCAACAGACCGTCGGCACCTTCCGCGATGGCTTGCAGAGCCATCCGCGCCGCGCCAGAGCGGACCATCTCCAGATGTGCCTGGTCGGTCGATTTTCCTTCTGGAAAGATACCCATGGCAAGGCCGTCAACCAGCACTTTGGCTCCGACATCTAAGCTTTCAATATTGCGACGAACATCGCGGGCATCGTCGCTACCCCGAAAGGCGGGGATCATCCCCAGAGCCCTCATGGGAGGGCCGAGCAGCGGGTTTTCGAACAGCGGCGCCTTAGCCAAAAACCGGACCGGCCGACGGGCGACAACGCCGATCAACACCGGATCGATCAACGAATTGGCATGATTGGCACACAACAACATAGGCCCTGTTTGAGGGATCCGCTCAGAACCGGTCGTCTCGATGGTGGGGTAATATTTTGTCGCCAGCCAACGTACGAGCGTCCGCATCCAACCCCGCTTTTCGACCGCCGGTTGGTTTGACATGACTGGTCTCCGTCAGTGTTGAAGTGAGGGTGGCGCAGCGCTCCGCAAAATGCCAGTATACTGGTCAAACAGTCAACCCTCAATTCGAAGCCTGATACCTTGCCGGCGAGAAACGTGGCCATTGCGGTTGCCTACGAATCGGCCGCCGCTCATCCAACCCCACCCACCGATTCCGACTCCGACCAATCCTCCCACCACATGTGCCAGCGGAATGGGCACCATGTCGGCAGCTGCGCTATCGACAAACAAGGTTTGCCCGGTCACGTATTCAAAGCCAATCTTGGCCGCGAATCCGCAAAGGACAATGCCCACTGCAGCAACCCAGCCCCATCGTCGGGTGGTCACGTTCTCTCGCAAGATCGTTGTTGCCGACAGTACGAAGAGGGCCGAATCAATCCCAGAGAGCCCCCGATAAGCATCGACCTCGGGCATCAACAGGTCAATGCACAGCGGGATCAGTACTGCTGAAGCGGTTAGACACCCCAGGAATGACCGGCGATTCGTTGTTTCACACAGTGCAGCTAAAATGACAAACGCCAGGGCATCCCAGATCAAATGATCCAGTGACCAATGAGTGAAATGACAAGTTACAATCCGCCACAGTTGTCCCGCGGCAATCGCCGAAGGCTCGAATTGTAGCTGGCTCGCAATCGCTGGAAGAAACGACAAACAGACCGCCACTCCTCCCAGCAGCAGTGAGATGCCGGGAATACACCTCACTGCCGCGTTCTTCTTCGTTTCAGAGAACACTTAGACCTCCCCGTTTTCATCATCCACATTGGAGCGACGACGACGGCGGGCAGCGAAACCCAAGCCCGCCAACGCCAGTGCAATTCCTCCGCTGATCGGATCAAACGCACCGCCGCCTGATACGCCGGGACTAAAGCTCACATCGCGGCTTTGTCCCGGTGGTTGCGAGACCGGAGTCGGATTGGCCTGCAACGGAACGTTACGGACAGCCGTCTCATTTTGAACAACCTGCTGTGGTTGTGGTGCTGTGGGCTCGACCTTCGGTCCCAATTCCGTGAATGCCTGTTCACGCAGCCGTTGCAACTCCACACGCTGCTGTTGTTGTGCTCGGCGGTCACGCCCCAGTCGCAACAGGTTGCGACGCTCGATCTGCCAACGTTTATATTCGGCGTCGTTTTCCAGTACTAAGAACGAGGTATATTCAGTCACGATCGAATACTGCTCACCAAGCCGTACGATTTCATCGATCACTGTACTCCGCGATCCGGCGCGGTCCGCTTGTTTCAGCAGTCGATTCACTTTCAACCAAGCCCACATGCGTTCGATTTCGGGATTGGCAGGATCGACCTCGGCAAATTCCAGCGATACCGTTTGTTCAATGGGTGCTCCGTTCACCTCGGCTGTCAGCCGCGCCGTCGCCGGTCCACTTTTGCGGTAACGACCGTACAAACGCACCGGCATGCCGTGATACAAATTGGGCAGTTGCTTCGGCTCGACGTCATACACATCCCCACCATCAACCGTGATCTTCACATCGGCAGCTGCTGGTCGCAGGAGTTTACGGCGGAAGGACTCCGCTTGTCGGGAGAAGTCATCACCTTCGGAGAGAAACGCAGCCAACCCGCCCGCCTCTTCGGCCAGTTGCGACAGCAACGGTCGATTCACTTCATTACCCACACCGATGCAAAAGACACGGGCTCCCGAGGGACGCGTTTGAATCGATTCGAGTAACTCCCGCCGCTCTGACTGCTCGGTCATCCCGTCACTGAGGATGACCACATTCAACGGACGATCGGGATCACCATATTTATAGGCGGTCGCCATGGCCGGTCGCAGCACCGTCCCCCCGCGGCCTTGTTGCGAACGGAGAAACTCGACGGCTTCCGCTTGTGAATGCTCAGTCACCGGCTGCAATTGGTTGAACAAGGTGTTGGGAACGACGTTGAACGTAATGAGTTCAAACCGGTCCTCGGTCCCCAGTTCGCCAATAAAAGCATCGATCGAGTTGCGGGAAATCCGCAATTTTCCGTCCCGCGCCATGCTGCCAGAAATATCGAGCAGAAACACATAATCCATCCCGGTGTACGCTTCGGCTAACTCCTCCCCGGCCGTCAAGGTGAGTTGGAAATACCCGTCGTCGCCGGATTGGTTTGATGTAATCACGTCGATTCCCGTATGCGGACGCGTGGCGTGATAGGCCAAAACGATGTCTCGATTGAGGTCCCCGCCGTCGGTTTCCAAACTGGCTTCGTAGTACGAATCGGAATGGCGGACGACGACAAAATCCTCACCGTGGCTGGGGCTTTCCAGCTTTTTGATAGGAATCTGTGATTTGACGTGTAACGTCAGGCCAAATTTCCCCTGTGTTTGTGCATCCAACCCGGAACGCGGCGCGGTCGATAACGGGTAGACATACGTCGCCCAGTCATGATCGAAATCGAGTTCTTGGTAATAAGTGATTTGCACCTTTTGTTCGGCCTGGGGACCAATCGGAAAGATTCGCATTTCAAAGTTTTTGTAATCGACCTGTTCCAAGAGGCCCGGGTCGCGTCGCTGTTTTTTGTAGCTGTTGTAGATCTCGCGGGCTCGTTTCTTTTCCAAGACTTCGCCCACCATTTCTTTGCCGCCGATCCACATACTAAAATTCGCTACCGACGCCGCTTTGGGCACGGGAAACAGATACAGCGCCTCCACTTGCCGATCCTCGGTGTTGCGAAAGACCTGCGTGACATGCGTGACCACAACCCCGTTGTTAATGGTCACATCGGCCGTGTGCTCTTCGATCTCCAATACGCCACCGAAGCCGCCGTCGGCAATCAACATACCGGCGGCGCGGGCCGGCGCGGGCACCATGGCCGCCGTCGCTAGAACCGCTGTGGCCACGTACAGAGAGGAGCGTCTCAATATTCGTTTCATGATTCCTGTCTCCTGAGCGTGCGTTGTCTGAAGCGCAACGCACATTGGTTACACATGGACTGCCACACCTCATCGGCACTCTGCCCCGAAGTTCGGCGCCCGACATAGACAACTCTCAGAATTGATCAATTCTTCCTGCCTCTGCCATGACAGGCGACGGCAGCGGCGGAATGTAACGCGGCTTCTCCTGGCCCCGATACTTTTGACCGGAATTGATGTCGGACATCACGAGTCGCTGCGCGTGATAGGGCGGCGATTCTGTCACCGGAATCAGCGAGAACCCAGCGTCGGTCGAGCTGCACCCAAGCGATTTGACTCAAAATATTCGCGGGGAACCATCAGGAAATCCGGGAGAGAGAGTGCGCAATTTGCCCGCTGTCGATTGACGAGCTTCAATGCGCATGAGGCGATGAGCTTGGCCTAGTCTTCAAATTTCAGCGAGTACACGTCGGCTTCGCGCATGACCATGCGCAGGACCACGGGACGACCGACAAGAGCCTCAACGCTCCTGTTCCCTTTCCAACTAACGCGGCGATCGAGAGAGTCACCATAGATGATGTCGCAATCCGCGAGCGTAAAGCCGGAGATGGGTGTACCGGCGGGCGAGAGGATTTCCACCTGGACCATACCGGAGGCACTGGTCGCCACATTCAGTGAAAGTTCCTTCCCTGAAAAGCGAATGGGTTTGGTCGTGAACTCGCCTTGTTTGAGCTTGGCGTGAATCGAAGCAAAACCATCGACGCGTAATGAGTAGCGTCGCAAGCGAGATTGGCGCCCCGTGAAATACGATTCCGTGGCGTATAGCGAAAGCTCGCGGGGAGCGTCGTCCTTGACTGACTTGGTTTCGACCACATGCCAGGCGATGTAGTTATCTCCGTACGACCAGTTGTGTTTGGTTCGCAGCCCGGGCGGTAGAAATACGTCGTTGCTTTGACGAAAATTTCGACCATCGCGACTCGTGATATAAATCGAGTCAGTCACGGCCGTACCATAACGCGGAGTGACTGTCATCCGTTTTTCACGCAGCTTCCACTCGGGCAGCAAAGGTGTCGAAGCTGTCAATCCGTGATCAACGTAGCGCGCTGGAAATCCAATATAGAGGTGAGGCGCTCGCTCATACGGCTTGACCTGATTGACATAGAATTGCGAGAGCGGTTGCGGTCCCTCACCCTCGGGGAAAGCGATTGTTCCCTCGTCGGTCCAGTGGAGAAAATCGTCGGAGACGGCTCGGTTGATCAGCCGTGTCCCCGAGAAACCACCTTTAGTAAAAACGCGGTAATACATCACATACTTTTTCTCTGTCGTCGACCAGAACGAGATGTTCTGCGTGTCGAACGCTCCTTTGTCAAACACCGGCCCGGGGGCCAGGGGGGTCCAGTGAATTCCATCAGGAGACTGATAGACCCAAATGCCCTTATGGTTTTCAAACCCGGCTCCGATTGCCTTGTACCGTCCCTCCGGTTTCGCAGCGGGATTTGAATCGATAAAAGGTGAGAAATCGTGGCAGCGACCACCGTCACCCAGCTTGTCCAAAATAATATTGTTGTCCTTCGAACCTTGGAACTCACACAGACCAAGATTGGGCCGGTCCCATTGAATCCCATCATGACTCTCAAAGTATCCTATGGTTAGCGGTCCGCCCGGCTCGATGCCTGTGGGAATCTGCCAAGCGTGGTAGTACATGCGATAGACCGCTTCTTGGGAATCGTGCAAGACCGTGTAGTAACCGCAACCGTTGCCCTCCCAGGGCTTATCGCAATTCACCGCAATCTCCTCGCGGATCGGCTGGTGAACCAACAGTTGGACATTCTTCATCCCGCCCACAAGATGGTCGTCAATGAACAGTTCGCGGCGGTTGCCGAGATCGATGACTTCGTTCGATTGCGCAAATAGGCAGCGGCTGGTGAAGCTGCTGAAGAAGCACAACAGCACCAAGAAATAGGTCTTAATATGCATGGTCACGGGTCGCCTAAACTTAGAGATCAATTGCTGAATCACAAACACGCACCTGGGGAGAGTCACGTCAATACCAGGATAATCAGATGAGTTTTCTCATGACACTCAAAACCTGATGGCTCGGCAGTTTTGATTCCAATCCGGGGGCACGGTGGTCATACCCACGCACTCAATAATCCTGAGAAGCCGGTACCTGCATGCAGCCTCACTGCTTGCAGCGTTGATTGATAAACACAAAACTCCCGAGTTTCGATGCGGTGAGAATGTCATTCACACCGTCGCCGTTGACATCGGCAATCGTGACTTGAACACCCACTCCGGAGTGATCGTCGATCAGGTGAGGGACAAAACGCGCCGCGCCATCCTGGTGGGTCAACTCAAACCAATACAACACCGGTGCCGCGCTCGGCTCGATATCACCTTTCGGGCCGTGCGCCCACATCCGTTTGCCGATGACTAAGTCTTTGAGCCCGTCGCCATTGATGTCGCCCAGGTCAAGAGCATGCGGTTGCGTAAAAGCCACCCCGTATTTCTCAATTTCTTCGCGTGTCCCCATGAGCTGATGCCTGCGGAATGCGATTTCGTCTCCCTCGCGGTATTGCTCAAACCAGGCCAAACCCCAACCATGCGCGTTGAGGCTAGAAACCACATCGTTGTCGCCATCCCCATCGATGTCGTAGACAAACATCTGCGCCCCGCCGCGATCGTCAGAAAAACGATGGGCATGCCAGGTCCACGGGGTATTGGGCTTTGAGGGTTGAATGAACCATCCGTCGTTGAGGACGAGATCAAGGCGTCCGTCGCCATCAATATCCCCAACGCCGGTACCGTGGTAGAACTCTTTCCAGTCCCCGGGTTCCGACAGCGGCTTGAACTGCCAGGGTTCCGTCGGGGCCTCCCTGTTCGGTTCGATCCACCCCCAGCGTCCTTCCCAATGGCAAACCAATTGCGGACGGCCGTCTCCATCGAGATCAACGAGTGTGGGCGACTCACCATACACACGCTCAAATACAAAGTGTTTCAGCCATACGCTGTCTTGGTCACCGGGGTTCTCGTACCAATAGGCGGGATGTAGGTGGACTCGTCCCAAGACGAGAATGTCGGGCCACCCATCGCCATTAAAGTCGTGCACGAAAGAGAACATGCTGTTCGAGGGACTCTTTTCAGGCTCGAGCGGATCGGCGATGTAGAATTCGTGAGCCGCGGTAAACTTCGGCCCTGCATACCAATACGGCCCCGCCACGATGTCCGCGTGCCCATCGCGGTTAATATCGCCAGTTGCAATACCATCGCAGTAGTACCGCGGAGTGAGCTGAATTTTTTTGAAATTATTCGACTGAGGCTGTTTCTCTGCAGCTTCCGTACGAGAGTTCCCCAGAAGAAGATGGACGCACAATGCAACGGCCAGGAATCGCAGTGGAAGCGTCAGCATTGATGATTTCCTCGATTTCAGTGCTCAGGTGTTGGACGTTTAAAATCACGAGAACCTGTTTTGTACCTCGGTTGATCTCATTCCACAAACTTGCAGATCCGTGTCAGCGGACGCATCAAAGGGTTTTGAACGAAGGCTCCCTTCGGTAAAGCAGGTCAATTGCTGTTTCATTGTGCAAACAGCGATTCTTTGGCCGCTTCCGATATCGCCATCACAGCGGGGTGGCGAATGCGACGTTCGACCGTAATTGCATAGAATCGTTCGATGGCATTAGGGATTTCAAGAAGCAAACTCAGGCCGAACTGCCTTTCGATCTCCGCGCGAATCGCGAGGGGACCAGGCACGAAGCCGATGCCTGCCTCCGCAAACACTTTCAGCAAGGCCGTGTCGTCAAACTCACCAACAATCTGTGGAGAAATGTTGGCCTCGATAAGCCATTCTTCAATGGATCGTCGCATGGCCGTGTTTTCCGCTGGTAGGAGAAACGGAGCGGAACTCAGTGATTCTGGAAGCCCATGCTCATATTGGCGGCACAACTGAGCGGTACCGAACAATCCCACGCCACATTCACCCAATGCATGATTGAAGGCGCGGATGCGAACCATGGAGCCGGCTGGCGAGTCTGAGAAAACAACATCCAGTTCGTGCGTTGCTAGTTGAGATAACAACTGTTCCATTGGCCCTTCCCGACAAACAATCTGTACTTTCTCTTCAAGATGCAGTGCCGGCTCAAGCAGTCGGAACGCAATGAGTTTGGGTAAAACATCTGCTATGCCTACCATGAACATGATAGGTCGCCCGGTTGCATGCCCTTTGATCGCGTCACCAAGTTCCTGTCCAATGGCAAACATTTCATCTGCATAACGATAAACCATTTGGCCAACGTCAGTGAGTACCAAATCGCGACCGACGCGTTCGTAGAGTTTCTCGCCGAGCGCGCTCTCGAGTTTCTTCAGCTGGCCGCTAATCGTTGGCTGGGCTAAGTGCAGTTTTTCACAGGCACGTGTGATACTACCTTCTTTCGCAACCATCCAGAAGTAGAGTAAATGGTGGTAGTTTAACCAGTCCGCATTCATGTTGGTATGATTTCATCGCAGAGACTTAGCGAAGCCTGTTGAGGACGACCGAATCGACACCTGATAATATCCAGATACATCACTTCAGGATAGTCAATTCAGGATGCAAGGTGATCCCAGAGCGCGTCCGGCTGGTTCAGCTCGCTGCCTGAAAGCGTCCTAGGGCTTGCTTTCGGCAGGCATCGGCCAGTCAAATGCGAGTGCGGCGGTGTAGTTCGCCAAAGCTGCGAAATACTCCAGCAATGCTTCAACCTCGCCATCCGCAGCCTCGATGGCGGATTGCTCGCGAATGAAAACATCCAACAAACCGGACTGCCCCAGTTCAAAGCGACGACGTTCCACATCAGCCATGTATTCCGCAAGGCGTTTTGCTTCGCGTGCCTTGCCCAGACGATCATACGCGGCGGTCAAACCGGCAAAAGCAGCTTGGACTTCGGCAACGATTTTGTCTTGTGTAAAGCGACGCTTCACGGCAACTTGTGAAAGTTTTGCCTCAGCAGCGTGAGATTTTCCCCTTGCTTTGCGGCGTTGCAACGGCACGTCGATAAACAGGCTTGCTTCCAGTTCGTATCGAGATTTATCGCGTTTGCTGCTTGTCGGTTCCCCCACATCCTGTGAGTTCCAGACCTGCGCATCGACAGTCGGCAAATATTCGTTGTTGGCTTCCGCCAAGTCGACGTTGATTTGCCGATAAAGGGCATCCAGAGCAGCCAATTCAGGGCGTTGTGACAAGGCAACTTGAATGTCAGATTCGATTTGGGACGCGAGGAACTCAGTAGGTTCCGGAAAATCACGGAGCTGCGAGGGCTCAGGAATGATGGGAGAACCATCAGCGGATCGGTAGAACAGAGACAGCTTGACCGCAGATTGTTGCAGTTTCCGTCCACGGTCAATCAACTTTGATTCTCGTAACGCGATGGACCGCAGATTGTCCTGCAATGCCGGCGGGTCGAGATCCCCTTCTTCGACGCGCCGTTGGAGACGCGAATTGCGTTCTTCCGAAAGTTCCAAAGCTTGCTGCCAGATTCTGTATTGCTGTCCTGTCGCGATCCAAGTCCAGTACGCAATGCTGGCCTCTCGGACAAATAAAATCAGCTGAGCGCGAACCTCCGGACGGACGCGTTGTTGTTCATACGTCGCACGCCACAGTGCGGCACGGCGCTCATCGATCTCGCGATTCTTCAGAAGGGGGACGCGAAACCCAGCCTTGAATTCGCCTCCTTCATTTGTCTGCCGTTCGAGATACCACGGTTGAAAATTGCCGCGTCCGATTCGATAGCCGCTAAAGAATTCACCCCCATTGTAGATTGGCTGGACGAACCCGATATCCTGACGGTAGGTTTCGTAGAAACCGAGTGCGCCATTTTGGCTCGCACTTTTGAACTTGGTATCGAATGCGCCCCAAGTCGCCAGTTGTTTTCCGTCTGCAATCGAGTTTTCCAGCAATGCGGCTGCCAGCAGCGGATAAGACTCATGAACCGAATTGACGACTTGGTCGATAACAACCGCGGACGCATTGCCGCTTGCGAGATCAAGGGGAATGGGCTGGAGATAATCTTCAATTGCCCGTTCTTCAGGTTCAGCGGCCGAATCTTCGTCTGTTAAGAATTCTGCTGCCTCAGGCAGATCCTCTAAATCCGTCGTTGCTTCATCTTCATTCGAAACGAGTTGGAGTGGATCGCTAAGCTTTGTCTCAATTTGGTCGTTGGACTCCGCTTCGGATTGCTTGACGGTGATCGTGGAGGTTTGGGCCGCATTGCCTGCCAATCGCTTTAAATCGACCGGGGGTTGATTCGTTGTAACCGAACATCCCATTACGGCGATGACGCTGCCGGCAATTAGAGATGCGCGAAGTCCCGCTATTGGCATGTTCATACAACAGTGCATTTGATACGAGTTTCTCTGCGCGTAGATTCACAGACCTCTCCCACAGCTTTCCTAATCGGTATTATCGGCACGGTTTGGTGAGGCGATTGAGTTTGATTTCTATCCTAAATCATGCTCAGGATCGAATACTGTTCTCTCAGACCCAGTCATTCCTCACCTCGCCCAGACCGTTATTCGAATTCCACTGTTTCTTGGGGATTTGAGTCGTCACCACGGTGACTCAGTGGGACTTTTCGACTTCTTTTCGATTTGTTGCGTCCCACAACGCGTTGCAGGCTACGTCGCACCCGGTCCACTGCCAACGAAATTGCCCCGTACGCGTTTTCGTGATTGGCAGAAGCGATGATGTCGGGCTTTCCATTCACAGCCACAGCCACCCGGCAGCGTTGGTCGATGCCCCCTTTGGGGCCATTCACATCGACAATGCGGATGTCGACACCCTTGACGAAGTCTTCAAAAGGCCCGATTGCTGAGTCGATTTTCTGTTGGACATAATCTTGGACTTTTACTTTCAACGGCAATCCATCTGATGTAAAATTTATGCTCATCTCTGACTCCCTGGTTTGAGGATCGATGAAAAATCATAGCAACTCAATTGGGATCAATGGGGATTCTAAACCGCAGTAACATTTGGCAAATCGCACCGAACGACACTGAGAACAGTTCCCTAAATTGACCGTTGAATGTGACGTAGCTCAAGATTTGGGCAAAGGAGGCTTTTTATCTTTCTTCTTAGGCTCCTCAATAGAAACCACCGGTGGGAAGCCATTCATATTCCGCCAAATTTCGTACCACAGCGGCACTTGATTCAACAGCACCCAACCGTTGGCTCGCACGCCTTGACGCAGATAACGATCACCAGGCCAAGGCCGATCGGTTTGATCAGGACGAACCAAGATGCGAAACCGCCCCTTGCCGTCGTCCGTGGCGTCGACGGAAACGACTTCACCGCCAAATGTTCCAACAGCAACCGACGGCCAGCCCGCAAACTGCACAGCCGGCCAACCTTCAAATTGCAATCGAACATGTCGGCCAGGTTCCACTAAGGGCGTGTCGTTGCCGTCGAGCCAAATTTGCACAGCGCGATCCGCTGTCTCAGGGACGATGCGACAAATCGGATCCCCCGCCTTAAGGACCTGACTTCCTTGATTGGGAGTAATTTGTGTGACAAACCCGTCAAACGGCGCCATCACAGATTGGCTTCTCTGACGTGCGACTTTCGTTTCTGTCTCAAGCAGATCTTTTTGAGCCTTGTTCAGACTCGATTGGGCTTTGGCCACATCGCTTTCCGCTTTAGCCACGTCGCCAGTCGCCTTACGAAGGGTCGCATTTGCGTAATCAATGTCAGCCTGTGCCTTCTGTTCTTTCGCCTTCCGCTCACTTCGTTTCTGGGCAAGTTCGTTCCTAGCGGAATTGATGTATTGTTCCGTCTTGGCAACTTTGGCTTGAGTCTCTTTCAGCTTACGATCAGCCTCTTGATACTTAAGTTCTGACACTATGTTTTCTTCATACAACGTCTTTTGTCGTTTGAAGTTTAACTCAAGTTGCGATTGCGCCGCTTTATGTTCCTCAAGTTGTTGAAGCTCAGCGTCGACCTTGTTTTCCGCCGACTTCACCGCTGCGTCTGCAGCCGCCACGACTTGAGCCTTCACTTGTTCATAGGTTTTGACCTGAGACTCATACGATTTGACGATCGTGTGTGCTGCTTGCAGGTTGTTGCGGCTAGCCTGCAACATTTGTGCCTCTGCTTTGACCTGATTTTGGGAGGCCGCCAATTGATCCTCAAGCCGAGCTAGGTAGGAGGGATCAATGTCAGTAATTTCGGCGATGAGTTGCCCTTTTTTGACGAAGGCATTCTCAAAAACCCCTTCGCCCAGACGAGCAATTCGCCCCTTAATAGGAGCTTCCAGTGTTTGTTGTCGCTCGTCCGTCGCATAAGCAATCACACCACCGGTGCCCTTCACGGACTGCTGCCATGGCGCGAACGCAATGAGGATGAATCCCATGACCATGAAAACCAACAGGAATTTCCCCAACCGACGGGCCAATCGCGAAGAGCGCGCAAGCCGCAATGACGGCATAGCCGTTTCGCTGTAGGCTGCTGGCGCAAGCATTCGGCGTGATTGCTTCGGTTTTGTATCAGGCGTAACTGTCGTGACGGGCATTCAAAGGTCCAATTCAAGATTTAATCGGCGATGACTGTGACTTCAGATCGATGCGATTCATGCAACGCCGCGCGAGCGACTCACGCCCTGTGGCAATAATGATGGTCCAGGGCTGCTCCGGGGCTAACAGGAAATCCAAAACCAACTCAAGCTCTTCATCAGGAAGCGCGTCCAATACGCCGTCAATCAACAAGAGTCCCGGGCGCCCCACAACCGCCCGTGCGATTGTCAACCGGCGGCATTGATTTTCAGTCAGCGGAGAGCCACTGCTGCTCATTGCGGTTTCTCGGCTTTCGTCAAGCTCTAGGATTGGCTCAAGCAGGCCGAGGTGTTGGAGTGTCTCACGGACATCGTTCGATGAAACATCTTCACGATGGAGATGCACGTTTTCATCGATTGTGGCATGGAAAACCTCGTTATTGCGAACGATCGCCACTCGTTCTCTAAAGACATCGGGACGCAGGTCACTGGGATCGAATCCATCCAGCGTTAAGTGCCCCGCCGTGGGAGACCTTAGCCCACCGATCAGGTCGACCAGCGTACTCTTTCCGCTATTTGAAGGACCAAAGATTCCCAGACTTGTTGCCGGGGGAATTTTAAAAGAGACAGAATCAACGACTGCAGGTCGACCCGGCCACGCATACGAAACGGCATTCAGATGGACGTCGATCGGCCCCTGTTGTCCAACACCCAACATACCACTTTGACGTTCGATCGGCAGATCAAACAGCACGCCCAACTTGTCGACCGAGGCCAACAGGTCATAAAAACTCTCCATGTGTTTGCCTAGTTTTGCAAATGCTCCCACAATCATCGTGACAATCAGTTCCGCCGCCACAAGTTGCCCCAGCGTCAGCTCGTTGTTGATTACCAGCCAACCCCCGATTCCGAGCAACACCGTGCTGGCGACGGCCTGCAGGCCCAAGGCAAACAAAATCTGCCGCATCAAAATACGAAAGTGAGATTTCCTGGCTGACAGATATTCGTGAATGAATCGATCGGCCCGCTCCAATGCAAACTCAGTCCCTCCGTCGTTGCGGAAGGTGCTCGGACAGCGCGCGATGTCTTCCAACCAAGCAGCCATATAGTATTTGTGTTTCGACTCCTTCACAGAACTAGCAACCGCACCACGACCGAGCACGAGAATAATGAAAGCAATGGAAGCCAGAAGCACAATGTCAAAACCGAGCAACCATGGATGATAAAAAGCCAGGACGGCCATGCCGATGACCGCCGTCAATATTAATCCCAGGCCGTCTAGCAGCAGTTGAGCCGCCACCTTTTGAACCGTAACGATGTCAAAAAAACGATTGACCAGTTCCGGGATATAATGTCCATCCGTCGCTTCCGCTTCGACACGCGGCAGACGATACGCCAAGTCCGCTGCCACCCGTGCAAACAATCGTCTTTGAATGATCTCGACGACGTATGTCTGCAGAGCGCGCACCGCCGCCAGGAATCCAAGAAAGGTAAACAGGATCAAAGCCAAAACGACCACAGGCTGCAGAAACCGGCCGAAGGCAACCGTATTCACCAGGGCTTCAATCGCAATGGGTGTCGCCAGCATGAGCAAGCCGACCACAAAAGCGAACACCAACACAATCCAAAGGTCGGACCACTCCGGCAACATCAAATGTCGCAGCCGATCCAGCGGTGCAATGTGTGCCCCCCCGTTGGGATGTTCGCCGGTTTGCGGTTCCAAGACGATGCATCGTATTTTCCCATCCTTGGCAAGTGATGTCAGAGAGCGTTTCAGCGATCGCACAGAGATGCGTTTTTCTTGCACGGTCTGCGCAGCGGAAGCCATCTGAATGCGCCGTCGGCTCTTCCCCAGCACCGCCAACCATTCCGACTTCGGCTCATCACGGTATGTGACCAGCCGCGCACCATCCTCAACCAGCGACAGCGCTTCCTCAACCGTACAATCAAGCGTTCGAGCCCGAAGGCCCAGGCTTTTGGCAGCTTCGTTGAACCACTTCCACCACAAACGATGTACGTCACCCGGCCAAGCACGCATCACTTCGCTCAACACGCGTCGCGCAGCATTCCGTTCGTGAACTGGGTTGCTGTGTGTAAACTGCTCAAGGATCCAGGCTCCCCCTGCAATCTTCTCTGCCCGCTCATCACCGCTCATCATCGCGCCTCGTACCGATTAAATTGTGCCAGAACACCCAGAGAAAGCTGGAGAATGAATTTCCTGGAAACATAAAAAAGTCGCTGACGCGTCATCCGGCGTGCGTGTGCGCACAGAATTATGACGCGCGGTTGGCTCAACAGCGCAATCTCGTCTCAAACGACACAGGCTGCCTCCGAGAGATCCCGATTGACCGGCACGTCTAATCACAATGATTTCGCTCACTGCCGCTCTGAGAAAACAATGTCACTCTGTCTATTTGGTTCCGATACCGTCCTCCTCCAAGACAGCTGGGGCGGCTTGGACGGGATTTTAGTACTATTAACTTATAGGCAGGAACATGGGATTCGTCAAATAGATAGTTTGAGCACAACGCATCGAATAAACCGATGCATTCACACGATGCGCATCCCCCGTAAACCGTTATGAGATAAAAGCTAACGGCAAGCCCGCAATGGGAGGCCGTATCTCCCTGAATCTAAGATGACCCAGAAACCTGCATTGACTGCGTTTCACTCGACAGCTCACCAGGACACAAGCAATGCCAAGGAGCTGGAGCAGACCCATCTCAGAAAACCAGCCCCCCCAACAATTCAATCCTCTTGAAAGCAAGCTCACAAGTCGCCCCCATTCCAGCTTCCACTCAACCGGGATCGTGCAGTTGTGGGCTGGCGGCAGTCACGGATCGGATTCAATTTGTGGATGCTGTGCGACATCGACGCTCGATTCATCCGCCGACTCTTGCAGCACTCCGATGACGTACGGAAGGGTTATGGTATCGGCGACGAACGACAGCACCGGGTCGACCACAGCAAAGTAACCGAGCGCCGTCATACCGCCGGCAACGCTGATTGGATCCTCCAAAATTTGGGTAGACAGGCGGTCAGAATTGTCTTGGGCATCACCGTCCGTTTCGGAATCGTTGAAGCCTGCGTAGACCCAATCAAAGTCATTCCGCACGCCACCATAAACACGAACTGGCTTAAATCCAGGTGGGGAAAGGAATGCGTACTGCTGCCCCTCAAGGTTGGCCATTGTGCCACACCCCGCAACACTCAACGTCAGGATGACCGCTAGTAGGATGCGCATGGGGGTTTCGCGAGAGATGAGAAGGAGAGAAGCGGAGTTTACAGCGTGAAGCCAAATACGGGAATATGAACCTCGCTCAGAACCTCAACCTTTTCACCATCAACCACTTGCGCTGGGTGGAGCGACCGCGAAGCGACCCGGTGCCGTAGGCACAAGTCGCCGCGCCGCCATCGCACCGTGAACAATCCCACGCGCTCGGCACAAACGTCTTGTCGCTACGCGACCCGGGTCTTCATCATCTCGAATTCATTCGCGATTAGTTTCCCTTGAGCTTCGCAATGAAAAACTGCTCAACCGAGCGATACGGCGACTTTGATCCGGGATAGTCCAAATTGGCTTCGACGCCGAGTTCGTCCATATTCTTCTTTAGTTCCAAACCGAACACGACATGATGGCCCTGGAAACTGATTGCGGCACGCGGGTTGCCTGGCGTGGGGACCGGCACCGGGGCATTCGGAGTCATCGCATAATGCATGTAGATGGGCGGATCGTCTTTCGTGATCAGCGAGAGCGCCGAAACGTCGACCATTCGCTTGAGAAACTCTTCGCGGGTCTCGACGCCGAACATGGCGTGGAAATCACGATGCGGTTTGTCGTACTCCGGAATGTGATCGACCCACCATTGGTAGTCCCGGCTGGTTTGCCCATCCCGCGTCGCCACGCACGTCAACCGGGTAGATTGCCGCTCCACGGGATCGTCGCTGTGCGGGTCGGCCATCTCTTCATGAAAGGCTAGATACATGGCGATTTGAGCCCCGGCGGAACCACCCCAAGCGGAGACTCGTGAAGCGTCGATGCTCCAGTCCGCCGCTTTTGTGCGCAGAAACTGAACCGCCCGCCGGCTATCGTGAAACGCGGCCGGCAGCGGTTTGTGCTGGATCAGCCGATAGTTCGCCGCCGCCACAGAAATCTTCGCATCCAGCAACGCTCTGACCGTCACCGGCCATTTCTTGACAATTTTGCTTTTGTCGAAGACACCGAATCCGCCGCCATGAAAGTAAATCGCCAACGGCGTCGGCGCGTCCGATTTCGCCTGCCAGAAGTCGAACACGTTGCGTTTGTGCGGACCGTAGGAAACGTTCGTCAATGTGGGCGGCGGCATTTCGTCGTCGGCGAAACACGACCCGTTAAGCAAGACCACGAAGGTAGCCAAGCTGGCAGCGGCAATTTTGAAGTAGCCATTGGAGGCTGATTTGTTGCGAGGAAAGTTCGGCATTTCGGCATTCCAATGAACGGGCTCTCACGATTTTCGCAACGTGTCTCAGTACTCAACCCGGCCGTACCGACCGGGCTGCCCTGCACGGTTTTCAATGTAAATGTGCTACCACAAATCACGCAAGTCAATGACACCATGTGGGGATGCGTATGCCTAATGATTGATCCATATACCAAAAGGAATTGCGGCTACATCAAACAGAACGATCATGGTTACTAAAGCGACAGAAAGTTTGTTCAGTTTCGATCGTCGAAGGTAAAGAACCAGTTTATAAAGGCAGACCGCGACGCCGCTACCTAGGACAGTGCCGCCGACTATTTCGAATATCGGCTGTTTGACACCATAAAATGCTTCAGCTCCGGCGCTAAATAGAAAGCCGAACATTAAAACTAAGAAGGCGACGCTGACGGTAAGAACGTCCTTCAAAGGATCAGTCGAAGTGGGTGTTAGTTTCATGGCGAATCACATGCCGATCGTCTGGCCGCGAACCGGCCTAGTGCGGCAGGCACAAGAAGCTGTGCGATCCGCGTTCCTGAACCAAGCAAACACACATGGCAAAAACATCTTGTCGCTGCGCGCCCCAGCCGGGGGCAAGGGACGGTGGTGGGTGTTTCATGTGTCGATCATCGCATAATCCGTACGGGGAGCCCACGCCCCCTTACCCAAGAACTGCGCGACGCGATCGCACAGTGAAACGCCGCATGTCTCAACCAATGCTGCATGGCTGGCATCGGAATAGTTGGCCGAATTCAAAAAACGCGAAATCTGTTCCGGGTAGTCGGACATCAGGTTACGAAAAAGTATCTGCGCAAGATGATAGCTTAGCTCCTGGCCCTCGTCGGGCGAATGGAACGACTCGCCCGACCAAAACGCATCCATCGTCTCCGCGTTCCAGTAGTCGCGATGCATGCGCATCGTTTCGCGGTCGACTATGAAATAAGAACCGCCCACAACGATGTCTTCGATGACCTGCGTCACCCCCTCGTTCAGCCAGAGCGGCAACGGCAAGTGACGCAGAAGTGCGTGCGTCATTTCATGAGCAATAGTGCGCTCAGGATCGCCTGCAGGTGCCATGCACATAGCCATGTGGCCATATCCATGATCGAGAAACATGCCGCCGGATAACCCGAATTCCCCTTCGTCCGGATAAAAATCAGCAACGTAATCGTAGTAGGTACCCGCGTTCGCAAAGGCGAACAGTACATATTTGCCGTAGCCTTCTTCACGTGCAACGTCTGCCAGACTATCGAGAATGATTCGCCGAGCGGACTCACAACAGTCAAGCAGGCGTTCCGCCGACGGCGAGTCGCCGCTAGAGAGCACCATGAATTCGGGCGTTTCACTGCGCGTGTAACCGGACGGCAACACTTCAATCAACGCATCCAACCAATCGCGCGCCAACTGCGTGAACACCTCATTGAGGTCCGCATCGCCACTCACGTTCGCATCGACCCAATCGAAAATCGTACGCCAATCGGGACGCGGAAGCCCGCAGCGAGCTTCGAGCGCGTTCGGAATTGTGGCCAGTGAGATCTGCACGACGGTGATATACGCCCCTAAAACAGGGTTTCGGCTGACAAGACGCTGCTCTGATTCTCTGTTTTTCACGCTCCGATAACAAGAAGATTTCCCTCGGCGGCCCCCAAACAAGGTTCAATCCTCCGCCCGACTCCCATCGCCGCACATCTTCACAATCTTCGGATCAAACCGCGCCACAATATCGACCAAGTCTTGCTGCTCGCGCATCACGTCGTCGATGTTTTTGTACACGCCGGGAACTTCGTCGGCGCCGGCGGAGAGGATGGTGATCCCCTTGGCCGCCAAGTCCTTCTTCACCGCTTTGAAGTTGTACATGTCCTTCGCTTGCGTCCGCGACATGCGGCGGCCGGCGCCGTGGCTGGCGGAGTCGAAACTTTCCGGGTGCCCTTTGCCGCGGACGACGTAGGCCGGATCGGCCATCGAACCGGGAATCACACCCAACACACCCGCCCCCGCCGGCGTCGCTCCCTTGCGATGTACAATCAACTCCTTGCCGCCGTGCATCTCCTTCCAGGCAAAGTTGTGGTGGTTCTCCACCCCGGCAATCACCGCAGCTCCCAACAGGTCCGAGACGAGCCGGTGGATGACCGCATGGTTGGCAGCGGCGTATTCGCCCATCAGGTTCATTGCCGCCCAGTACTCCTGCCCCGCCTCGGAATCCATGTCCAGCCACGCCAAGCGTTGCACATCTTCGTAACGCTTCGGCAAACGCTTGCGAGCGATGCTGCTATAAACATTGCAGACCGACGCCCCCGCCCCACGGCTCCCGCTATGGCTGAGCAGCGCGACGTATTCCCCCGCATCCAGACCCAATTCCTCATCGCGCACGTCGAGCGTAAACACGCCGAACTCGACGAAGTGATTCCCCGAACCGGACGTCCCGAGTTGCCTCCAGGCTTTATCCTTGTTTTCGCGGGTCACGCGACAGACCGTCCAATCTTCGTCCATCACATCATGCTGTTGCGGCCGCTGGTGCGTGGAGCCCACGCCGAACCGCGTCCCCCCCTCGATGGCGTGCTTGCAGCGATGAAACTCTTCATCCAGCGCCGCCACCGGCAGGTCGAGCACCGAGAGTTTCATACGGCAAGCGATGTCCACCCCCACCGCATACGGCACGACCGCATTGTCCAGCGCCAACACCCCGCCAATCGGCAGACCGTAACCGATATGCGCATCGGGCATCAGCGCCCCGCCGACCGCCATCGGCAACGAACAGGACTGCCGCATCTGATGATGCGCACCCGCATCGATGTCGCTCCCCCAGGTACGATACTCAATCGGCTCCGGTCGCGTGAACTCACGATCCTCGATGATGTCGCGCGCGAACTCCCCAAGGTCAACGTCCTCCACAAAATCCTCAGGCGCCGCCAACACCGCGCGCATCTGCTTTTTCATTGCCCCACCACGGACGCCGCGTTGTTTGGCCAACACCTGCACCGCCGCCAGCGCCGACTTGATACAAAAATCCGGTACCCCGATCCGCCGCAACTGCGAGTTATTCATAATTTCATCTCCCAAACGTGCCAACTTCCACTGCACACGAGTATAACAGCCCGGTTCGACACGACACGGAGAAACGCCGGAAAGTTCGCGGCGAGAGGGACATCAACAGAATTTACAAATTGACCCTGCGCGAACTTCCTGTTGTTCCGCAGGTTTGAGAAGTGTACGATTCAATCACAGATTACATCTTCACTTCTCAAGTATCTGAAAGGTCATTGCGCGATGACCGACATCTACTCGGGGTTGGCGATCCTCGTTGCGATCTCCATTGCACTATTTTTCTTGGGACTGCGGACAACCCGATCAGCAACAACCAAGCGCGTGACGTTTTTGGCGCTGGCAACGGTGTGCGCGATCGGCATCTATATTGTCTGGTTGGATGACAGCGTATTGTTGGCGCGACTGCTGCCCTTCTCCAACTTGATCGTATTGGGAAATTGGTTCTTGCCCGCCTGTGCGCTTCTGGCCGGAACGGTCTGGCGGAAACTGCCCGGCGGTGTCATGCGCCGCAGCGTTTATACAACCATATTATTGGGAGTGGGCGTCTTCGCCGTTGTTCAACCCATTTGGGGCTCGCCACCCACGTGTCATGACATGTGGCGTAACGGCGTCTGCATGCAGACCTCAAAGATCTCTTGCAGCGCGGCCTGCGCAGCGACAATCCTCAAAGCAGTCGGCATCGAAACCAACGAACAAGAGATGGCCGAACTGTGCCTCACCCGCAACGGCACGCTGTGGCAGGGATTGTATCGGGGCCTCAAACTCAAGACCGCCGGCACCGATTGGGATGTCGAAGTCTTCGCTGGCGGCGAAACTGCTTTGCGTGATCGCGAGCCTGGTCCTGTGATTCTCACGGTCGGCATCCCCCGCGGCGCAACCGTCGATCCGGTTTACACCGAAGAGTATGGCTGGACGCCGGGCGAAATGCATGCAGCACTGTTTTATCGTTTCGCCGACAACGGAAACGTCGACATGGGCGACCCCGGCATCGACGACGGTCGCGAACAGTGGTCGCGTGAGGATCTCAAAGTGTTGTATCGTAGGCGGGGGATACGTTTGGTGCAGCGTTAATAAACCGACTTGTCGCGTTTGGAGAGGTTCTTACAGACTCATGGAACAGCCACAAGCTGACTTGAATTTCTGTTGCTCCGACGGCGTGTGAGCCCTACGATGGAGTAGATACCGGTGTGCGGTCAAGACACCTGTTTACGAAGCCCAAAATGAGTGTGATGACGATGGCAACAACAATCCCCCCCGAATTGGAAGAGTTTGTCGAACGCGAAGTCGCCAGCGGCAAGTTCCGCTCGCGAGATGAGGCAATTTCTGAAGGACTGCGACTACTGAAGGAACGCGAGGAGAAACTTGACCTCCTCCGGAATGACATCCAAGCTGGACTTGACCAACTAGATCATGGTCAAGCCATTTCAATCAACGACGCAGCCGAGCATCGCAAGTTCTTCGATGACATCCAACGCCGCGGTTTGGAACGGCTTGCCGCCAAGAAAAACATGCCATGAGCCGGGGGTATCGCCTTTCGCCGCAGGCACAGTCCGATCTGGACCAAATTTGGGATTTTATTGCCGCCGACAACCCCAAAGCTGCGTCAAACGTCATCCACAAATTTGACGCGCGATTTCAAATGTTGGTGCGGCAACCACTAATTGGTGAGTCGCGCGAGGAATTGTTGTCAGGACTACGCAGTTTTCCTGTCGGGAGTTATGTGATTTATTATCGACTGCTATCGACAGGTCGCTACGCAGTTGAAATCGCGCGTGTGTTGCACGGCGCACGTGATATTCACGAGTTCTTTTGAACTCCCTTGCCCTCACCCGCCCCAAAAAATTTGCCCCCCCTCCAACTCCAAGCTATGCTTTTTTTGGAGGTACCAATTCATGGCTAAAACGTCCGTCTCGCGTTCGCATGGCTGTCCCGGGTGTGGTGGGATGGTCCAGTTTTCGACAAAATCTTGCTCGTATTGCGGATATGAGATTACCCTCACCGATCGATACGAATGGGTCAACGACTGGGTCCGCGTCAGCCTCTTCCTGGGAGCATTGATGATCGGACTGTGGACCGGGAATTTCTTATTCCATATGTCCAAGCCGTTGCTGGCGATGATGATTGCAGTCGTGATCTCGTTCTGGTACCTGTATCGACTGGTCCCAGCACAGTTCAAGGAGATTCGCAACAGACAGAAGGACTCCAACTGCGCGGGATAATCACCCCGTTTTTCCGATGCCACGAGCTGCATGTCTGAATCGCCACCTGCCGAGAATCAGCAGCCGTCGCGAACACGGCGACGACGACTTTTCATCGCCGTCGGTTTAGTCGTACTGCTAGTGATCGGACCGTACATCATCAGCCGCATCCGCAGTCCCGGCCGCCGCGTCCGCGTTTATAGTGACAGCGAACACTCAGTTCCGGCCGATGCCCTGCCCGGGCTGCTCAGCATTGTCACCTACAACATCGCCCACGGTCGCGGCGCGATTGATGACAACTGGCAGGAGTCCAACGCAGCCAAGCGCGATCGCATTGAGCAGATCGCTCAGTTCCTAGCCAAAACCAACGCCAATGTCGTGGTGCTCAACGAAGTCGACTTCGACTCCACTTGGAGCGGACACCAAAACCAAGCTGCCACCATCGCCGCCGAGGCCGGATTTGCTTATCGCGTGGAACAGCGCAATCTCGATTTTCGTTTTCTGTACGGCAGCTGGAAGTTCGGCAACGCGATCTTAAGCAAGTATCCGATCCTCGACGCCCAAGTCGTCGACCTGCCACCACATGCCGACTGGGAAGACTGGCTCGTCGGTCACAAACGCGGCGTCGTGGCCACGCTGCAACTTCCTGATGAACAGCGCGTGCGCGTCCTGGCAGTCCACCTGGAGCATCGCCGCGAGATCAATCGTGTCCGGGGAGCGAAAGCGATTGTCGACGTCGCGGAATTGTTGGAAGTCCCGTTAATAGTCGCCGGTGATTTGAATTCCACACCACCCGGTTTTCCGAACGCGAGAACAACCGCCGACGGTGAAAACGCAATGGAGATTCTACAAGAGTCCGGGCTGTTTCAATGGCGACCACGCGCGGACCCCACCCCAAGCGATATGACCTATTCCTCGACCAACCCCGTACAAATCATCGACTGGATATTGATCCCTCCGAACGCAACTTTCGTCGCTTACGAGGTGCTCGCGGGGGACCTATCCGATCATCGCGCGGTGTCCGCCACCCTACGATTTGCTGACTGACGGATGAATTTCGCCGACAAAACCGTTATGAATAGGCTAGAATCAGTTTTAAAAACCCGGTTGCGCTTGTTCTCAAACTTTCAGATCAGTATCCGTGGGTCGCGTCAGAGGATTTTGAAACAACTTGCACGGATTGTTACGTATTGCCATCTAGCTGAGCCTAAGCGACCATGTCGGACCCCACACCTGCAGCGGACCCAACTCTTGTCAACCGCGTCACCGAATTAGAAATCCTGGTGATGCACATGCAAGCGGACTTTCAAAAGGTCAATTCCGTCGTGCTGGAGCAACAGAGTGAAATCGATACACTCACCAAAAGCCTGGACCGCCTGGGATCGAAGGTCGACAAACTCGGGGAAGAACCGGAAAAACGCGACCCCCTCCAGGAACGCCCACCGCACTATTAATAGGGTGGCCGGTGGCGAGTGGCCAGTGGCCAGTGGCCAGACACTGCAGGGCGTAACATAGGATCAATCACCCCCTCCCCTCAGCTTGAATCGGCCAACCCTCACGCCTGTCCCCTCAAGCCCAATCGCGTGGAGCTTCCCCGTGCACGACCCCGTTGAGTTACTACAATCACTCGTGGCCATTCCCAGCGTTAATCCCATGGGCCGTAATGTCTCCGGACCGGAATATGGCGAAGCCCGCATGACGGCCTTTCTGGAGGATTGGTTTGCAACACTTGGCGTGACCACCGAGAAGGTTGAGGTTCTGCCGGGACGATTTAACCTGCTGGCCCGCTATGACGCCGGACCCGATCGCCGCACGATTTTATTGGATGCCCATCAAGACACCGTGCCGGTCGACGGCATGACGATTCCGCCCTTCGAACCAGTCATCAAAGAGGACAAACTCTTTGGCCGCGGCGCCTGCGATGTCAAAGGGGGCATGGCCGCCATGCTTGCCGCATTTGCCCGTTTGGTCACCCAACGTCCAGCGGAAGCTGCGAATGTCGTGATGTCCTGTTCCTGCGAAGAAGAAGCCGAAGCACTCGGCGTCAAAGATCTGGTCAAACTGTGGTCCGAGCCGGGGCGGGGAATTTCCTCTCTGAATACAGCTCCCGAAGTCGCTGTAGTTGCCGAACCAACTGACCTGGACGTTGTCGTGGCCCATCGCGGGGCGACCCGTTGGAAATTGCGAACGACCGGCCGCGCTTGTCATAGTTCGCGTCCCGACGATGGAGTGAACGCGATCTACAAAATGGGCCAAGTCCTCTCCGGCTTGGAGGCATTCGCCGCGCATCTCAAGCAGGCAATTCCCGCGCACCCCCTTTGCGGACCGGCGACCATTAGCGTGGGGCGGATCGAAGGGGGCTTGAGCGTGAACACCGTCCCGGATCGTTGCGAAATCGAAATCGACCGTCGCGTGATCCCCGGCGAAGACGGAGCCGCAGTGATCGCCGACTGCGAAGAATATCTCCGCAAAAATATCGACGTCGACTTCGAAATGCTGCCCCCTTGGATCACAGGCATCTCGTTGTCGGATGAGCACAATGGCGAATTGGCCGACCGTATGCTGGAATCTGTCGCAGCAGTCGCCGGCCCGCACAAAAAAGTCGGCGTCGCCTACGGCACAAACGCCTCACGCATCGCCGCCTCCGGCGTCCCATCCATCGTCTGCGGCCCCGGTTCAATCAACCAAGCCCATACCGAGGCGGAGTGGATCAACATCAATGAACTGCGGCAAGCGGCCGATATCTATTACCGCTTCTGCGCCGGCGAATGATTGAGTTGTAGAGTGCGAAGCGACGCACCTTCCCGTGTAGGACGCGAGACTGCCCTGTTCAAACCCGACAAGACACACGTCGTTGAATCAGAAATCCTACATAACTAAAAATGATCAAGAAAACATCTGCCCCGTCCCCACCGGCGGAAACGCATTTTGGAAATGCTGCAAGTCCGGGGTGTGGCCTGCTTCGGGCCAGATGATGGCAATCACATCAAACCGCGAGCGAGCCTCTAATAGGCCGTGCTGTTTGAGATACGCCAAGGCAACGCGCGTCAGTTGGCCTTGCTTGGTGCGATCAACCGCTTCGGCGGGATGGCCGGCGGCGGTGCTCTTGCGGGTCTTCACTTCGACGAAAACCAGACAGTCTCCATCGCGTGCAATGATGTCGACTTCGCCGTAGCGATTGGTGTGTTGCCGGGCGATGATCGTGTAGCCCAGGCCGCGCAGATATCGGGCGGCGCGCCGCTCGCCTCGATTTCCGAATGCTCTAGCCCACCAGCCTCGCATGCCGATCCCCCAGCGTGCTCGAGGGTTCTAACAGTCCATTTGATTACGCGGCGGCTCACAGGCTCGGGTGCCACTGCTGGCTTGTCCAGCAGTGAATGCGCGTTTGACCTTCTACACTGGCGGACAAGCCGCCAGTGACACCCAGCTGTAACAACGACTATTGCTTTTTCTTGGGACGACGTTCCGCCAAACGTGTCGCTTTACCTACACGATCGCGGAGGTAGTACAGCTTGGCTCGGCGGGTGCGGCCGTGACGCAGGACGTCCAACTTGGCGATTTTGGGGGAATGTACTGGGAAGGTCCGTTCGACCCCTTCACCAGCGACAATGCGGCGAACCGTAAAGGTCTCCCGCGTGCCGCCACCGCGACGGGCGATCACCACGCCGTTGAAAATTTGAATCCGCTCCTTATCCCCTTCGAGGATCCGCGTATGCACGTCCACGGTGTCGCCGATTTCAAATTCCAGCGGTTCTACCCGCAAACTAGATTCTTCGACGGCTTTGAGCAATTGATCCATGACTCGATCCCTTAGTATTAACGTTTCGCTTATCGAATGCCGTAGACCAGTCTGTTTTGGCCACAGGTCCACGGTCTATTTAGTTTGTTTGCCGTTTAGTTAGTTCGCAGTTCAGTCCAGCAAATCGCTACGACGTTCTTGAGTCCGCTTGAGACTCTCTTGTTCGCGCCAACGGGCGATCTCCTGATGATTGCCGCTCAACAACACATCGGGAACTTTCATCCCCCGAAACTCACGCGGCCTGGTGTATTGCGGATACTCCAGACGGCCCGAATCGGAAAACGAATCGTATTTGCTGCTGGTCTCGTCGCCGAGCACATCGGGGACCAGACGAATCACCGCGTCGATCACCAACATGGCCGGGACCTCGCCACCGTTACAGATGAAATCTCCCGCAGAGACTTCCAACGGCTGCAAACCTTCCCGAATTCTGTCGTCAAATCCTTCATAGCGGCCGCACAATAACAGCAGCCGTTCTTCTTCTGCTAACTCTGATACCAATTGTTGATCCAACTGCCGTCCTTGCGGACTGAGCATGATCAGCCGACCCGGTTGAGGAGCCGCTTGTTGCACCGCTTCGACGCAATCAAACGTCGGCTCGCAGGCAATCAACATCCCCGGTCCGCCGCCGTATGGCTTGTCATCCACCGACTTGTGAACACCGGTTGCCCAATCTCGGATGTTCCACCGCTGGATGTCCACCAACCCCGCGTCGATCGCCTTTTTCAGCAGACTCTGCTGCAAATAGCTCTCAAACAGACCGGGAAACAACGTCAGAATATCGAACCGCATATCAGGCAATCACTGTTCGATTTTCAACTGTTTGATTTCCGCTCCAAGATCCTCAACCGCAGCCACCCGCACGAATTACTCGGCGGCTGTTTCTCCGGCGGCTGCTTCCGCCGGAGCTTCCTCAGCGCCTTCGGCGGCTGCTTCAGTCGTTTCCGCTTCAGCGGCGACTTCCGGTTCCGGTTCGGGCAGCGGCTTGGGAGCCGTCAATGGCGGCGGAGTCTTCACAGCTCCGAATTTGTTCAACTTGATCTTCTTAATCAAGGCCTGCACGTTTTCCGAGGGTTGTGCACCGACGGAGACCCAATAGTCGACCCGCTCCATGTTCAGCGAAACCCGCTGCGACTTGTCGCGAATCATGGGATCGTAAGTACCGATGTCCTCGATGGACTTACCGTTACGCTGTTTCCGTTGGTCGATCACACAGATGCGATAAAACGGGCGGTGTCGCCGTCCCAATCGCTTCATCCGAATACGAACTGCCACGCACTTCTCCTTAGACTCTGATATTTATGCCGAAACGTATGTTAATGGAGCCACCGCTCTAGTCATTCGCAACGCGAATTCTTAAAGGGGGCGCGTTGATATCTGTTCTTACGGACCGTCTCCACAAGGAAACGCTAATTTCAACGAATTCCGCGCGAAACAGCAACCCATCAGGGGCCGAGAACCGCAATTTTCGTCAAATGCGCCGCCTCGAACCCTTTTCAGCCCCACCTTGAGCCATCGCACAGATCCGGTTCTCGCCCAAATTACCGTTTGCGATTCCTTTTTTTCTGCTGTTTAGCGTTTTTGCGCTGTTTCTTCTTCAATTGCTGGATCTTGCGTTTGTCCTGCGGTCCCCGTTTGCTGCGCTGCTTGGTCTGGTGAATCTGGGCCCCGGGATTCATCAGGCCTCCCTCGCCCAGCTCTTTGACCGCCCGCATCCGCTCACGAATCGACATTCCGGCCATCTTTGACATCATGCCCTGCATGCCGCCGAAGTCTTTGAGCAGCTTATTGACGTCCGCCGGGTCAACACCGGAACCTTTCGCAATCCGCCTGCGACGACTGATGTCGATCACGTCCGGGTTGCTCCGTTCGTGCGGCGTCATCGACTGAATGATCCCTTCGATCTGTTTCATATCCTCGTCGGGATTCATGTCGCCCATCGCTTCGACCGCGCCCCCCATGCCGGGAATCATCTTCATGACCTCCCCCATCGGGCCCAGTTTTTTCATCTGCTTCATTGTGGAGAGGAAAGTATCGAGCGTGAATTTCCCCTCACGCATCTTCTCCTCAGCCGCTTCCATCTCTTCTTGGTCGAATTTGGACTGTGCCTCTTCTACCAGCGACCGCATGTCTCCCATCCCCAAAATCCGCTCTGCCATGCGGTCGGGATGAAATTCCTGCAATTTATCGAGTTGTTCGCCAACCCCGACATACTTAATAGGCACGCCGGTCACGTGCTTGACGCTCAATGCCGCTCCACCGCGCGCGTCGCCATCGAGCTTGGTGAGAATCACACCGTCCAGTTCCAACGCCTCGTTAAAGGCTTTGGCCGAATTGACCGCGTCCTGTCCCGTCATCGCATCGCAGACAAACAACACTTGCTTGGGATGCAACCGGTTGTCGATCTGCTCCAGCTCTTTCATCAAGTCGTCGTCGATGTGCAACCGGCCGGCGGTATCAAGGATCAACGTGTCGATATTCCCCGCCGCCTTGGCCGCTTTCAGCCCGTTGCGACAGACGTTAACCGCCGAGTTGCCTTGCGGATCCTCAAAGTGCACCGGCACATCGAGTTGGCCGCCTAGGGTCTTGAGTTGTTCAATCGCCGCCGGACGTTGCAAGTCGGCCGCCACCATCATCGGGCGACGTCCGCTGTTCATCAAAATGCGAGACAACTTGCCGCAGGTGGTCGTCTTCCCGCTCCCCTGCAAGCCGCAGAGCATGATGACCGTGACTTCGTCCTTGCTCCCCAGATGCAAAGAATGATCGACCGGCCCCATCAGGTGGATCAACTCTTCATAGACCACGCCGACCAGCTGTTGGCCGGGATTGATTGAGTTGAGCACCTTCCGACCGATCGCATTTTCCGTCACGCGGTCGGTGAAACTTTTAGCCACATCGTAAGCAACATCCGCTTCGAGCAGTGCCTGCCGGACTTGCCCGAGACTATCCGCGATGTTTTTGTCGGTGAGTTTCGTTTGGCCGCGCAACGCATCCAGAGCGCCGGTCAAACCCTGAGTGATACTCTCAAACATCGCAAATCCCACATTTCCCTATAGGCAAAAAACGATCGCCGCTTTCCCACAGGGTAAGGCTCGGGAGCAGCGAAAACAGACGTGAACCGGCCTTAGAGGCCAGCAAGAGGTGAACGCCCGTACCGCTGCTGCCGCAACGAAACCGGGCGAATGACCAAGTCGTCCATTCTAGAAAGGCGTTGGCTGGATGACAACGCCGGATGTTGGTGAATCGCGGTTGTCGCTACCGGAGTGTCAAACGGTCACGCTCCGACGTTCCACCAAGCCATTCGCTCCCCCGACTAGGAAATTATGGGGCTTCGGGGGATTTCGAAAAATTCGCCAATTCCAAAACAGGTGTGCCAGCTTGTTGGCACTCGGGATTGCTAGCGTGATTGTGCACTGCGGTCCGTCAGATAAGGCCCCACTTCAGGAAATGCTCCCTGTGCAAAATCCATTCGCCAAGAAATCACTCACCGAAGGTTATCAATTTCTCAAACATGCCAATCGGAGGTTACCGATGTCCACCGGTCTTCAGGACCCCCAACGACAACTGCAGAAGCTTTGGACATTCACCTTGTGGCTGGGAATCGCAGTACTCGTGCTTTTGATTCTGCTCATCGCCACCGCCATCGCGCCGTACATCCATTTTGGGACGACCGGCGATACGGACAAGCTTTTAGGCAAGCTCAATGAAATGGAAAAGTCCATCCAAGCCAATGCCACCGGCAAGCTAACGGCGCAACATTTCGACAAAGAGTTGAAGTCATTGAAATGCGAAGTGCGCGCGGTGAAACAATCCGTGTTGCAGGCGGAAAACGGAAAGCAACAACCAAAGGCAAAATGCGTCTGTGAGGAGAAAACACCGACGGTCAACTCCACGACTCCCTAAAAATAAGAAAGGTAGCTCAAATGGCTCGATCAATGACAACACAACAACGCGGTCCTCGAAAACGTGCGCTGCTGGTGGGCATCAATCAATATCCCACAGCGCCGCTCAAAGGCTGCGTGAACGATGCGTTGATGATGGGAAATCTGCTGATTACACATTTTGGATTCACCCCCGGCCCGGACATGCGGTTGCTCGTTGATCAGCGGGCCACCAAAAAAGCGATTTTGAAACGTCTGGAGTGGCTGGTCGAAGGCGCGCGGGCGGGGGACGTCTTGGTCTTTCATTACTCCGGACACGGCTCACAAGTGCCCGATCGCAACGGCGACGAATTGGACCATATCGACGAATGCCTAGTCCCTATTGACCATGATTGGGATGACCCGCTGCTCGACGACGACCTGGGAAACATCATTCGGTTGGTCCCCGACGGCGTGAACCTAACAATCATTCTGGACTGCTGCCATTCCGGGACCGGCACGAGGGAGTTTGGGCCTAACATTCCTGCAACTAAAAAACGGTTGCTGCCTCCGCCCGACATCCGATTTCGTGCGGTGAGTGGAATTACGATCGAGGATGGGTTCTCCGACGACTCAGTCACAATGACCTCCTTCCGCAATTTGAACGTCCGCCATTTTGGCCGAAGTGTCGAGGAACAACGAGGCATATTGATCACCGGTTGCCGGGACCATCAGCTCTCCAACGACGCTTTTATCGATGGCGATTATCACGGGGCGCTGACCTACGCGTTATTTCAATCGCTGGGAGATCATGGCACGGGACAATCTTATGCGCACTGGCATCGGTCAGCAGCGGCATTGATTCCCAGCTATCAAATCCGCAACCAGGATCCACAATTGGAATGCACTGGTGAATTGGCGAATTGGGGTCTGTTCTCGACGCAGCCCGCGTTCGTCGCACCCGCCGGTCGACGTCTTGATACGGGCAGGACGCATGTCGTCTATGTACACGGTATCTGCGATCACAAAGCGGGTTATTCGAACGGATGGTGGCGGGCGATGCGGCCCTATGTCCCGGACATCCCCGCAGATAATCGTCACGAAGTGTTGTGGAGCGACATTGTTACCCCCGCGGCGCGGGGCTTCATCTCGTCTCAGGATGAAAGCGACGTCAAGAAAATGATCACCGACACCCTGCACGACCGAGCGGTCCGTGCAGCGATGGATGACGCCCCGGGTGTCGAGGATGGCTGCTCGCCGAATTCAGGCGGCACGCGGGCGGTGCTGGGGATTCCCGGCGTCGATTGCATCGACGATTTTATGAAGTACCTGCTGATCAGCAATATCCGCCAACAAGTCATCGATAGCTTCACCGAGATCGTCGAGCCGTTGATTGATAAAGGGCATCGCCTGGAAATCATCAGCCACAGTTGGGGCACTGTGGTCGCCTATGAAGCGCTGCATCTGTTGGCAGAGAAGAATCGAATCCCGAAAGATGCAGTGCACAATCTGTTCACCGTCGGCAGCGCGCTGTCAATTGGTGCGGTGCGGCGACGTCTGATTGACCAAGCTGAAGCAGGCGAGAAACCGCGCTGCGTGGAACAGTGGATCAACCTGGACGCTAAAAACGACATCGTGGGGGGACCATTAAAAAACATCCCCTATGAGGTCGATTATGAGTACCTAAATCTGACCGCCGTGGGCTGTTGGCCGCCATTACTGAATTGGGCCTGCGCCCACAGTTCGTACTTCCACAGGGATAACAAGACCGTGCAACGGGACATCTTTGCCAAGCACATCAATGACGATTCGCTTGCCCCGTGACGAGCTGCCGATCACCCTGACCGGCAGCCGCTCACGATTCTGTGACGGCCCGCCGGTTAGCGGGCTCTGGCCAATAAGTCGAACAGGTCGTCTTCGTCGTCCAGCACGTTGGAGGCGAACACAAAATCGCTCCCCAGTCCGGAGTTAACATAGCTCGTACCGAAAGCAACGATAAAATCGTTCCCGGCAAACGTGAAGATGTAATTGAGACCACCGTCGTCGCGGAAGCTATCGTCTTGATCACCACCCAGAATCGTGTCGCTACCGATGCCCGCAGAGACCACGTTACTCCCGTCACCAACTTCAATATAGTTGTTGCCACCTAGGTCATTGATTTCATCCTGTCCCGATCCAGTAACGATCACATCATTCCCCTTGCGGGTATCGATGCTGTTCTTGCCATTGCCGGCATAGATCTCGTTGTTGCCGCCGAAGTCGATGATTTTATCGTCGCCGTAACCGGTCATCACGTAATCGTCACCGACATTGGTTTTGACCACGTTGTCGCCGTTGCCGACCGAGACATAGTTGTCTCCACCGTAGTTGTAAACGCGATCATTGCCGTCACGTCCGAGGATCGTGTCGTCGCCGTAATAGGTGTAGGAAACATTGTTGCCGCTGCCACCATCGAAGTAAACGTTATAGGTTCCACGATCACCGCGGAACCAATCGTCGCCTCCCATGCCAATGGCGTAGATCGTGCCGGGGACCGTGTGCACGCCCAACGAAATCCGGTTGCGGAAGATCTCCACGCGATCGGTACCGGCCAGAGTCACCACGCGGAATTCGTCCCGGGCGTTCGTGCCGGTCACGGCAAAATCGTCCCCTTGTTGCTGCACCGTGCCAATCCGGATGTTGCGAGCGTAGGACGTATTCAATCCGGTCTCGTTGCTCACAGCCGTCGCGGTGATCGTATATGTCCCGGTCTTGTTATAGATTTTACTGATCGACAATCCAGAGATGCCGGTCACAACCCGCGGCTTACTGCCATCGCCCCAATCGACGGTGTAGGTATATTGCTGATCCGTGACGGTCGGACCGTAGAGTTTCAGCGAAATCACACGTCGCTGTCCGACGACACCGTCGTAATCGCCACGAATCCGCAGCACCGCGGTATCCTCGCCATACACTCGCACGACATCGGTATCGTAAGCGCCTTCGCTGTCAATGACCTTTAGTCGCACCACAGCGTTGCTTTGCCCGTTTAAGTATGCGGCACTAAAGTCCGGACGCACACCAACAGCATCATCGTATTGGCCGTCGTTATCAAAGTCCCACAAATAGGTCAAAGAGCCGGCGGACTGCTCGACGTCAGAACTTCCACTAGCGTCAAGCTGGATCATGGCCCGATCCCCTAACACATAATCGTCGCCAATATCGGCGATGGGAGCGTCATTGACAGCGGCCACATCAACGCGGACGGCAATCGGCGGTGTTGAGACTGCTAACTGAAGGTCTTGTGCGCGAACAGTAAACGCGAGAAGTGCATCACCATTCGCATTCGCCGGAGGTGTCCATTCCAGCGACTCACCAGCAGAAAGCGTGGTGCCGGGAATGGCCAATGAACCGTTTTTAGTGAGTGTTCCGCCGAATGCGACCGAGTCGATGAAAAACGAAATGGGATCGCCTTCAGGATCCGAAGCATCCGAGGCTGCGAACAAGTCATCATACGTGATCGTCAGCGGGGTATCTTCGACTCCACCAGGGAGCGTGGCAATGGAAGTCAGCGCGGGCGGTTTATTGATGTTCCATCCGATGACATCAAAAGCCAAGATATCCAAGTCTGAAATCGTCATCAATCCGCCGGGAGGTTCCGCTGTCGGATCCATGATCCCGATTCCAAGATCGTCTTTCCAGTGGCTTGCCTGATAGCCATCTCCAAAAACCGAGCCGGTAGAAAACAACGCTAGGCTTGTCTGTCCGTTGTCGAGAGAAAAATACTTGAAACGCGCGTCGGCTGTCCAGTCGATGATCCCGCTTCCTTCGGCCGCGCTTTGCGTCGAATATCGAAATAGGTCCAATGGTGCGACATAAATGAATTCGTCATCCATGAAATCATCAGGGTTATAGTCCAAAGTGTCGACGCCGCTCACAAACCCTAAAGCATGGCCAATTTCGTGTGCGGCCACCCCCACAAAGTCGAGTTGAGTCGAGTTAATTCCGTCACGTTGATCGAAATCCCAACTGAATTCCGAGCTGAAAGTAATTGACGCATCGACAGCGGAATCGTTGGCAGCAAGGAGGCCGATCGCTTTGGCGGTTGCGGTATTGATGTCGATCGTCGAGTTATTTGCATCGCCGTCGTCGTCGACGAACGGAGTAGCCAGATCCGTTTCTGGCGAATTGCTGACATGATTGAGCAACATGTCAAAGGTGCTGCCCGTTGAGAGGGAAGCGACAGCTGCGTCGTCCTCTAGGGTCGTACGATCGTCGTCGAGCGCCATGTAAAAGTCCGAGTAGCTCGTGGAAATTGATGATGAGCTTGCTTGGCCAAGAACGTTTGGGGCTAACACGGAGAAGCCGATATCCAGGTTGATCGTCACGTCATCGGTGAAGATTTGTGACCACAGCAGCGCTGCATCCACAAATCCATCGATTGCACGCTGGTCCATGCCGGGATCGGAGATCAAATTAAATGTCACACCGCCGGGCGCTTGCACGATAATGGTGGTTGCCAGTGGATTCGCCACAGCGAAGGTATCAATTGAGATCTCTTCGTACGTGGTCCTAAAATCGCCGTACGTCGTCGACTGAATAATAACGTCGTCAGAATCAATCAGACTCGCACTCAGCAGCGTGCGGTCTTCCAGCGTTTCCAGTCCCAGCCGTATTTGCCCGCGACATGTACTGAATTCTCGCCAACTGCGCTGCTGCTTGGCAGTACGCGAATTTTGACCCACAAAACGTTGTGAACGCACCCAGGACGTAGAGAGTAGGGACCAAAGCGACATCTGTATGTTTCCTGGTTTTAAAAGAGTATCTTCGCTGGAATTCTACCGAGACGCGTGCAGGTATCAGCCAAGTGAGTCTTTCGCTTTGCCACACTGATGATCCATAATCACCAGTTTCGGGTCCACTCTGAATTCTCGGGTGAGTACCAATTTTTTTAACAATGAATACTGACGAACTGCAACCGCCCATTGGCCCTTGCGTCGGCGACGCAAAATTGACGATCCTTTCCAACATACCAAGGCCCCAATGGGAATTCCAGAAATATTACGCAGTTTTCCTAATTTCCTTAAACCAAGTACACATTGTCGTTTTTCGCCTATTTTTGAACGAACTTCCGCACGCGCAACGTTCACCAACAAGACAATCAAGCCGCTTTGACCAACACCAAACCTAATACGATCGCAGCAATCCCCCACGCCTTGGCGGCGGTGAAGCGTTCCTTCAAAACAATAAAACCAAGCGCTGCTCCAATGACCACGGCGAACTCCCGCACAGCGGCCACATAGCTGACATTGGCTCGTTGAAAGGCGAACAGGATCACCAAATAAGTGCCGACCGATCCGCTGCCAACCAGCAGGATGTAGCGTTTTTTGTGTTTCAGCGCGTCGCGGACTTCGTTGGGATATTTCCACAAAGCGGCCGGGGCGAACAGCACGGCGGAAATCAACCACAGCCCCACGCCATATACCACGGGATTGATTTGTCCCACCGCCCGTTTGTCGACAAGGGAGTACCCGGCAATGGCGGCGCCGGTGCAAAGCGCCATTACGATGCCCCGATTATTAGCGTGCACGTTTTTCCCGGACAGCCCCAACAGCAAAATCCCCGCACAGATGGTCGCAATGCCGGAAAATCCGGTCAGCGACAATTGTTCGCCCAGCAAGAAAAAGGCCAAAACAGCTGTTCCCGCAACGCCGGTCCCACGCGCAATGGGATAGACCAATGAAATGTCGCCGTGCCGGTAGGCCTGTGCCAGCATCCAAAAATAGACCGCATGCAGGATTCCGGTCGGGAGGCAAATCCACGCCAAATCAAGCAGAGAAGTCTCCGCTGACATTTGCGCAATCGCAAACGGCAGGCATATCAAACAGCCGACGAACTGCCCAAACCACATCACGCCGACATTGCCCGAGACACGCCGCGCGCCGAAATTCCAAGCGGCATGAAAAACAGCGGCCAACAGGACTTGCAGAAAGACATCAAACGGCACGGCTGTTTCAGGTCCTGTTGTTGGAATCGTTTGGCAAGCTTCAGTCGACCGGTTCTGTTTCAAATAGTGGGGACATCACCCGGTGGACGGTCCTCACCCCCGGCCCCTTTCTCGGAGGGAGAGGGGAGAATAGTGCGTTACACCATCCACTTTTTCGCGATCTGATCGGTTTCAGTTGAGGTAATCAGCCAATCAAGTATGCGGCCTTTCAATTCGGCGACCGTTGTTGCGCGGGCCGGGTCGTTGGCGAGGTTGTGTTGTTCGTGCGGGTCGTTTTTCAGATCATACAATTCAGCGAACCCTTCGGGATAGTAGTTGTACTTCCAGCGGTCGGTGCGGATCATCTTGGCGTCGGGATGACGAATGCCTTTGATTCCCTGCCCCGGCACGAACTCAAAATCCATACTTCCGCCGGTGATCACTTCAGGAATGATGTTCTCACTGTGTACCGCATCTCGCGGCGTATAATCCCCCGCTCCTCCGGCGATCAACGGCGAGAGGCTGCGGCCGTGGCAATCTTCGGGTATCGGTAAGCCGCACAATTCCATCAATGTGGGGAGCACGTCGATGGTTTCCACCAGTTCGTCGAATTGTCCCGGCTGAATGCTGCCCGGCAGACGCAACATCAAGGGCACGCGGACCGAGGCTTCGAAAAAGACGTTCTTGCCCATCAAGCCATGTTCGAGCAATTGGTCACCATGATCCGAGGCGAAAACCACAATCGTGTTCTCCGCTTGCCCGGTCTCTTCCAACGTCTGCAAAATCCGGCCCACCTCGCGGTCGATGTGCGTAATCGATGCGTAATAGCTGCGGTAAATCCAATTCAACTTCGCACGATCCATGTCATACGGCGGATTGTTGCCGCGTAGAATCAGCTTTTGCAGCGGCAACGGCAGTCGCTCGATATCCTCCAACGATTTCGGCCGGGGTAACTCAAATTCGACGTCGTTATACAAACTGTCAAACGGAACCGGCACTTCGAAGGGGGAGTGCGGCTTCCAAAAAGAGGAATACAAAAAGAAAGGTTGCTCCGCTTTCGCCATTTGCCGCAATGCCGCTCGTGTCCGTTCGCCAGTCCAGGTCGTGTCGGTGAATTGTTCGTCAATAGCTGAGCGAAAGGGATTGGTGCCCGGTTTGAGGTTGGCGGCTAAGTCAGGAACGTCCTTGGCGAGATCACGATAATAAACATCGCGGCGCGGATCATGTTTGTTCCGCCAGGTGGCATAGTCCGACCAGCGATCAGTGCGGTGCGTCCCGTCATGCAGTTCGACGATATCAAAGCCGGTCTTCTGTGCATTTTCGGCCGAGGGCGGGTGGTAATAAAACAGATGCAGCTTGCCGATCAGCGCCGTCTGAAACCCCGCTTCGCGCAGCCGCGCCGGCAGCAGAACGGTGCGGCGGTCGATCGGTGTATAGTTCACGCGATTGCGATGGGCATGCGCATAACGACCGGTAAAAAACGAAGCCCGCGCGGGAACGCAAACCGGAGCTTGCACAAACGCGCGGGAAAAATTCGCCGACTGAGCGGCCAAAGCATCCAGGTACGGCGTCTTGATAATGCCGTTGCCGTTGGCAGCAACGCAATCAAAGCGCTGTTGATCCGTCATGATAAACAGCACATTCGGCCGCCGCGACGGTTTC
Source organism: Symmachiella macrocystis (assembly GCF_007860075.1). Taxonomy (NCBI): domain Bacteria; kingdom Pseudomonadati; phylum Planctomycetota; class Planctomycetia; order Planctomycetales; family Planctomycetaceae; genus Symmachiella; species Symmachiella macrocystis. The sequence goes on from NZ_SJPP01000001.1 coordinate 1,213,660, forward strand.
TGATCAGCCGCCGATAACTCCCCCGCCGCCGCCAACGCACCAGTGGTCACGGCCGATTGCTGAAGGAATGAGCGACGTGAGACGGAGTTAGGCATGGAAGATCCTTAGATTAGCAATGTCTTGCTCAGGTTATTTACAACAAATGCCGCGCCTTGATCTCCAGGTACTGGCTGATCAAATCGGCTGAGAGGTCTTCCGGTAGGGAATCGACCGCGTATTGGCCATGTTCTTGCAGTTCGGCGATTTGTGTGGTTTGGGCGGAGACCATTTCGGCAGCGGCGGCGACTTGGAAGGCTTCGACGTCGGTTTCCGGCACGGTGTTCAGGCGTTCGTGCAGCGGGACGTTTCGCAAAAAAGCCCCCAGCACCAGGTGCGGCGCGCGGAGTTGTCGCATGTGCGTGCTGATGGTCGTGAGGTGCAATTCGTCCAGGGCGTGTGAAATCAGAATCACCAGCGACCGTTTGCGAAACCGTCGTCGCACCTCCTCGACCATCAAGTCGTAATCTGACGCTTCGTATTGCGGTTCGAGATCGTAGACGCTGCGAATCAATGTTTGCACCGAACCCGCGCCGCGCATGGGACGAACGAAACGGTCGATCTTGTTCGAAAACGCCATCAGCCCCACATAGTCCCCTTGCCGCAGCGCGATGTAACTGAGGATGATTGCCGCATTCAATCCGCGATCTAAATGCGTAATGCCGTCCACCTCGTTGCACATCGAGCGTCCCGCATCGAGCAGGATCAAGATGTTCTGATTGCGCTCGATGGTGTATTCGCGGCTGATTAACTTCTGATGCTTAGCTGTCGCCTTCCAGTCGATTTGCCGGTATTCGTCTTCGCGGCGAAATTCGCGAAGTCGTTCGAATTCGCTACCGCGCCCCATCAAGCGGGACATGCGCAGCCCTAATTCCGAAACGCGATTTCGCCGCGCGAGCAACTCCATGGCGTGCACAGCTTGGATGTCGGGATAAATGCGGACAGCCGATTTAATCTCCAACTCGTGGTGCAAAGACCACAACAACAAATTGCTTCGCGAGCGGAGGTAGACCTTGCCGAACTGATTGGTGCCGCGATGATGCGGCCGCGTGTGATAGACGCGATACCGCGCGCGGCCGGGGGGCAATTCGATTTCAAACGGCAGCCCTTCGGAGGCACACGGAGCGGGAGGTTCGTCATCGAATTCAATCGTGATTGGTCCGCCATTACGGTTGGTGAACCAGATTTTCACGGCGTTCCGCGCACCGATACTCATGACATCCCCCACTTCACGTTGGACCTCAACCAGCGTCGGGGTGGGGGAAATCGCCAAATCAGCGACGGCCACCGCAATGATCAACAAGCTCAGTACCGCGCCGACGGGACCGATGAATGGAATGAACACCCCGGCGACTAACGGAATTCCCGCAGCAACAAACAGCCACATCATCAGTCGGCGGGGCGTCATTGGCGGGGCGCCTCCACGGTATCGAGCACTTCACGAATCACATCGTCGGCCAGTACACCTTCGATCTCCGCATCGGGCCGCAACCGCAACCGGTGCCGCAACACCCAAGGGGCCAGTTCTTTCACATCGTCGGGAACAACAAAATCGCGACCACGGCAGGCCGCCATCGCGCGGGCGGCTAATAGAATATGCACACCAGCCCGCGGACTGGCCCCCACGGAAATCGTATGCCACGCGCGGGTCTTGGCAATCACGTCGCTAATATAATTGACGATCGATGGCTCGATGATGATTTTGACAATCGCCTCTTGGATCGCCACCACATCATCGCCCGTCATCACGGGCTGTAGGTCGAATTGCGTGAGATCACGGTTATCGCGGCCTTCGGCATAGTGCGTTAAGATCCGCCGTTCTTGCTCGATTACCGGATAATCGATAAGCAGCTTGAACATAAACCGATCCAACTGCGCTTCGGGCAGCGGATAAGTTCCTTCTTGCTCCAATGGGTTTTGCGTGGCAATCGTGATGTAGGGCCGCGCGAGCGGATAGGACTTGCCATCGACGGTGACTTGCCGTTCCTGCATCGCTTCCAGCAATGCCGACTGGGTCTTGGCCGGCGCGCGGTTGATTTCATCCGCCAACAGCAGATTGGTAAAAATCGGGCCGGGGTTGAAAGTGAATTGTTGTTCCTGCGCGTTGTAGATCGAATGGCCCGTCAAATCCGAGGGCATCAGATCCGGGGTGAATTGGATGCGGCCAAAGTCACAGGTCAGTGCGCGGCTGAGCGTATTAACGAATAGCGTCTTGCCCAAACCCGGTACGCCTTCGATGAGGACGTTCCCTTCGCAAAACAGCGCCACGAGCGTCGCTTCGACCAATTCCTCCTGCCCCACGACCACCTTACCGATTTCGGCAACGGCTTTTTCAAAGAGGCTTGCAATCTGTGCCAATTCCATGCGCGGGGGGATTCCTTACGAGGCCTTGCGGATATCACATCAAGTTTTTCGAGTCCCTATCGTAACGGTGCACCCGCTGTCGGATCAATCGTTGATGTGGGGAATCGATTGTCTTCGCAGGGTTACTCTGAGTCCGTCAGTTGAATTTCCCCACTAAGATATGAAGGTCTCTTTCAGCTTGACAGTATTACCCACAACAAAAAACCCGTACGAGCGTCTGTTACGCCCGCACGGGTTTATTATCAAAGGTTGCTGTTTAGAATCAGTTGCTGAACACACCCGTCGCGTACCAATGGCCGCTAGGAGCGCGTTTCATGTCCATGCCGAACTTGGCGTGACGGCCGGTGAGAATACTCCAATGCGGCGAGGAGCCTTGCCACATACGGATGAACGACTTGGCCGTGTCGACAATCGTGGCACCCTCTCCGTTATTGGCGACAATCTCCATGCCGCCGAATGACGAATGGTGCATCGAATTCCAACTGCACATCGTGCCGCAATGTTTGTGCGAAAAATCGAGCAAGTTGGGCGTCGCTTCACCTTGTGCGCCGGCCGGCTTGTAGGGGTTGATCCTGGCGGCATAAATCAAAGACCGCTGCGTGATCGTACCCCGTGGAAGTTCCAAGACCGTTTTTGTCGACGAGGCAGTCAGATGCCGTCCCCGCGTAAAGGGGTGCGCCGAAACAACCTTGCTGTGCAACGCACTGCCGGATTCGACCAAGTCCACAACGGCGATTCCCTGCCGCTTCTGTTGGTGCTGAAACGCCTCGTAATCCATCAACCGCTCTTGGGTTTCATGGATGGAGTAGTCGACCGGAATCACGGCCAACACCATTTCACGCAACGGCTTTTGTAGCGTTTCGTCGGTGAGCACGGTCAGCTCATAGCTGTCGGCCGCTTCGCTATCTTGTTCGTCGCGAAAGAAAAGAAACAGCTGCTTTTTTTGCTGTTCTGCTTCACGGTAGGCGGTGAAATAGTTGTCATGCCAAACCAACGGTTCCTCGGCAACAGCCTGTTGCGGAGCAACGGTGAAACAGCAGCCGGCCAACACGGCCGTAACGGTAACCATACGAGTGAGAGTGTGAATCATCAGATTGCAATCCTCCATAAAATGCGGTCGTTCACAAAAAACCTAAAGATGTCGTTCCTTGACGGACCTCGACGATACGGCAATGTTGCGCGGGTCGCGCAGTTCAGCGGGAGTAGGCGCACTGATGGCGACTGGGGAACTTCCCGAGAATGCTTTGCGGATTCGTGACTGCTACGAGCAGTACACAAACCATCGCAGGCAAAAGCCGTCCGCTGACGTGAACGCGTCCGTCAGATTTCGATTCCTCGTGCGGCAATGAATTCGCCGCACGGACCGGTCATCGCTGAGATCCTTCAGCTGTTCGGGATTCTGGCGAACTCCACTGCGTTCTGTCAACCGTGCCCCGCCCGGATGGTGTCTGAGCACCAGAAAAGGTGACAACAACAACCGGAACGCCCCCACCCAAGACGTGACGGACAGGGAGTTTGGACGCGAATTGCTCGTAAGAATTGCGTCGGGAATTTTCCGAAAAAGCGGAGGAAGGAGAAGTCCCCACGGGCGATCACCTGGCGGATTGCAGGCCGCGAATCAATTTCGGCCACGCGGCCCATTCGGGGGCGGGCGGCGAGACCCTGGAGCCGGCTGGCGACGATCATTCGGTCGGCCGGGCGCGCCTTTCGGACCTCCACGACGGCCCCGTTCGCGCGGCCCGCGGGACCGGAACAGCTCCGATGGGTCCTTCGGGTATCGATCTTCGTGCTCATGCACAAACTTGCGACTGAGGTGCCGCATGAAATCGTCGGTCGAATACCAGATCAATTTTCCTTGCTCGGCATCGGACAGCTGGACGAAATACTCCATCAGTTCCTTTTCGTCTGGCAAGTCCTGTTTGATATCTTCATGGTAGGCCTCGCGCAGACTGTCACCCAATATCCACATTAAACTCGGCCGTGGTGTGGACCGTTCTCTGTCGCCTCTTTTCCCTAACATTCTGCGAATGCCGGGATTGGTGATCGCCTCCAAGAACCGCTCGTCTTCAAAAAATTCCCACAGGCGCTTGCGCGATTTCATGTCCGGACCACGGGGGGTGTCGCCGGACGCTTTGAGCAGAATCGACATCACGGAGTAATACCGCCTATAACCGACCAGCTCCCCAATTTCATCCAACTGATCAGCCGCTGAGGAGTCCTCTTCGCGCAGCTTAAATTCGACCAACTCCATGACGTTTGCTAGATCCTGAGAAGAAAGTCGTCTGCGGCGACCGCGACCTTCTCTTCCCCAGGAGTTCTCGCCGTCGGCCTGCTGTTCCTCTTCCATCGTCTTTTGGATAGCGAGAACCAATGCCAACTTGTCTTGCACATTGGTTTGCTCGCGCAGTTCGATCCGCCGGCGGGATCCGACATCGGAATACCACGCGTAGTAGTTTTGACTAATCTGCTTGAGACGTTCAGCCTTGCCACGTTGCTGTAGATAGGCGTGCATCTCCCGCAATTTTTGTTGTTCCTTCGCCGGTTTCCGGTAAAACGACTGAAAGTCCTTCTCCAACCGGCCATGCTCAGTCGATGTCAACTGCTTCATCCGCTTAACGGAAAGGGTCGCCTCGCGGTCGGAACGTACGATCGCTGCCGCGGCTTGATAAGCCGCCAAGCCCACCAAACCGAACGACACGATTCCTACCAGCACGATCACTTTACGATTCATCTTGCACCCGTTCCCGCGGTCTCGGAATCAGAACCATCGCCATTGTTCCCCTCATCGAACAGATGGTTTTTCTTCAGTTCTTCGAGGAATTCCAAACTGCCCACGGCTTCGTACTGATCCAGTTGTTCCACAACGGGAAAATCCCGAATCATGCGTTGGCCTTCACTGGGAATTGTATACACAGCGGCATAGACGCCGCCGACCACAGCGACGATGAGAACTCCCAGCCAAATCGCCGAGACCAAACCCCGCCGCAGCCAAATGCGCCATTGTGCCGATGTTTGTGCTTTGTCGACCTCTACGGCGCGAAGACGTGAAACGGTCCGTTGCGTGAATTCTTCACCGGGATCAACGCGCGGTAGATGGTCCAGCAGATCCCAGGCACGCGACAGCATCTCGATGTCGCGACGCGCAGCGGGACTGCCCGCGAGCGTCTCTTCGATCGAGCGCGTTTCGGCTTCGTCCAATTCGCCGTCTAAATAGGCGACCAAATTGGCTCGTTGCTCAACAGTTAATCGGGTGGCTTTTCCCATCAATCCGGCCGCGACGGGCCTCCTCGTTTTTCGATGCACGGCGTTTTGCCGCAATGCGTTTTGGTTGTTTCAGCTCGTCTTACGCTCTGTTTTTTATTGCTATGGTTTGTAATGACACCGTCGTTTTAACATGTTCGACCTTTCAACTGATTGGCCGCACATGCGCTGTCAGTGATTCACGAAGATTGTCCCGCGCTCGCGACAAGAGCGACTTCACAGCTGCGGGGCTTAAGTCCATCGCTTCGCCGATATCGGCGTAACTCATCTCTTCAAATTTATGGAGCAGGACCGCCAAGCGTTGCCGTTCGCCCAAGGTGGACAGGGCGCTGCGAACGACATCGCAGGACTCGCGGCTATCCGCTTGCCGCGTGGGCATCAACGCCGATTTGTCCGGAACCATCTGTTCGCGCGGCGTCGATTCCATCGATCCCGAATTGTTTGCACTCAGTGAGACTTCTTTGCGGCGGCTAAAACTCCGACGCGAATTACTCGCCAAATTGTTGGCAATACGATACAGCCAGGTCGAAAATTTCGCCGTCGGTTCGTACCCGTTGCGAGCTTGATAGATCCGCAAAAAACACTCCTGTGCCAAATCTTCGGCCGTCTCCCGATTTCCCAACATGTTGTAGAAGATACTCACCAACCGCGATTGATAATTTGCAACCAACTCCGTAAACGCAGCTTCATCCCCTCCCTTGACCCGCAGCATCAGCCGCACGTCAGGATCGCGAATCGCCGAATTCTCGCCGGCTTTCGATTTCGTTTTCGTTGCGTTACTCAACGGTCATTCATTTCACTCTGATCGAGGATGTGTCTCCAGGCACTTGAAATCCACACCCGTGCACTAATAAACCCCGCATGCCCCAAAAGGTTTCTGCAAAATTCACACAAAACCACCCACCCGCCCCATCTGAGGAGGGTGGCGTCCATTGTAACATTCGATTTGCCGACCGCCTAATCGCGGCCGCTGATTTTGAATATGAAGCAGAGGGATAAACGACAGAAAACCCAATATTGCCAAGCCTTTCCGTCAAATGTCATGGCTGCTGCCTCTATTATCACGATGGCTTTCGCTTCGGCAAGCGGGTAGGATGGGAACAACAGCCACCGCCGGACGCCATTGCCTTGCTCCGCACCCAAACATTCCGGCGATCCCGCCTTAGATTTCACTCCGTCATGACGATCTCTCAGTTACCGCTTAGTTATTGCACAAACGTCCATATTGGCCGCTCGATTGCGGAAGTGAATCGGGGACTGGACGAAATCACCTGCCACGTGCGGGACCAATTCCAACACCCACTAGCCGCCGGATTGTGGCTGGCACAACCAGTGATCGAAGAATTGAACGCCACAGACGGCGCAGTGCAGCAGTTTGTCGAGGGTATGCAAAATCGCGGGCTGACCTGCCATTCGCTCAACGCCTTTCCGTATGGCGATTTTCATAGCGAACGCGTCAAGGAAAATGTGTATCTTCCCGATTGGTCACAACCCGAGCGTTTGGAATACACGGTTGCTTGCGCCGAAGTCTTGGCGAAACTTTTGCCCGATGGTGTTGCCGGAAGTATTTCCACGGTTCCGCTTGGCTTCAAAGGATTCCAGCATCCTGAGACCTTCTTGGACGAATGCCTGGATCAATTGTTGGAATTCGCCCGGCAGATGGACCTGTTGTACGAGCGGACCGGAAAAATCATTCGACTGGCCATTGAACCGGAACCATTTTGCTTGGTGGAAACCACCGCCGAAGCGGTCGAATTTTTCCAACGACTGTGGGATCGCGCCGACACGGCTCTCATCGGCGATGCCGCCCGGCAGCATCTGGGGCTGTGTTATGATGTCTGCCATCAGGCAGTCGAGTTTGAAGACATTCCCTGCTCGATTCAAGCCCTCGACAAAGCAGGCATCCGCATCAACAAATTGCACATTTCCTGTGCCATCCAACTCGATGCTCCCGCGGAAAACGAAGAGGGACGCCGCGCGTTAGCTGCCTATGTGGAACCGCGGTACCTGCATCAAACCATGGCGCTGACTTCAAACGGGCAGGTGCTGCATCACATCGACCTGAACCGGGAATTGGCACTCGAACCGGCACCCGATTTTCTGGCAGCCCAGCAATGGCGGGTCCATTTTCATGTCCCGGTCGATGCCGAGATGCTGGGACCGCTCAAGACCACCCGCGATGAACTACGGCAGGCCATCGCCGCCGTCAGCCAACTCGATTACGCGCCGCACCTGGAAGTCGAAACTTACACTTGGGAAGTCTTGCCCGACATGGCACAACAACCGCGGACTCCGAATCGGCTGATCGACGGTCTCGTCCGCGAGTTGGTCGGGACGCGCGAATTGATTGAGGCGGTTTCTTAAGCCGGGGTCACCGGCACGCCGCGTAGTCGGTCGATTGCTAACAGGAAAATCACACCCACAGCAGCGAAGGCCTCGCCCATGTTGATTTTCGAACTCCCATAACGACGGTCCTCAAATACAACCGGCGTCTCCACAAACCGACAACCAATCCGGCGGAGTCGATACAGAATCTCTTCCTGAAACGCGTAGCCGGTCGCGCGGATCGCGCTGAAGTCCAACTCCCGCAATTTTGCCACGCGATAACAGCGAAACGCGCCGCTATTGTCGCTGGTGCTCAAACCCAGTAATAACCGCGCATACAGGTTCACACCGCGGCTCATGAAGTGCCGTTTGAAGCCCCAGCCGACAATGTCCCCGCCCGAGACGTACCGCGAACCAATCGTCACGTCCGCCTCCGGCATACAGCCCAGCAGTTCGGGAATATACCGGGGGTGATGGCTGAAATCGGCGTCCATGTTCAGCAGATAGGTGTAGTCGGCAGCCATCGCAAATTCAAACGCCGCCAAAGTTGCTGAACCGAGCCCCAGTTTTCCTGCGCGATGTTCGACATGAATGCGGGAATCCGCCGCAGCAAGTTCGTCGGCCAAGTCGCCCGTCCCATCGGGGGAGTTGTCATCCACCACGACCACGTCGGCTTGCGGCGCATGCTCGTGAATCTCGGCAATGAGATCCGCGAGATTTTCGCGCTCGTTATACGTGCACAACGAAATCAATAGCCGGTCGTCGGTCATCAGTCCCACACACTACAAGTCGTTTCAAAACCCTCTGACGCGTCCCGCTGCCACTCATCGGCAAGTTTTCGGAACAACGCAATCGGGTTTTTGAAACTGGTTCTAGGAGTCATTTGTGTCGAATTCCATTTCGAGAACAGAATTCAATATCATAGGCACAACTTCCGAGGCTACCACACAAAACCCAGATTCGGTAACAGCCACATTGCGGTCCCGGCCGAGAAATACGAAGATAACGAAAAATTCGCCCTACAACTCATAATATCGAGGCAAGTCAACTCGTGACTCTTCATTATCCGGAACTCCCGGAAGGCATAACCAGTTTTGGTGCAACCGTCTGCGACGGCGCAGCCTATCTCTACGGCGGGCATTGCGGCCGCGCTCACGAGTATTATCAAGCCGGACAGTCCAACCAATTACGGCGCATCGCGTTGGATCAGCCCGCAGCCTGGGAAGAGTTACCGCCCGGACCGCGGTTGCAAGGTTTGGCGTTGGCGTCGCACGCCAGCCAGCTCTACCGTATCGGCGGATTCGCTGCGCGGAATCAACAAGGCGAGCCGAACGATCTTTGGTCGGTCACGGATTGCGCCCGATTCGACCTCGCGGCCGGCAAGTGGGAAGCGCTGCCCGCCTTGCGCACACCACGGTCGTCGCACGACGCGATTGTTGTGGGAGATCAACTGTACGTCGTCGGCGGTTGGACGCTGTCCGGTGAGGAAGAATCCTCCTGGCAAACAACGGCCCTGGTGGCCGATTTAACCGCGGACTCCTTTGCTTGGCGAGAACTTCCCACGCCCCCTTTCGAGCGCCGCGCGTTGGCGACGGCTGCTTTTGACGGCAAACTCTATGTCATCGGCGGCATGCAAAACCGTGGCGGCCCCACTGGTGCGGTCGATGTGTTTGATCCGGCAACACAAACATGGTCCTCCGGCCCCGCGCTCGATGGTGCGGCTGACGAAGGTTTTGGCGCAGCCGCGTGTGCTGTCGGCGGGTCGCTGTATGTCAGCACCGTCCAAGGACATCTTCAACGCATGGACCTAGAGACCAACACCTGGAGCACCGTTCAGCAACTCCCCACTTCGCGATTTTTCCACCGCATGCTACCGGTCGGCGATGACCGATTGCTAATCGTCGGCGGGGCGAATATGGACACGGGACGGTTTCGGCAGGTCGATCTTGTTGAAATCGCGCAGGCCTAACCTGGGCTTTGATCTTTGTCCTTGTACCGAGAACTGGCCCGTTTCAATTGCCGTTTTTCGGATTCGGTGAGCGACTCCATCCCTTTGTCATGCAGCTTGGCGAGAATGGCGTCGACCTTCAGTTCGTTTTCGCGGGCTTCGATTTCAAGGCGTCGCCGTTTTTCGGTTGCGCGTTTGTTGCGCCAACGGGCGATCAATCCCGGTTGGCGTTGCGGCGTTCCCTCTTCGGTCCGCTCCAGGCTGGTGTAGCCTTGCGAGAAATCGTAACCCATAAACGAGTCTTCATAATACTCGCCCATTTTCATTCGCTGCATGTCCAAAAACGCAGTCAGAAAGAACAAGAACGCGAGACTCATCACCAACACGTGGTTATTGATAATGGCGACCAGAAATACCAACAACGCGACCGCAAAGCCGACCTTAACCGACCAATCCATCCCGCGCGAATTGCCCATGTTGGCCATGAGCGTCGTCCGCAACATTTGCCCCCCATCCAACGGACAAGCGGGCAGCAGGTTGAGCATCAACAAAGCAAAATTCATGTGAAAGCCCAACAACACAACATTGTCGAGCATGTTTCCAGCTGCGAAAGTCTCCCGGGTGATTGGCGCGACCAACGGAATGAACGCGTTATTCAAATAGGGTGAGTGGTACACAAACGGCGCCAACAGTAAACAAATCGCCAAGTTGACCGCCGGTCCTGCTGCCGTTGCGATCAATTTGCCGCGGGTATTGTTGGCTGGGGACAATTGAGCCAGCCCGCCCAAGGGCCAGATCAAGATCTCGTCCCCAAACCCCCCGGTGATTCGCGCCCCAAAAATGTGCCCGAACTCATGCAACAGCACGCTCACGAACAGCAGGCCCGAAAGCATACCCCCCATGGCAGGCCCGAAGAGCCACAAGAAATAGAAAATCGCCAGCGGGAATAACACGCTCACGTACACGCGGACCGAAAACCACGTGCCGATGCTGAATTTCCAACCGAATGGAGTGAGTGAGTTATTCATCAATTGTTTGCTACAGGAAACTCGGGCTGCTACAGGAATCTCGCACTGAAATTAGGCGCCCATGTCGAAATCATGGCAGGTGGTGCTTTCGTCGCAGCGCGGCGCAATAAGTCATTATACCCCAAACCACTGTGACCGGAAACTGCGAAGTTGTTGTCGCCTCAGGACACTCGCAGCCCAGCATAGCGGGGCTGGAACCTTCTGAGCAACGCTTATTGGTCCCTCAATCGCCTATTTGTGCCCCGCCCACCAACAACCGGTTGTTGGGAATGCGTAAATTGTAACGATTCTATCGAAAAAAAGGTTCAGTCACGAACGATTCGTAACCGAAAGATTTGATAGCTAACGAAATCCGTTCCCGCTGTCTCAAAACGATCGTTTCGCGATGGATCAACAGTCCTTACCCAGGCCAATTCCAGACTGCTCCGAAAAAGACAATGGTGACTCGCCATCGGTGTCGTCTCCCGGCACGTCTTGCGAACTGATGATGACTGTCCTGCAACTCGCCGAAGCCTGGCGTACGCAGTTGACGACAGACTTCGCCCAATGCCGACTCAATGACGCCCGTTTCGCCGTGTTGCAAGCCATCGAAGAGGCAGACCCTACCGGCTGTTCTCAAAAAGAATTGGCCCGACAGTTGCGCAACTCCGAATCGAACATCAGCACCCTCCTCGATCGCATGGTGACTGACGGATTGGTTGAACGCCGCCGCTCACAATCCGATCGCCGCAAAAGCCTGATTCGACTCTCCGAAAAAGGGGCCGCGCGGTTGAACCAAGCTCGGGACGTTTACCATCGCTCGGCCGGAGATTTGCTGGCCGATTGGCCGCTGTCCCAATGCCGGAATTTGACCGATCAACTCAGGCAACTCCACGGCGTTCTCGATTCCGCTGACGGGAGTCCGCGCCACAACGAATCGACAATGAACAGTCAAGCTTCCACCAGCCCAACGCTCGCAACGCCACTGTTTTAGCCGCCAGAAATGCAAAGCTGTTTGCCATGAACTCAAACCTAATGCCCCACCAAAGCCTTGTGCCTTCGGCTGAAACATCGGTTAGTGCGGCGCTGCGCCGTCGCTGCCCTGCCCTGTTGTTTCTGTTCTGCGCAGTCACTCTGCTCCCGGGATGTTCACGAAGTTTTTGGCGGCAGCATGCTGATCGCGAAACCTATCGCGTCCTGGCTGAGAAAATGACCAACGAGGAGTGGTGGATTCCGCGGACCAACTTGGAGCCCGATCCTCGCAGCCGGTTTTACGATCCGTACGATCCTGACGAACCTCCGCTGCCTCCCGACGATCCAGCCGCGTTTGAATACATGGAATGGGTGCACGGCATGTTGGGGTACCAAGGTTGGCATGACTTTGGTCAAACCATGACGGTCGAAAACCCGCAATGGCTGGAAAACTTCGGCGTCTCGCCGGAAGAGGCCGCCTGCGGCTATGAACTCGGCTATTCGTTCGAAGCCCAATTCTCGCCACCGGTCCCGGTCATCGAAAACATGACGATGGGGGACGCGATCGAACTGACCTATATCAACAGCCGCGATTTTCAATTCCAACTGGAACAACTGTATCTCACTGCGTTGGAATTGACGTTCCAACGTTTTCGGTACGACGTACAGTTTCTGGGTATCGGCGGCAACAAGCCGACCAGCGATGTGGGATATGTCGCACTGGGCGATGGCGACACATCATTGGCCTGGGACAACCGCATCGGCGTGAGCAAATTGCTCCCCAGCGGCGGGCAATGGGCGATTGAATTGGCCAACAACACGTTGTGGCTGTTCAGCGGCGACAACAAATCGGACACGGCCAGCGCCCTGTCATTCAACTTAGTGCAACCATTGCTGTTGGGCGGTGGCCGTAAAGTGGCGTTGGAAAGCCTGACGCAATCGGAACGCGACGCATTGTATGCCATGCGCGATTTTGCGAGATTCCGCAAAACCTTTTTTGTGGACATCGTCAGCGGCGCCGGCGGGTATCTGCAATTGATCGGTTTACGGCAAGGGATCTTCAACCAAGAAACCAACATCCGCCAACTGGAGGTCCAGATTCGCCGGCTAAGAGCTGTTTCCGCGGAACGCCCCAGTAACCCGGGAGAACCGTTGGAACAACTACCTGACGGGATTGAATTTCCCGATTCTGTGGCGGATCGAATCCGATATGACGAGACGACCAAGAACCTGTTTTGGCTAGAAACGATGTCTGAAGAGGATCGCGATATCCTCTTAAGCTTGAGTGATGATCCTGCGTATCAACTCGTAATCCGCGACCTCTTCCAGCGAACCAATGGAGAGGTCACGCCGTTGGACGTCGCCCAGTTGGAAACGGAATTGGCTGAGGCAAAAAGCACACTCGCACGCAACCTCGCTACGTACCAAAATCGATTGGACACTTATAAAATCCAAATGGGTATACCGACCGATTCGGTGGTCTCGATCGATGAATCGCTGCTGACACAATTTCAACTCATCGATCCGCGGCTGACGTCTCTCCAAGACGAACTTGAAGATTACTTGAATCAATGGGGGCTAATCGACGAGGAGGATCCCCCGGTGGAGGACCTTCTGTTAGGCATTCGCCAGTTGCTGGTCGTCCAGGAAGTGATCCGTGCCGATGGCGTGGAGACCGTATTGGCTGACTTCAATCGCCTAGAGGCGGTTTGGGACCGCCGTTTGGAAACGATGACCGAAGAGATCGACCGGGAACGATTGACACGAGACGTCGCACGTGACCGTCGGATTTTTGAATCACTCGTGGTCGACCTCAACGCAACGGCCAATCAGCTTCAGCAATACCTGAAGAAGCTCGACGCCGGTGAGGTGACACAGGAATATCGCAGCCAACTTTACGAGGACGTCAATGAACGACGCGAAAAGTTGCTCACCATCGTCCAAGGTTTGTCGGTGGTCCAAATCGACATCCGTGTGGAGTTGATCGAATTAGCACCGTTTGACCTCTCTATGGAGGATGCGGTCCGTTTGGGAATGCAAGAGCGTCTGGACCTCAAAAACGAACGCGCGTTTGTGATGGACGCACGGCGAAGATTAGAAGTCGCCGCCAACCGACTCGAAGCGGTCCTGGATGTCGTTGTCGAAGGCGATGTGGCGACCCGATCCTTGTTTGAGGGGAATGACAATCCGCTCGATTTCCGCGGCCGTAACAGCAGCTTCCGCGCCGGACTGGCCTTTACCGCTCCCGTCGTACAAATCCAAGAACGGAACTTTTATCGCGCGTCCTTGATCGAATATCAACGCGCACGGCGGGCCTATATGCAGTTTGAAGACACCGTAAAATTCGAAATCCGCAGTGATTGGCGGGATTTGGCTGCGAATCGAACGGCTTTTGGACTGACCCGTCAAGCGGTCCGCTCCGCCGCGATTCAGTATGACCAAGCGGTCGACGCCACCACCGCCCCTGCACAAGCCGGCCAGTCGCGCTCGAGCGACATCGGTTTGAACTTGTTGAACTCATTGAACGCCATCCTTCGCGCCCAAGACAGTTTGATTGGCAGTTGGGTCAGCTACGAAACTAGCCGACTGCAAGTCAACCGCGACATGGGCACCATGTTTATTGACGAAGCCGGCGTCTGGGACGATTCCGTCTATCAACAGCGCAAGGCGGCCCGGCCGTCCTTCATTGCTCCACCGTCCAATTCGATTCCCATCGACATCCAAGCCCCCGCGCCAGTCGATTTTGACGAATCGATTGAACTGGGTGACGAACTCAGTGAACAAATCGAACGGCTGTCAAAGCACCCGGGATTGTTCGACGACATGCCGCCGTTGAGCCCGCCCGTTGAGGATGTCTCGATGGAGACACAGCAAAACGCCCCCCTCGAAATCCCCGCCGAAGGCAACGAAACGGGACCGAAATTCCCAGCCGACAATCCCACAGGCCGCACAAGGATCAGCGGACGCCCCCAAGAATAGTAAGCCACCCAATACGTAACTCGTTCCCAAATTCCATTTGGGAACACAACCATGCGAAACTCCGTTTCGCTCCTCACGCCGAATGCACGGACCACAACATCCCGATCACGTGGCCAACCGGTACATCAACGTTGGTAAATCGGCAACAGCTGATAAGGTGGTGTCAGCGCCAGGATGGCAAACGACGTGGAATAACAAAATCCCAACGGGCCGTCCTGGTTCGCTTCACGGTCAAACGCGCCGTTTCCGCGCTGGTTTTCCGCAAACGTACGCAACAAGTCGGGATAGAACTTCCGCCAATTCTCGCCCCCCAGTTGGTACATCGCCTGGCTGCAATAATAGGCCCCGTAATAATACCGGTCCTCTGCGGTCAGTCCGCCGCGATTGAATCGGTCAAACGGATGGTCCAGAATAAATTGCGCCGTCTGCCGTGCCATGTCCGTCTGATGCTCACCCGCCAACGACAACGATAAAACCCCCGCACCGGCCATCGAGCGACTGAAAAAACTCCGCTGCCGGCCCCGCAGCCCATAGGAAAAACTGCCGCGCTGGGGATTATAACAACGCCGCACAAATCCGACCGCTTCCTCGATGTGTGATTCCGGGATGTCGAATTCCGCGTTCTTTGCTGACCGCAAAAACATCAACTGCCAAGCCGTGATCGACAGATCGGCGTCGATCGCGCTGCGACTGAGGTATCGCCATCCCCCTTTTTCCTGCGGATAGGGGCGCGGTTTGGTTTGTTCGCGGCGGGAAAACAGCAATGCTTTTTCAATGGCTGTGCGAATCCGCGCGTGTTGTGGCGAGCCGGTCATGCCGTACACCTCACCCAACATCAAACCGGCAATCGGATGGTGATACCCGCCAAACATCTTCCATTCCTCCCCACCTGGCCGTAATCGGCACAACAGGCCGTTGGGTTGTTGGGACGCGAGCACGTATTCAATGGCTCGGTTGAGTTGCTCGCCGTAAGGCCCCTGCCCCGGAACATGTCCCCGGGACAAAAACGCCATCACGCAAAAACTAGTGATCGCCGGTTGCCCAACCGGTGGAGCTTCGAACGATCCGTCCGGCTGTTGGTGCGCGGCCAGATACTCCAATCCGCGATCCACAACGCCATCCAGTTGCTGCCATTGGGCGGGAGCAAGACGAATGCCGCGGTCGCTGTCCGGTAACGGCTCAGCAGCGTGGCAGTCCGTGGCTGCGACCCACAACAAGAGACCGGCAATACAGGACAGGCCGCGCAAGCACATTCGTCCATTCTCCAGATGAGTACCGGTGCATGGGAAAATCATCGTCGCAAAGACTCTGCATTCAGTGTACGCGGCGCCCTCGACCCACGCAACATTTTTCGACGCTGTGCAATCCTTGACAGGCGCCGGCGGGCGACCGTAGCATCCGGGCATGAATAGCCCACAAGACCCCTATCTTCGCAGTAACGAGTTACTCTCACACGCGCAATGCCGCTTGCTGGTTGTGGACGTGCAGGAGAAACTGATCCCGGCCATCCCCGTTGCCGACCGGTTGATCTTTGAATGTTCCCGGCTGATTCGGGCAGCGCGGTTGTTTGTAATACCCGTCCATGCCACCGAGCAATACCCCAAAGGCTTGGGAGGCACCGTGCCGGAATTGGCCCAACTGCTCGATTCGCCAGCGGACAAACTTCGTTTCAGTTGCAGCGAAGCACTCAACTGGGGTGCCGCTGCCGACCAGTCCGACGGCCGCTACAAAGTGCTGGTAATCGGTATGGAAGCGCATGTCTGTGTCCTGCAAACGGTACTCGACCTGCTGGCCGGCGGGTATCAGGTCTACGTTGCCGCGGATGCCGTCGCCAGCCGCAAAAAAATGGACTGGCAAATCGCCCTGCGGCGGATGGAAGCGTCCGGAGCAGTGATCCTCACCGCTGAGTCGGCCATGTTCGAGTGGTGCGAAGCCTCGGGCAGCGATACGTTCAAACAGATCAGCAAATTGATTCAGGAAACTCCGCCAGGCGATTGAGCGGGGATTTTGCGGCGCACATTTCGTTTCTTGGCAGCGGCTGGTTAGGATAGGGAGCGTCGCATCACGCGGCGGCGCTCACTCCGGCTCTCTCGCAGTGAGAGTGTATGACGACTTTTCGGGGCGACCATTTTCAACGACGACATTCCTTAAGGACTTTTCCATGGCTGCTGTTCAATCCACGACAACGACCGCCCCGCAGCGCATTTTGATGGGTCCGGGTCCCAGTGATGTTGATTCCCGCGTGCTGGCCGCTTTGAGCGCGCCGATTGTGGGGCATCTCGATCCCTATTTCCTGCGCGTCATGGATGAAATGCAATCGATGTTGCGCGAGGTGTTTCGTACCAAGAACGAACTGACCCTCGCCGTCAGCGGGACTGGCAGTGCGGGAATGGAAACCTGCGTGGTCAACCTCATCGAACCGGGCGACCGCATGGTCGTGGGGGTCAACGGTGTGTTCGGCACGCGGATGGCCGATGTCGCCACCCGCGCCGGAGCTGAGGTCACCACCATCGAACGCCCCTTCGGCGAAGTCTTCAACGCTGACGAGATCGCCGAGGTCGTCGCCCGTGTGAAACCTAAAGTCGTCGGACTGATTCACGCCGAAACCTCCACCGGCGCGCTACAGCCGATCGAAGAGATCAGCCGTGTCGTGCATGACGCTGGCGCATTGCTATTGATTGACACGGTGACCTCCTTAGGAGGCGTCCCAGTCGAGATCGACGCTTGGAACGTCGATGCCGTTTATAGCGGCACACAAAAATGCCTCAGCTGCCCACCCGGCCTAGCTCCGGTGAGCTTCAGTGCAGCTGCTCTGGAGGTGATGGACGCCCGCAAAACCAAAGTCGCCAGTTGGTACCTCGACATGTCGATGGTCCGCAACTATTGGGGAGGCAAACGCGCCTACCATCACACCGCTCCCATCAACATGAACTACGCCCTGCACGAAGCCTTGAGGCTGGTGTTGGAAGAAGGGTTGGAAAACCGCTTCGACCGGCATCGCCAAAATCACCTGGCTCTCTGTGCTGGATTGGAGGCGCTCGGCATTCAATACGCCGTCCCCGCCGACCACCGGCTGCCGCAACTCAACGCTGTGGTGATCCCCGCAGGAGTCGAGGACGCTGCCGTCCGTAAACAACTGCTGAGCGAATTCGGTATCGAAATCGGCGGCGGACTCGGCCCGATGGCGGGTAAGACTTGGCGGATCGGCCTGATGGGCGCAGCCAGCAGCAATCGCAATGTGCTGTTGTTATTAGCGGCTCTGGAACGCTGCTTGACGGACCAAGGTATTTCCGTCACCCCCGGTGCCGGCGTGGCAGCGGCAAATGGAGTTTATGGAGCCGCCTAGGCCAACTCCCAACTGCGGGCCGGTTGTTTTTGAGGGGGTGTGACGATGCGTGTTGAGGGGCAAGCTTCAAGGATTTCCATGACCTCCTCCACCGAATCGGTCAACGTGAACAGGCTATATTCGTTTTCGTTGATCGTCCCCTCGCTCACCATGTCCTCGCGCAGAAACCGAAACAGCCGGTCCCAATACTCGACTCCCACGAAAATCACGGGGAAGTCGTGGATTTTTGCCGTTTGAATCAGCGTGCCCGCCTCGAAGGCTTCGTCCATCGTGCCGAAGCCCCCCGGCATGATCACGAATGCCTGCGAATACTTGACCAGCATCACCTTGCGGACAAAGAAGTACCGGAAGGTGACAGTTCTATCGACGTAAGGATTCGGATCTTGTTCTTCCGGGAGTACGATGTTGCAGCCGATGCTCTGCCCGCCCGCTTCGTGCGCCCCTCGATTAGCGGCTTCCATGATGCCCGGTCCGCCGCCGGTGATCGTCACAAAGCCCAGTTTGCTGATGCCGCGGCCGATTTCGCGGGCAAGTTCGTAATACCGATGTCCCGGTTCAAATCGGGCCGAACCAAAAACGGTCACACAGGGTCCCAAAAAGTGCAGAGCGCGAAACCCGCGGATGAATTCGCGTACGATCCGCAATACCCGAAAGAATTCACTCGTCCGTGATCGAGGCCCGGCTAACAAGACCCGGTCTTCGCCAACGTCTTTGGGACTTGTCGGAATCGCTGTCTGCTTGCTCATGAAGGTACTCGTAAAATAATCCGCGGGGTATTTCCGGCCGGTAGACACTCGAACCAATGGCCACTTGCGTTGACGCAGCCTCTGTCCCCTGCGCGGGTGGGCTGGTATAATAGCGGCTGCCCCGCTTTTTTGAACAATATTCCTCGCTTACTCTACAATATCCCCACAAAACCGCATGATTGTATCCACAGAAATCGATGGAACGACGCTCCAACTCGGCCGTCCCGATGAGTCGGACGGACATTGGATTGGACAGGAAGAAATCCTCAAACAGCTACTGGCCTGCTGGCTCGTGGTCGACGACGCCGATTTGGCGCTCACACCCCGGTTGGTCGGCACGCCCGGTATCGGCAAGACCACGCTGGGTATGTCCGGAGCACGGGTCCGCAAACAGGACCTCTACATCTACCAATGCACGGCCGACACCCGTCCTGAGGACCTGTTGGTCACACCCGTACTGGCCGAAAGCGGAAAAATTGCCTACCACGCCTCACCGCTGGTGACTGCCATGATTCGCGGCGGCATCTGCATTCTCGACGAAGGCAACCGCATGAACGAAAAGTCGTGGGCCAGTTTGGCTCCACTGCTGGATCATCGCCGCTACGTCGAATCAATTGTGGCAGGCATCACGATCCACGCCCACAAGGACTTCCGCTGTGCGGTGACGATGAATGACGACGAGTCGACCTTCGAAATCCCCGACTACATCCTCAGCCGCCTGCAACCGACGCTCGGACTGTCGTTTCCCAGCCGCGAAGACGAGTTGGCGATCCTCAAATACCATTTGCCGTTCGCCGAAGAAGAGATGCTCAACCTCACGGTCGAATTTCTGCAACAGGCGCACGAGTTAAAACTCGATTTCTCGACCCGAGACGGTATTAACTTGCTGCGGTATGCCGTCAAGCGGCTGGCGCAGGATACCGATCACCCCCTGAGCAAAGACGCCGCCTGGCGCGAGTCTCTGGAACGCTGCCTGGGCGAAGAGGCGCTCGACCTGCAATCATTGGCCGACCGCAAATCTCAAACCTTGGGCGGCACCAACGTCCCCATGGGTCTGGGAGATTTCTTCTTCAACCCCGGCGACCCCATGCACCCCGACTACCAGGACGATGACGACTTTGATGATGACGAAGACGACACATAAATCGCCCGTCAACAGAGATGCAGCACGCACACAACCCTACCGTCTAAAGCCTAAGGCCTAACCCCCCCGTGCCCAGCGACTTCCTCCGTATCAGCCCCAAAATCCGCGTCCTGCCGATCATTCACGGCAGCGGAGATTGCGCTCTCGAAGTGCGGCGGGTGATGTTGTCGGAGCAGTTTGATTGCCTCGCGGTTCCGCTGCCGTCTTCGTTTCAATGCGATGTCGAAGCGGCCATTGAATACCTGCCCACGGTTTCGCTGGTGGTGCAGCGCGAAAGCTTACCTGGTTATGGGACTGAGTGGACGCCCGATGCAGACGACGCGGCCTCTGATCCTGACGAACCGCAAGCCAGTTATGTGCCAATCGATCCCTGCCAAGGTGTGATCGCTGGATTGAGGATCGCCATTCAGGAACACATGCATCGCGCGTTCATTGATCTGGAGACCGAGGAGTTCTTCGAAACAAGCACTGTGCTGCCCGATCCCTATGCGCTCAAACAGGTACCGCTGGAGACATTTGCCGCTGGGATTTTGCCGGCAATTCCCCGGCCGCGGCAGGAACAAGTGTGCGACCGAATTGCCGCCATGGGAGGCTGCCTGCGCGCCTTGGAAGGCCGCTTCGAATCGATTCTGCTGATTTGTTCACTCGTCGACTGGCCCTGGATCCGCGAAGCCTATACCCAGCCGCCGGAAAATCCACCCGAAGATGACGAGGTGTTCGAAACCGATAGCTATCAGGCGGACCCCAAAACGTTGGCATTTATGCTGGGCGAGTTGCCGTTCATCACTGGGTTGTATGAACGAGCCCGCGCCGAATTGGACGATGACGAAAACCTATCGATCGACGGCGTCAAAGAATTGTTGCTCGTCTCCCGCAAAAAATATCGCAAAGAATTCGGCAACCGCGCGCGTCCCCTCACGCCGTATCTGTTTGCGCAATATCTGAAGTACGTCCGCAACCTCTCGCTCGTTGAACGTCGGCTCACGCCCGATTTATACACGCTAGTAATCGCCGCCCAGCAATTCGCCGGCGATCAATTCGCCATGCACGTCGCCGAGACGGCCCGCGATTATCCCTACCAAGAGAATCTACCGTTTGAGACAATCCCGCTGAGCATCGACCGCGCGCGCTTGCCCGACGGCGAAATTGTAGGTCTCAAGAACCGCCTGCCCGGTTCTCCCGTGTCGTGGCGTACCTGTGAACTGCAGCGGCGGCCGGATAAAGCCGAGCAACAGCGTTGGGAATATCGGTGGGATCCGTATCGTCAATGTAGCTGGCCGCCAGAAGATGTGGCGATTGAAAACTTCCGCACGCACGTCAAAGATCAGGCCAACGCCATCATCGGCACCGACTTGGCCCGCAGTGAAAAGTTCAACTGCAGCATCATGGATGGCCTGGACATCCGCGAGACGCTTCGAAATTGGCACACGGGTGATTTGTATGTCAAAGTCATCCCCCCCAGCCGTGGCGGCTTGGATTGCGTGGTGATGCTGTTCGATTCTCCCGCTGATCCCCGCGATTACCCTTGGCGGGTGACCTGGATGGCCGAACATCACGACGAATCGACGCTAGCGCTATTCGCGACCGACTACCACAGAGACATGGTCGGACCGGGTATCGGCATGGCGACCTACGGCGGGGCGATGTTCCTGTTTCCGCCGCGACCCGTCCCCGACATCTGGATGGATCCCCGCCTGGACTTCACAGAAACCTTGGAAGAACGCCTCGTGGCGGCTGCGTGTCTGCACAGCAATGAGCGGCACATCGCACTGCTAAGTCCCCTCCCCCCCGGTCCCGGTTGGCGGCGGTTGGCGAAAAAATACCGAAAACGGCTGGTGCATGTTCCGCTCGGCCGTTTCAGCCAGTCAACTGTCCAGCAATTACGACTCGTCCACGTTCTGAACGGCCAACAGGTCCGCAGCTACGCCTCGCACTTCATCCGCAAAGCTTAAAACCGACCCGCGACTTGGCTTGGCACAGCGATGGGCCTAAAATGCAAAAAACGCAGCGCCGCCGAACGTTGGGTGCGTCACGACGCACTTTTCTCACCAGAACGAACGATTCCCCCCACGAAATTTAGCAACGTACAACCAGACAACGGTTCGTACCACTCTCGTCGAACAACTTCTGGACCGTAATTCGTACTACGTAGAAAGGTGCGTCACGACGCGCCCTACTGCGACTTCGACGTTTCCTCTTAATGAAAGCAACAGGTGTCGCAACGTGAGCGACGATCTCTACCAAGAACATATTCTTGACCACTTCGAGTCCCCGTACCACAAAGGTCCGCTCGAAAACCCCACGTGCATATACCGGGACAAAAATCCGATTTGTGGCGACGAAATCCAACTCGCCCTCAAAGTGGATGAATCGGGCAAAGTTCAAGAGGCATGGTTCGAGGGGCACGGCTGCGCGATTAGCCAAGCAGCCGCATCGATGCTGGTCGAGGAAATCGAGGGAAAAACCCTTGAGGAATTGCGGGACTTCGAAGCACAACAAATGCTGGACCTACTCAAAGTCCAGTTGACCGCCACCCGCCAAAAGTGCGGCCTGCTTGGTTTTAAAGTTCTCAAAACGATGGTCTATTCGCTCGACGGCACGCCGGCGGAGAATTGATCCGCACCGCCTCGCCAATTTCCATAGACGACTTGCTTTCGCAATGTTTTGACGGATCATACAGTTTGCACTTTTTTCTACAGCCGACCACGACGTTCAACGCCTCACCGTCGTACAAAAAGTAAAAATAGCACGATGACAAAATCCGCATTGCAACCAACGCTCGATGTCTCAGCCGTCCGCAACGACTTTCCCATTCTGGGCAAGCCGCTCTCTGAAGGGCGGCCACTGATCTATCTCGACAACGGTGCCACCACCCAGAAACCGCAATGCGTGATCGATAAGGTCACCGAGTGCTACGAAAACTACAACGCCAACGTGCACCGCGGCGTTCACACACTCGGCGATCAAGTGACAACCGAACTCGAAAACGCCCGCGAAACCGTACAAAACCTCCTCAACGCCGCCGCTGTCGAAGAGGTCATCTTTACTGCCGGGACAACCGCCGCCATCAATCTGGTCGCCCATGGCTGGGCTCGCAAATTTCTCTCCGCCGGCGATGAAATCCTCGTCAACTTGATGGAACACCACGCCAACTTGGTCCCTTGGCAACAAGCAGCGGCCGCCACGGGAGCAACGCTCAAATACCTGCCGCTGACGCCGGATGGCCGGTTGGATCTGTCGCAACTGGACGAAGTGCTCACGGAAAAAACGAAACTCGTCGCCGTCACGGGAATGTCGAATGTGTTGGGCACGATCAATCCCATCGACGAATTGGCCCGCCGCGCTCATGCGGTGGGAGCGGTGATTCTGGTCGATGGTGCGCAAAGCGTCCCCCACCAGCCAGTCGACGTGCAGGCATCCGACATCGATTTTCTGACCTTTTCGGGACACAAACTTTACGGCCCCACAGGAATTGGTGTCCTGTATGGCAAAGCGGCCTTGCTGAACGCCATGGACCCGTTTCTGGGTGGTGGGAATATGATTCGCTATGTCTACGAGGACCGCTTTGAACCAGCGGATTTGCCGGCGAAATTCGAGGCGGGCACGCTACCGATCGCACAGGCCATCGCTTTGGGAACAGCGATCGACTATGTCACCGATTTGGGCTTCGAAGCGATTGCCGCTCAGGAGCACCAATTGACGGTCCGCGCGCAGGAACGCTTAGCACAGATTCCCGGCCTGACAATTTTCGGCCCAGCCCCGGAGCACAAAGGATCGATTGTGAGCTTTGCAGTCGAAGGTTTGCATTCCCACGATATGGGGGAACTGCTGGATCGCAAAGGGGTCGAAATCCGCGTCGGACACCATTGCACAATGCCGCTGCACGATTGGCTGCAGGTCTCCTCGACATCACGGGCCAGCTTTGCGTTTTATAACACGCTGGAAGAGGTCGACGCCCTGGCCGAAGCGATTCTCTACGCGAGAAAAGTCTTCCGGCTGGCTTAACCAAACGAAGCTGGCTGATTTCCGCATGAAATGCAGCATCGTTGATGCGTTAACACCGCTCGCCGTAGGAATAGTGGGGTTTTGCTGGTACACCGTGCAAATTTGGTAAGTTAATCTCTTAAAAAGGAGTGATTTCCCTACTTGTTCTTTGAAGCTTAAAATGTAGGATTTGCACAGATAGGTGATTCGCATCAGGTACCGATGTGAAATGACCTCGATAGCGGGCCAGCACCCACCTCCGCACACCCCGAGAATCCGACCCCCCACGGGCTGGTGATTCGAGGCTAAGCGAAGGAACGCGGCGGTGGGTGTTGGGTGCCGCTGTTCTGGACGCGGTTGCTTTCCGCAAAAATCCGCTAAAAACCGGCCGCTTACGTGGTTCGTTCCCCCCAGACGGAAGTTTTTCATAATTGTGAGGGCCGGAATGGGTCCGTTGACTTGAGTCGATGGCCTTAGCTTTGTTATAACGCCGAGTACTGCGGGTGTAGCTCAGTGGTAGAGCACCACGTTGCCAACGTGGTTGTCGTGGGTTCGATCCCCATCACCCGCTTTTTTTTATTGGCACCCGGCAAAACAGCCGCACGTCGAATGCTGCTGTCATTCACTTCGTGCGGCCGACCAAAAAACACGGTTGGCATCCCGATTTCGTGATTTGCCGCCGACTTGGCGATGTCGCGGCCGGTGCTTGCCACTTTTTCACAAAGAAATGAATTGTGAGCCGATAGGCCTGCCGACTATGAGCGAAAACGAAGCGACCACGACAGACGAAACCGCTGAAGATGCAGGCGTTGCTGAAAATGACGCACCCGCTAAAATGGAGTTGCAGGTCGAAATCAAAGACATCGGCCCTTGCAAAAAGCACGTGCATGTCATCGTGCCCCGTAAGGATATCGACGACGTACACGATGCCGCTGTCAGCGAGTTGGTCGGCAATGCTCAGGTTCCCGGCTTCCGTCCGGGACGCGTGCCCCGCGATTTGATCCAAAAGCGATTCCGCAAAGAACTTGGCGATCAGGTCCGCGAGAAACTGCTCATGGAGAGCTTGGAACAAATCTCCGAGGAGCACGAACTCGACGCCATCAACGAACCCAACTTGAATGTCGAGAACATTGAAGTCCCCGAAGAAGGGGATTTCGAATACGAATTCGACGTCGAAGTTCGCCCCGAGTTCGACCTTCCCGAATACAACGGTCTCAAAATCGACAAACCGGTGCGCGAGATCACCGACGAAGCCGTTGAGGCCTACCAGTTGCAATTCCTTTCGCAACATGGCGAACTGGAAACGCACAAAGGACCGGCCGAAAAAGACCAATATGTCGAAGCGTCGTTCTCCTTCACCCACAACGGCGAAGTGCTCGGTCGATTTAATAATCAGACAGTGCAACTGAAACCAACGTTAGGGTTTCACGATGCCGAGCTGGAAGGCTTTGACGACCTGATGGAAGGCGTGTCGGCCGACGATTCCCGCGAAGCGGAAGTCACAATTTCGTCCGAAGCGGCCAATGTCGATTTACGAGGCGAGACGGTCCAAGTCACGATCAAAGTCCACGAGGTCAAGACGTTAAATTTGCCGGAACTCGACAAAGAGTTTTTGGGATCGCTCGGAGTGGATTCCGAAGAGGACCTGCAAAAACAAATTCGCGAAATGTTGGAGCGGCAAGCCAAATTCGACGAACGTCAAGCGGCCCGCACCCAGGTGCTGGAGAAAATCACCGAGTCGGCGAATTGGGAATTGCCCGAGTCGCTCGTCATGCGTCAGGTGGACAACGCTTTGCGGCGTGAAATCCTGGAGATGCAGCAAGCCGGCTTTACACAGTCGGAGATCCGCGCACGCGAAAACGAATTGCGGCAAAACGCGGTGACGACCACCCGGCAAGCTTTGAAAGAACATTTCGTGCTCGACCGCATTGCGGTCAAAGAAGACATTGAAACCCAACCGGTCGATGTCGATATGGAAATCGCCATGATGGCCATGCAGCAGGGAGAAAATCCCCGCCGGTTGCGTGCCCGCCTCGAAAAATCGGGCATGATTGAAAACCTGACCGCTCAAATTCGTGAGCGCAAGGCGATTGAATTCGTGCTCTCTACTGCAGAATTCAACGAAATCCCCTCCGAAGCTGACCGTGAAAATGATATTGAAGCGGTCGACTTCGCGGTTTGCGGAGCCGGAACACCCTCGGAGGAATCGGCAACGGACGACGACGCGGAATCGGACGACGAATAAGCCGCGAAAATCCGTTTCAAAACCGGGTGGCGCTTGTACCAAAAAAGCACCGAACTTGCGTGTCGCGGACACGACTTGCCGCTTTTGAAACAAATTGTGATTCTACCGCCCACATCGCTATTGGGCGGCGGGCGGCCATCCTCTAAACTGTCGACAAACGGACTTGTTTCAAAACATACCCACATCATTGAGGGGAAAAGCAATGACGACCCCTTTTTCAGTTGCAGGCTACAATTCTCAAAACGCATCGCGGGATTACACCCGGCAGCGACAAATGGGAATCGGCGACCTGCTGTTGGAGAATCGGATTGTGTTCTTAGACGGACCGATCCACGACGGTAGCGCGAATCTGCTGGTCATGAAGCTGTTGTATCTGCAGTCGGAAAACCGGCACCAAGATATTCACTTCTATATCAACTCGCCCGGCGGTTCTGTGACTGCCACCATGGCCATTTATGACACAATGCAATTTTTGGATTGTGAAATCGCAACTTACTGCGTTGGCTTGGCTGCCAGTGGCGGCGCGATTGTGCTGGCCGGCGGCACCAAAGGCAAACGGTTTGCTCTGCCGCATTCCAAGATGATGATCCATCAACCCTACGGCGAAGTGGGGGGCCAAGTCTCGGATATCGAGATTCAGGCCAAGGACATCTTAGACACCCGTGAAGTGCTCAACGAAATTCTGGCGATGCACACCGGGCAGCCGATCGACATTATCAAACGCGATACCGAACGCGATCGCTATTTGACCGCTCCCCAGGCAATGGAATACGGTTTGGTCGACGAAGTTCTCGGCCATGCGATCGAAGAAAAAGATGACAAAAAATGATCGTGAGCCGCTGGGTCCAACAACCAAGCACCACGGTGATTCAGGCGGATGATGTCGGCTGCGGGGGACGAATTCCGCTTGCCGCCGCTAGGCGGTTTGAACTAGAGTGACACGACCCATTTGCCGGTGAGTTCGACGGGACCCGCTACCCGTCGACGAACTTTGCGATCTCAAAACCAGCGTGACGTGCTGCAATAGAGCGCGTTTCACGGAAAAGCCATAAAAAGCGAGAAATATCATGTCCGTCTTGGTTCCCTATGTGATCGAAAAGAGCGGCCGCGAAGAGCGGGCGATGGATATTTACAGCCGCCTGCTCAAAGACAGAATTATCTTTCTAGGCACGCAGGTCAATGACGCCGTCGCCAACAACATCGTGGCTCAATTGCTGTTCCTGCAGTTCGATGACGATCAATCAGACATTCATCTCTACATCAATTCGCCCGGCGGATCGGTAACGGCCGGCATGGCCATCTACGACACGATGCAATACATCAATTGCGACGTCGCAACGTATTGCCTGGGTCAAGCCGCCAGTATGGGTGCATTGCTGCTCACCGCCGGCGCTGCGGGAAAACGCAATGCCCTTCCTAACGCACGGATCATGATTCACCAGCCGCTCGCGGGCATGGAAGGCACCGCCACCGATCTGGAAATCCACGCCAAAGAAGTCATTCGTATGAAGAAGCGGCTCAACGAGATCCTGCTTAAGCATACCGGCCAAACTTTGGAAAAGATCGAAGAAGACACGGACCGCGACAACTTCATGTTGGCCGATGAAGCCAAATCCTACGGTTTGATCGACAATGTCCTAGAATCACTGCCGATACAGCCGTAAACTTCGCGCGTCTCAAATTATCGGGAAGGATCCCGGATTTGCCAATGAACTTGCTCAAGCGGACATGGATGCCGTTGTTGCTGGCCATCACTCTGGCCGGCTGCGCCACCGGTGATGTCGAAGTGTTGGAAAGCCAATTGCGAGATCAAGAAGACGCCATCTCGCAATTACAGCACCAGCTCGCATCAGCCAACGCCAACATGCGCGCTGCCCAAGCAGAAACCGATACGCTGCGGACTCAACTTGCGCAGCAGGGCCAGCCGCCGGCAATTCTCGCGGAACAGGCCCAAGTTCTCTTCCGTGTTGAGCGGATCGAATTGCATAAGTATATGACCGGCGGTTTGGACAAGGACGGTTTACCGGGAGACGACGCGATAACCGTGTTGCTCATCCCGCAGGACCAAGACGGGGAATTGCTCAAAGTTCCCGGCGGAATTCACATCGACCTGTTCGATATGACCCAGCCCCAGGACCGGCAAAAAATCGGCACATACGATTTTTCGCCCGCCGAGGTGCAACAAGCCTGGCATTCGGGATTTTTCGGCTCTGGAATCATGCTGGAACTCCCACTACACAATCCGCCGCAATCCTCGAAAGTCACGCTGCACGCCGAATTGGCCACTGCGGATGGACGCGAGTTCCATGCGACCGGACAATTCCGCGTGACTCCGCCCGACACGGCCAATATTGCAGCAGATCCGCGACCGACGACAGAATCTTCACCACAAATGTTCCCCGACCAGGGACCGTTGGTTCCCGGCTACGTCGACGAAGATGAACAACAACCGGTCATTCCCAGCGGTTTCGAAGAGCAACAGCCACCGGCCGGGGTGCCCACATCCAACAACTGGACTGAGCAAACGCGTCCCACTTGGCGCTAACTGTCCAGAGAAGCAGCTGTCGTTTGCCATGGCAGACAACAACGGCCCTTGCCGTATCCTCTCAGCTCCGTAAAATTGGGCGCTGGCAGGCAATTGTCGAACCCAGCGCCGCACGATAGAATTCTCGGCGGCCACAGAATTCTTGTCACCGGATGAATCTTCATGGAGTTTGATTCCGACTATCGTTGCGACACGGAATTTTCCAAGTTGCTGACACGGCGGTCCAACGTTGATCTCACTGTCGCGGCACTTGAACTGGCGCGCGACGCCTATCCCGATTTGGATTTTGAGGAAACGCTCAATTGGATCGACGCGACGGGTAAGCAGATTTCAGGAAAAGTCGCAGCTGCGAAGTCCGAACGGGAGGCTTTGCAAATTATCGCGGATTGCATTTCCGTTCAGCACGCAATTTCCGGCGATACGGAAACCTACAGCGATCCCGACAACAGCTACCTGCACCGAGTGATCCAACGGCAGCGAGGCATTCCGATCAGTTTGTCCTTGCTGTATATGGCGGTCGCCCGTCGCGCCGGTTTGACATTGCACGGGGTCTCCACTCCCGCGCATTTTCTCACGCGGTATGAAGCGGTGGATGGACCGGTATTTGTCGATGCCTTTTGCGGCGGCTGTGTGTTGTCATTCGATGAAACATTGCACCGCGCCAGCCAAGCATCCGGACTGCCCCCGGAACAATGTGAAGTCTTGTTAGAACCGGCCTCCGCGCGAAAAACCGTGGTTCGCATGCTCAACAACCTCAAGGCGATTCATTCGCAAACGGGAAATTGGCCCGCCGCGTGGATGGTGCAACATCGGCTCGTTTTGTTACAACCTGGATCGTACGACCAGCGCCGCGACCTAGGACTGATCGCCCTCCGCGCGAACCGCCCCGGCCAAGCGATCGACGTGCTGCAATGTTGCTTGAAGAGTTGCCCGCCTGAAGAAGCCGAACATCTGACCGCACAACTTGCTGTCGCACGACAGGAAGTGACACGCTGGAATTGATTCTTCTTGAAACCGCATTGCGCCCCGAGGTTTCTCCGTGCAGCGAATCTCAATCATCGGCTCTTGCGGTTCCGGGAAAACCACATTTGCGCGAAAATTGGCGGCGCAGCTGGGTGTGCGGCACATCGAGATGGACGCACAATTTTGGCTACCCAACTGGCAACCCAAGCCCATCGAAGAATTCCGTAATTGGGTAACCGCCGCTGTCGCCGACGAGGCATGGGTCATTGACGGCAACTACAGCCAAGGTCGCCTGCGGGATATCTATCTGGCGCGCGCCACAACCGTCGTCTGGTTGAACTACTCGTATCCCGTGACCTTCGGCCGCTTGTTGAAACGCACGTTCCGCCGCATCTCTCGCCGCGAAACACTGTGGGGAAACAACTTCGAAACCGCCCGCATGGCAATTAGTTCCCGCGATTCGATTCTGTGGTGGATGACCAAGAATTATCGTCGCCGACGTCGTGAATATCGAAAGCTGTTTAGCGACGACCGGTACGCCCATTTGCAACGCATCGAAATCCGCCGACCGCGCGAGGCAGAGGCGCTGCTGAAACAATCATGCGCGCCGGCATCTTCAATCAGTTGATTGCGGGTCGGGTCGTGATGAGTCCTGCTTGACTGCCTCATCGCGACGGGCAATGAATTCCGCAATTGCCTTCAACGTAGGAGCGACGTCGGGATTCTTGACCGGCCGACGTGTGTCGGGTTTCTCGACACGGTTCCAGGACTTGAACAACGGCGGGACCGCATGGCCTGCGCTGACCGTGATACGTTTGGGGATCCGCAGATTTTTCAAATCGACCACAGGGTTGTCGACGTAGATCGTTAATGTGGGGGGAACGGCTTCAGGCATGGCTAAGAAACGGATCTTGCCTGATCGCTTATCAAACTTTAACTCGCTCTCCCCGGGACGAATATCAGTTTCGAGTCGATCGTACCATTGCGCAACCTGTTTTTGGTTACCTATCGAAAATAGAGCAGCGGATCCGTTGCCTGGAGGAAGCTTCGTCACCCAGCCTAAGCTCCCTGGTTCCTTAGCTGGTGCCAGTTTGACTTCCAGATCAAATGATTTGATCTTTCCAAATTTGATCAGTAACTTGTTGAGTTCGTCGGCATCTTTTACTTGAAACACATAGTTGCAAACATCGCTTGGCCAATCGCTGAAAAAGTCGCTCCACCCATCGGTCCGCGCCGGATCGTTGAGAAACTTCTCCACACCATCGGGCCAGTGAGGCTGCGCTCGCACGGGCTTGCCGGGTTTGGCGACTTGCCGTGACCCAGCCAGTGCATAACATGTAGTGGGTATTAGGAATCCAACGACCGCCGCCAAACACCAACAGCTCATTTGTGCACGTCCGCGTAAGTCAATCATCATCTATCCTCGTCTATTGGCTATTCGATGTGTTGATCCACTTGCCGCTGTAATTCTCGTGTCTGGGCATTCATCTTGTCAAATCGCTTGGGCCATTTCGTATTGCGAAGTTTGTCCAACGTCTTCTCCGCCGCAGGCCATTGTCGTTGATGGATCTGTGCTTTGGCCAAGCCCAACAGGCCGGTCGGCTCCAATTTGCGGATCTCGGCGACCGCTTCCCAATGTTTGCTGGCCGCCTCCCAGTTGTTCTGCGATTGGCGAATCTCCGCCAACATCACGTGCCCTTCGCTTTCATTCGGTGTCGCTTCGACGATCGACGTATAGGCCCGTTCCTGCTGAGCGGCATCGTCGCTGAGCTGTGCGCCGAGTCGGCGATAGAGGTCGATCTCGCGCGGTTGCAATTCGGTCATCCGCAGTAGTTGAGCGATGATCTTCGGCTGTTCCTTCAGTTTTTCATAACACTCCAGCAGTAGCTTTTGAGCCTGCATATCGGCCGGTTGCAATTCGATTGCCAATTCCAATTGCGTCGCTGCTGCCTGCGGCTGACCGAGTTGCAGATAAGCCTGCCCCAATGCGCGGCGAACCATCGGCCTGTCTTGGCCGGTCTTTTCCGTTTCGGCATCGAGCCGCGCGACATAGGCGTCCCGGTCCGGAATGCCCCTGAGGACGTCGACCAACGAGTCGATGGCCTGCTGCCGTTGGTTCTGTCGTCGCCCCCAACTAACAATCGCGCCGCAAGCCGCCTCGACCGCTTTGTCTGTTTGCCCGAGTTCGACATGCGCCGTGGAGACTTCCTGATAGTAATCCGAAAGAACCCCGTCGCCGACTCCCCGATTGGGGCGCGTCCGTTGATGCAGCGCAATGGCTTCGTTGAAATAACCGATCGCCCGTTCATTCAAATCCCCCACCAAACAACCCCGCGCGAGTGTCGCTATAGCGGCTTCATTCCAACGGTCGTCAGCGTGGAAATACTCGTCGGTTTCATCGATAAAGGCAACAAGATCCTCAGGCCGCTGGGCGTAGTGGTACGCTTCCATCAACCGCGCTCGATATTCAAGATTGCCCGCAGCGCGCTCGACGAGGTCGCGCAATACGGGGATCGATTCGCCATAACGCTGCCGACCTTGCAGCGCGATCACGAGTGCGTACTTGCCTCCCTCATCCAACAAACCACGATCGTTCGCTTGGAAATAAATCTGAATTGCGCGGTCGAATTGCTGCAAACCGTTATAGAGATAGTTCGCCACATACGTAATCACGGCCGGCGAATCGCGATGGGCAGCGAGAACCTCTTCGGCCACCGCCGCAAACGCAGCCGTTTGTTGCTGCCAAAACTCCGAATAACCGCTGTGATAGATCGCTTGGTTGCGCGGTTGCTGCGACAGCAGATCGCGACGCAATTCGCGCGTGACAAGACTCAACAACGGGAGCTTGAGCGCGCCGAGGTTTGCGATACGCTTGCGCAAATCATTGATGCGGCCCGCAAAGTGGTTCCAACTGTCGTTGCGGCTATAACGATAGCGAGCCGGTTCTGCTTCCATGCTGCTCACCAGAAACTCAAGCGCCTTCGCCGGACCGACAACGGCATCCAACGTTTCATTCACGCGGCGAATGATCCCTTCGTACTGCGACTGCTGATGCTTGAGCAGATTAGGAATTACACCCGCCGCAAAGCCTTGGAGATCTTCCTGGCTCGCAGCAATCTGCTGATCGTGGGCCGCTCGATAAACGCCACATAACAGCGAGACCAATTCATAGCGCCGCGCGTCAGCCGCAACGGACAATTGCTGTTTCAACCGTTGCTGCAAATTGCGATACAACTCCGCGCCGCTCCCCAACGACACGTTTCCGCCTTGTTGCAACGCACTCAAATACACAGCGTTCAGCCGGACTTGGAGCGCCTGGTCGCCCAATAGTTTATTCCAATGGACAACAAGTTCCTCCGCAGCGGCGAAGTGCTGTTGCCTTTCGAGATACTCCAAACATGAATAAATCGGCCCTTGAATATCCTGCAACACGAAGCCCTTGTTTCCCAGTTCGTATTCATTCAGCACGACCTGCAACCAGCGAACCGCCGTATCAAGTTTGCCGTACCGTGCCGAGGATATCGCCAAGCGGTGGCCGATGTACAACCGCGCTTCGGTGCCGGGCGTTGCTAGTTCAAAAAGTTCATGCAGTTCGCGCACTTGCTCCTGCGCTAAATCGGTTTGCGAAATCTTGCCGAGCGAATTTAAGAACTCCGCCATCAGCCGCTGCTCTCCCGTTTCCCAAGGACGATTGAAGGCTCGTTTCAGCGCCGCGATTGCAGCAGCAGCGTGAGGACCGGGTTGGTTTTGCAATTCCGCCGCCCGCCGTTCGACGAGCACTTCAAGCAGATCCAACGCCCGCCGATCGGTTGCCGATTTTGCCTGTTTGCGAACCGCCACGATGTTGGCCAACAACTCATCCGCAGTCGCTTCGTCGCGAATTTCCGCCAACACCGACGACATGCCTTGCAAGAACGGATACACCCGCTCCGGCGTCTGCCCCACAACCGCACCCGCCAGGCTTTCCAACAAACGAAAGTCATGGTTGAGTTGATAGAATTCCCGCACCAGCGAGAGATGGTTCTGCGGATGTGTCGCTCGGGCGAGCAAGGACCGCAAAGCGTAGAGAACTTGCGGATCCAGTTCCGTGGTCAGTTGATTATTGTTTTGCTGTCGGCGTTGATTCCACAACCAATTTTGCAGTTCGTGTTCTCCGCTCGCGGCATAAACTTGCAACAGCGCCCCTTCGTAATCGTCCCGGCGATCGAGCGCCATATACCACTCTGCCAGCACCCGATAATCGGCCGGCGAGAGTTCTTTGTCGTGCTCGACCGTTTCGAATAACTTCACCGCTGCTTCAAGCTCACCTCGTTCGGCCAGCAAGCGGGCCAGGACAACTCGCCACTGGTTGGTAAATTCACTTTGTGAAATCCAGAGTCTTAATGCGGCTGAAAGATCGTCGGCACGGTCCAAGGCGACTAACATCAGATATTTTTGGTGCCGCCATCTTTCTACAGACTCTCCCCCGGCGGCAATGCCGGCATCTATATAGGCCAGCAACCGCGCAATTTCCGCTGCTGTTGCGGTTTTGCGGGCAGCAAGATTCATCAACGTCACCAACGCCCGTTCCCGCAGCGTCGCCGTTCCGGCCAATCGCGTCTCTGCGGTTTCCACGGGAGGCGTTTCGCCGAGCAGCTTCCAGCACTGCGTGACGGCTTGTTCCAGATCGCGATCAAGCTCGATGTTGGCATACACCAATTCCGCTTGGTACCAATCCCGCAGCGGCGACTGTTGCTTGTCCATTTCGACCGCCAAGCGATCCGCGACAGCCGTGCGGGCCTGCCGCATCGCCTGTTTGCGTTTGTCACGATATTCATCACGTTTCAATTTCTCGGGATGTTCGACCTTTTGCCACTCGGCATCGAATCGTGATCCCGTCAAGCGATCTATGAGTTGTCGTAACCGGTCGACTTGAAGCGACAACCGTTGCGGCGCGCCCCAATGTTCAGCCGTATTGGGAACAAGCGACCACAATTCGTCTTCAAACTCGGGCGACCATGGCTGCCCCAACAGCAAATTAAACAGGGCGGACACCTGCTGATCGTGATGACGGTCACTGGACCGCGCCAATCGAGCACGTAAAAACTCTAGTTGCGTCCGCACATCGAAATGCTGCGAATAAATCCACTGCAAAACGTCTCCCAATGGGCGTCGCAAATTCTCGTGATCGACCGCGTCCCAACGCTTCTGTAATGTTTCGGCAATGCTGTTCCACGTTGCCTGTTTGATTTCTGGATTGTTTGCCGATAGCCATTCGGTATAGATGTGGATTTGACGGGGTTTGAATGATTCCAACATACCGAGAATTTGTTCAGCCAATTCCGTACGAATCTCCCGACTGGCTTCGCTGCGACTGAAGACCGAACTTCCCATGATTTCATTGGCCAGGGTCCGCAGTTGTGCGATCTGGAAACTTTGCCGTACCACGTCGGCGAGCGGCTGTTCCCATTTGTCCAAGAGCCGATCCGTCCGTAATCGATAGCCACGACCAATCGCCAATCGCACGGCGGCGGTCAATTGTGCCATCTGTGCATCGCTAAGCGGCTCCGCCTGTTTCACAAGCGCAAACCCATCGGTCATCAACTGTTCCGCCTGTTCCAATTGACCGTTCCAAATCAGTGCGTTGAGATATTGACCATACACGTTGTGGTGGGTCGGATTCTCGGCGGTCCATTGCGCCAGATAGGCGACCAGATCCGGATACCGCGACTGCACGCGAAGTAAACCGGCGTAGGTCTCTCGCAACGAGGATCGTTCCTGATCATTCCACAGCGGCTGCGACTGGAGTACGTTGTCGAGCCATTCATATGCAGCCGTATATTGATTCCGATTCGCCAACATATGGGCATATTGTGTTTGCAGGTGCATGTCGTGCGGATACGTCGTTGCCAAGAGTTGATATACCTCCAAGGCAGCGCGGGCCCGGCCGCTGCTATTCAGCAAGTTCGCGCGACGCTGTAACCAACGTTTCGGCCCCTGCACAGAGTCCACCTGGCGGTCGAACACCGGTTTGAGCGAATCGTGCAATTCCATCTGTTCGTTCGCCTGCAAAATGCCGGACGTCTGTCCCGCCAGAAATTCCGCGAGGAACAAATCATCGGCTACCGGTTGCTTGGCAATCGCTGCCGCTTCCTCAAGTAAGCGGCGCTGTAACTCGTGATTTCGACGGCTGATGCGGAACACTTGATCGCGCACCCACCGTATGCCCGGTTTCCCCGCCGCTGCCTGCTCCAAGCTGGGCATTACCTCCCAAACGCGGTCCCATTGCTGCGTGACCGCGTGATACAACAGCATAGTTACATAATGCTCGAATTGAGCATCGCCACTGGCGATCGCTCGGCGTGCTGCGTGCACGGTCGGCAGCGGCTGCGGGAACAGGAGCGCTTGCTCCCGCAGCGCGAGCGCCGACTGCTTTCGCTTATCAAATGCTTCCGGTTCCAAAGCCGTGACGGTTTGGCGAATCAATCGCGTCCGTTCGCCAGCAGTATTGGTGTACTCGATCTGCTGCACCCACCAACGGCCGCCGACTTCGACAAAATCACTGTAGGTCGTTTCGCTGGATTCACCATCGTTCGCGTTGATGACTTTCAACAACACGTGTCGCATCGTATCAATCAAAAACGTGACCGTGCGGTCGTCGTCATCAGGATACTGCAGCACGAGCGTGGCGCGGTTCTCACCCGCTGGCAACATAGTCGCTGTGTAGGACGAATACCGACCGGCAATCGAATGCACTGAATAGTCTGAAAAATCCAGCGGCGGTTGTTTGAGATCTTCCGGTTCGGAGTCGCGGACCTGTCCCAGCAAAAATGCTTCGGAAAGAATCCCCCGCTGTTTTTCATCGCACCAATGAATGAACGTCTGGCTGCCAATCTGTTCATTGCGCATCAACCACGCCGTTGGCGAAACCAATTCCAACCGCTCCGACCGCGTCGTAGTCGTCTTCCAACGCGGCTCGAAATATTCGCTCGTCCGCGTGATTTCCAACCCGGATTTCAGCCCGGCCAATTGTTCCGTGCGAAGCAGACTGTCCGCCAACTCCACTGCAGCGGCCGGCCAATTTTCGGGCGGTGGTTGTGGCTTGCGCGGCTGCGGCACTCCCGGTACCTGTGGTACAACGGGGCGAAGAACATGCGTTCCGGACGACGAGACCAACTCGACACCGGCGTAAGCGCGATTACTGAGAGACGGCCCGGAAGCAAACTTTGACTCAAACTGATACGACAATCGCGTTCCACCGAAAAACGGCGAATTTGATTCTTCCATTCTGGAAGACCGGCGGGACCGTCGCCCAATTTTTTCTCCCAGCGCCGGGCCGTCCCACAAATAGAACTGCTCAACCTCATCAATGGCATCCAACCCTACTTCCAGATCCAACATACGAGGATTAGTCCAACTGGCGCTCGGTAACCCCAACCCACCGTCGAATGACGACGAGAAATCCCCGTCGGCGTACTCATAAGAAAATGTTGAGGAGTCTCGTTCTTTGTAGTCCCAAGTCTCGCCCTGCTGCGGCAAATCACCTAAGACAGAGAGACGGTCGGTAAAAATACCGTTGCCATCGGAGAATCCTAAGTTCCAATTCTTTTTGCCGACTATGCCAAAGTCGGGACTGTCTTTACCACGGCCAAAGTACGAATCATATTTTCCATTACCCCTCAGACTCCCCCCGACGCCTGCCATTCCCCCCGAGCGCGGAGTCGACACCGCTGCGCTTTGACTCGTCACCGGAATCGTCCGCCCCATCGCCGAGAGTTCCTGCAGCACAGCTGCCCGCATTTGCGTTTGCCACTCCTTGGCGGCCAGCATTTGTTTTTGCTTGAGTTCATAGTTCGCGTCTTCCAGCCCTTTGGCAAAAAACCGCTCGCCGTCGCGCATTTGAAAACGCCGCTCGACCTTGAATCGTTCGCGGTCCGCATCGCTTTCCAGCACCAATAACGACGTATACGGCGTCATGATGTGGAACTCTTCGGACAGGGCAATGATCTCGTCTTGAATCGACTGCGACGTTCCTTGCGCCAACAGATGATCCAAATGGCTTCGTGCCCACAATCGCGGGATGAACGAATTGCCCGACTCCGCATCGGCTAACGTCACGCGACTGCGATAGCGAACTGTCTCGCCATTGAGCTTGCCGGTCACGATCACATCCCCCACCTGATCGCGCCCTTCGGGCAGATACCGACCAAGAATCACTTGTTGCCGCCCCGCCGGGACATTCGGCAATTGCTCGGGATAAACGGCGGCGACCTGTAGACCTTGAAACTCAACCTGTATGTCGCGCAGCGCCGGTTGTGAAATTTCCTGCAGCAATTCTGTCGCAATCACCCGCGGCCCCTTCTCGCCACTGACCGCCCGCCATGACCCGCCGCCCAATGAGGCGATTGCTTGCAATACCGAGGATTCATAACTGTTCCCAGTCGCAACCGCATGGAATGTCCCCTGATCGGCATACATCCGCTTTAAACGATTGGCAAACGCGATTGGATCGGCATCCGTCGTATTCACGATCCCGTCGCCGACATAAACGACGTGTGTCTGCGATTGGACGCGCGGCATCGCTTGGGAAAAC
Source organism: Symmachiella macrocystis (assembly GCF_007860075.1). Classification (NCBI taxonomy): domain Bacteria; kingdom Pseudomonadati; phylum Planctomycetota; class Planctomycetia; order Planctomycetales; family Planctomycetaceae; genus Symmachiella; species Symmachiella macrocystis. Next base: position 1,252,097 of record NZ_SJPP01000001.1, read on the forward strand.
GCCGCATCCAAATCCGTCCATCCCAACGAAACGCGACCATCCAGAAACTGCAGAACCACGGCGACGTTGTCCTCCGTCGCCGCAACCGGTTCCTTAAAGACCGCGTGCGATTGCACGTCGCTGCAAATCAGATTGAATCGGTCTTGCGGCGACAGCGACGCTAACAGCGTAGCGACGAACTCTGTTTGTTTCGCGCGTTGGGAACGATTCATCGAACCGGACGTATCTGTGATCAGTAACAGATCCAACGGGTCGCCGTTAGGCAACACATCGCGCTGCCAACGGCCTTCTCCGGCGGGCGGCATCAATTGCATCAGAAAATACCCATCCTCACCTCGCCGGTGCGGAATCATCACCACGTCAGCTTGGTGGTCGGCGACTTCGATCACCGCTTCAAAGTCGCGCGTCGGTCGATAATCCTGTGCGGTGAATTCCACATGCCCAGAATTCCCAGCCACCTCGATCCGCGTCGGATGCGTCGGGCAAGTCACCTGGGCCAATGGCATGGCCGAATGCACTTTCAAGTCGATCGACAATTCGCGAAGCGGCGTCTGCTTGAGCATCTCACTCTGCAGGCCATAACTGTATCGGTACTGATGCCCCCGCAACGGCAACACCTGCGTGTAGGTAATTTTGATTCGCTTTTCTGAGTACGGCAAAATCGGAAACACACGGGCCTTAAAAATGTTCCCGCCGGTCCATTCCAACAGTCCCGGATCCCGCTTCTCGCGGAGGATCGTTTCGTAGATTTCCCGCGCCCGTTGTTTCTCAACAATGTCCGCTTCGACAAGCTCATCGCCAATCCACATGCCGAATCCAGAGATCGACGCGTTCGCCGGCAGCGGAAAGTGGAACACCCCTTCCAACCGCGAGCCGGTATGATTGACGAACGATTCTTCAATCGTCGTGCGGGCAATTTGATCGCGGATTTCGACTTTGACATGGTGCGCACCGATCGTCAGCGAAACGTTTCGATCGTCGACGTTGGCAATCAGCGACCCCATAACCTCGTTGGTCGTCGTCCCTTCAAATCCCGTGAGCCACAGCGGCTTATCTGCGACCATCGCAAGTTTTTCATCATCGATGCGGAAAAACTGTGTCTCGGCAACTGGAATCACCTGTTCGCCCGGACCGCGGAGGGTCACTGGTTTTTCCGCAGCGGCGATCTGCGCCTCCCCTTGCAGCAGACGGACGTCGCCCGGTTTGATCAATTCGATCAGCGATCCCGGACCGAGCGTGATCGTGCCGCCCCCTTCCAATTTCACCTCCGCCGCATTCGGCCCGCGGATGTCGGTCCGCAGCCAGTCCCCCGGCTTGATCAACATTGGTCCGCCGACCGGTGTCCAACGCCGATTCATGACCGGTTTGATCGTGACTAGTCCCTGCACGTCGGAAACCTTGCCAATCCGCCCATCCTCGGTGAGCTGCGCTCCAACAACAAATTTCTCATCATCAATCGGACGATTCAGCGCCAACACACGAATCTCTCCGGCCGGCACAAAACGGCCGTCGCGGCGGACTTTGGTTTCCAGCCAACGCAGTTCATTGGTTTTCATTTCGACCAATGCTTCAATACTGATATCTTCATTAGTAACACCGTCCTCCCCGGCGAACTGCAATTGATAGACGTAACAATCCTTGCCATCCCGCCGAGTCTGCCCGCTGGGCCGCCGCTGAAACTTTGCAGCTATGGCGTCCGTCTGATCCACCTGCAGCAATTGCAAAATGTCAAAGTGCGAATCCACGCCGTCGAAATAAGGCGAATCTTCATCCGCCACCACGTTTTCCTCTTCATCAATCCGCCACAAACGCGAACCCTGCACGATGCGATACCGCGCCGGATCCTCCTGCCACCGCATTTGCCCCGGCTGCCGAATCCAGACTTCGTCCGTTTTTCCATTGCGGGTCAATTGCAGATGTAACGTGTCCGCTGCGGCAACTTTGGCCAATACCTCACCAAACGCCAACGCTGGTTGTTCCTGCGACAGCGGCGAGAAAAAGAACCCCACACAAACCACTAAGGCCGCGACTGCAACGACAACCCACCGTCCATTCCACACCACGGGCGCAGTCGAAGGCGGATTTGCAACCGGCGCAACTGCGGAACTCCGCGCATCATTTCGCACGAATTCCTCAGTCGACCGCTGTCGCAATTCCTCAAGAAAAACTCGATTCGGCGGCAGCGCACTGCTGTCGAGTGAGCGGAACATCTCCATCATGCGTTCTTCATCATGATCCGGTTGGTCAGAAAAGGATTCATTTGTCATGGTTTTGCCCCGTGTTCGTCACAGGAGAATCGGTTGTCAATTGATCATAAGCGTCTCGAAACGCTCGGCGAGCACGTGCCAGTTTTGATCGGACAGCCGTCGTGGTCGTCTGCTCAGAGGCAGCAATCTCCTCGACGGTTTCCTCGTCGAGATACTTTGCCGTCAATAATGAACCGTAATCATCGTTCAGTTCGGTCAATGCCTCACGCACCAGCGCCGCTAATTCGGCACGTTGTCGTTCGTGTCGATCCTGACCGGACGGAACGCCCAATTCGCGAATCCGTTCGTGTCGCTGTTTTTTGCGAAATTGCAGCGCCACTTGATTCCGCAAAATCCCAGTCAGCCAAGCCCAGAGCGGGCCCCGCTCGGGATCAAATTGCCCTGCGGAACGCGCCGCCGCCAGAAAAGTTTCCTGCACGACATCCGCAACATCGGCCGAGTTCGCCCCAACCCGCCGCGCAGCTGTCCGCCAGACCCGCTCGCAGAACGTATCGTAAAACGACCGCCAGGCCTCCGGGTCACCGGCACGCAATCCTTGAGCAATCGCCCATTCCTGCTGCTCATTCATAAATCATGTCGATCCGGTCGCGACGGAAAGTGCATGGGAAACCGTCTCCCGTAAAATCTTTCGTTCCGATCAGCCCACAACGACATCCCGCTCACACTACTTCCGGGATTTGTGGCGCTCAATGAATTCTTCAATGTCGCCCGCCGACGATACGTCAATGTGTTTGGGAATCTTCAGTCGATCGAGCGGAAGTTTGTCACTCAGCCAAATATGAATCGTTGCCACATAGCCCGGGTCCTCTTTGGGGCGACGGGGATCTAACGGAACACCCCAGCCGCGGCGGACCACGTTCAATTGCCAATCGAAGGGAATTGTTTTTGGTTTGCCCAGCGGACCAGTGAGCGGCACTGCCCCCGCATGGAGGACAACTTTCAGCGGGGTATCCCGCACTTTGCCGTAGACCGCTAAAAATTTCTGCAAAGACTCCGCGCCCCCGCGATAGAAGAAAAAATCATTTGAATTGACCCAATGGCCGCTAACCCGCCCCTCGGATTTCGCCAACTCGAACAACCCCGCCGGCCAATCCGTGTGCTGCTCGGCAAGCGGACCCTCCGGATAGTCGCCCCCCATCGCGAATGCGAGGGAGTGAATGCACAAAACCAGCGTCGCCGCAGTTCCACCCTTTAAAAAAACGCGTCGCATATCAATTGCCCCTGAAAGTCGCCCATCGGCACCTCGCCACCGAATCGCCGGGCAGGAAGGGCGACTCATTTGCCAAAACAAACAACCGCCCATCCAGTCCTACACAATCTATGTGCGCTTCGACGCCAAAATGCGTCGCAACGTTCCGCGAATCGAGACCGATTTCACCCAATTAACCGCTAAACCAGCAATTCCAGCACTGCGCAGGAACATATTGACCCATTCCAGCCCCTTGCCTAAACTTACAGACAGGCGAATTTTTTCGCCTCCTCTCTTCTTACGCGGCCGTATTTTAAGATAGCCCCCCTCCGCGCCGCCCGAGTCTGTGAGCCTCATATGTCCCAAAAAAGCCCCAACAATCAATTTCGCTCGCGGTGGCCTGAGTGGCTACTCCCGGCGTTTTTTCTGCCCAGTTGGCTGATGTCGCTCGGTTTTCACATGATTGTCTTTGTGGGCGTCGCCCTGATTTTTCAAAATACCGGCGTCACCGAGGGCCTGGACGATTCCGGGCGCGTGGTCGATATTTTTGTCAAAGAGGCGGCCAACCCTGAAGAACAGCCGCAGGAATCGGCCAATACCGAACAATCCACGGCCGAAGATCCGCTCACTGATGAACAGGTCGACGAAGTTCCGCCGGAAGAACTCGTCGATAATTTGCTCGATACGCCACTCCCTTTGGATAACGTGTTCGCTCCGGGACCGGCGATTGCCGATGTGGAGCTACCGCTCGCGGAACCGATCCGCCCGGCGCGGCCCGCTCCCCCGGCGGGTGGCCTTCCCCCGGGTCGCGGCGAAACGCAGTTTTTCGGCACTAAAGACAAAGGGACCCGCTTTGCCTTTGTGATCGATTGCTCTGGCAGCATGCAAAGCCACAATGCAATCCATTACGCCAAGGCAGAACTCAAAAACAGCATTTCGCTGCTTGAGCCGACGCAGCAATTCCAAATTATTTATTACAACCAAGAGGTCTACCCCTGGCATCGTCGCGGGCGGAGTGACGATATCTATTGGGCCAATGACACCAATAAACGTCTGGCCTATAACTTCGTCGACGAACGCGGGCCGACCGGCGGCACGGACCATGTTCCGGCATTGATGATGGCCCTCCGACTGACTCCCGAAGTCATCTATTTCCTCACCGACGCCGACCAAAGCGACCGCATCAGCAATCGCGATATGGCCCGCATCAACAAATTCAACAACGGCCGCACACGGATTCACTGTATAGAATTCGGCGTGGGGCCCCAGTTGGATGCGGAACGGGAAGCCAGTTTCCTGGCCGATTTGGCTCGCAATAATGGCGGCTCGTATCGGTATCTCGATGTCAAAAAATTGTCCCAACGGTGATCCATTGACCCCCTGCTTCCACATCCACAGTCAAACCGCATACGCGTCCCGCCCACTCCGACAAGTCGGCATGACGATCGCCATTATTATGCTGTTTTCTGCAGCTGCGCGGGGTGAAGACAAAGATCGCGTCGTATTCCGCCAACCCAATGGAGCCTCCATCGGAATTTCAGGCCGCATTGTCGATTACAACGGGCAAACGATTGAAATCGAATTGGCCACCAGCGGCAAACAACGCTCCTTCGATGTAGGCAAAATCACCAAAGTCGAATACACCCGCTCTCCAAATCACGAGGCCGGGCTGGAAGCGCTACAGGCCAAGCGTTGGGACGAAGCACTGCGCTGGCTGGACCTCGCACTCGACCAAGAATTGCGGCGTTGGGTCCGCCGCGAAATCCTAGCCCTTGAAGTCCAATGCTTGACCCAACTGGGCCATTACGGTGCGGCAGGGGACAAGTTTTTGACGATCGTCGAAAGCGATCCCGACACATTTTACTACAAACACCTGCCGTTACTGTGGACAGCCCGCGGATTGACGCCCGACGACATCATTCGGGCGCGGCAATGGATGGAAAGCCCC